>NZ_AP043756.1:0-695000 GCF_055393575.1 Thermus kawarayensis JCM 12314
CCGCTTCGGGCCAATGCCCGGCAGGAAGGCTAAGGCCAAGGGGTCCACGCCGTGCAGTATACTGAAAGGCCTGGAAGGTCCGGCCCCTGCCCCAAGGGGCAAATCCAGAGGGCCGGGATCACCTAGACGCCATGGAAGAGAAGACCCATTCCGGCTTCGTGGTCATCGTGGGCAAGCCCAACGTGGGCAAGTCCACCCTGCTCAACAACCTCCTGGGGATCAAGGTGGCCCCCATAAGCCCCAGGCCTCAGACCACCCGCAAGCGCCTCCGGGGCATCCTCACCGAGGGGAACCGCCAGATCGTCTTCGTGGACACCCCCGGCCTCCACAAGCCCATGGACGCCCTGGGGGAGTTTATGGACCGGGAGGTCTACGAAGCCCTCGCCGAGGTGAACGCCGTGGTCTGGGTGGTGGACCTGCGCCACCCCCCCACGCCGGAGGACGAGCTGGTGGCCAAGGCCCTGAGGCCCCTGGTGGGCCGGGTGCCCATCCTCCTCGTGGGGAACAAGCTGGACGAGGCCAAGTACCCGGAGGAGGCCCTAAAGGCCTACCACGCCCTCCTGCCCGAGGCCCTGCCCCGGAAGCTTTCCGCCCTGGACGAGAGGCAGGTGGCCGGGCTCAAGGCCGAGCTTCTGGCCCTTCTCCCGGAGGGCCCCTTCTACTACCCCGAGGACCACGCCAAGGGCGACCAGACCTTTGGGGAGTGGGTGGCGGAGATCGTCCGGGAAGAGGCCATGAAGCGCCTCTGGCACGAGGTGCCCTACGCCATCGCCACCAAGGTGGAGGAGGTGGCGGAAAGGGAGAACGGGGTGCTCTACCTCAAGGTGGTGATCTACGTGGAGCGCCCCTCCCAGAAGGGCATCGTCATCGGGGAAGGGGGAAGGAAGCTCAAGGAGATCGGCCAGGCGGCGAGGAAGCAGCTGGAGGTTTTCCTGGGCCGCAAGGTCTACCTGGACCTCGAGGTCAAGGTCTACCCCGAGTGGCGCAAGGACCCCGAGGCCCTCCGGGAACTCGGCTACCGCTCCCGGGTGGAGTGAGGACCCACCCTTTTTCCGGCGGCTCCTCCGTTACCATAGCCTTATGCCCTGGCTACTCCCCCGCGAAATCGCCCCCCTGCACCAGAAGGCCTTGGACCGCTATTTGGGAAGCCTCACCGAGAGGCTTTCCGACCCCGGCGTGGACCGGAACGCCCTGGTGCGGGAGGAGCTCGCCCGCCTCCTCTACGCCAGGCCCTACGAGGAGCTCCTGGAGGCAAACCCCCTCGCGGCCCTGGCCCTGGACCCCGAGGGGATCACCTTTGAGGCGGAGTACTACGCCGCCACCGACCTGGAGAAGTTCCGGCGGGTGAAGCCCCTCCTCTGGTTCTGGAAGGTGCTGGACTTCACGCCCTTAGGCCAGTCGGTGCACTCGGGGGTGGCCATAAGAAGGGCCCTCGCCCCCTTCATCTTCAAGCGGGTGGGGAAAAACCCCAAGTTCTTCCAGAACGTGGAGTTCTCCGTGGGCTACAACCTGGAGCTGGGCGACGATGTGGTGGTGCACCGTTACGTCCTCCTGGACGACATCGGCGGCATCAAGATCGGGGACCGCACCTCCCTTTCCGACTACGTCAACGTCTACAGCCACACCCACCACGTCCTGGCCTCCCCCGACGTGACCCTGAAGGAGACGGTCATCGGTAGCGGGGTGCGCATCACCTACCACGCCACGGTTCTGGCCGGGGTGCGCATCGGGGACGACGCCATGGTGGGCACGGGGGCCATCGTCACCCGGGACGTCCCGCCCCACGCCATCGCCTTGGGCATCCCCGCAAGGCCCGTGCGCTACAAGGTGCGCCACGACTGCCCCTACTGCCGCAAGGGGGAGCCGCACCCCTCGGACCTCGTCCCCCAGATTCCGGACCGCAAGGGCAACCCCGACTACCCTGACTTCCTCCCCCCCGGCTTCGGCACCCGGGAGGCTTAGGATGTGGACCAAGGAGGAGCTGGACCGCTACCACCGGCAGATGATCCTGCCCCAGGTGGGCCCCGAGGGGCAGGAGAGGCTCAAAAGGTCCTCCGTGGTGGTGGTGGGAGCGGGAGGCCTGGGGGTGCCCGTCCTCCAGTACCTGGTGGCCGCCGGGGTGGGGCGGGTGGGCATCGTGGAGATGGACCGGGTGGAGCTTTCCAACCTCCACCGCCAGGTGCTCTACGCCACGGAGGACGTGGGCAAGCCCAAGGCCCTGGCCGCCAAGGAGCGCCTCCTTTCCTTAAACCCCTTGGTGCAGGTGGAGGCTTACCCGGTCCGCCTCACCTCGGAAAACGCCCTGGGGATCCTGGGGCCCTACGACCTCATCGTGGACGCCTCGGACAACTTCCCCACCCGCTACCTGGTAAACGATGCCGCGGTGTTCCTGAACAAGCCCCTGGTCTTCGGGGCCATCTACCAGTTTGACGGGCAGGTTGCGGTCTTCCACCACCCCACGGAGGAAGGGGAGATGGGGCCCTGCTACCGCTGCCTCTTCCCCAAACCCCCGCCCCCCGGGTCCGTCCCTTCCTGCGCCGAGGCCGGGGTGTTCGGGGTCTTGCCGGGGGTGGTGGGGAGCCTCATGGCCGCCGAGGCCCTTAAGGTCCTCCTCGGCCTGGGGAAGCCCCTCGCCGGGCACCTCCTCCTCTACGATGCCCTGGAGGGGAACTTCCGCAAGCTCCGGACCCGCCGCAACCCCTCCTGCCCGGTGTGCGGGGATAACCCCACCCAGAAGGAGCTTATAGACTACGAGGCCTTCTGCGGGCTATAGCGCCACCTGGCCGGGACGGGGGCTTTCCTCCTGGGGCCCGAGGTTGAAAAAGGACCTAGCGGGCCTCGAGGGGCACGTAGGGCAGGTCCAGCTCCCCGATGTACTTGGCGTCGGGGCGGAGGAGGCGGTTATCCAGCTCCTTGTACTCCAGGATGTGCCCCACCCAGCCGGAGATGCGGGCCACGGCGAAGATGGGGGTGAAGAACTCCAGGCCGAAGCCCAGGTCGGAGTAGACCACCCCGGAGTAGAAGTCCACGTTGGGGTAGATGCCCCGGGGGTTCAGGACCTTGCCCGCCTCCTCCTCCACCAGCTTCAGGATCTGGTACTCGGTGGAGTGGCCGTGGGTTTCGGCCACCACCCGGGCCAGGCGCTCCAGCACCCCGGCCCTCGGGTCAAAGGCCTTGTAGACCCGGTGGCCCATGCCCATGATGCGCTCCTTCTTGGCAAGCTTCTCCCGCACCCACTCCCGGGCCCGCTCGGGGGTGCCGATCTCCTGGATCATCTTCATCACCGCCTCGTTGGCCCCCCCGTGGCGGGGGCCCTTCAAGGAGGCCACGGCAGCGGTGATGGCCGAGTAGAGGTCGGTCTCCGTGGAGAAGGCGGCGATGGCGGTGAAGGTGCTGGCGTTGAAGCCGTGCTCGGCGTGGAGGATGAGGGCGGCGTCCATGAGGCGCTCCTGCTCGGGAGAAGGCTCCACCCCGTTGGCCATGTAGAGGAAGTTGGCGGCGTGGGAGAGGTCCTCCCTAGGGGGAGGGGCTCCTTACCCTCCCTAAGCCGCTTGTTGGCGGCCACGATGGTGGCGAACCTGGCGATGAGGTCCAGGCCCTTCTGGTAGAGGGCCTCCCGGGAGATATCCCCCTCGGTGGGGTCCAGCATGCCCAGCTCGGAAACGGCGGTGCGCAAGAAGCTCATGGGGTGGGCCGAGGTGGGATAGCGACGGAAGGAGGCCAGAAGGTGGTCCGGCAGGGCCCGTCGGCGCGCCAGGTCTCTTTTGAAGGCCGCAAGCTCCTCTCGCCCCGGGAGTCTCCCGTGGAGGAGGAGGAAGGTGGTTTCCTCAAAGGTGCTCCTCTCCGCCAGCTCCTGGATGGGGATGCCGTAGTAGTAGAGCCTGCCCGCCTCCCCGTCAATGAAGCACATACGGCTTTCCGTGAAGAGAACGCCCTCCAAACCCCGTGCCACTTCCATACTTCCTCCTTTTCCGCACCCCAGGGGTGCCTCCCCCCCATCATACAGGGAAAGCCTCCCGGTCCAAGATTCCTTTGTCCCGGCTTCGCCCCCAGGAGGTTCAGAGGGCGTCCTCCTGAAGGATGAGGGTCTTGAGGTACAGGCTTTCCGGGACGTGGAGGCTCCAGGGGTGGTCCTTGGGCTGGTGGGTGAGGGCGTGGACCCGAAGGCGCATCCCCCGGTCGGCGGCGGCCCGCCGGGCCACCTCCAGGAGGTCCTCGGCCTTCAGGTAGTAGCTGCAGCTGGAAAGCCAAAGGTAGCCCTCAGGGGCGAGAAGCCTCAGGGCCTCCCGCACCAGGTCCACCAGGTGGCGCTTCATGGCGGGAAGCTCCTCGGGGCGCTTCACCAGGGTGGGGGGATCCAGGAGCACGTGGTGGAAGGAGCCCTCCAGGGCCTTTAGCACCGCCAAGGCCTCCCCGTGGCGGATGTCCACCCGAAGCCCCGCCCCCATGGCCGCCCGGTCCAGGACGGCCAGGGCCTCGAGGTCCTTGTCCACGGCCAGGGCATACGCCCCCTTGCGGGCCGCCCTTAGGGCGAAGCCCCCCACGTAGCTATACACATCCAAGACCCTTTCCCCAGGCCGCACCATGGCCTCCAGGAGGCGGCGGTTCTCCCGCTGGTCCAGGTAGAAGCCCGTCTTCTGGGCGAGGGCGAGGGGAATGGGAAAGAGAAGGCCGTCCTCCTCCACCTCCAAGACCTGGGGCACCTCCCCGTGGAGCACCCCCACCCGCTCGGGAAGGCCCTCCTGCCGCCTGGCCTCGAGGTCGCTCCGCTCATAGACCCCCCGGGGGGCCACGGCCTCCACCAGGGCGGGGAGCCAGACCTCCCTAAGGGCCTCCATCCCCCGGGTGCGCACCTGGAGGACCAAGACCTCCCCGAAGCGGTCCACCACCAGCCCGGGAAGCCCGTCCGCCTCCCCGTGGACCAGGCGGTAGGCGCTTCCCAGGCCTGCCCGCTTCCTCAGGGCGCGGGCGAAGCGGTCCCGGAAAAAGGCCCGGTTCAAGGGCCCCCGGTCAAAGCGGTAGGCGCGGAAAGGCACCCGGGAACGGGGGTCAAAGTAGCCCACCGCCAGGAAGTCCCCGTCCGCAGACAGGGCCTCGGCCACCCCGGCCTCCTCCGGAGCCTCCTCTAGCTCATCCCGGTAGAGGTTGGGGTAAAAGTTCCGGACCTTGCGCTCCTTTCCCGGCTTGACCACCACCCTAAGCACGGGGCTAAGCATACCCCGGGGGCCACTGCTTCCGGTTTCCTTCGCCTTTCCCCCGGGGCCCCCATGCTGGCTTGGGCCAGCATGGGGTGGTATCAGGCCCGGCCCACGGTGCCCATGAGGGTGAACTTTTCCCGGATCACCTGCTTCAGGTACTCCCGGCCCTTGCCGAGGATCTTCCTGGGGTCAAACTCCTTGGGGTTTTGCGTCACCACCTCGCGGATGCCCAGGGTCATGGCCAGGCGCAGGTCGGTATCGATGTTGATCTTGGCGATGCCGTTGGGGATGGCCTTGCGGATGTCCTCGTCGTGGATGCCCGTGGCCTCCTTGAGCTCGGCCCCCGTGGCCAGAAGCTTTTCCTTAAGCCAGGTGGGCACCCCGCTGGCCCCGTGGAGGACCAAGGGCAGGGAGACCCGCTTGCTGATCTCCTGCAGGCGCTTGTGGTCAATGTAGGGCCGCCCCTTACCCTTGTAGGCCCCGTGGCTGGTGCCGATGGCGATGGCCAGGTAGTCTATCCCCGTCTCCGCCACGAAGCGCTCCGCCTCCTCGGGGTCGGTGAGGAAAGCCTCGGCCTCGGAGACCTGGATGTTGTCCTCAATGCCTTGGAGGCGGCCGAGCTCGGCCTCCACGCTCACCCCCACGGCGTGGGCGGCCTCCACCACCTTTTTGGTTTCCCGCACGTTCTCCGCAAAGGGATGGTGGCTGGCGTCGATCATCACGCTGGTGAAGCCCGCCCTGAGGGCCTGCATCACCATGGCAAAGTCCGCCCCGTGGTCCAGGTGGAGGACCACCGGCACCCGGACCCGGCTGGCCATGTCCTTCACCAGGTTGGCCAGGTTCTCCATCCCGGCGTACTTCCGGGCCCCGTCGGAAACCTGGATGAACACGGGGGCCTTAAGCTCCTCGGCCACCTCGAGGATGGCCTGGGTGATCTCCAGGTTGTTGGTGTTGAAGCTGGGCACCGCGTAGCCTTCCCGCCTCGCCTTGTCCAAGACCTCTTTACCGACCGCCAAGGGCATACACCACCTCCTTGAGGGCTTTTAGGTTTTCCGCCACCGGGCGTCCGTTAAAAAGGGCGCTTCCCGCCACGGCCACGTCGGCCCCCGCCCGGTACACCTCGGCCACGGTCTCCCGGTTCACGCCCCCATCCACCTCTATGAGGCATCCCGGGTTCAGGCGGTCCCGCATCTCCTTGAGGCGCCTGAGCCTGGCGGTGGCGGTGGGGATGTACCGCTGCCCTCCGAACCCCGGGTTCACGCTCATGAGAAGGGCCAGGTCCAGCTCGGGCAGGAGGGGCTCAAAGGCCTCCAGGGGCGTGGCCGGGTTGACGGCGAGCCCCGCCTTTTTGCCCAGCTCCTTGACCTTCTGCACCGCCCGGTGGGGGTGGTAGGTGGCCTCAAAGTGAACGGTGATGTGGTCCGCCCCCGCCTGGGCGAAGTCCTCGAGGTAGCGCTCCGGCTGCACGATCATGAGGTGAACGTCCAGGGGCAAGGAGGTAACCCGCCTAACCGCCTCCACTAAGATGGGCCCGAAGGTGAGGTTGGGAACGAAAACTCCATCCATCACGTCCAGGTGGATCCAGTCCACCCCCGCCGCCTGGGCCTCCTCTATGGCCTCCTTGAGCCGCGCAAGGTCCGCCGTGAGGATGGAGGGCGCGAACTTCAGCATCTTCTCCCCCTAGGCCACCCGCAGGTGCCCCCGCTCAATGGCCAGCTCCCGCATCTTAACCAGGTAGTAGGCGATGATGAGCTGGGTCAGGGCCAGGGGGTAGCTCTGCCCCGCCTTGTCCCAGAAGGTGCCCACCAGGCTGGGGTCAAAGTGCTCCGCGTGGGGGCCCAGATGCTCCCAGATGATGCGCTCAAAGGTCTGGGCCTGCTCCGGGGTGACGTTGCCGGTGATGTCCAGGATGTCGGCCTCCCGGCGGGTCTCCAGGCGGATCAGGGCCTCGTCCTCGTAGGCCGAGTGGAGGACCTCGGAGAGGTCCAGACGGGGCAGGGTGTGTTTGAGGGTGATGCGCACGTTCAGGGTGCTGGGGTTTTCCGGCTCGTAGCCCAAGGGGCGGTAGAAGCGCACCACGATGTCCGCATGCTCCTTCTGCGGCCAGATGAAGGCCTTGGAATCGGGCATGCGCCGCTCTATATCGGCCAGGACCTCCTCCGGGGTGTAGCCCCGCTTGGCCACATCCCGCTTCACCTTCCACTCCCGCCTCAGCTCCTCCTCGGGGTCCAGGTAGACGGTGAGGTGGTAGCGCCCCCGCAGGGCCGGGGAGTAGAGGGTGAGAAGCCCCTCCAGGATGACCACCCGGGGGATGAGCCTCCCCCCCTCCTCCACCGCCCTGGGAGCCGGCACGTAGACGGGAGGGTCAAAGGTGCCGGTGGAGTGGTTGTACACGGGCTTCAAGATGGGCTCCCCCTCGGCCAGAAGCCGCACGTGCTGCTCCATGATGTCCATGTAGTTGCACTCGGGGTTCAAGGGGGTGATGCCCAGCTCCTTGCGCTGCTTCCGGTCGTACTTGTGGTAGTCGTCCACGCAGATCCCCGTGGTCCGCTCCACCCCCAAAAGGCGGGCGATCCCCGAGGAGAGGGTGGTCTTCCCCGCCCCCGAGTCGCCGGCGATGCCCAACATGAAGGGTCTATGGGGCATGCTCCTCCTCCTTTCCCTGGAAGACCGAACTTTGGTAGATATCCTCCGCTTCTATCCTCATGAGCTCCTCGGGGGTCACGGGCCCCGCCTTCTGGTAAAGGCGGTAGGCCTGGCGGAGCTTGAAGCGGTCCAGGGCGTTGCGGACGCTCCGGGCGTAGGCGAAGTTGGGCAGGCGCATCCGCCTCTCCAAATACTCCCTGAAGGCCTCCTCCGCCTCCGGGCTGAAGCGGTACCCCTGGCGCTCCAGCATCATCCTACCGATGAGGAAAAGCTCCTCCAAGGCGTAGGGGGGGAACTCTATGTGGTGGGCGATGCGGGAGCGCATGCCGGGGTTTAAGGCGAAGAACTCCTCCATGCGGTCCTTGTAACCCGCCAGGATCACCACCAGGTCCTCCCGCTGGTTCTCCATGACCTGGAGGAGGATCTCCAGGGTTTCCTGGCCGTAGTCCCGCTCGTTCTCCGCCCGGTAGAGGCTGTAGGCCTCGTCAATGAAGAGAACCCCCCCCATGGCCCGCTTCAGCACCTCCTTGGTCTTGGGGGCGGTGTGGCCGATGTACTGGCCCACCAGGTCGTCGCGGCTGGCCACCACCAGGTGGTCCCGGCGGATATAGCCCAGCTTGTGGAGGATGGTGGCCATGCGCAGGGCCACGGTGGTCTTCCCGGTGCCCGGGGGGCCCACGAAGGCCATGTGCAGGGTGGGCCGGTCGGCGGTAAGCCCCAGCTCCCGGCGCAGGCGGTCCACGGAGAGGTAGGCGGCGATCTCCCGGATGCGCCGCTTAACGGGCTTAAGGCCCACCAGCTCCCGGTCCAGCTGCTCCAGGACGGCCTCTATCTCGGGGCTTTTCACCACCGCCAGGCCTTGATGGGCGTCTTCCATGGCGTTCCTCCCGGGGAGGCCGGGTAACCCCGGCCCCCCTCCCTACTCCTCCCGGTACCGCTCCCCCGCCGGCCTCTGGGTGGCGTAGGCCTCGAGGGTGTACTTAAGCCGCCTCCCGTCGCTGTAGAGGGTGCGGTGGAGGCGGAAGCCGGGCTCCTCCTTGGGCCTGTGGGCGATGAAGGAAACCCGCTGGGCCTGCCACATGGGGGAAGGGTCGTAGCCGTTCACCTTGATGTAGTGGTTGGGAAAGGCTTCCCGGCACTTCCGGAACTCGTACATGGCCGGGGCGGGGTCCTCCAGGTCAAACATGGGCAGGCCCCACATGTGCCAGTAGACGTTGTAGGGGCTGGGGTTGTCGGTGTACTCAATGGAAACCGCCCAGCCGTTCTGGATGATGTAGCGGATCTGGGCCTCAATCTCCTCGTCGGTGAGGTCCGGCAGGTAGGAAAAGGTCCCTTGGGTGATCCTCATGGCTTACCTCCTTTAGCTCGGGGTGGGCAGGACATCGGGGGTGTCGGTGGAGGCGAAGTCAAAGGTGACGCTCCCCCAGGTCTCCAAAGCGGCGGCCAGGGCGGGGGAGTGCTGGGCCGCCTTCTTCAGAATCTCCGGCCCCTCGGCCAGGATGTCCCGGCCCTCGTTCCTGGCCTTGACCATGGCCTCGAGGGCTACCCGGTTGGCGGTGGCCCCCGCCTGGATGCCCATGGGGTGGCCGATGGTGCCGCCCCCGAACTGCAACACCACGTCGTCCCCGAAGAGGGAAAGGAGCAGGTGCATCTGCCCGGCGTGGATCCCCCCGGAGGCCACGGGCATCACCGCCGGCAGGTAGGCCCAGTCCTGGTCAAAGTAGATGCCCTTCACCGGGTCCGCCTTCACGTACTGCTCCCGCAGGATGTCGTAGTAGCCCCGCACCAGGTTGGGGTCCCCCTCCAGCTTGCCCACGGCGGTGCCGGCGTGGATGTGGTCCACCCCCAGCATGCGCATCCACTTGGCCAGCACCCGGAAGTTGATGCCGTGGTTCTTCTGCCGGGTGAAGGTGGCGTGGCTGGCGCGGTGGAGGTGGAGGATCATGCCGTTTTTGTGGCACCAGTTGGACACGGACTGCAAGGCGGTGTAGCCCATGGTGAGGTCCACCATGACGATGATGGAGCCGATCTCCTTGGCGAATTCCAGCCGCTCGTACACGTCCTCCATGGTGGCGGCGGTGACGTTCATGTAGTGGCCCTTGCGCTCCCCCGTGGCCTCCTCGGCCTTCATCACCGCCTCCTGGGCGTAGAGGAAGCGGTCCCGCCAGCGCATGAAGGGCTGGGAGTTGATGTTCTCGTCGTCCTTGGTGAAGTCCAACCCTCCCGCCAAGGCCTCGTAGACCACCCGCCCGTAGTTCCGGCCAGAAAGCCCCAGCTTGGGCTTCACCGTGGCCCCCAAGAGGGGGCGGCCGTACTTGTTCAGCATGTCCCGCTCCACGGGGATGCCGTGGGGAGCCCCCTTGAAGGTCTTGAGGTAGGCCACGGGGATCCGCAAGTCCTCCAGGCGCAAGGCCCTCAAAGCCTTGAAGCCGAAGACGTTGCCGATGATGCTGGAGGTCATGTTGGCGATGGAGCCCTCTTCAAAGAGAGCGAGGTCGTAGGCAATCCAGGCGAAGTACTGCTCGGGGTTCCCCGGCACCGGCTCCACCCGGAAGGCCTTGGCCCGGTAGCGGTCCAGGTAGGTGAGGCGGTCCGTCCAGACCACGGTCCAGGTGGCGGTGGAAGACTCCCCGGCCACCGCCGCCGCCGCCTCCTCGGGCTCCACCCCGGGCTGGGGGGTGATGCGGAAAAGGGCGATGGTGTCGGTGTCCTTGGGTTCGTAATCGGGATCGTAGTAGCCCATCTCCTTGTACTCCAAGACCCCCGCCTTGCTGTACCTGCCTTTTCCTGCGTACTGGGTTGCCATACTCACACCTCCTCAGTAGGCCACGGGGCTGATGCCCCGAAGCTTCTCAAGCCGATGCCAGGCCTCCACCTTGCGAAGGGTGCGGGTGGCCCCGCGGATGACCAGGCTCTCCGTCCAGGCCTGCCTTTCCCCGTAGCGCACCCCTTTGAGGAAGGGCCCATCGGTGATGCCGGTGGCGGCGAAGTGGGTGTCCTCGGCCTGGCAGAGCTCCTCCAGGGTATAAATCTTTTCCAGATCGTATCCCGCATGGACCAGGTTCCAGCGCTCCTCCTCGCTCTGGGGGTCCAGGCGCATCTGCATGCCGCCTCCCAGGGCCTTGACCGCCACGGCGGCGATCACCCCCTCCGGGGTGCCCCCGGTGCCCATGAGGACGTCTATGCCCGTGTCCGGCAACACGGCGGCCAAGGCCCCGGCCACGTCCCCGTCGGTCTGCAGGCTGATGCGGGCCCCCGCCAGGCGGATCTCCTCTATGAGCCGGGCGTGCCGGGGCTTGTCCAGGACGAAGACCGTAAGCTCCCGCACCTCTTTCTTGAGGGCCCGGGCGACCTCCTTGAGGTTCTCGGCCACCGAGGCCCTGAGGTCCACGGCCTCCCGGGCCTCCGGGCCCACCACCAGCTTGGCGGCGTAGAAGCCGGGGCCGGGGTTGAAGAGGGCGCCCTCGGGGGCGGCGGCGATGACGCTGATGGCCCCGTAGCGCCCCAGGGCGAGAAGCCGCGTCCCCTCCACGGGGTCCACGGCCAGGTCCCAAAGGGGGCCGTCCCCTTGGCCTAAGACCTCCCCGTTGTAGAGCATGGGGGCCTGGTCCTTCTCCCCCTCGCCGATGACCACCCGGCCGCGGAAATCCAGGCTGTTCAGGAGGAGGCGCATGGCCTCCACCGCCGCCCGGTCCCCCCCTTCCTTGTCCCCCCGGCCCACGAAGCGGGCCGAGGCCAAGGCGGCGGCCTCGGTGGCCCGCATGAGGTCCAGGCCCAGGTTGCGGGTAGGCATAGCCATGGGCTTACCTTAGGGGGGGCGATTTATTATTGCAATCATATGTTTTTGCTAATAACATAAGCCCATGCTCATATCTAGGAACGCTAAGCTTCCCAACCCCGCCGCCTTAAGGGTGTTCGTCACCGTGGTGGAGGAAGGGGGGGTGGGCCGGGCCGCCTTGGCCCTGGGCATCACCCAGCCGGCGGTGAGCCAGTACCTGCGGACCCTGGAGGAACAGGTGGGCCACCCCCTCTTTGAACGGCAGGGGCGGCACCTGGCCCTCACCCGGGTAGGGGAAGCCCTCCTCCCCGAGGCCCGGCGGGTGGTGCAGGCCCTGGAGGAGTTCCAGCGGGTCTCCCAAGCCATGGGCCGGCTGGAGATGGGGGAGATCACCCTGGGGGCCTCCACCACCATGGCCACCTACGTGGTCCCCATCTTCCTGAAGAAGTTTCACGAGGCCCACCCCGGGGTGCGGGTCCACCTGGAAAGCGGAAGCTCCGAGCGCCTGGCGGAGCGCCTGCTCATGGGGGAGCTGGAGTTCGCCATCGTGGAGGGGGTGGAGCGCTGGGAGGGGTACGAGCGCCACCTCTTCTACGAGGACGAGCTGGTGCTCATCGTCCCCCCGGACCACCCCTGGGCCGGCCGGGAGGAGGTGCCCCCCGAGTGGCTCCAGAGGGAAACCCTGGTGGTGCGCAAGCCGGGCTCCATGACCTGGCGGGCCCTGGAAAGGGCCTTTGAACAGGCCAGCCTGGAGCTTAGCCCCACCTTCTACACCGACAACAACGAGGTCACCAAGCGCCTGGTGCTGGCGGGGGCCGGGGTGGGCATCGTGAGCCGGGTGGTGGTCCAGCCCAACCTGAAGGTGGGCAACCTCAAGGCCCTGCGCCTGGCCCCCCCTGTGGGGGAGATCCGCCGCTACTTCTGGCTGGTCCACCCCAAGCGGGTGGCCAACCCGGCGGCCCAAGCCCTCATTGCCCTCCTCCGGACCTGACCAGGCGGATGGCCAGGGCGAAGGCCACCACCATGAGGGAAAGAAGCCCGAGCTCCGCCAGCACCGCCAGGAAGGCGGGGTCCGCCAGGTCAAACTTCTCCACCGCCTCGGCGGTGAGGACCAGGACCCGCCTTATAGCGGCGATGATGCCGATGATGAGGAAGGGGGCGGCCTCGAGGGTCCCCTCCCGGGCGAAGCGCAACAGGGTGTAGAGAATCTCCGCCAGCATCAAGGCCAAAAGCACCCGGTCCAGAAGCTGCAAGGCCACCTCCCCGTAATCCCCCTGCAGGAGGTGGTGGGCTCCCTCCACCAAGGAGGTGAGGAGAAGCACCGCCGCCCCGGCGGCGATGAGGAAGCCCGCAAAGAGGTAGATGGCGGTCTCGGTGCTCTGGAGGATGCGGAAGGCGTCCCGCTTCACCCCCTTAGTCTACGTCGTTGAGGTAGTCGGGCTCCCCGTGCTCTTCCAAAAAGCGCTTCGCCTCGTAAGGGGAGCGCACCTCCTCCAAGGAGGCCTTGGGGCCCTCCATCCAGTGGGGCAGGGCGGTGGGCGGCGGGGCCTGGAACCCGTAGAAGTAGTAGAGGACGTAAAGGCCCCGTTCGTCCCTTAGGACCACCGCATCCCCGTACCCGTCCTCCAGCACCTTCACCGCCATGGCCTTGGCCTTCGCGTAGGGAAGCTCGTCGTACTCCACACTCCACCTCCTACTTGGACTCGTTGATGAAAAGGGTGTAGCCGTGTTCCTCTAGCCAGCGGGCCTGGTCATAGGGGGAGCGGAAGCCCTCCGGCGCTTCCCGGGGGCCCTCCACCCAGTCGGGGGTCTCCTCGGGGTCGGGTGCCTTCCGGCCGTAGAGGGAGAAGAAGTAGTAGAGGGCGTAGTACCCCCCTTCCCCGAGGAGGACCAGGCCCTCCCCCACCCCGTCCACCAGCACCCGGACGGCCCTGGCCTCGGCCTCCCGGTGGGCTAGCTCCCGCACGGGGGCACCTCCAGAAGCACCCGGTAATCGGTGGTGAGGCGGTCCTTGGCCAGGGGGCGGAAGACCTGGTCGGCGAAGGCCACGTGCAGGGGGTGGTCCCGGTAGCGCTCCACCACCTCGGGCCCGGAAAAAAGAACGGAGATGAAGTAGCGGTAACGAGCCCCCGGCAAAAGGGCCTCCCCAAAGCGAAGCCCCACCACTCCGGGAATGCGAAGCAGAACCTCCTTGGCCTCCTCGGCCATGCGCAACACCTCCTCCCGGGAGGCTTCCGCGTTGAAGACGATCAGGTGCTCCACCATCTCCGCACCTCCTCCAAATAACCCAGGTCCACCACCACCCTCTCCCCCTTCCTGGGACCCCGGAGGACAAGCCCGGGGTTCCCCTCATCCCCCAGGTGGCTCAACACCGCCTGGGCCTCGGAGAAGTCCTGGCCCAAGGTGTAGAGGCCCGGGGTCACCAAGGCGGGAAGCCCCGCCTTCCAGGCCGCCAAGAGGCCGTTGCGGGAATCCTCCACCACCACCCCCTCCCCCGGTCCCAGGCCCAAGGCCTCCCGGGCCAGGAGGTAGATGGCCGGATGGGGCTTCTTCTCGGGCACCGCATCCCCCGAAAGCACCAGGTCAAAGACCCCCTCCAGCCCCGCCCTTTCCAGAAAAGGCTTCACGTTCTCCGGGCTGGTGGTGGTGGCCAGGACCAAGGCCATCCCGGCCTCCCTAGCCTCTCGCAGAAGCCTCGCCACCCCCGGCCTCAAGGCCACCCCCTCCTCCCGCAAAAGGGCGTGGTAGAGCGCATTCTTCCTGGCGTGGAGCCGGGCGAGGGCCCCGGGGGAAAGCCTGGGGCAGTCCCCGCACCGGCCCAAGAAGGTGGCGATGCGCTCCCGGCCGCCCGCGGTCCAGAGAAGCTCCCCGTAGAGGGCGCGGTCCCAGCGGAAGGGAAGCCCCGCCTCGGCGAAGGCCCGGTTGAAGGCCTCCCGGTGGAGCTCCTCCGTCTCCGCCAGGGTGCCGTCCAGGTCAAAGAGCAGGGCCTTCAACCCCACCATAGCCGCATGCGGGCCTCTGCAAGCCCCCTAAGGGCCTCCTTCATCCCCGCCACCAGGGCGAGGTAGTCCTCCCCTTCCCCCTCCTTGAGGGCGCCGGCGGCCTTAAGGGCCAGGTCGGCGTAGAGGTTGATCTTCCGAATCCCCCGGTCCACCACCGCCCGGTAGTCCTCCGGGGAAAGCCCCGAGGCCCCGTGGAGGACCAAGGGGACGGGAAGGCGGGAGAGCTCCTCCAAGAGGGCCAGGTGGAGGCGGACCGGACCCTTGTGCAGGCCGTGGCGGGTGCCGATGCTCACCGCCAAGGCGTCCACGCCGGTTTCCTCCAGGAAGCGCCGGGCCTCCAGGGGGTCGGTGTAGGCCACGGGGCCCAGGTCCACCTCACCCCCATACCCCCCAGGCACCGCCCCCACCTCCCCCTCCACCGTGGCCCCGAAGGCCCGGGCCACCTCCACCGCCAGGCGGGTCTTTCGGATGTTCTCCTCCAGGGGCAGGTGGCTTCCGTCCAGCATCACGCTGGTGAAGCCCAGCCGCAAGGCCTCGGCCACCTGGGAAAGGCTCTCCCCGTGATCCAGGTGCAGGGCCACGGGCACCCGGGCATTTTCCGCCAGGAACCTAAGGCCCGGGGCAAGGGCAGGCAGGGGAGGCCCTCCCAGGTGGGGGGCCACGCTGAGGACCACGGGGAGGCCCAGGGTCTCGGCCCCCTCCAAGACAGCCTCGGCCCACTCCAGACCCACCACGTCAAAGGCCCCCACGGCCCGGCCCTTTTCCGGAAGCACCTCCCGCAAGGTGGCCAGCATGGCTAAAGCAGGGAAAGGAGGGCCTCCGCCACCCGCTCCGGGGTGAAGCCGAGCTTCTCGTAGACCTCGGGGTAGGGGGCGCTGGCCCCGAAGCGGTCCAGGCCCACCACCTTGTGGGCGTACCGTTCCCAGCCCAAACTGGCCCCCGCCTCCACCGCCACCACGGGAAGCCCAGGGGGCAGGACCTCTTGGCGGTAGGCCTCGGGCTGGGCGGCGAAGAGCTCAAAGGAGGGCAGGCTCACCACCCGCACCCCCACCCCCTTCTCCTGGAGGAGGGCCCTGGCCTTCAGGGCGAGATGCACCTCGCTCCCCGTGGCTACCAGAACCCCTTGGGGCTTTTCGGCGTCCTCCAGAACGTAGCCTCCCCGCAAAAGCCCCTTGGCCTTCTCCGGGGAGAGGAGGGGCACCGCCTGGCGGGTGAGGACGAGGGCGGTGGGGCCTTCCTTGCGCCTTAAGGCCACCTGCCAGGCGTAGAAGGTCTCGTAGGCGTCGGCGGGCCGGATCACCCAGAGGTTGGGCATGGCCCGAAGGCTCATGAGGTGCTCCACGGGCTGGTGGGTGGGGCCGTCCTCCCCTAAGGCGATGGAGTCGTGGGTGAAGACGAAGACCGTGGGGGTTCCCATGAGAGCGGCGAGGCGGATGGCGGGGCGCATGTAGTCGGAGAAGACCAGGAAGGTCCCCCCGTAGGCCCTATACCCCCCGTGGAGGTTCAGGCCGTTCAGGATGGCCCCCATGGCGTGCTCCCGCACCCCGAAGTGGAGGTAGCGGCCCAAGGGGTTTTCCCGGGAGAAGTCGGCCATCCCCTGGGCCTGGGTGTTGTTGGAGGGGGTGAGGTCGGCGCTTCCCCCCAAGAGCTCGGGCATGCGGGAGGCCAGGAGGTCCAGGGCCTTGCCGCTGGCCGCCCGGGTGGCCAGGGGCTTCTCAAAGGCCGGAGGCTCCTCGGGTAGGGCAGGAAGCCCGCCTTGGAGGCGGCGGGAAAGCTCTTGGTAAAGCTCGGGGTACTCCCGGGCGTAGGCTTCCAAGACCCTTTCCCAGGCCTCCTGCAGGGCCTTTCCCCGCTCCCTCTGGTCCATGTGGCGGTAGACCTCCTCCGGCACCACGAAGGGGGGGTAGGGCCAGCCCAGGTTCTTGCGGGTGGCCTCCACCGCCTCCCCTCCCAGGGGCTCCCCGTGGGCCTTGTGGGAGTCCTGCTTGGGGGAGCCGAAGCCGATGTGGCTCCTGACGGCGATGAGGGTGGGGCGCTCGTCCAGTTTGGCGAGCTTTATGGCGTGGCGGAGGGCGTCCAGGTCGTTGGCATCCTCCACCCTAAGGGTCTGCCAGCCGTAAGCCCGGTAGCGCCCGAGGACATCCTCGGTGAAGGCCAGGCCGGTGGGGCCGTCAATGGAGATGCGGTTGTCGTCCCAAAAGACGATAAGCTTGGAAAGCCCCCAAAGGCCGGCCAGGGAGCTGGCCTCCCCCGAAACCCCTTCCATCAGGTCCCCGTCCGAGGCCAGGACGTAGGTGTAATGGTCCACCACGGTGTGCCCGGGGCGGTTGAACTCGGCGGCGAGCTTCCTCTCCGCCAAGGCGAGGCCCACGGCGGTGGAGATGCCCTGGCCCAAGGGCCCCGTGGTCACCTCCACCCCGGGGGTGTGGCCGCGCTCGGGATGGCCCGGGGTCTTGGAGCCCCACTGGCGGAAGCCTTTAAGCTCCTCCAGGGGAAGGTGGTAGCCCGTGAGGTGGAGGACGGCGTAGAGGAGCATGGAGCCGTGCCCGGCGGAAAGGATAAAGCGGTCCCGGTTCGGCCAGGTGGGGTCTAAGGGGTTGTGGCGCAGGACCTCCCGGAAGAGGAGGTAGGCCAGGGGGGCCATGGCCATGGGCATGCCGGGGTGGCCGCTTTTGGCCTTCTCCACAGCGTCTATGGCCAGAAAGCGGATGGCGTTCACCGAAAGGGCGGTGAGGTCCTTGGTCTCGGTCATGGTTCCCTCCAGGGTACGCTCCCGTGAAGCCGGGCACAAGGTAGCCTCGAGGCCCCACAGGATAAAGGGGCGCTTATGGAAAGCCCCTCTTCCCCCGGGGAAGACTATACCCGGGAAGCGGGTGTTGCCTTGGGCCTGGGGGAGTGCTAGAATCCCTTAGGCGTGGGCGCCCGTAGCTCAGCAGGATAGAGCGGGGGCTTCCTAAGCCCTAGGCCGGGGGTTCGAATCCCTCCGGGCGCACCAAGACCCCAGGCCCCGCCTTCGGGAGGCGGGGCCTTTCATCGCACCCCACGCTGGCTTACGCCAGCATGGGGGCCCCGGCAAAAGGTTCCTAGGCGGGCTTCCTGGAGCCGGTAGGGCGAGGGTGTCAATGCCGGCATGGGGGCCGGCCATCACGCCCTGGCGGTGCGCCTCGAGCGGGAAGGGGTCTCCAAGAGGCCCTCCACCCTCCTGGCGGGCTCCAGCCGGAGGCCGGCCACCTCCGGCCGGGCCTCGGGGCGGAGGTCCACATAGAAGCCCCCTTCGGCCTCGGCCACCTTGCCCACCTCGAGGCCCTGCTCCTTCAGAAGGGCCACCAGCCGGGGCAGGGAAAGCCTTGGCCCCGTGGCCCTGTAGGTGCGCCAGCCCTCCTCCCCGGTGAGGAGGCTCTTCTCCTTGGGCGCCCCGCCCAGGAGGAGGGCCATGAGGGCCGCCACCACCTCCACCCGGCCCTCGGCGAAGAGGCGGCCCGCGAAGTCCTGGTAGAGCCGGTAGTCCTTCTCCGGCACCCGGGCGAGCCGGGCCAAAAGGTGGTGCCACTTGGCCTCGAGGACCTCCTCCGGGGTGGGCGGGTTCACCCGCTTAAGGGTGCGGCCCACGGCCTTTTCCAGCTCGGCGAGCTCCCGCCGCTCCCTGGGCCCGTAAAGGAGGACCACCTCTCCCCCTCGGCCTGCGCGGCCCGTGCGCCCGGAGCGGTGCTGGTAGGTCTCGGGCTTGTCGGGAAAGCGGTAGTGCACCACCAGGTCCACCTCGGGGATGTCCAGCCCCCGGGCGGCCACGTCCGTGGCCACCAAGACCCGCACCTCCCCCTCGCGGAAGGCCCGCATGACCTTTTCCCGGTCGCTCTGGGACAGGTCCCCGTGGATGGCCCGGGCGGCGTGGCCCAGGCGGAAAAGCCCTGTGGCCACCTCCTCGGTCTCGGCCTTGGTCCGGGTGAAGACGATGGCCCGCTTGGGGGCCTTGACGTAGAGGAGGTCGGAAAGAAGGCCCAGGCGGTCGGAAGGGGCCAGGATGGCCTCCTCCTGGTAGGTCACCCCCTCCTCCCGCACCACGTTGATGACCACCGGGCTTCGCATGTAGCGCTCGGCGAGCCTCTTGGCCCAGGAAGGCAGGGTGGCGGAGAAGAGGAGGGTCTGCCGGGAAGGGGGGGTGGCGGAGAGGAGGGCCTCCACCTCCTCCTCAAACCCCATGGAGAGCATCTCGTCCGCCTCGTCCAAAACGGCGACCTCCACCTGGGAAAGGTCCAGAACCCCCTGCTTCAGGTAGTCCAGGGCCCGACCCGGGGTGGCCACCACCACGTCCGCCCCCCGGGCGAGCTCCTCCTTTTGCTTGGTGTAGCCCGTGCCCCCGTAGACGGCCAGCACCCGCAGGTGGGGGGCCACGGCGGAAAGCTCCGAGGCCACCTGGAGGGCGAGCTCCCGCGTGGGGGTGAGGACCAGGGCCCTGGGCTTCCTGCCCCTCTCCCGGCTTGGGGCGAGCCTCTCGGCGATGGGCAGGGCGAAGGCCAGGGTCTTGCCCGTGCCGGTGCGGGCCTGGCCGATGAGGTCCTTGCCCTCCAGGGCCAAGGGCAGGGCCGCCGCCTGGATGGGGGTGGGGGTGGCGATGCCGCGCCTCAAAAGGGCTTCCTTGATCTCTTCCTTCAGGGGAAAGTCTTTGAACTCCATGCTCTGCCTTTCCGGGCCCACCTGCGCCCGAAAAGGGAGGTAGCGCCCGTAAACCTTACCAGCCTAGTGAACTAGGGCACGAAAGTCAAGGGGATGGCCTCCACCTCCTCCCCCTCCCGAACGTCCCGGTCCGGGGGGAGGACCACCAGGGCGTTGCCGAAGGCCATGGAGCGGAGCACCCCGCTGCTCTGGTTGCCCGTGGTGCGCACCACGGGCTCCCCTTCCCAGGAGAGCACCCCCCGGCGGAAGACCTTCTTCCCCTTGGCCCCCTTGAAGGGGGTGAGGGCCCGGGCCTCGAGGCGGCCGTAGGGGGGTTCGGTGCGCTTGAGGAGCTTGTAGAGGAAGGGCCTGCCGTAGAGGAAGAAGGTCACCATGCTGGAGACCGGGTTTCCGGGAAGGCCGAGGACGGGAAGCCCCCCAAGGCGGGCGAGAAGCAAAGGCCCCCCGGGCTGTTGCTTCACCTTCCAGAAGACCACATCCCCGTGCCGCTCCAGGACCTTGCGCACCACGTCGTACTCCCCCATGGACACGCCCCCCGAGGTGAGGAGGAGGTCCAGGGGTCCTGCGCCCTCAAGCCTTTCCAGCACCGCCTCCGGGTCGTCCGGCACCTTGCCCAGGAGGACGGGTTCCCCGCCCGCCTCGAGGACCAGGCCGAGAAGGCTATAGGCGTTGGAGTTGTACACCCCCCCATAGGGGAGGGGCTCTCTCGGCTCCACCACCTCGTCCCCGGTGGAGAGGATCCCCACCCGGGGCCTGCGGAAGACCTTGAGGCGGGGGTGGCCCATGGCCGCCGCCAGGCCGAGCCTTCCCGGGGTGAGGAGGTCTCCCCGCCTCAGGTAGACCTCCCCCCGCCTGAGGTCGTCCCCCCGGGGGCGGATGTCCTTGGGGGTGGCGGGGGCGAAGAGGAGCACCTCGTCCCCTTCCCGCCTGGTGTCCTCCACCCGCACCACGGCGTCCGCCCCCCGGGGGATGGGGGCCCCGGTGTAGACCGCCACCGCCTCCCCCCTTCCCACCTCCCCGGGGAAGGGCTTCCCGGCGGGGGATTCCCCCACCACAAGGAGGCGCACCGGGGTTTCCGGGGAAGCGCCCAAGGTATCCTCCCCCCGGCAGGCGTAGCCGTCTATGGCGGTGTCGTCCTGGTCGGGGTGGTCCACCCTGGAAGCGAGGTCCTCCGCCAGCACCCGGCCGTAGGCCTCCTCGAGGGCAACCTCTTCCACGGCAGGCTCCCCTTGGGCCTCGGCCAGGACCAGTTCCAGGGCTTCCTCCACCGTGAGGTTCGTGCGCATGAGCCCAGTCTAGGCCATGGGCGTTCCCCTTAGGAAGACCGCCCCTTGCCGAAGGCCCAGGGCCAGAGGGCGATGCCCAGGGCGTAGAGGGCGAGGGTCGCCCCGAAGAGGAGGTCAAAGGCCCTTAGGCCCAAGGCCTCCTGCGCCGCCCCGGAAAGGGCGCTTCCCAAGGCGAAGAGGAGGCTCCAGAGGGCGCTTTCCAGGAGGAAGAAGCCGGGGCGCTCCTCCTCGGCCAGGTAGTCCATGACCAAGGCGGCGTAAACCGGCCCGGCGGCGTTCATCAGGGCCCCCCGGACGAGGAGGGCGAGGGTGACCAGGGGAAGCCAAGGAGCCCAGGCCAGGGCGGCCAAAAAGGGCAGGGAAAGGGCCTGCACCCCCACGATGGCCCCGAGCCTCCCCACCCGCCTGACCAAAAGGGGCTGGAGGAGCATGGCCGCCCCCGTGGCCAGGGAGGAGAGGGCGAAGACCAGGCCCGTGGCCCCGTAGGAGAGGCCGAACTTCTCCTTCAGATACAGGTTCAGAAAGGGGATGACGAGCCCCGCCCCAAACCCGATGACCACCTGGGGCAGAAGGAGCCTGAGCCATACCCCAAAGCGGCCCCGAAGCCTGGGTGCCTGCCCCCTTCCTTCCGGAAGGCCTAGGGCCAGGGGAAGGGCCAGCAGAAAGAAGGGCAGGGCGAAGAGGAGGACCCACCGGGCCCCCACCCAGTCGGAAAGAGCGCCCGCAAGGAGGGTGGAGAAGAAGCCGCTCGCCGTGGTGAGGGCCGCTTGCAGGCTGAAGAGGGCCACGCGCTTTTCGGGGGGCACCAGCCAGGCCATGAAGGGGGCCGCCGCCCCTTGCAAAAGGGCCCCCGCCAGGCCGTAGCCCGCCAGGGAGGGGAAGACCCAAAGCCCCAGGCCCAGGAGAAGCCCGCTCCCCACGGCGAGGGAAAAGGCCAGGTAGAGGCTTTTCAGGTAGCCGAGGCGGGGGATGAGGTAGGCCAGGGGCAGGGCGAAGACCACCCCGGTGAAGAGGAGGAGGGCCTGGGCCAGGCCGATGGCCTGGCGGGAGAAGCCCAGGGCCTCGAGGTGGAAGTTGAGGAAGAAGTAGACCAGGTTTCCCCCGAAGGACCAGAGGAAGCTGACCAAGACCAATCGGTAAGCGGGCGAGGGTTCGCGCACAGCGTCTCCTTTCTTTAGCTTCTCCCTCCCGCGCCCGGCCGGCCTCAGAAATTCCCAAATGGGCTGGCATTAGGCCTGGCGGCTCGGGCAGTAAGGCGCAAGGGCGCAGGAAGGGCAGCGGGGCCTTCTCGCCAGGCAGACGTACCGCCCGTGGAGGACCAGGGCGTGGTGGACGAAGACCCACCGCTCCTTGGGGAAGAGGGCCTCCAGGTCTTTCCCGATCCTCTCCGGGGCCTTGGCCTCCGAGAGGCAGAGCCTCTTTGCAAGGCGGGCCACGTGGGTGTCCACGGCGATCCCGGGCACGCCAAAGGCCGCCCCCAGGACCACGGTGGCCGTCTTCCAACCCACCCCGGGAAGGCGCATCAGGGCCTCCTTGTCCTCGGGCACCTCTCCCCCATGGGCCTCCACAAGCCTTTTCGCCAGGGCCACCAGGTTCCTCGCCTTGGTGCGGTAAAGCCCGATCCTCCGGATGTAGGGCGCCACCTCCTCCGGGGTGGCCTCCGCCAGGGCCTTGGCGTCGGGAAAGCGGGCGAAGAGGGCCGGGGTGGCCTGGTTCACGCTCTTATCGGTGGCCTGGGCGGAGAGGACCGTGGCCACCAGGAGCTGGAAGGGGTTCTCGTGCCTAAGCTCGGTGCGGGCTTCCGGGTAGGTCTTTTCCAGGGCCTCCAAGATCCTTTGGGCCCGGACCTTTTTCGCCTTTAGCCCTTCCTTCGGGCACGCCACGCCCTCCAATCTACAATAGGGGGGTGGAAAGGCCCAAGCTCGGGCTCATCGTCCGGGAGCCCTATGCCAGCCTCATCGTGGACGGAAAGAAGACCTGGGAAATAAGGAAGCGCAGGGCCCGCCACCGGGGGCCTCTCGGCATCGTCACGGGAGGATGGCTCATCGGACAAGCGGACCTGGTGGGGGTGGAGGGGCCCTTTAGCGTGAAGGGGCTTCTCGCGCACCGGGAGAAGCACCGGGCGGAGAACGCCTTCCGCTACGAGAAGCCGAGGGCGAGCCTCTTGAACTCGGTGCGGAGCCTCACCCTCTCCCCCGGCCTCAGCCACTTGGCCACGTCCCCGGTCATGCGCAAGGTCACGCCCCCCTCCAGGAGGACCTCCCCGTACCAGCGCCAGTAGACCCCGCGTCCTAGAACCTGGGGCATTTAGTACGCCTTGGCGAAGACCACCCGCTTGCCGTAAGCGGAGGGCCCGCCACAACGGACGCAGAAGCCCTCTTCGGATTCGGCCTCAAAGGGGACGCACCGGGTGGTGGCGGTGGTCTCCTCCTGGATGAGCCGCTCGCAGGCCTTGTCCCCGCAGTGGAAGGCCAGGGCGAACCCCTCCTGCACCGCCTCCTTGAACTCCTCGTAGGTGTCCACCTTCCGGGTGTGGGCCTCCCGGAAGGCCAGGGCCCTTTGGTAGAGCTCCTCGTGGAAGGCGTCAAGCTTCCCGGGCAGGACCTCGGGGAGGGCGGCGAGGGGCAGGGTCTCCTTGCCCCCGAGGCGGCTCGCCAACACCGCCTGGCCCCCCTCCAGGTCCTTGGGCCCGAGCTCCACACGGAAGGGCACCCCCTTGAGCTCCCACTCGTGGAACTTGTAGCCGGGGGTGTGCTGGTCCCGGTCGTCCAGGCGAACCCTTAAGCCTCGGGCCAGAAGGGCCTGGCGGAGACCTTGGGCGGCCTCCAGAACCCGCCCGCGGCTTTCCTCCTTGTAGATGGGGACGATGACCACCTGGATGGGGGCGAGCCTAGGGGGAAGGACAAGGCCCTTATCGTCCCCGTGGGTCATGATGATGGCCCCGATGAAGCGCCAGGAGAGGCCCCAGCTGGTGGTGTGCACATACTTCACCTGGAGGTCCCTGTCCTGGAAGGTGATGTCAAAGGCCCGGGCGAAGTTCTCCCCCAGGTAGTGGCTGGTGCCCGCCTGGAGGGCCTTGCCGTCCTTCATCATGGCCTCAATGGTGGTGGTGTAGACGGCCCCGGCGAACTTCTCCTTCTCGGTCTTCAGGCCCTCAATCACGGGGATGGCGGCGTACTCCCGGGCGAGGCGGGCGTAGATGCCAAGCATCCTCCGCACCTCCTCTTCCGCCTCCTCCCGGGTGGCGTGGGCGGTGTGCCCCTCCTGCCACAAAAACTCGCTCGTGCGGAGGAAGGGCCTGGTGCGCATCTCCCAGCGCACCACGTTCCCCCACTGGTTCAAGAGCTGGGGCAAGTCGCGCCAGCTCTTGATCCACCTGGACCACATGTAGCCGATGACCGTCTCCGAGGTGGGCCGCACCGCCAAGGGCTCCTCCAGCGCCTCCCCCCCCGCATGGGTCACCACGGCCAGCTCGGGGGAGAACCCCTCCACGTGCTCGGCCTCCCTCTTGAGGAAGCCCATGGGGATGAAGAGGGGGAAGTAGGCGTTCTGGTGGCCCGTCTCCTTGAACATGCGGTCCAGGACCCCCTGGATGTTCTCCCAGAGGGCGTAGCCGTAGGGGCGGACCACGATGGTGCCCCGCACGGGCCCATAGTCGGCGAGCTCAGCCTTTTGGATGACCTCGAGGTACCACTCGCTGAAGTCCTGGCTCTGGGGGGTTAGGCCCTTCTCCTTCGCCATACCCGCCCATCTTACCCCAGTAAAATGGCCCCATGGACCTCTTCCCCGTCTTCAAGGAGCTCGCCCAGAAGACCCCGAGCAAGATCC
Source organism: Thermus kawarayensis JCM 12314 (assembly GCF_055393575.1). Lineage (NCBI taxonomy): Bacteria > Thermotogati > Deinococcota > Deinococci > Thermales > Thermaceae > Thermus > Thermus kawarayensis. Next base: position 24,413 of record NZ_AP043756.1, read on the forward strand.
TCCTCATCGTCTTGGACGGCGTGGGGGGGCTTCCTTTGGAACCGGGGGGCCCCACGGAGCTGGAGGCCGCCAGGACCCCGAACCTGGACCGCCTGGCGGAGGAGAGCGCCTTAGGCCTCCTCACCCCCGTCTACCCGGGCCTCGCCCCGGGCTCGGGCCCCGGCCACCTGGCCCTCTTCGGCTACGACCCCTTCCGCTACGTGGTGGGCCGGGGGGCGCTTTCCGCCTTGGGCCTCGGGGCCGACTTCCGGGAGGGGGACGTGGCCTTGAGGGGGAACTTCGCCACCCTGGACGCCGAGGGGAAGGTGGTGGACCGGAGGGCGGGAAGGCCCTCCACGGAGGAGAACCAAAGGGTGATGGCCAAGCTCCGGGAGGCCATCCCCCGCCTCGAGGACGCCGAGGTCCACTTCTACACGGAAAGCGAACACCGCTTCCTGGTGATCCTTAGGGGCGAGGGGCTTGCCGATGGGGTCACGGACACCGACCCCCAGAAGGCGGGCCTCCCGCCCCTACAGGCCAAGGCCCTGGACGAGGCCTCGGAGAAGACGGCCCGGCTCGTCAACCTGCTCTCGGAGAGGATCCGGGAGGTCCTTAAGGACGAGCCCCGGATGAACGGGGCCCTCTTCCGGGGGGCCTCCAAGAAGCCAAGCTTCCCCCGGATGCAGGAGGTCTACAAGCTCACCCCCGCCGCCATCGCCAGCTACCCCATGTACAAGGGACTCGCCGCCTTGGTGGGCATGGAGGTCCTCCCCGTGGAGGGAGAAGGGGACGTCCTGGAGGGAAAGCTCAAGGCCCTCAAGGAGCACTGGGACCGGTACGACTTCTTCTACTTCCACGTGAAGAAGACGGACGCCATGGGGGAGGACGGGAACTTCTGGGGCAAGGTGGAGAAGATTGAGCTCTTTGACGCCCTCCTCCCCGAGATCCTGAAGCTAGGCCCCGAACGTTTTGGCCCTCACCGGGGACCACTCCACCCCCGCCCTCCTCAAGGCCCACTCCTGGCACCCCGTTCCCCTCCTCCTGAAGGCCCCCTATCTGCGGGCGGACGAGGCGAGGCGCTTCACGGAAGGGGAGGCCCTAAAGGGCAGCCTCGGCCACCTGCGGGGGATGGAGCTCATGCCCCTTCTCCTCGCCCACGGGGGGAAGCTCCTCAAGTACGGGGCCTAAAATGGGAAGATGATCCGCCACCGCCTGAGCCTCGAGGAGTTCCAGGCCATCCTGGAGAAGGCCCCAGAGGGGCTCCGCTTGGAGCTTCTGGACGGCGAGGTCTACGAGATGGCCCCCATCGGCAGCGGACACGCCAGCCTGGTGACCTACTTGGCCAAGCAACTGGAAAGGCTTTACGGGGACCGGGCCCTGGTCTACGTGCAAAACCCCTTGCGCCTCTCCCCCCACTCCCTTCCTCAGCCGGACCTGGCCTTGCTCAAACCCCGGGACGACTTCTACCGGGCCAGGCTCCCCGAACCCCAAGACGCCCTCCTGGTGGTGGAGGTCAGCTTCTCCACCCGGGAGGTGGACCTCCACGTGAAGCTACCCCTCTACGCCCAGGGAGGCATCCCGGAGGTGTGGCTGGTGGAAGAAACGGGAAACCTGGAGGTGTACCGGGAACCCCGGGGGAGCCACTACCGCCACCGCCTCCTCTTGGAGCCGGGGGAGGAGGTGGCCCCCCTCCTCCTCCCCCACCCCCCTCTCCTCTGGGACCCCCCTAGAGGTACCCCGCCCGCTTGAGCTCCTCCCGGACGGCCTCGAGGACCAGCTCGTAGGCCCGGTCCAGGTCCACCCCCTGCAGGGTGGCGCCGGCGGCGGGGACGTGCCCCCCGCCCCCGAGCTTTAAGGCGATGTTCTGGGCCGAGACCCCGCCCCGGGAGCGGATGGAAACCTTCACCCCCTCCTCCCGCCTGCGCAGGAAGACCGAGACCACGCTCCCCTCTACGTAGCGGATGAGGCCCACGAAGTCGTCGGAGTCCTCCTCTTCCCGCTTGGCGTCCTCGGGGAGGTGGGCGGTGACCAGAAGCCCGCCAAAGTGGAAGGCCACCGTGGAGAGCACCTGGCCCATGAGGCGGAAGTAGGAGGGGGGGCGGAACTGCAGGCGGTCGGTGAGCTCGGCGAGCTTCACCCCGTAGCCCACAAGCTCCGCCGCCACCCGGAGGACCTCGGGGGTGGTGTTGGCAAAGCGGAAGTTGCCGGTGTCGGTGAGGATGCCCGTGAGGACGGGGGTGGCGATCTCCGCCGTCCACTCCACACCCAAGAGGTCTATGAGGTCCTTCACCATCTGGGCGGTGGCCGCCTTGGAGGGGTCCACCACGTGGAGGTGGCCGAAGCGGGGGTTGGTGCCGTGGTGGTCAATGTTGATGACGAAGCCCTCCACGGGGACCCCCACCACCCTCGAGGGCTCGGCGCTGTCCAGGGCCACCAGGGTGGCCCCCACGGGAAGCTCCTCCACGGGGTCGGAGTACTCCTCCTCCTTGGGCAAAAAGCGCAGGAAGCGGGGGGGCTCGGCCACCCAGCGGGCGTCCTTGCCCAGGGCCTTGAGGGCCCTATAAAGCCCCAGGGAGCTCCCGATGGCGTCCCCGTCAGGGTCCACGTGGGTGGCGATGTAGATGGGGCCTTCCACCGCCTTCAAGACCTCGGCCACCAGGCCCATCTTTTCCCAGTACTGGGGTTCAGGGGCGTTCCCGTCCACGAAGCTAAGGTATCACGCAAAAGGGTTCTTTACCCGCACCCCTCCGTAGGAAGCGGGGCACATCATGATGGGCTAAAGGTTCCACCCCCCCGCCACCTCCAGCACCTGCCCCGTGAGGTAGGGCTCGCGCACGAAGAAGAGCACCGCCTTGGCGATCTCCTCAAGAAGGGCCAGCCTCCCCATGGGAATCTCGTGGAGGGGTTTGGAGACGGAGTTCTCCGCCACCCCGGGAGCCACCACGTTGGCGGTGATGCCCGCCTGGGCGAAGCGCTTGGCGATGGCCTTGGTGTAGAGGATGACCCCGGTCTTGGCGATGACGTAGGGGGTGATGTGGGTCCGGGCGAGGAGGTTACCCGCCCCGGCGTAGCCCAGGTTGACGATGCGCCCGTAGCCCTGGGCCACCATGAGGGGAAGGACCCTCTGGGTGAGGAGGAAGGTGGCGGTGAGGTTGGTGTCCAGAATGGAGCGCCACTCCTCGAGGCTCACCTCCTCTATGGGCTTATAGAGGTAGTCCCCCACGTTGTTGACCAGGACCCCTATGCCCCCCAGGTGGTGGCGCACCTCCTCTACCAAATGGACCACCTCCTCCTCCCGGGTCAGGTCGGCCCGCACCTTGATGGCCTTGACCCCCAGGGCCTCCGCCTCCTTCCGGGTGGCCTCGGCCAGGCCCTGGGAGGTGCGGTAGTGGACGGCCACGCTAAACCCTTCCCGGGCCAGGGCCAGGAGGATGGCCCGGCCGATGCCCTTGGCGCTCCCCGTGACCAGGGCGGTCCTCATCTTCCCTCCAGGTAACTTTGGAGCAGAACGCGGGTGAAGGTGTTTAAGGGAAAGGAAAGCCCCGCTTCCGGCTCCACCCAAGACCATTCCAGAATCTCGGCGCCGGCACGCACCTCCCCTTGGGCCTGGGCGAAGTAGTTGATGAGAAGCATGTGGGTGGGCCGGTGGAACTCGGGGCTGAAACGGGCCTCCTGCACCATGGCGAAGCGGATTCCGGTAAGCTCCAACCCCACCTCCTCCCGAAACTCCCGCCTCAGGGCCTCTTCCAGGCCTTCCCCCCACTCCACCTTCCCCCCGGGCACCCCCCAAAGCCCCCGCCACTTGGCGGTGCGCACCAGGAGCACAAGGCCCCTCCTCTCCACCAGGGCCCCTACCGTGGGGATGGGATACTGCGGACGACCCTCCATAGGTACCAAAGCCCAAGATACACGCCCTGGAGGAGGACAAAGGTAAGGTAGGCCCCAGGCTGGTGGAAGGCGAGGAACACCCCCAGGAAGAAGAGCTGGGTGGTGAGGCCCAGGTTCACCACCCCGCTCAAGGCCCACTCGTCCCAGAAGCGGCGGGGGGCGAGGCCAAGCCGCCTCACCAAGAACTCCTCCAAGGCGGCGATGCCCCGGTCCTGGGGCAGGAAGAGGAGGCGGTAAGCCCCCCGGAGGAGGCGCAGGAGGGGGGTCTCGGGGTCCCGGACCTCCTGGGAATCCGGGAGGTCCCAGGCCCTCCGGTAGAGCCTTTCCAGGTTAAAGTCGTAGGACTGGACCAGGGTGAAGACCAAAAAGGCGAGGAGGGCCCACCCTACCTCCCCCGTGCGGAGGCCCAGGGCCAGGAAGAGGGCCAGGTTCCCCAGGAAGTCCAGCTCGGTGTCCAAGTACCGCCCGAGCTCCGTGGTCTCTTGGCGCAGGCGGGCCAGCTGCCCATCGGCGTTGTCCAGCACGGTCTTGACCTGGAGAAGGAGGCCCGCAAGCAGATCCTCTCCCTTAAGGAGAAGCCAGGCGGCGAGGAGGACTAAGAAGGTATGGCAGAGGACCAGGTGGTGGGGCTTGAGGGGGGTGGGGAGCAGGAGGCGCACCACCAGGTGGGCCAGGGGGCGGTAGAGGACCAGGTTCAAGAACTCCTGGACGGGTCTTTCCTTGGCCCCCGGGACCATGGCTAGTCCTTGACACGCTCCAGCACCCAGGCCACCACCTCCTCCAGGGTGAGGTCGCTGGTGTCCAGGAGAAGGGCGTCGGGGGCGGGGACGCTTTGGGCCCGGTCCTTCTGGTCCCTTTCCAGGAGGTCCTGAAGGATGGCCTCGTAGGCCTGGGGCCGCTCCTTTGCCCGCCTCTTTGCCCGCACCTCCGGCCGGGCGGTGAGGTAGAACTTGTGGGGGGCTTGGGGAAAGACCGCCGTGCCCATGTCCCGGCCCTCGGCCACAAAGGGCGGGGGCACCTCCTTGAGCCTCTCGTTCACCCAGGCCCGTACCCCGGGAAGCCGGGCCACCTCCGAGACGATGCGGTCCACCTCGAGGGTGTGGAGGCTTGGCGTGAGGTCCTCCCCGTCGGCCAGGACCCGGTTCTCCCTCCCCGGGACCAGGCGCACACGGAACCGCTGCAGAAGCCTCAGGAGCCCCGCCTCGTCCCCGGGGTCCACCCCCGCCCGCAGGGCCAGGTAGGCCGCCGCCCGGTAGAGGAGGCCGCTGGAGAGGTAGGGCACCCCCAGGGCCTCCGCCACCCGCCGGGCCACGGAGCTTTTCCCCGAGGCCGCAGGCCCGTCTATGGTCACGATGCCGCGCATAGCCCCTTCAGGTCTTGGAAAAAGCCGGGGTAGGAGATCTCGGCCCAGTCCGGCTCCCAGATCCGGACCCCCACGGGCAGGCCGGCCACGGCGAAGGCCATGGCGATGCGGTGGTCGTGGAAGGGCTCCACCTCCCCGGGCCGCACCCCCCCGCCCCGGATCCTTAGCCAGTCCGGACCCTCCTCCACCTCCACCCCGAGGGCCTTGAGGTTCCTGGCGATGGCGGCCACCCGGTCGGACTCCTTCACCCGGAGTTCGGACAAGCCCGGGACATGGGTCTCCCCTTCCGCCCAGGCGGCGGCGGCGGCCAGGATGGGCACCTCGTCCACCATGAGGGGGATGAGGGAAGGGTCCACGGAAACGCCCTTAAGGGGGCTATACCGGGCCCGTATCCAGCCCACGGGCTCCCCCGCCTCCCCCTCCAGCACCTGCCACTCCAGGTCCGCCCCCATCTCCCGGAGCACCTGGAGGAGGCCGGTGCGGGTGGGGTTCAGGCCCACCCCTTCCACCACCACCTCCGAGCCTGGGGTGAGGAGGGCCGCCACCAAGAAGAAGGCCGCCGAGGAGAAGTCCCCGGGCACGGTGAGGTCCTTTGCGGGGAAGGGCCCGGTCTTATGGGTACGGATGCGGCCCCCCTCCGCCCAAAGGGGAAGCCCGAAGTGGCGGAAAAGCCTCTCCGTGTGGTCCCGGGTGGGGACGGGCTCCTCCACCTCCGTCACCCCTTCGGCGAAAAGGCCCGCGAGGAGGAGGGCGCTTTTGACCTGGGCGCTGGGGACGGGGAGGGTGTAGCGGCGGCCTTGCAGGGGGGTCCCCCGCACCGCCAGGGGGGCCCTGTCCCCCCCTTGGCGGCCCCACACCTGGGCCCCCATGGCCCGAAGGGGCCCCACCACCCTGCCCATGGGCCTCCGGCGCAGGGAGGCGTCCCCGGTGAGGACGGCGAAAAGCCCCTCCTGTCCGGCGAGAAGGCCCAGAAGGAGGCGCATAAGGGTCCCGGCGTTGCCGCAGTCCAGGACGTCCTCGGGCTCCTTTAGGCGGAGGCCCCGTCCCCGCACGAGGAAGTGGGGGCCCTCTTCCTCTATCCCCGCCCCCAGGGCCCTGAGGACCCGGGCGGTGGAGAGGGTGTCCCCCGCCTTCAAGGGGTAAAGGAGCCTTCCCTCCCCCTCGGCCAAGGCCAGGAGCATGAGGCCCCGGTGGGTGACGGACTTGTCCCCGGGAACCCGCAAAACCCCCCGCAGGGGGCCGCAGGGGGGGAGGTCTAAAAAGGGCCGGTCCATGACTCCATAGTCTTGGGGCGGGAAGGGGGTCTGGTCAAGGGCAGCCCCGCTTAAAATGGAAATACCCATGGCCCTGGCCTGGTCAAGCCCGGTCTACCTGGAAAGGAAAAGGCTTCTAGACCTCCTGCCTGAGGAACCGGGCTTCGCCGTCTGGCTCGAGGCCCCGGCGGGCTTCGGCAAGAGCGTCCTGGCCGGGCAGCTCGCCGCCAGGCTCGGCCTTCGCACCCTCTGGGCGAGCACCCTCCTGGGAGAGCCCCGGGCCCTCTTGGCCAAGGCCCTGGGCCTTCCCCAGGAGGCCCCCTGGGAAGCTGTGGTGGCCGCCCTGGGGGAGGTGCCCTCCCTGGTGGTCCTGGAGGACCTCACCGGAAGGGAGCCCCTCTCCCCCCTCCTCCGCACCCTTCCCTGCCTTTTGGTCCTGGCGAGCCGCAAGCCACTCCCTTACCCCGAGCTCCCCAAGCTCCTGGCCGAGGGCAGGCTGGTCCACCTCCAGGCCCCGGACCTCGCCTTCACCGAGGAGGAGGCCCGGGCCCTCTTCCGGGACCAGGAGGGGTGGCGGGAGGCCCACCGGGCCACGGGGGGCTGGGCCCTTCCCCTCTTCCTCTCCGCCTTCACCGGGAAGCCCCCAGAGGTCCAGGCCCTCCTCCAGGGCCTGAGGGAAAGCCTCTCGGAAGAGGAGTTCCGGGAAGGCCTCCTCCTGGCCGCCCTTCCCCTCCTGCCCCCTTCCTGCGCCCTCCCCGCCACGGAAACCCTCTTCCAGAAGGGGCTTCTCCAGAGGGTGCCTGCGGGCTACCGGCTCCATCCCCTCCTCAAGGAGATGGCCCTAAGCGTCCTCCGGGAGGAGGTGCAAGAAGCGGTGCGCCGGGCGGAAGGGAGGCTTCCCCCGGAGGTATGGGCCGAGGCCCTCTTCGGGGCGGGGCTCGAGGAGGAGCTCCTCCGCCTTCTGGAGCTGCCCACCACCCTCCCTATCCCCGCCGAGAGGCTTGTGGCCTGGGAGGCCCTCTTGCGGAGGGGCGGGCCCCGGGCCCGGCTCCGCCTGGGAGAGGCCCTCCTCCAGGTGGGGAGGCGGGAGGGGTTCGCCCTCCTGGAGCCCTTGGCCCAGGGGGAGGACCCCGCCTTGGCCCTTCAGGCCCTGGGGCACCTCGCCTACTACAAGGCCGAGCCCCTCCTGGGAGAGGACCTGGCCGGGGCCCGCGCCCACCTGGAAAAGGGCCTCTCCCTCCTGGACCGGGTGAAGGGGGAACTGGCCGGACGCTTCCTCAACGACGCCGCCCGCGTCCCCTACGAGGAGGGGAGGATGGAGGAGGCCGAGGCCTTCCTGGAGGAGGCCCTAAGGCGGCTTCCCCCGGAGAGCCCCTACCGCCTCGCCCCCCTCGTCAACCTGGCCTTCCTGCGCTTTGAGCGGGAAGGAAGCCTTCTCGGGCGCATCGCCGCCCTGGAGGAGGCGGTGGGGCTTCTAGGCCCCCTCGCCCCCGCCAACCTGGCGGGGCACCTCCGGGACCTGGGCCGGCTTTACCTTCTCTTGGGAGAGCGGGAAAAGGCCCGGGACTACCTGCAGAGGGCCCAGGAGGCCCAAGGGCACCCCCTGGCCTCCCTGGAAGCCCGCATGCTCCTCGCCCACCTGGAAGAAGACGCCGAGGGGCTCTCCCGGCTGGTGGCCCAGGCGGAGCTCTGGGAAAGCCCCTACCTGGTGGAACGGGGCAAGGCCCTCCTCTCCCAACTCCGCCGGGACCCGGGCCTCCTTGAGGGGCTCACGGGCTTCTTCCCCTCCCTCGCCCGGGCCCTCCTCCGGGAAGACCCGGCCCTCCTCCCCCCGCGCCCAAAGGAGCGGGAGGAGCGCCTCCTTTGGCACGCCGCCCGCTACCGCCTGTTGCGGCAAGAGGAGGACCTAAAGGCCCTCCTCTCCCTCACGGACGCCAAAGAGAGGGTCCTGGTGGGCCTCGTGCCCCTAGGGCTCCTCCCTAGGAAGCGGCCGGAACTGGCCCGGGCCTACCCCCTCCTGGAGGTACTCCAAAGCGGCTGGAAGGAGGCCATCCTCCTGAGGCTTCCGGAGATCCCGCCCCTCAAGGCCTGGGTGCTGGGCCGCTACCGGGTGGAAACCCCCCTGGGGGAGGTGGTCCCGAAGGGCAGGGCCCGGGAGGTCCTGGCCCTCCTTCTCCTGGGCCTTCCCCGGGAGGAGATCGCCTTCGCCCTCTGGCCGGACCTTTCCGAGGAGGCCGCCCTCAACAACCTCTACGTGTGGCTTGCCCGGCTCAAGAAACTCCTGGAGCCCTGGGGGGTGCCCACCTACCTCCTGGAGGAGGGCCTAAAGGGGGTGGAGTGCGACCTCTACGCCCTGGAGGAGGCCCTAGCGAAAGAGGATGCGGAAAGGGTCTATGCCCTTTACCAAGAGCCCCTCTTCCCCGGCCTGGACCATCCCCTCCTGGACCGGAAGCGGGAGGAGGTCTTCCACCGGGTGCGGGCCCTCTTCCTCAAGGGGCGGGAGCCCCGCTACCTGGAGCGCCTCCTGGAGTTGGACCCCCTGGACGAGGAGGCCCTCCTCCTCCTGGTGGAGGGGTGCCTGGCCCGGGGGCAGAGGGCCCGGGCCCAAGCCCACCTGGAGCGCTACCGGAAGAGGCTCTGGGAGGAGCTTAGGGAAAGGCCTTCCCCCGGGGTGGAGGCCCTCCTCAGGCGCCTTTCGGGCTAGCCCCCAGGAGAAGCCCTTCCCCTTCCAAGAGGGCCTCCTCCCCGGCCTCCAGGAGAAGGGTGGCGAAGGGCCGCAGAACCTCCTCCCCCAGGCGGGCCTCCCCCTCGAGGAGGGTGAGAACCAAGGGGGCCTCCGGCCTCAGGGCAAGCCGCCCCCTCAAGGGGTAGCGGTAGAGGTGGAAATGGGGCGTGGCCAGTAGCCTCTCCCCTCCCCATAGCGGCTCGGGACGGACCTGGGGAAGGGGGGTGGGCTCCAGGAGGGCCACCCCCAGGGCCTTCTCCAGGTGGAGCTCCCGGGGCCTGCCGTAGTCGTAGAGGCGGTAGGTGAGGTCCGAGGGGGTCTGGACCTCGTAGACCCGGGTGCCCGGACCCAGGGCGTGGATGGTGCCGGCGGGCAGGTAGACCACCTGGCCCGGGACCACCCGCACCCGCCGGAGGACCTCCTCGAGGCGGCCCTCCTCCGCCCGCCTGCGCGCCTCCTCCCGGCTCAAGGGCCTCTCTAGGCCGTAGACGATCTCCCCCGGGGAGAGGACGTACCAGGCCTCGTACTTCCCCGGTTTCCCCTCCCGCCTTAGGGCGTACTCATGGGGCGGGTGGACCTGTACGGAAAGCCATTCCGCCGGGTCCAAGAGCTTCACCAATAGCGGCTCCTCGCAGAGCCACACCTCCCCGATCCCCGGGCCGAAGCCCAGGCCGCTTCCTCCCCAGATGCGGGCCACGGGTTTGGGAGCGCAGAACCGCACGGGAGTTAGCATAAGGAGTATGCGCGACCTGGACCGCGAGGAAACCTACCTGGTGGACCGCAGGGGCCTGGCCTTGGAGCTACGGGACCTGGTGGGCACGGGCCCCGTGCCCCCCGCCCCTTACCCCGGCCCCCACGGGGTCTTGGCCTACGGGGAAGGGTGGTTCGCCGCCCGGCTCCTCTCCCTCCCGGAATGGGGGGAGGAAGGGACCCTCTTCCTCTTGGAAGGAGGGTACGACCTGGGGGAGGCGGCGGCCATGGGCCTTTTGGCGGAGACGGGAAGGGCCAAGGTGGTGCGGGTGGGCTTCCGGGAAGGGGTGGAGGTCTACCTCCCCCCAAGCCCCTTAAGCCCCTACCGCTACCTGCGCTTCCTCCTTCTGGCCACGGGGCAGGAGGAGGCCCTCAAGGAGGTGGACGGGGCCTTGCTCCAGGAACGGCGCCGCCTCGCCCCCGAGGTGCCCCTGGAGGAAAACCCCGCCAAGTTCCTGGCCTACACCCTCCTGGAAAGGCTTCCCCTCTTCTTTAGCCCCTTTTTCCGCCCCCTGGAGGAGGCCGCCCAGAGCCTCTTCGCCCGCATCGGCAAGAGCCTCTCCCTGACCCCGCCTCATAGCGCCCTGGAGTTCTTCCTCACGGGCCTCGAGGCCCGCCACGAGCAGGGGGACCCCCTGGCGGCGGTCCTCCTGGGAGGAGGGGAGGCGGCCTCCCTGGCCAAGGAGATCCTGGAGACCCGGGTGGACGCCATGGCCGAGGTGCCCGCCCCGGAGGGGAGCCGCCTCGCCCAGGCCATGGCCCTCTGGTACCGTCTAGCCTGGACCACCTACTACCTGGCCCTCCTCTACGGGGTGGACCCTTCGGACCAGGAGGTGCTGGAACGGCTGAGAGAGGTGAGCTAATGGAGGTTCCCCCCTTTCCCAGGCCCCGGGGCCTGGAGGAAGCCGTGGCCCTGCAGCAGGCCCTGGCCCGGCAGGTGAGGGTGGAGGGAAACCTGGACGGGGTCAGGCGCATCGCCGCCCTGGACGCCTCCCACAAGCGGGGGAAGCCCCTTTTGGCCGTGGCCGTCCTCTATCACCTGGAAAAAGGACCCCTGTTCCTGGGGAAGGGCCTCCTCCCCGAGGCGGAGCTTTTCCCTTACATCCCTGGCTTTCTCTCCTTCCGGGAAGCCCCCGCTTACCTGGAGGCCTTGAAGGCCCTCCCCGAGGCCCCGGAGGCCCTCCTGGTGGACGGGCAGGGCATCGCCCACCCCAGGGGCCTGGGCATCGCCAGCCACCTGGGGGTCCACCTGGGGCTGCCCAGCATCGGCGTGGCCAAGAGCCTCCTCTTTGGCCGCCTGGAAGGGCCCCTCCCACAAGAGGCGGGAAGCGCCGTACCCCTCCTCGCCCCGGATGGCAGGCCCATAGGCTACGCCTACCGGAGCAGGACCGGGGTCCGACCCCTCTACGTCTCCCCGGGGCACCGGGTGGGGCTGGAGGAAGCCTTGGCCTTGGTCAAGGGCCTTCCCACCCGCTTCCGCCTCCCCGAACCCCTGAGGCTGGCCCACCTGGAGGCCCTCCGCGCCTTGCGCGCCTTAGACTAGGGGCCGTGGAGGCCACGAAGCCCAACCCCGTCTACCGGGCCGCCTGGTACCTGGCCCGGGCTCTCCTCCACCTCCTCTTCGGCTACCGGGTGGAGGGTGCGGAAAAGGTGCCCAAAGCAGGCCCGGTGATCCTGGCGGCCAACCACCTCTCCATCCTGGACCCCATCGCCATCGGGGCAGGGGTAGGGCGGCCGGTGAGCTTCCTCGCCCGGGCCAACGTCTTCCGGCTCCCCCTCCTTTCCTGGCTTCTTCCCCGCCTCTACGCCATCCCCGTGGAACGGGGCGCGGGCGACCTCGCCGCCGTGAAAAACGCCATCCGGGCCCTGGAAAGGGGCATGGCCTTCGGCATCTTCCCCGAGGGCACCCGGAGCCGCAGCGGGAAGCTCCAGCCTTTCAAAACCGGGGTGGCGGCCATCGCCTTGCGCACGGGCGCATGGGTGGTGCCCGTGGCGGTGGTGGGCACGGAGGAGGCCTGGCCCGTGGGGAGAAAGCTCTTCCGGCTCCGCCGCCCCATCCGGGTGGTCTACGGGGAGCCCATCCCCGTTCCAAGGAAAACCAAGGTCACCCACCAGGAGCTGGAAAACCTCACCCGGGAGATAGAGGCCCGGGTACGGGAACTCCTCCCCCCCCGCTACCGCTAGAGTCAATACTTCCGTTATCATACATAGCTATACGCAGGTATAGAAATGGCCAAGGGTATTGCGGGAAGACCTTCAACCGTGATATATTCCGCCCGGAAGGGAAAAGAGGAAGGAGGTGAAGAATGGCAGCAAAGAAGACGGTAACCAAAGCGGATCTGGTGGACCAGGTGGCCGCGGCCACGAGCCTCAAAAAGAAGGACGTGAAGGCGGCGGTGGACGCCCTCCTGGGCAAGGTGGAAGAGGCCCTGGCGGCCGGCAACAAGGTGCAGCTCACCGGCTTCGGCACCTTTGAGGTGCGCAAGCGCAAGGCCCGCACCGGCGTGAAGCCCGGCACCAAGGAGAAGATCAAGATCCCCGCCACCCAGTACCCTGCCTTCAAGCCGGGTAAGGCCCTCAAGGAAAAGGTCAAGAAGTAAGCTATTCCCTTCCCTCGGGGAGGGCTTCCTCCCCGGGTTATCCCCTTTCTCCCCGTTTCCTTGGCCCCGCCGGCCCGGGGAAGCCCGCCTAGGGGCCCCATGCTGGCCCGGGCCAGCACGGGGCGGCATCAGACCCCGCCCAGGGCCCCGCCGGGCTTGACCTTGGGTACCACCCGGGGCGCCTCCTTTTCCTCCCGGGGCTCCAAGGCCTGGGGCTCCTCCAAGGGCAGGCCCTCCACCACCTTTTGGAACTCCTCGGCGGTGAGGGTCTCCCGCTCCAGGAGGGTTTCCGCCACCCGCTCCAGAACCTCCCGCTTCTCCAGGAGCAGGGTCTTCACCCTTTGGTACTGTTCCTCAATGAGGCGCCGCACCGCCTCGTCAATGCGCTTGGCCGTTTCCTCGGAGTACTGGCGGACATCGTACCCGCCCAAGTAGGTGTCCTCCCGCACCGCGTAGGCCACGGGGCCGAACTCGGGGTGCATGCCCCACTCGGTGATCATCCGCCGGGCGAGCTCCGTGGCCTGGCGAAAGTCGTTCTCCGCCCCCGTGGTCACGTCCTCGAAGACCAGCTCCTCCGCCGCCCTTCCCGCCAGGGCCACGGCGATCTGGTCCAGAAGCCGCTTCCTGGACCAGTGGAGCATGTCCTCCCGCCTGGGCATCATGAAGCCCAGGGCCCGCCCCCGGGGCACGATGGTCACCTTGTGCACCCCGTCGGCGTGCTCCAGGTAGTGGGCCGCCAGGGCGTGCCCCGCCTCGTGGTAGGCGGTGATCCTGCGGTCGCGGGGGGTGAGGACCAGGCTCTTCTTGGCCGGGCCCATCATCACCCGGTCGGCGGCCTCCTCGAGGTCTTTCATGGTGATCTTCTTCCGCCCCTCCCGGGCGGCGAGGAGGGCGGCCTCGTTGAGGAGGTTCTCCAGGTCCGCCCCCACGAAGCCCGGGGTGCGCTTGGCGAGAAGCGCCAGGTCCACGTCCTCGGCCAGGGGCTTCCCCCGGGCGTGGATCCTCAGGATCTGCTCCCTTCCCCGCACATCGGGGGCGTCAATGGCCACCTGGCGGTCAAAGCGCCCGGGGCGAAGGAGGGCCGGGTCCAGGACGTCCGGGCGGTTGGTAGCGGCCATGACGATGATGGTGGAGTCCTTCTCAAATCCGTCCATCTCCACCAGGAGCTGGTTTAAGGTCTGCTCCCTCTCGTCGTTCCCGCCTCCCACACCGCTTCCCCGCCTCCTTCCCACGGCGTCAATCTCGTCTATGAAGACGATGCAGGGAGCGTGGCGCTTGGCGGTCTCAAAGAGGTCCCTGACCCTCGCCGCCCCCACTCCCACGAACATCTCCACGAAGTCGGAGCCGGAAGCGGTGATGAAGGGCACCCGGGCCTCCCCCGCCACCGCACGGGCGATGTGGGTCTTCCCCACCCCCGGAGGCCCCACCAGAAGCACCCCCTTGGGGATGCGGGCCCCCATCTCGTGGAAGCGGGCGGGGTTTTTCAGGAACTCCACGATCTCCCTAAGCTCCTCCTTGGCCTCCTCCGCCCCGGCCACGTCCTTGAAGGTGACCTTGGGGGCCTCGGTGAGGACCCGGGCCCGGCTCTTGGTGAAGCTGAAGGCCGAGTCCGAGGGCCCCGCCCGCCCGGAGCGGGAGAAGTAGAAGAGCGCCCCGATGAGGAGGCCCACCAGGAGGAGGGGCCAGAGGAAACCCAGGGGGCTCTGCCCCTGGGGGGGTTCCACCCGCACGCTCACCCCCTGGCGCATCCAGGCCTCGAGGGCGGCGTTATCGGGGGGGCTGGCGGCGTAGGTGGTGAAGGAGGAGCCGTCCACCAGGGTCCCCTGGATGCGGGTCTCCCCCGAGCGCACCACCACCTCCTTCACCCGGCCCGCCTTGAGGTCCTCCAGGAAGGTGGTGTAGTTCACCGCACCCCCGGCGCTGCCCGTGGTTCCCGCCAGGCTGAAGGCCCACGCCAGGAAGAGAAGGCCCAAGAGGAAGACCAGAAAGTTCAGAGGCAAACGGGACATGTCCTCTCCTAAGGTACACGAAAGGAGGGAGGCCCGGGTAGCCTGGGGCACCATGACACAATCACGCTCAACTCTCTTGACAAGGCTGCTCCGAATCCCTTACGCTTGAAGGGAGAGGTGCGTTATGGCCAAGGCAGTGGGCATTGACCTGGGTACCACCAACAGCGTGATCGCCGTCCTGGAGGGCGGAAAGCCCGTGGTGCTGGAGAACGCCGAAGGGGAAAGGGTTACCCCCAGCGTGGTGGCCTTCCGTGATGGGGAGACCCTGGTGGGCCGCATGGCCAAGCGCCAGGCGGTCCTGAACCCCGAGGGGACCATCTTTGAGATCAAGCGCTTCATCGGCCGCCGCTTTGAGGAGGTCCAGGAGGAGGCCAAGCGGGTGCCCTACAAGGTGGTCCCGGGGCCCGACGGGGGCGTGCGGGTGGAGGTCAAGGGCAAGCTCTACACCCCCGAGGAGATCAGCGCCATGGTCCTCCGCAAGCTGGTGGAGGACGCCTCCAAGAAGCTCGGGGAACGGATCACCAAGGCGGTGATCACCGTTCCCGCCTACTTCAACAACGCCCAGCGGGAGGCCACGGCCAACGCCGGGAGGATCGCGGGGCTGGAGGTCCTGCGCATCATCAACGAGCCCACCGCCGCCGCCCTGGCCTACGGCCTGGACAAGAAGGGGAACGAGACCGTCCTGGTGTTTGACCTGGGGGGCGGGACCTTTGACGTCACGGTGCTGGAGATCGGCGAGGGGGTCTTTGAGGTGAAGGCCACCTCCGGGGACACCCACCTGGGCGGCAGCGACATGGACCACGCCATCGTGAACTGGCTCGCCGAGGAGTTCCGGCGGGAGTACGGGGTGGACCTCAAGGCCGACCGCCAGGCCCTCCAGCGGCTCATCGAGGCGGCGGAGAAGGCCAAGATTGAGCTCTCCAGCACCCTGGAGACCACCATCAGCCTGCCCTTCATCGCCTTGGACCCCGCGAGCAAGACCCCCCTCCACCTGGAGAAGAAGCTCACCCGGGCCAGGTTTGAGGAGCTCATTGAACCCCTCCTCAAGCGCCTAAGGGGCCCGGTGGAGCAGGCCCTGAGGGACGCGGGGCTCACCCCCGCCCAGATTGACGAGGTGATCCTGGTGGGCGGGGCCACCCGGGTGCCTGCGGTGCAGCGGGTGGTGAGGGAGCTCTTGGGCAAGGAGCCCAACCGCTCCGTGAACCCCGACGAGGTGGTGGCCATGGGGGCGGCCATCCAGGCCGGGGTGCTCATGGGGGAGGTGCGGGACGTGGTCCTCTTGGACGTCACCCCCCTCTCCCTGGGCGTGGAGACCAAGGGCGGGGTGATGACCGTCCTCATCCCCCGGAACACCACCATCCCCACCCGCAAGTGCGAGATCTTCACCACCGCCGAGCACAACCAGACCGCCGTGGAGATCCACGTCCTCCAGGGCGAGCGCCCCATGGCCCAAGACAACAAGAGCCTGGGCCGCTTCCGCCTCGAGGGCATCCCCCCCATGCCCGCCGGGGTCCCGCAGATCGAGGTCTGCTTTGACATCGACGCCAACGGCATCCTCCACGTGACCGCCAAGGAGAAGTCCACGGGGCGGGAGGCCTCCATCACCATCCAGAACACCACCACCCTCTCCGAGGAGGAGATTCAGCGCATGATAGAGGAGGCCAAGCGCCACGCCGAGGAGGACCGCAGGCGCAAGGAGCACGCCGAGCTCAAGAACACCCTGGACTCGGCCCGCATCCAGGCGGAGCGGGTTCTCCAGGAGAAGCAGGGAAGCCCCGAGGCCAGGGCCCGCCTCGAGGCCGCCATAGGGAAGGCCAAGGAGCTCGTGGAGCGGGACGCCCCCGACCCCGAGCTCAAGGCGGCCACCGAGGAGCTCTTGAAGGCGGTGGAGGCCTACGAGCGGGGCGCCCAGGCGGCCTCGGGAAAGGGTCCGGACGACGTGATTGACGCCGACTACAAGCCCGCCGAGTAAGGCGGGAAGCCGGGGCCTATCCCCAAGGAGGGTCCATGGAGGAGCGGAACCACGAGGACACCCTGGAAAAGGACCTGGAGGAGGTGGGCCAGGAGGCCCAGGCCCTGGAGGAGCGCCTTAGGGCGGCGGAGGAGGAGCTTAGGGGCTTCAAGGACAGGTACCTCCGCCTCCTCGCCGACTTTGACAACTACCGCAAGCGCATGGAGGAGGAGCTCAAGGCGCGGGAGCGGGAAGGCCTGCTCAAGGCCCTGAGGGCCCTCCTCCCGGTTCTAGACGACCTGGACCGGGCCCTGGAGTTCGCCGAGGCGAACCCCGAGAGCATCCGCCAGGGGGTGAAGGCGGTCCGGGACGGCTTCTTCCGCACCCTGGCGGGCCTTGGGGTGGAGGAGGTGCCGGGGGAGGGCCAGGCCTTTGACCCCCGGTACCACGAGGCGGTGGGCCTCCTTCCCGGGGAGCCGGGGAAGGTGGCCCGGGTCTTCCAGCGGGGCTTCCGCCTGGGGGAGGCCCTGGTGCGCCCGGCCCGGGTGGCGGTGGGGGAGGAGAAGCCGGAAGAGGCCGACCTGGAGTAGACCATGAAGGACTACTACGCCATCCTGGGGGTTCCCAGAAACGCCACGCAGGAGGAGATCAAACGAGCCTACAAGCGCCTGGCCCGCCAGTACCACCCCGACGTCAACAAGAGCCCCGAGGCCGAGGAGCGGTTCAAGGAGATCAACGAGGCCTACGCCGTCCTCTCCGACCCGGAAAAGCGAAAACTGTACGATACCTACGGCACCGCCACCCCGCCCCCGCCCCCACCCCCCGGCGGGTACGACTTCTCGGGCTTTGAGGTGGAGGACTTCTCCGACTTCTTCCAGGAGCTCTTCGGGAGCGGTCTCTTCGGCCCCCGCCGGCCGCGGACCCGGCGGGGGCGCGACCTCAGGGCCGAGCTCCCCCTGAGCCTCGAGGAGGCCTTTCACGGGGGGGAGCGGGTTCTAGAGGTGGGAGGGAGGCGGGTCACGGTGCGCATCCCCCCAGGGGCCCAAGACGGGAGCGCGATCCGGGTGCCGGGGATGGGGGGGCCTGGAGAGCCCCCGGGGGACCTTCTCCTCACCGTGCGCCTCCTCCCCCACCCCCGCTTCCGCCTGGAGGGCCAGGACCTCTACGCCACCTTGGACGTGCCCGCCCCCATCGCCGTGGTGGGGGGGAAGGTGCGGGCCATGACCCTGGAGGGCCCCGTGGAGGTCAGCATCCCCCCCAGGACCCAGGCGGGAAGAAAGCTAAGGCTCAAGGGAAAGGGTTTCCCCGGGCCCGGGGGCCGGGGGGACCTGTACCTGGAGGTGCGGGTCACCATCCCCGAACACCCCACCCCGGAGGAGGAAGCCCTCTGGAGGAAGCTAGCGGAGGCCTACCATGCTCGTGCGTAGCCAGTGGCTTTCCCTGGAAGCCCTCCCCCAATACGGCCTTTCCCTGGGGGCCGTGCGGGCCTATGTGGAGATCGGCTTCGTGGAGCCCCTGGAGGTGGGGGGCACCTGGTACTTCCGGCAGGAGGACCTCTTGCGCATGGCGAAAGCCGAGCGCATCCGCAAGGACCTGGGGGCCAACCTCATCGGGGCGGCTTTGGTGGTGGAAATCCTGGAAAGCCGCTAGGGACATCCTTCCCCCCGCGCATCCCTTACAATCAGGGTAGCCTTTCCCCTTCTCCTCCTTCGGGCCTGGGCGTTTTGGGTTTTCTTCCTTCATATCTCTTGACAATATCTTTGTCAAGAGATATGCTAGTGATAGCAAAGGAGGGCAGGAGGGTATGAACCTGGAACGCTGGACCCAAGCCGCGCGGGAAGCCCTGGCCCAGGCCCAGGTCCTGGCCCGGGAGATGAAGCACCAGGCCATAGACCTGCCCCACCTGTGGCGGGTGCTCCTCAAGGAACCTGGGGGCCTGGCCTGGCGCCTTTTGGAAAAGGCCGGGGCCGATCCCAAAGCCCTCAGGGAGCTCCAGGAGAAGGAGCTCGCCCGTCTGCCCCGGGTGGAGGGGGCCGAGGTGGGCCAGTACCTCACCCCCCGGCTTTCCGGGGCCCTGAACCGGGCCGAGGCCCTCATGGAGGAGCTAAGGGACCGGTTCGTGGCCCTGGACACCCTGGTCCTGGCCCTGGGGGAGGCCACCCCGGGGCTACCCGGACTGGAAGCCCTAAAGAAGGCCCTTTGGGAACTGAGGGGAGGGAAAAACGTGCAAACGGAACACGCAGAGGGCACCTACAACGCCTTGGAGCAGTACGGCATTGACCTGACCAAGCTGGCCGCCGAGGGCAAGCTGGACCCGGTGATCGGGCGGGACGAGGAGATCCGCCGCGCCATCCAGATCCTCCTCCGGCGCACCAAGAACAACCCGGTCCTCATCGGCGAGCCCGGGGTGGGCAAGACGGCCATCGTGGAGGGCCTGGCCCAGCGCATCGTCAAGGGGGACGTGCCCGAGGGCCTCAAGGGCAAGCGCATCGTCTCCTTACAGATGGGCTCCCTCCTGGCCGGGGCCAAATACCGGGGCGAGTTTGAGGAGCGCCTGAAGGCGGTGATCCAGGAGGTGGTGGGCAGCCAAGGGGAGATCATCCTCTTCATTGACGAGCTCCACACCGTGGTGGGGGCGGGCAAGGCGGAAGGGGCCGTGGACGCCGGCAACATGCTCAAGCCTCCCCTCGCCCGGGGGGAGCTCAGGCTCATCGGGGCCACCACCCTGGACGAGTACCGGGAGATTGAGAAGGACCCCGCCCTGGAGCGCCGCTTCCAGCCCGTCTACGTGGACGAGCCCAGCGTGGAGGAGACCATCTCCATCCTCCGGGGGATCAAGGAGAAGTACGAGGTGCACCACGGGGTG
This sequence comes from Thermus kawarayensis JCM 12314, assembly GCF_055393575.1. NCBI lineage: Bacteria > Thermotogati > Deinococcota > Deinococci > Thermales > Thermaceae > Thermus > Thermus kawarayensis. The sequence goes on from NZ_AP043756.1 coordinate 43,797, forward strand.
CGCATCTCCGACCCGGCTTTGGTGGCGGCGGCGGTCCTCTCCCACCGCTACATCCCGGAAAGGCGCCTCCCCGACAAGGCCATCGACCTGGTGGACGAGGCGGCGGCCCGCCTAAGGATGGCCTTGGAAAGCGCCCCGGAGGAGATCGACACCTTAGAGCGCAAGAAGCTCCAGCTGGAGATCGAAAGGGAGGCCCTGAAGAAGGAGAAGGACCCCGACTCCCTGGAGCGCCTCAAGGCCATTGAGGAGGAGATCGCAGGGCTTGCCGGGGAGATAGAAAAGCTCAGGGCGGAATGGGAGGCGGAAAGGGAGGTCCTAAAGAAGCTCCGGGAGGCTCAGCACCGCCTGGACGAGGTACGGCGGCAGATTGAGCTGGCCGAGCGCCAGTACGACCTGAACCGCGCCGCCGAGCTCCGCTACGGGGAGCTTCCCAAGCTGGAGGCCGAGGTGGAGGCCCTCTCCGAGAAGCTGAAGAACGCCCGCTTCGTGCGCCTCGAGGTCACCGAGGAGGACATCGCCGAGATCGTCTCCCGCTGGACGGGGATCCCCGTATCCAGGCTCCTGGAAGGGGAAAGGGAGAAGCTCCTTAGGCTCGAGGAGGAGCTTCACAAGCGGGTGGTGGGCCAGGAAGAAGCCATAAGGGCGGTGGCCGACGCCATCCGCCGGGCCCGGGCCGGCCTCAAGGACCCCAACCGCCCCATCGGGAGCTTCCTCTTCTTGGGGCCCACGGGGGTGGGGAAGACCGAACTCGCCAAGACCCTGGCCGCCACCCTCTTTGACACCGAGGAGGCCATGGTGCGCATTGACATGACGGAGTACATGGAAAAGCATGCGGTCTCCCGCCTCATCGGGGCCCCGCCCGGCTACGTGGGCTACGAGGAGGGGGGCCAGCTCACCGAGGCGGTGCGGAGGAGGCCCTACACAGTCATCCTCTTTGACGAGATAGAAAAGGCCCACCCCGACGTCTTCAATATCCTCCTGCAGATCCTGGACGACGGCCGCCTCACCGACAGCCACGGCCGCACCGTGGACTTCCGCAACACCGTCATCATCCTCACCTCCAACCTGGGAAGCCCCCTGATCCTGGAAGGCATACAGAAAGGCTGGCCCTACGAGCGAATCCGGGAAGAGGTCTTCGCCATCCTGCAGAAGCACTTCCGCCCCGAGTTCCTGAACCGCCTGGACGAGGTGGTGGTCTTCCGGCCCCTTTCCAAGGAGCAGATCCGCCAGATCGTGGAGATCCAGCTCGGCTACCTCCGGTCGCGTCTTGCGGAGAAGCGCATCACCCTGGAGCTCACCGAGGCCGCCAAGGACTTCCTGGCGGAAAGGGGCTACGACCCGGTCTTCGGCGCGAGGCCCTTGAAGCGGGTCATCCAGCGGGAGTTGGAGACGCCCCTGGCCAAGAAGATCCTGGCGGGCGAGGTCAAGGAGGGCGACCGGGTGGTGGTGGAGGCCGGACCCACGGGCCTCACCTTCCACACCGCCGAGCGCCTGGTGGCCTAAGAGGAGGAAGCCATGAGGGTAGAGGAGGTGTTGCAGAAAGCTTACCAAGACGAGCTCCTGGACGCCCTCCGGGCGGAAAGGGCGGCGGAGGGGATCCCCTACCCCCATCTCAAGGCCTTGGTCCTGGAGGTGGCGGAAAGGGAGCGCGCCCACGCCCAGGCCATCGCCGAGGCCCTCCGCCGCCTCAAAGCCCCCCTTCCCCCCACTCCCAAGCCCGAGGAAGAGGGCTTTGAGGCCCTCCTCCGCCTCCTCTCCGAGGAGGGCTTTGACCGGAGCTACTACCTGGAAAGCACCTTCCCCGACCCCGAGCTGGAGGCCCTCTTCACCCGGCTAGGGCAGGAGGAGCGGCTCAACCAGGAGGCGGTGCGCAAGGCCATCGCCCTTCTAGGAGGTAACCTATGATTGGCAAAGAGGAAATCCGCCGCATCAAGGAAGGCCTGGAAGGCCTCAAAACCCCTACCCTCTCCCTCTACGTGGACCTGAACCCGGCCAAGCCGGAAAATGCGGGCCGGGCCTACGCCCTTAGGGCCAAGGACGCCATGAAGGCCCTCCGGGTGCCCGAGGCCTTGGCGGAAAGGGTGTTGGAACTCCTCAAGCACGAGGTCATCCAGGCCAAGACCCTGGCCCTCTTCGCCCACGAGGCCCGCCTGGAGCTCTACCCCTTGCAGGTGGAACTGCCCTTGGTGAGCGCCCTCAAGACCACCTTCGTGGACGAGAGGGAAAGCCGCCTCCTCACCGACGGGGTCCTGGCCCACTGGGGCGAACCCTTCCTCCTCCCCCTGGTCTACGCCCTGGACGAGTACGAGCGCTACGGGGTGGTCTACGTGGACCGGGAGAGGTGGCGGGTCTTTGAGGTCTTCCTGGGGGAGGTCGCCGAGGTCCAGGACGCCTTCCTGGCCCTGGACACCGAGGCCTGGCGCCGCCTTTCCCTGGACGCCCCCGGCCGCCGGTTCAACCTGGGGGGCATCGCCCGGGGAGGGGCGGGCCAAGACCTCTTCGCCAAGCGCCTCGAGGCCTGGGAAGGACGCTTCTACAAGACCCTGGCCCACGACCTGGAAAAGCTCTGGGCGGAACGGGGCTTCACCCGCCTGGTCCTTATGGGCCCCGAGGAGCACACCAAGCTCTTCCTGGGCCACCTGCCCAAGCGCTTGCGGGAGAAGGTGGTGGCCGAGCTCCCCTCCCTCCCCCACCCCGGGGCCACCCCAGGGGAGGTGCTCAAGCGCCTGGAGCCGGTCTTGGAGGAGGTGGAGCGCCAGGCCGAGGTGAGGCTTCTCCAGAGCCTGGAGGAGGCCTACCCTAAGGCGGCCTTCGGCCCGGAGGCCCTGGCCCGCCTGCAGGAAGGCCGGGTGGAGCTTTGGGTTCTTCCCTGGAACCTGGAGGGCAGCGTCTACGCTTGCCATGGCCTCTACTTCGCCGATGAGGCCGAGGCCCTGGGCCTTTGCGAGAGGCTCGAGGCCAAGCCCCTGGCCCTGGTGGCGCCGGAGCTGGCCGCCGGGTACGCCGCCAAGCTGGAGTTCGTGCGGGGGGAGGCCGAAAGGAGGCTTCTTGAGCGCGGCGGCATGGCCGCGCTCTTGAGGTGGTAAAGGAGGTGAGGAAGGTGATCCGCTTTGACCCCTTTAAGGAGCTGGAGGAACTTCAGGAGCGGTTGGCCAGGACCCTCGGCGCCCCCCAGCAGGGGCCCAGGGTCTACGCGCCCCCGGTGGACGTCCTGGAGGACGCCGAGGGGCTTCACCTCCTGGTCTACCTCCCGGGGGTGGAGCCCGAGAAGGTGGAGGTGGTGGCGGAGGAGGGGGTGCTCTCCGTGAAGGCGGAAAGGCCCTTTGAAAAGCGGGAAGGCGTGGCCTACCACCGTCTGGAGGGCCCCTACGGCACCTTCGCCCGGAGCTTCAACGTGCCCAGCGTCTACGACCTCTCCCGGGTGGAGGCCCGCTTCCGCCACGGGGTCCTGCACCTGAGGGTGCCTAAGGCCGAGGCCACCAAGCCCAAGAGGATCCAGGTGCAGGTGGAAGGTTAAGGAGGTAGGGCATGCGTAGGACCATCCGCTACATCCTGGCCACCTCCAACCCCATGGGGGACCTGGAGGCCCTGGAAAGGTTCGTCAAGGTGGCTCCCGACACCGGGGCAGACGCCATCGCCCTCGTGGGCAACCTCATGCCCAAGACGGCGGGAAGCCGCGACTACGCCGCCTTCTTCCGTGTGCTCTCGGAGGCCCACCTGCCCACCGCCTACATCCCCGGCCCCCTGGATGCCCCCATCTGGGAGTACCTCCGGGAAGCGGCCAACGTGGAGCTGGTCCGCCCCGAGATGCGCAACGTCCACGAGACCTTCACCTTCTGGAAAGGCCCCTATTTGGTGGCGGGCATCGGCGGGGAGATCACCGACGACGGCGAGCCCGAGGAGAAAGAAGCCCTCCGCTACCCCGCCTGGGTGGCCGAGTACCACCTGAAGGCCCTCTGGGAGCTCAAGGACTACCCCAAGATCCTCCTCTTCCACACCATGCCCTACCACAAGGGCCTGGGGGAGGAAGGCTCCCACGAGGTGGCCCACCTGGTCAAGACCCATAACCCCCTCCTGGTGGTGGTGGCCGGGAAGGGCCAGAAGCACGAGACCCTGGGGGCGAGCTGGGTGGTGGTGCCGGGGGACCTCTCCGAAGGGGAGTATAGCCTCCTGGACCTCCGGGCGAGGAAGCTGGAGACGGGGAACGTGCGCTAAGTACCCCAAAAGGGCGTTCCCGTGCCATAGAAGTCCCAACCGCATCCGAGGAGGTGAGCCATGCTGGAGAAGCTTTGGCCCTTTGGCCGGTCCCGCTTCCGCAAGGCGGTGGAAGAAGCCCTGGAGAAGGCCTTCCAGGAGACGGGAGAGGTGCTGGAGCCCCTCTCCGAGCTCTCCGAGCACGAAGACCACTACCTCCTCCGGGTGGAGGTGCCGGGGCTTGGCCCCGAGAACCTGGAGGTGCGCCTCGAGGGGGACCAGCTGGTCATAGAAGGGGAGAAGCGGGAGGAGAAGCGCACCAAGCACCTCGCCGAGATCGTCTACGGCCGGGTCTACCGGGCCTACCTCCTCCCCAAGGACGCCAAGAAGGAGGGCATAGAGGCCCGCTTGGCCAAGGGGGTGCTGGAGGTAAAGATCCCTCGGGAGAAGCGCCCCGAGGAGCCCCCGGTGAGGATCCCGGTCCAGGAGGGATAGCCCCGACCCCCATTCTTCCGGTGCAACATTCGGAGGTGCGAACCTATGCTGATGAAGGTCGCCGAGTTTGAGAAGCTCTTCCGACTGGCCGCCGGCCTGGACGTGGACAAGGACGACCTTAAACGGCTCTCCGACTTCCTGCGCGACAAGCTCTACGACCTCCTGGTGGTGGCGGAGGGGAACGCCAAGTACAACGGGCGGGACCTCATCTATGAGCCCGACCTGCCCATCACCAAGGGCCTCCAGGAAACCCTAAGGGAGTTTCGCCGGATGGACACCGCCCTGGAGCTCAAGCCCGTGCTGGAGGCCCTGGCGGCCCTTCCCCCTTTGGACCTGGAGGTCTCCGAGGACGTGAGAAATCTCCTGCCGGAGATGGCCGGGGCGCTGGTGGTGGCCTACGCCCGGGTGCTCAAGGAGCTGGACCCCGCCCTCAAAAACCCCCAGGCGGAGCACCACCAGCGGGCCGAGCGGGTCTTCAGCCTCCTGCTTTAAGATGCGCCAGGACCTGCTTCTAAGGGTTTACCGGGGGGCCACGCGCCTGGTCTTCAACCTGGTGGTGGTGGCCCTCCTGGTGGGGCTTTTCGTGGGGGTGGGGCGCACCTTTTTGGAGCTGGGCCTCACCCTCACCGAGCCCACGGTGCGCCTAGGGCTAAAAGACCTCATCACCAACGTCCTTTCTCTGGTCATCGTCCTGGAGCTTGTCCGGGTCTTCGTGGAGTACTTTGAGTTTGAACGGGTCCGCCTGGAGGTGCTTCTGGAGGTGGGCATCGCCCTGGCCCTCAGGGAGCTCCTCCTTCTGCTCTTCGCCGAGAAGTTTTCTGGAATAGATCTCTTCATGTGGAGCCTGGGGATCCTGGCCCTGGTGGCCGGGCGCACCCTGGCCGTGCGCTTCCCCCCGGAAAGGAGGAAGGCATGAAGGTGGAGGAAGTGGCCCTGCCCGGGGTGGGCCGCAAGTTCACCATCACCGTGCAAAGCGGCGACCGCTTGGTCATCGTGGTCCACCACTCGGGGAAGCGGGAGGTCCAGTACTTTGAGGCCGGGGAGGAGGACGAGCCCACCATGGCCCTGGACCTCACCGACGAAGAGGCCCGGGAGATCGGGGCCATCCTCTCCGGCGTCCTTTTCCACCCCGAAGCGGTGGGGGACACCCTGAGCAAGCTGGGCCAGAAGGTCATCGAGTGGATCAAGGTCCTGCCCGGTTCCAAGCTCGCAGGCAGGCGGGTGGGGGACCTCCACCTGCCCCCCGGGGTCCACCTCCTGGCCGTGGACCGCCCCGGGGCCCCCCTCCTGCCCCACCCCTCTATGGAAACGGTCCTGGAGGTGGGGGACACCCTGGTGGTGGCGGGAAGCCGGGAAGCGGTGGAAGCCTTCAAGAGGAACCTCTGATGCACCCCTCCCTGGAGGCTTTCGCCCTGGCCGCGGGGCTTTTGGCCCTGGGAGCGGCCCTGGTGCACCGCTTCGGTTTCCCGCCCCTGCCCGTCTACCTCCTCACGGGGCTTGTGGTGGGGGAGAGGCTTCCCGTGGAGGAGCTGGAGCCCCTGCCCTCCTTGGGGCTCTTGCTCCTCCTCTTCTCCGTGGGCCTGGAGTTCGGCCCCGACCGCCTTAGGGGCCTTTCGGGGAAGGCCCTGAGGGCGGGCCTCTTTGACGCCTTGGCCCTGCCTTTGGGTTTCCTCCTGGGGCTTCTTTCCGGCCTGGACGCCCGGGGAGCGGCCCTTTTGGCCGGGATCCTTTACATAAGCTCCAGCGCGGTGGTCGTCAAGCTCATCATCGACCTGCGCCGGGCCGCCAACCCCGAAAGCGAGGTGGTCCTAGGGGTCTTGGTCCTCGAGGACCTGGTGGTCGCCCTCCTCCTCGCCCTCTTAGGAGGACACGGACCCACCGGCTTCCTCGGGGGGGTGGCCCTGGCCTTCCTCTACCTCCTCTTCGCCCGCTTCCTGGGGCCCCTCCTGGTGCGCTTCATGGAGACCCTCTCCCACGAGCTGGTCCTCCTCCTGGGGGCCGCCTTTACCACGGGCACCGCCCTCCTCTTCCACGCCGTGGGGGCCTCGGAGGGCGTGGGGGCTTTTCTCTCCGGGGTCATCGCCGCAAGCCTGGGGCTTCGGGAAAGGCTGGAGCACCTTTTCGGCCCCGTGCGGGACCTGGGAGTGGCCCTCTTCTTCCTGGTGGTGGGCGCCCAGGCCCTGGGGCTCCTCAAAGGGCTCACCCCGTGGGCCCTGGCCCTCGCTTTACTTGGAATCATTCTCAAGCTACCCCTCAACCACCTGGGCGGGGCCCGGGCGGGCCTTGGGCGGAAGCGGCGCCTCTATAGCGCCCTTTACCTGGTTCCCCGGGGGGAGTTCAACCTGGTCCTGGGGAGCCTGGCCTTGGCCCAAGGCTATCCCCTGGTGGCCCAGGTGGCCGTCCTCCTGGTCCTGGTCTCCATCCCCCTGGGGGCCCTCCTCATTCGCTTCGCCCCGGAGCTTGGCCAGCGCCTTTACCGGGAGGCCTCGAGGAAGGGGCGGCTTCCGGAAAAGCCCCCGGCCTCCCCTTGAGGCCACGGACCCGGTATACTCCTCATTGGAGGCGATATGGAGATCTTCTTCCAGCTCTTTTGGCTCTTTTTCATTCTCTCGGCCCTGAGCCCCTACCTCCAGCAGCAGATGCTCCTCGGAGCCAGGGCCCGGAAGATCGCCGAGCTGGAAAGGAAGCGGCAAAGCCGGGTCATCACCCTCATCCACCGGCAGGAGGCCCTGAGCTTTCTGGGCATCCCCATCAGCCGCTTCATCAACATTGACGACTCCGAGCAGGTCCTGAGGGCCATCCGCCTCACCGACAAGAACGTGCCCATTGACCTCATCCTCCACACCCCAGGGGGCCTGGTCCTGGCGGCGGAGCAGATCGCCGAGGCCCTCCTGCGCCACCCCGCCAAGGTCACGGTCTTCGTGCCCCACTACGCCATGTCCGGGGGGACCCTCATCGCCCTGGCCGCGGACGAGATCGTCATGGACGAGAACGCCGTCTTAGGCCCCGTGGACCCCCAGCTCGGCCAGTACCCGGCGGCCAGCGTCCTCAAGGTCCTGGAGAAGAAGCCCCTTTCCGAGATAGACGACCAGACGCTGATCCTGGCGGACGTGGCGGAGAAGGCCCTGAAGCAGGTGAAGGCCACGGTGAAGAACCTCCTCAGGAAGCACATGCCCGAGGAAAAGGCGGAGGAGGTGGCCCACCTCCTCTCCCAGGGCACCTGGACCCACGACTACCCCATTGACGTGGCCCAGGCCCGGGAGATGGGGCTTAGGGTCTCCACGGAGATGCCCCTGGAGGTCTACGAGCTCATGGACCTCTACCCCCAGGCCCAAGGCCAGAGGCCCAGCGTCCAGTACGTGCCCCTTCCCTACCGCCAAGGAGGAGGGCGGTAGGTGTTTCCCCTCTACGACCTAAACCGCGCCCACAGGCCCGCCTTGGTGGTGCGGGGCCTGGTCTTGGCCAACGCCTTGGCCTTCCTCTGGGAGCTGGCCGTAGGCCCTGAGGCCGTGGTGCAGGCCCTGGGCTTCGTCCCCGCCCTCTTCTTCCAAGACCCCCTGGGGCAGGGCTTTCGCCTCCTCACCAGCATGTTCCTCCACGGGGGATTCTTCCACCTTCTTTCCAACATGTGGTTCCTATGGGTCTTCGGCGACAACGTGGAAGACCGGATGGGCCACGGGCGCTTCCTCTTCTTCTACCTCCTGGGAGGGGTGGCCGCCGCCCTGGCCCAAGGGGTTTTCTCCCCCGGTAGCCACACGCCCATGATCGGGGCCAGCGGAGCCATCTCCGCCGTCTTGGGCGCCTACTACGTCCTCTTCCCCCGGGCCTACGTGGTCTCCGTGATCCTCTTCATCTTCCCCCTCTTCGTGACCTTCCCCGCCGCGGTCTACCTGGGGTACTGGGCCTTTCTGCAGTTATTCCAGGGGCTACTGGGCCTCCCGGGGGTGGCCTGGTGGGCCCACCTGGGAGGCTTCCTCTTCGGCCTCCTCTTCGCCCCGCGCTTGGCCCGGAGATGGCGGGGCTGGTAGACTCTAGGCCATGAAGGTAGCCCAGGTGATGACCCGAAACCCCGAGACCATCGGTCCGGAGGCCACCCTCGAGGAGGCCGCCCGGCGCCTCCTGGAAACCCGCTACGGGAGCTTCCCCGTGGTGGACAAGGAGGGCCACCTCCTGGGGCTTTTACAGGTGGAAGAACTCCTGCCCAGACCGGAGAACGTCCCCTTCTCCGACGTGGAAGCGCTGCAGCTTTTCGGGGAATGGGTGGACGAAGGGGTGCTCCAGGAGATCTACCGCCGCTATCAGAAGACGCCCGTGAAGGCGGTGATGCGCACCGACCTCCCCCGGATCCATCCGGAAACCCCCTTGGGCAAGGCCCTGGAAATCCTCCTCACCAGCGAAATCCGCCACCTCCCGGTGGTGGACTCGGAAAACCGGGTGGTGGGCATCCTCACCCGGAGCGACTTCCTCAAGCTCATCCTCGGGAGGGGCTGATGCACGGGGCGGGGCATCTATTAGAAGTTTTCTATCTTATCTTGGCGGCCCAGGTCATGGCCTTCCTCTTCCGGCGCCTGAACCAGCCCGTGGTCATCGGGGAGGTGCTGGCGGGGGTCCTGATGGGGCCCGCCCTTCTGGGCCTGGTGCACGAGGGGGAGATCCTGGAGTTTCTGGCGGAGCTTGGGGCCATCTTCCTCCTCTTCATGGTGGGCCTGGAAACCCGGCTCAAGGACATCCTGGCCGTGGGGAAGGAGGCCTTCCTGGTGGCCGTTTTGGGGGTGGCCTTCCCCTTCGTGGGAGGGTATTTCTATGGCCTAGAGATCGGCTTCCAAACCCTCCCCGCCCTCTTCCTGGGCACCGCCCTCGTGGCCACCAGCGTGGGCATCACCGCGAGGGTCTTGCAGGAGCTCGGGGTCCTTTCCCGCCCCTACGCCCGCATCATCCTGGGGGCGGCGGTCATAGACGATGTCCTCGGCCTCATCGTCCTGGCGGTGGTGAACGGGGTAGCCCAGACGGGCCAGGTGGAGGTGGAGGCCATCCTCAAGCTCATGGTCCTCTCCGTGGTCTTCGTGGGCCTAGCCGTCCTCCTCTCCACCTGGGTGGCCCGCCTGCCCCTGGAAAGGCTCCCCGTGGGAAGCCCCTTGGGCTTCGCCCTGGCCCTGGGCGTGGGCATGGCGGCCCTGGCGGCCAGTATCGGCCTCGCTCCCATCGTGGGGGCCTTCCTGGGGGGGATGCTCCTCTCCGAGGTCCGGGAGAAGTACCGCCTGGAGGAGCCCATCTTCGCCGTGGAGAGCTTCCTCGCCCCCATCTTCTTCGCCATGGTGGGGGTAAGGCTGGAGCTTGCCGCCCTCCTGAGCCCCGCGGTGCTGGTGGCGGGGACGGTGGTCACGGTGATCGCCATCCTGGGCAAGATCCTGGGAGGGTTCCTGGGGGCCCTCACCCAGGGAGTGCGGAGCGCCCTCACCGTGGGGGTGGGCATGGCCCCCCGGGGGGAGGTGGGGCTCATCGTGGCCGCCTTGGGCCTTTCAGCGGGGGCGGTGAACGAGGAGGAGTACGCCATCGTCCTCTTCATGGTGGTCTTCACCACCCTCTTCGCCCCCTTCGCCCTCAAGCCCCTCATCGCCTGGACGGAACGGGGCCTCAAGGGGGCGAGGGAGTAGCCTTGTAGGCGGCGTAAGCGGCGAGCACCTTGCTCAAGTACTCCCGGGGCTCGTCCCTTTCCTGGAAGCGGAGGAAGGCGTAGAGGCCGCCCTCCCGGGCGATGCCCCTTAGGGTGTAGCCGATGCCGCCGTTGTAGGCGGTGACGGCGCAGGCGAGCCGCTCCACGCCGGTAAAGGCGGCGCACCGCTCCATGAGCCAGGAGAGGTAGCGGGCGGCGTAGCGGATGGCGCTTTCCGGGTCAAAGGGGTCGGCGGGGGGCTCCCCAAGCATCCTGGCCACGTCGGCCCAGGTGCTCCTTAGGAACTGGCCGAGGCCCAGGGCCCCCGTGGGGCTTACCGCCCATGGGTCAAAGCGGCTTTCCACGTGGAGGAGGGCGAAGAGGAGGTCGGGGTCCAGGCCCTCCCTCCCGGCGTAGGCCTCCACCCACTCCCGGTAGGCCCGGGGGTAGGCGAGGGCCGTGGGCCAGGCGGCCCGGATCCCCTCCCGGTAGGCCCCCAGGCGGTAGAGGAGGGGGACCAGGGCGGGCCATTCCTCGGGCCTCCGCCAGAGGGCGTAGCGCACCTCCCCCCTGGCCCAGGCCTCCTTCCCGGCCCGGGCCAGGGCTTCCACCAGGGGGGCCGCCTCCGGCGAAGGGGCCTCGGGGGCCCTGGGGGGCGGGCTTGGCCCCTTGCCCACCAGGAGGCCGAGGCCTCCCTCGAGGCGGGCGTAGGCCTCCCGCCTGGCCTCCCCCTTCCCCAGCTCCCCGGCGAGGAGGTAGGCCCGGAGGGCGGCGTCGTCGGCGTAGGGGCTCCCCCCCTGGGTCAGGGCCAGGTACAGGGAAAGGGCCTCCTCCTTCCTTCCCAGGCGCTCCAAGAGGGCCGTGGCCCGCCAGAGCCCCTCCGGGGTGCTTTCCAGGTAGCAGGCGAGGGCCTCCTCCACCCTCCCTGCCTCCTCCAAGAGGCGGCCTTGGGCGTAGCGGCCCTCCGGGTGCGGGTAGCGGGCGAAGGCCTGTAGGGCCTCCTCCCGCCTTCCCAGGCGCCAGAGGGCGTAGCCCAGGCCGAGGAAGCCCCTGGGGTCCCTTTCCGCCCAGGCCCGGTAGTGGGGAAGGGCCTCCTCGTAGCGCCCCAGGCGGTAGAGGGCCTGGGCGGAGAGGTCGGGCCTTTCCCCTTGGGGGAGGGCCTTTAGGAGGGCCTCGTAGGCCCGGCCCCTAAAAAGCGCCTCCCAGAGCTTTTCCCCCTGGCCCAGGCGGAGAAGGGCCTGGACGGCCTCCTCCCTGGGGAGAAGCCTCGCCCAGGCGGAGAAGGCCCTGGGGTCCCCCGCCGCCTCCAAAAGGGGCGCCGCCACCCGCCAGGCCGCCCCCACCTCCCACCCCGGCTCAGAGGCCCGAACCCCCTCCAGGAAGAGGGCGTAGCGCCAGGCGTACTCCGCCCGCTCGGCGAGGGGGAGGCCCTCCTCCCCCACCAGAAGCCACCCGGCCAGGAGGCGGGCATACCCTTCGCCCCCCAGGGCCACCTGGCGGAGGCCCCCCGCCTCCCCCCTTTCCAGGGCGGCGTAGGGCCCGGGCAGGCCCTGGGCCCGGCAGGCGGAGAGAAGGAGGAGAAGAAAAAGCCAGCGCACGCCTTAGAGCCTACCCTCTCCCCCTGAGAGGCGGAAAAGAGCCAATCCTTCCCACAAGGAAAGGGCCCTGGCGGAAAGAAGGGGGGCGGGCGTAGCCTGGGGGGGTCTATGGGTTTGGAAGGCCGTATCCCCCCTAATAGCCTCGAGGCCGAGCAGAGCGTCCTGGGGTCTATCCTCCTGGATTCCGACGTGATGGACGAGCTGGAAGGCCTCCTCCCCTCCCCCGAGGCCTTTTATAGGGAGGCCCACCGCAAGATCTACGCCGCCATGCAGGCCCTGAGGGCCCAAGGGAGCCCCGTGGACCTGGTAACCCTGGCCGAGGAGCTCTCCCGCAAGGGGGAGCTGGAGGACGTGGGCGGGGTGAGCTACCTGGTGCAGCTCTCCGAGGCCACCCCCACCGCCGCCTACGCCGAGCACTACGCCCGCATCGTGGCCGAGAAGTGGACCTTGAGGAAGCTCATCCAGGCGGCCGGGGAGGCCATGCGCCTGGCCTACGAGGAGGCGGGAAGCCTGGACGAGATCCTGGACCAGGCGGGGAAGCGGATCCTGGAGGTGGCCCTCACCCGGACCGAAACCGAGGCCCGGGCCATGCGGGAGCTGGTCCACGAGACCTTTGAGCACATCGAGGCCCTCTTCCAAAACAAAGGGGAGGTGGCCGGGGTGCGCACCGGCTTCAAGGAGCTGGACGAGCTCATCGGCACCCTCTCCCCCGGGTCTTTGAACATCATCGCCGCCCGCCCGGCCATGGGCAAGACCGCCTTCGCCCTCACCATCGCCCAGCACGCCGCCCTGAAGGAAGGGGTGGGGGTGGGGATCTACTCCCTGGAGATGCCCGCCGCCCAGCTGACCCTGCGCATGATGTGCTCCGAGGCCCGCATTGACATGAACCGGGTTCGGCTGGGCCAGCTCACGGACCGGGACTTCTCCCGCCTGGTGGACGTGGCGGGCCGCCTCTCCGAGGCCCCCATCTTCATCGACGATACCCCCGACCTCACCCTCATGGAGCTCCGCGCCCGGGCGAGGAGGCTCAAGAGCCAGCACGGGGTGGGGCTCATCGTCATTGACTACCTGCAGCTCATGTCGGGGCCCGGCGGGGGCAAAAGCGGAGAAAACCGGCAGCAGGAGATCGCCGCCATCTCCCGGGGCCTCAAGGCCTTGGCCCGGGAGCTGGGCGTACCGGTGGTGGCCCTAAGCCAGCTCTCCCGGGCGGTGGAGGCCAGGCCCAACAAACGGCCCATGCTCTCCGACCTCAGGGAGTCGGGGTCCATTGAGCAGGACGCCGACCTCGTGATGTTCATCTACCGGGACGAGTACTACAACCCCCACTCGGAGAAGGCGGGCATCGCCGAGATCATCGTGGGCAAGCAGCGAAACGGCCCCACGGGCACCGTGGAGCTCCAGTTCCACGCCCAGCACGTGCGCTTCAACGACCTGGCCAAGGAACCCTAGGCCTGGGAAAGGAGGGCCGAGGCGCCCTCCTTGAGGGCCCGGGTGAGCTCCCGGTGCCCCAGGGAAAGGCCCAGGGAGAGGGCCTCGAGGTAGCTCTCCTCAATCAGGGCCACCTCAATGGCGATGACCTTCTCAAAGGCCTCCACGGCGCTGTAAACCTCGGGGCCCCTGAGGGCTGTGCGCAGGTGCTCCAGGGAAAGCTCCTGGACGATGCCCATGGCGGGGATCATGGCCTTGGGACCGATGCCCAGGCGGGCGTGCACCAGGCCGATCCGCCGCCTTCTTTCCGCATAGGCCCGGTCGTACACCCCCGAGAAGAGCTCCCCGTACCAGCGGGCGAAGGTACCGTAGAGCCTCTCCACCCTCCCCGGAACCGCATGGAGGATCTCCGCCAGCTCCTGGTCGCGGCCCAGGTAATCGTAGAAAGCCAGGGCCACCTCGTAGGCGATGGGCTTCATCACGCCCCCTAACTCGCGCAACAAAGCGGCGTGGGCCTCGCTAAAGCCCGTGCGGCGCTGGAGAAGGGAAAGGAGTTCGCCGGGGTCCACGGGACAAATGTACCTCCTCGCCCCCCCAGTCGTCTAGAAAGGCCCCGGGCCTAGGCCCGGGGCCTCCCAGCCGAGGTACGCAAAGCGCTACACTTCTCCTTCCAGGCCCAACCGGAAAGCCACCTGGTGCCGGAGGGCCTCAAGGTCCCCCCCCCGGCGGGCCACCTCCAGGGCCCGTCGCGCCACCTCCTGGGCATGAGCGGGGTCGTCGGGGCTGAGGAGGGCCATACGGGGGCCCATGCTCATGTAGGCCCCGGGAGGCACATGGGTGATGTCGTGCCCAACCTTCACCAAGCGCACCCGGGTTCCCGTGAACACCGAGTCGCCGGCGATGTAATCGGTGAGGGAAACGTCCTTGAGGTAAGCGTCCACCGCCATGGCCGGGTTGGGCACGAGCCCTTTGCCCCGGGCAGGGTCGCCGGGAATGCGCACCCCGTCAATCTCCACATCGCTGGCCCCGTAGGCCCAGTGGCCGTAGTGCCAGGATACGGCCACGGAACCGGGGGCAATCCCCTGGATGACCTTTACCTTCCCCTCCACCCGGGCTTTGACCCCAGGGGCCACCTCAAACTCCCCGTCAAACCCGGGCGACTGTAGGCGCACCACGTCACCGTCCACAAGGCCCAGGCGTTTGGCGTCCAGGGCATTCAGATAGACCAGGTTCTCGGGGTGGATGGCCAGCTGGCCCACATAATTGGAGGCGGTGCGGGACTGGCCGCCGAAGATTTCCTTGTAGGTGAAGAGGATAAGGGGGTACTCCTCCGGGAAGCGCACCTCGGTACCGTCAAAGTGCATCTGCCGCTGGTAGAAAGGCACGCCGGAGAGCCGCTTGCCGGTAACGGAGTGGAAACCCGAACCGATGGGCTCCACATAGAGGTTAAGCTGGTTGCCCCAGGGGTGGTTGGCAAAGCCGTCCTTGTACTCCTTGCCCGCCGCTTCAAAACGCCCGCCCCTGTTGAGGAGGTAGACCACCCGCCGCCACAGGACCTCATCCCCCACCGCCCTCCTCCAGCGCTCCTCGTCAAAGACCGCCTTGGGCAGATGGCGCCGGGCCTTTCGGAAGAGCTCCATCTCCTCGTCGCTGGCCATAGGCGCCTCGTCTCCTGGCTTATCTCCCGCCGCCAGGTTGGCGATGAGCTTAAGGTACCAGTCCTCGGGCCGGTCCAGAGGCAGGCCGGGGCCAAAGGCATCCTTGCCAAAACCGGAAAGCCCCAAGCGCTTGGCCACGGCGATGACCAGGGCCTCCATGGACAGGGGCATCTCCTCCCCCTCCACCTCCACGATCTCCGTGAGAGGCGCGGCCACAGGTTGGCGGAACTTGCTGATCTTGGTGAGGACCACGGGGCTAGTGCCGATGGGATTCCCCCAACGCTCCAGGTAGGTAAGGTCGGGGAAGATGTAGTCGGCGTACATGCTGGTTTCCCCGATCACCACATCGGTGGCGATGATGAGAGGGAACTTTTCCGTGTCCTGGAGCATCTTGATCTGCAGGTGCCCCGCGGGAGAGGCCAGGGCCGGGGTGCCGTAGTGGAGCCAGAGGATCTTTATGGGGTAAGCGTAGCCAGCGTAAGCGGAGGGGATGACCTCCTGGTAGACGTCATCGGTGTAGGGGAACCAAGGCCGCTTGGCCGGGTAGCCGTCCCGCTTGAAAAGGGTGCTGCTCTCGTAAGGGCCCGAGTCTTCACGGTTCAGCTTGACCCCGAAGGGGGTGAGGGCCCCAGGGTGCATCTTGTCCACGGGGAAGGGTTGGCCCTCCTTGGTTCCGCTCCCGTCCCAAGCGCCACCCCCCTTCACGAGACCGCCCTGGTGGTCCACATTGCCGATCAAGAAATTGAGGATGATGATGGCCTGGGCCGCGTAGTACCCCCAGGTGAACTTGATGGGCCCCCGGTAAAAATCTATGGCGGCCTTCTTTCCGTGGGCGGTGAACTCCCGGGCTAGATCGGCGATGGTCGCCACAGGAAGCCCCGCCTCCTCCGCGTAGAATTCCAAGGAATGGGCGAAGGCCGCCTCCTTAAGGAGCTGGAAGGCGGATTTCACGGGAATGCCCTGGAGGGTGGTATGGACCTCGAGGTCCCCCACCACAGGGTTGACCTCGTCATTGGGATCCAGGGCCACGGGACGCCCTCCCACCAAAGCCACGAACCGGTCCTCGCTGCCAATACCCACCTCGGAGGCCCGCAGGAAGCGCCCATTGTCCGTGCGCACCAGCCACGTGGCATTGGTCCAGGACAACTCGCCGCCCGCCTTGGCCGCAGCCTTGTTGGCGTGGCGAAGGAATTTCTCGTCGTAGCGCTTGTTCTCCAGGATCCACCGGATCATCCCCATGGCCAGGGCCAGGTCCCCCCCCGGGCGGATAGGAATCCACCAGCCCTTGGCCGCCGACTTGTTGAGCCGGGGGTCTATAACCGCGATCTTGAGTTTGCCGTCCACAATAGCCTGGGACACCCGGGGAGAAAGGGGCGTGGGGCCAAAGTTGGCCTCGTTGTAGGTGGTTCCCCAGAAGATAACGAACTCCGCCTGGGTGTAGTCCGGCTTCATGTGGTTGGGGCCCTTCTTCCAGGCGTACTTGCCGTTCTTCTCCGTCCAGGCGGCCAGGGCGTACTTGAAGGCCACGTGGTGGGCCTGCTCGCAGATGGTGGTGTGGCCGTACCAGTTCACCGAGCCCAGGGCCCCAAAGGTGAAGCGCTTGGTGATCATCTCCCGGTCCGGACTGATGCGCCCGCCCAGCAGGACGAACTGGTTGTTCTTGGGGCCCAGGTCGGGATGGTCCGGGTCAATGAGGACATCCAGGTGGTCTTTGTACTTGGCCTTGAACTCCTCCACTGACATCTTCCCCGCCCGGATCTGGGCCACGTCTTCAGCCATAGCCTTGGAAAGGGCGGGGTCCTTGAGAACGAAGACGTCCTTGAAACCGGGCACATACCGGTCCTCGCCGATGTCGGCGAAGAGCCTTCCCCCTTCGGTGATCTCCTTGATGGCTTGCTCAAAGGAAATGGTCTTCCACTTCCCCGAGCCCCTGGGTCCTGCCCGCTTGAGAACCCGCCGCACCCGGTAGGGGTCGTAGAGGGTCTCCACCCCTGCCTGGCCCTTGGGGCAGACAGAGGCGTCCACCTTGGCCGCCTCCACCAGAGGGAGCTCGTAGGGCAGGTGGGGGAAGAGGTTCATGGGGCTGTAGGGGTTGCCGTCTATCTTGGACACCACCCCGTCCTGCACCTTCACCTTGAGGGTGCACTGCGTGTTGCACTGCAGGCAGACGGTGTAGAGAATGTTCTCCGGCTGGCTCAGGAGGTAAGCCCGCTTCTTCAGGGCCTGGGGGTTCCCCCCTTGCGCCAAAGCCTGGAGAACCCGCTCTCCGCTTTTGCCCAGAAGGGCTCCACCTCCTGCCAAAGCGCCCGCCTTCAGCAGGTCGCGTCGATTGACCTTGGTCCTCATCAAGCCACCTCCTTCTTGTTCACCAAGGGCAGGTACCTGTAGCCCAGGTAGAAGAGGGCGATGCCTATGGCTATTACGCCCATTAGCACCTGCCACTCAAAGAGGCTGGGAAAGTACGTGTAGCTGAGCCGATTTATGGCACCGACAGGGTCTTGGTAGCTGTGCTCCAGGCCCCTGAGCTCAGGGGTGATGAGGCCGGGTATGACCAGGTTGAGGCGGATGGCGAAAAAGGTGACCGCCACCAGGAAGGTAGCCAAAGCGATGGCCGCAGGGCTTCTGCGGGTGGCCAGCAGGTAGACGGGAATCACCACCCCCAGAAGGATGTGCACCACCCAGTAGACATACCAGTAAGGACCAAAGAGAACGTAGGTGAGAAGCTTGTATTCGCTGCCCACCCCGTACCACATGGGGATGGAGTACTCAGCCCACTCCAAAAGGAGGTCAAACAGGATGAGGCCTAGGACGATGCGGCCTAAAAACTGTAGAAGCTCGCGCCAATCGGTGTCCTTCTTGGGCCAAAAAGCCGCGGTGATGAAGGTCATCAGGGCCCCGCCGGAGACCAAGGCCCCGGTGAGGAAGAGGATGGGGTAGATGGGGCTGTGCCAGTACTCCCGGGCCACCACCGTGCCAAAGAGGGCCCCCACACCTCCATGGAAGGCGATGGCCAAGGGCACCCCGATGGTGCCCAGGACCCGCAGGATCCGGTCATCTCGCGCCACCTGCTCGGGGGAGAGAGGGACCATGTCCCGCCTCAGGGCGAAGAAAAGCTCCCCTAGAAGGAGCAAGAAGTACGCGGTGTATAGCCACACCATCCAGGCCATCATGGAGTGGAACTGGGGCCTGAGGAACACGTAGTAGAAACGTTCCAGGTGGCCCAGGTCAAACCAGATGGTCATGAGGGCCATGACCAGCGTGATGGCCGCCACATAAAGGGCCAGCTTGGCGATCCTTTCCAATCGGTGCACGCCGAAGACGTACACCAAGCTGGAAAGCAGGAAAGCTCCCGCCGAAAGGCCGATGAAGTAGATGTAGGCCGCCACCCACATGCCCCAAGGCACGTAGGAGGTGTACGCCGCCAGCCTGTGTCCCGTGGTGAAGCGCAGGAGGATCCCTGCCCCACCCACCACGGCCAGGACCAGCCACAGAACCCATAGCACCGGGGTCCAGTTGAAGCTCTTTGTCTGCCTGCTCACCATACCCACCTCCTAGACCTTTAGACCAGGTAATAGACTTTGGGCTCGGTACCCAGCTCTTCCTTCAAGCGCACGGCGTTGTTGCTGGCCAGAAGCTGGGAAACCAAGCTCTCTGGGTCGTTGAGGTCGCCGAAGAAGGTGGCCCGGCCGATGCAGGTGGTCACGCACATGGGAAGCTCCCCTACTTCTAGACGGTGGGCGCAGAAGGTGCACTTGCGGGCGTTTCCCACTGGGCTCTTGGGCACGACCCCCTCCCCGCGGGTCCAGGTCTTGCCGTACTCAAAGTTAGGAAGCTCCTCGTAGGCCTTGGCCGCATCCAGGACCAGCCCTCCAGGAAGTCCCTGAGCAGCCCCGTCCGTCCAGTTCTCCCCAAAGTCAAAGGTGCGCGCCTGATAGGGGCAGGCGGTGATGCAGTAGCGGCAGCCAATGCAAGCGTTGTAATCGATCTCCACGATCCCGTCCTCCCGCTTCCAGGTGGCGCCCACCGGGCACACGGGAACGCATGGGGGGTTTTCGCACTGCATGCAGGGCCGGGGAAGGAACTTGCGGGTCACGTTGGGGTAGGTACCTACCTCGAGGTCGATCACCGGCCGGTAGACCACCCCTGGGGGAAGCTTGTTCTCCATAACGCAAGCCACGGTGCAGGCGTTGCACCCCACACACTTGCGGGTGTCTATCACCATGCCCCACTTCCGCTCGCGCATGGGCTTTTGCAAGGCCCGCTCCAAGTCCTTTTGCATGCGGACAAGAACGTCCTCCTCCGCCTCTCCGCTCACCCGAAAAGGGGGGGCTGGCATCGGCCCGGGTGCTGGCGCTGGGGAAGCGGCCTCGGCCCTCACCTCCGCTCCGCTCAACACCATGCCGGCGAAAACCGCCGAGGCCACTTTCTCTAAAAAGGCCCTCCGGCTTTCCGCGCTCATGCTCACCTCCAAGGAGCAGACTAGGCACCCCACCCCCGCCCCTCATCGGGACTTCTCCCACAACCCTCCGGTCATGTGCCCTAGGGGAAACTCCTACAGAGTATAGGACAAAGGTCCTCCTGCCCTTCCCTATACTGAGGCTGATGCGGCACCTCTGGCTGGCCTGGCTCCTGTTCCTGGCCGCCTGCGCCTTCCCCCCAGAGGCGGGCCCCCTGGAGCCCCTGCCCCAGGTGCGTCCTGAGCCAGAGGGCGCCTTCCGCATAGCGGTGGCGGGCATCTTGTCACCCCGGAGGTCGGCTCCTTACTGGAAACTGGCCAGGGAGCTCTGGCCCGAGGGCGTGGTCCAGGGCCGCAAAACCTATGCGGAGGTGCTGGCCCTTTTGCGGGAGGGCCGGACAGACTTAGCGTTTCTCTGTACCTTGGCTGCGGCCCAATCCGTGAAGGAAGGCTATGGCGAGGTAATCGCCAGGAGTGTGCCCGCTTCCTGGACCCGTTACCGCAGCGTGGTAGTGGTGGGAAAGCAAACCTCCATCCAAGGCCTCGAGGACCTGATGGGGGCCAGGGTGGCCCTGGTGGACCCCCTTTCCAACACCGGGCAGGCCCGCTTCTTCCGCGCCTTGAGGAATCTGGGCTACCGACCCGAGGCCATGTTCCGGCACCTGGTGTACACCTATAGCCACGACCGGGCCATAGAAGCCGTGGTCCGGGGCCTGGTGGAGGCCGCCGCCGTGGACGGGATGGTGCTGGACGCCCTCATGCGGGAAAACCCAGGGTGGCGGGACCGGATACGGGTCATCTGGGAAGGCCCGGAGGATCCTCCCCCACCGGTGGTGGTGCGTAAGGGACTCTCTCTTCAGGCAAAGGCTCAGATTCTTGACCGCCTGCAGGGGGTCGGCGACCGGCTGCTGGCGGTGGGGGTGGCGGGGTTCGCCCCAGCGGGAGATGCCCCCTACCTGGCGTTCTTGCAGGGGTTTTAGCCGTGTTGCGCCGCAAGCTCATCCTTATCTCCGCCTTGGGCATCCTCTTCTTCGGACTAGGCGTAGGCGGTGGTGCTTTTCTTCTGGTCAAAGACAGCCTAGAGCAGGGCCTCGAGGCCCAAGGGCAGGCCCAAGCCGCCCGCACCGCTACCCTTTTAGAAGAAGATCTCCTCCTCAACGACCTCTACGCCGCCTTCCGCAAGCTGGAGGAGCTTTCCAGCGAAGGCGTGCTGGGCTTCGTCTTAAACCCCCAAGGGGAGGTGGTGGTGCACACCTTCCCCGGGGGCTTCCCGGTGGGGCTGAAGGCGTGGAACGGGAGGTTCCGCTTTAAAGGGCAACCTTACCGCCTCTTCCGCTATCCCATCGCAGGCGGGGAGTTGGGCCTCCTGGCCCTGGCCCTTCCGGAAAGGCCCTTGTGGAACAGCCTTCTCCGCTTCGCCGTTCTGGGCTTCTGGTTGGCCTTGGGAATCGGCGGCCTCGCCTTTGTGCTGGTAAGCCGGAGCGCCCGAACCTCCCTTCGGCCCCTAGAGGACATGGTGACCGCCGTCTTCGCCTGGGAAAAGGGCGAGGCGAAACCCTTGCCCCAGGTGGAAGGGGAGCTAGGCGTTTTGGCTAAAGCCCTGGGCGACTACCGCCAGGCCGTGGCCCGGCGGGAAGCGGAGCTTTCCCTCCTCAACCAGGTAGCGGAGGCGGTGAACCAAGGGGGCACCTCTGAGGAGGTACTCCGGCAGGCTCTGGAGGCCTTAGCGCAAAGCGGCTTCTTCCGCTGTGGAGAAGCTTGGCTGGGGGAGCGGGAGGTGGCCCGGGTCCTTTGCCCCTACCCGGAGGGAGAGGCCTGCCCCCTTCGGCGGGCGGGGAACGGTTACCACCTCCTGGAGTTTCCTGGGGCCCGCTTGGTCCTGGTCAGCGAGGCCCCCCAGGCCTTCTTGGAAGCCATCAGGTCCCCGGTAGAGGCTGGGCTTCACCGCGCCCGTTATGCAGAAGCCCTTAAGGAGCGGGCGGAAGAGCGCTCCCGCCTTCTCCAGGCCCTCCTCGAGGCCCAGGAGGCGGAACGGGCCCGCATCGCCCGGGACCTCCACGACCAGGTGGGCCAAGTCCTCACGGGGATTGACCTGGGCCTGAAGGCGGTTAAAGAAGGAAAGCTAGAGGCCATCCCTGCCCTGCAGGAGCTGGTGCGGAGCGCCATTCAAGACGTGCGCCTCCTCTCCCGTTCCCTACGTCCTTCGGCCTTGGACACCCTGGGCTTGGAAGCAGCTCTTAAACGCATGGCCGAGGAATTTACGGAACGCACTGGCATTCAGGTCAACCTCTTTTGCCACCTCCCAGGGCGCCTGCCCGAGGCACACGAAACCGCCCTGTACCGGGTCATCCAGGAGGCGCTCACCAACGTGGCCCGCCATGCGGGAGCCCGGGGGGTTTCGGTGATCCTGCAACAGGAAGGGGACGAGGTGAACCTGGTGGTGGAGGACGACGGCCGGGGCTTTACCCAGGGAGCCCGACCGGGGCTCGGGCTTCTAGGAATGCGGGAACGGGTGGAACTCCTAGGCGGACAGTTTCAGGTGGAGAGCCTCGAGAACCTAGGCACCACCCTCTACGCCCGCATCCCCTTGCGCGAGGTGAGGGCATGACTCGCGTCTTTCTGGTGGATGATCACCCCGTGGTCCGGGCCGGGATCCGCTATCTCCTGCAGGGCCGTGTAGAGGTGGTAGGGGAAGCCGAGTCTGGGACCGAGGCCTTAAGCAGGATCCCCGAGGTAAAACCCGACGTGGTAGTCTTGGACATCGCCTTACCCGACATGGATGGGATTCAGGTGGCAGAGAGACTCTGCGCTCTCCTTCCCAAAGTCCGCCTTCTCGCCCTTTCCATGTACGCCGAGCCCGAGTATGCCGAGCGCTTCCTTCAGGCTGGGGGTTCCGGCTACCTCCCCAAGGATGCGGTGGAGCGGGAGCTGCTGGACGCGGTTCTGGCCGTGGCCCGAGGCGAGCACTACCTGCCCCAGGACCTCTTATACCGCATGATCCAGGCCCAGGCCAACCGCAGGCCCGGACCTGAGGTTCTCACCGAGCGTGAGCTCCACGTGGTTCGCCTCCTGGCCCAGGGGCTTTCCTATAAGGAAATCGCAGCCCACCTAGGCATCTCCGAGAAGACGGTGGCTACCCACCGCGAACGGGCCGGGGAAAAACTGGGCCTGAGGAGCCGGGCTGAGCTGGTGCGCTGGGCCCTGGAGGAAAAACTGGTCTAGATCCCCCGCCCAAGCCTACCTGCGGCCTGGGTGGGACCACCCTATCCTGGCTACGCCAGGATAGGGGCCCCGGCCAAAACCTTCTTGCAGCTTCCTTGGGCGAAAAACTCACGAAAAAGGGTGTTAGAGGCTGTCGTAAAAGGGTGCTATACTTGTGGGGTGGTTCTTCGCAGTGTACTGCGCCCCTAAATTTGGACCACCTCACCGGTCAGTTTAGTCAGGGCTCCCACCCCCTTTCAACAGGCTGTCCACAAAAGCTTCAGGCGTCAGGTACCCTAAGGCCGAGTGCGGACGCTTGCGGTTGTACACCTCAAAGACGAACGCCTCCACCGATGCTCGCGCCTCCTCCAGAGTCCGGTACTCCCGCAGGTCCACCCACTCCTCAAGGTAGCTTCGCTGACCCTTGATGGTCCGGATCAGCCGCTCCGCGTGCCCGTTCTCCCAGGGCCTCCCCGTCCCCGCGTAGCTCAGCCTCACCCCTAGCCCCAAAAGCCGCTCCACATAGGCCCTGGAGGTGTACTGCACCCCCCGGTCCCAATGGTGCACCTCGGGGCATCCCTCCCTAAGGGCCATCTCCAGCGCCGCAAGAGCAAGCCCCTGGGACAGCCTCGGCCCCAGGGCCACCCCCAGGATCTTGCGGGTGTGGAGGTCCATCACCACCGCCAGATAGGCCACCCCCTCCCCCAGGACCACGTAGCTCAGGTCCGCCACCCACACCTGGTGAAAGCCGGTCACCTCAAGCCCAGGCAGGAGGTTCTTCACCCCCTCCGGGAGAAGCTCTTCCGGGAGAGTGGTCCTGGGCTTGAGGGGCTTCCGGGTAAGGAGCAGGCCTTCCCTCCGCATCAGGGAGCGCACCCGCTTCTCCCCCACCCCGAAGCCCTCCCCCCGCAAGAGAGCGGCGAGGCGCCGGTATCCATACCGGGGCCAAGCCCTCGCCAGGGCCCGCAAGCGGCCTCGGAGGACCGCCTCCTCGGGATTGAGACCCTTAGGCCGGTAGTAGAAGGTGCTCCGGGGCACCCCAAGGGCCCGGCACAGCAGGCGGAGGGGGTAGGCTCCCTGGAGGGCCCTCACCAGCTCCCGCCTTTCCTTTGCCGGTAGAGTCCCGAGGCTTTTTTTAGGACCTCCAGCTCCAGGGCCATCTGGCCGACCAAGCGTTCCAGTTCGCGGACGCGGGCCTCTTGTTCTGCGCAGCTATGGGAGAAGGCGGCATGGGCGTTATCCAAGAATTCCCGTTGCCACCTGTAGAGTACGGACTCTGCGACCTCGTGAGCTCGGCAGGCTTCGGCCACGGTCCTTTGACCCGACAAGACCTCCAACACAATTTTTACCTTTTCCTTCGCTGACCACCTGCGCATCTCGCTACCCCTTCAGGATACACCCCTCGGTCTCTCTCTTGGGGTGGTCCAAATTTGGGGCAGCACTTCACTTGTTGGTGAAGCGGCTGGCCAGGGCCGCGTAGCTTCCGTGGAGGGGTTTTACGACAGCCTCTTAGGCCTCCTCAAGCCAGCGGGCGGCCTCCAGGGCGTAGTAGGTGAGGATCCCCTGGGCCCCGGCCCGGCGGAGGGCGAAGAGGCTTTCCAACACCGCCCGCCTCTCCTCCAGCCACCCCTTGAGGGCGGCCGCCTTCAGCATGGCGTACTCCCCGGAGACCTGGTAGGCGAAAAGGGGCTTGGCGAAGCGCCCCTTGAGGGCGGAGAGCACGTCCAGGTAGGGGAGGGCGGGCTTCACCATGAGGAGGTCGGCCCCCTCGAGGTCGTCCAGGGCCGCCTCCCTCAGGGCGTCCCAGAGGCCCGCCCGGGGGTCCATCTGGTAGCCCGAGCGGTCCCCAAAGCTCGGGGCGCTTTGGGCCGCTTCCCGGAAGGGGCCGTAGAAGGCGGAGGCGTACTTCACGGCGTAGGAGAGGATGGGGACGTGGGCAAACCCCTCCCGGTCCAAGGCCTCGCGGATGGCCTTGACCTGCCCGTCCATCATGGCGCTGGGAGCCACCACGTCCGCCCCAGCCTGGGCCTGGGAGAGGGCGGTCTTGGCGAGGAGCTCTAAGGTGGCGTCGTTGTCCACGTAGAAGCCCAGGGGACCCTCCTTCACCACCCCGCAGTGGCCGTGGTCGGTGTACTCGCAGAGGCAGGTGTCGGCCATGACCAGAAGCTCGGGGAGCTCCCGCTTGAGGAGCCCGATGGCCCGCTGCACCACCCCGCCCTCGGCGTAGGCCCCCCTCCCCAGGGGGTCCTTGGCCTCCTGGGGCAGGACGCCGAAGAGGATCACCCCCCCAAGCCCGGCCTTCAGGGCCTCCTCCCCCACCCGGGGAAGCTCGGCGAGGGGGTGGCGGAAGACCCCGGGCATGGAGGGGACCTCCTCCTTCCCCCCTCCCTCCTTTACGAAGAGGGGGAGGATGAGGTGCCTCGGGGAAAGTTCCACCTCGGCCACCAGGGAACGGATCAGGGGGGACCGAAGCCTTCTTGGGCGCTCCATGCCTCCACTATACCCCGGGTGGGGCTTCGCCTGCAGACTTGACCGGTATACCCCAGACTTGACCGTTATACCCCTCTTGGGGTAGACAAGGGGCATGACGCTGCGCGAAGCCTTGTCCCAGATCCCCGACCCCAGGGCCCACAACCGGCGGTATCCTTTGTGGGGTCTCTTGACGCTCATCTTGGTCAGGAGTTTTCACCCCGTATGCATTTCCGATGAGGAACGGACCTCCTGACCGGCCCCCTTGCCAGAAGACCGGTCAGTAAGGTATCCGTGCGAGGTGTCCAATCCCGCATCCACCAGTCTAACCCACTTCACCCAGGCCTACATCTCCGGCCTTCTCCTCAGCCAAAGGAAAAACCCCCACGCCATGTGGGAAGAAGGCCTCCTCCCCTTCACCCCAAGCCGCACCAGCCCCCTCCCCCCACACCGGCCCCCAAATCCAGGGCCTGGGCCAGGTCTACCACACGGGCCGCAAGGCCCCCTCTGGGGCCACCTCTTCCTCTCCCTCACCCTGGTCTACCCCCACAGGGACCCCTACCCCCTGGCCCTCAAGCCCTTCCCCACCCCCGGCATGGGGACGCCCCTCTACCCCCAGAAGACCCCCTCCGAGGCCCCCCTGGATGAGGTCTTTGACCTCCTGGCCCTGGAGCCCGGCCTGGACTTCCCTTCGTGGGCCGGATGCGGAGCCGGGTGAAGGTCCGGCCCCTGGACCCGGAGGCGGGGGAGGTCCTTCCGGTGGGGGAGCTTCTCCTGGCCTACCCTCCCGGGAGGGCCCGCTACTACCGGCGCTTTGGGGCCTACGCCAAGCGGGTGCGGGTGGAGTGGCCCCAGGTGGGGCCGGTGGACCTGGTGCTGGTCTGGGTGGGGCGTGGGGCTGGGTGGCGGGGCTTTGCCCTGGTCTCCACCCTGGCGGGGGGTGTGCAGGAGGTGCTGGAGGCGTGGTTTTGCCGTTGGAAGGCGGAGGTGGTGCATAGGCTTTACAAGCAGAACCTGGGGCAGGGGAGGAGCCAGGCGCGTTCCTTCGCGGCGCAGCTCATGCACGCGGAGCTGGTGGTACGGGCCTTTCACGCCATGAGGGAGGTGCGGTTGGCCTTTCCGGGGATGGCGTGGCGCCACGCGCAGAGGATAGCTGGGGAGAGGCTACTGACCGAGATAAAAGCCACCTCGCCCCCAAGGAGGAAGCTCGGGAAGGGGGGTGAGAGGTAGGGTGAAAACTCCTGTGTAGAGGTCAATGACGGGCCGGCTCGCCGCCTGGCTGCCCAGGGCCTGGCGGAGGAAGAGGACGTGGGCCTTCTCGTCGTCGGCGACCTCGTTGGCCAGGGCCAGGAGGTCCCCCGTAAGCCCCGGAACCGGGCTCGTGCCGTTGAAGCCCGAGGGAAGGACGATCTGGGCGTTGCCCCCCACCTGGCTGAGCTCGCCCAGCCGGCCGGTGGCCGCCAGGTAGAAAAGGCCCTCCAGGTACTCCAGGTTCAGGGCGAAGTTGAGAATGGCCACGTCCAGGTTGGGCTGCTGGGCGGTGGTGGTGCAGGCGGTGACCGCCCCGCCCAAAACCGCCCCCGCCCCCAGGGCCCCGGCCCGCCTCAGGGCCTCCCTGCGGCTCAAGCGCGCCTCCAAAACCGTCTTGCGCATACCTAACCTCCCTCGAGGGGCTTGGGTTTTTCCCCCTCGTCCTTCCGTACGGACCAACCCCCGGGTTCGGATGTGGCGAAGGCCCCGGGGCCTCCCCCGGGGCCTCTCCAAAGTAGGCTCACTTCCGGATAAATCCCGAAACCGCCTTCTGCGCCTCCTCCGGGGTGATGGCCACCTCAAAGGCCCGGTCCGCGGGGGAGCGTGGCCCGGGGAGCTCCTGGTCCCCAAGGAGGATCCGCGAGGCCCGCACTGTGGCCCGGTGGGCCGCCTCGTTCCCCAGGATGGCCCCGGCGGCCTTGAGGACGTCCTTGCTCTGGATGAGAGGCAAGGCTCCGAGGTAGGCCCCCACGAAGGCGTCCTCCAGGGTGTTCAAAAGCCTCAGGATGGCGAGCTGGTTCCGGGGGAGGAACTCCACGGGGTAGACGAAGCTGGGCTTCTCCACCGGCTTCACCCCGAGGGCGCTCAAGGTGTCCCGCAGGGCCTTCACGTGGGCCTCCTCCTGGGTCAGGGCGACCTCGAGGTAGTCCTTCACCAGGCCCTGGAAGCCGCCGAAGAGGCTTTTGGTGTAGGCGTCCGCCGCCAGGTACTCCGCGGTGAGGGCAAGCTGCAGGATGTCCAGGTCCGAAGGCCCCCCGTGGGCCGCCAGGGCCCGGTCCAGAAGGGACCCGGCAAAGGCCGAGGAAAGCCCCGCCGCCGTCAACACCCGCATGAACTGCCTGCGCGCCAAAACTCCTTCCGTCCCCATAGCCACCTCCTATGAGGGGTCTTCCCCCTCACCCTTCCCTACGGCCGGGAGGGCCCCCTTGGATGTGGGGCATCCAGGGAGCCCCTGTCGGCCATAGAGAGGGACAGGATGCCACCTCGGCTCCCCAAGCGCCCGTCCACCCCGACCCCAAAGCCAGCCCAGGCCCTGGGAGGGGGAGGCCTGGCCGCGGCGGGACCCTACCGCCGCTTCCTCCTGGGCCTGACGGGGGTCACCCTGGCGGGAGTCTTGGCCCTGGCCGGGGGCCTCAACCTCCTCCTCCACCGCTATCTGGTGCACTCCAAGGCCAAGGTCACCCAGGAGGCGGTGGTCCTGCACCTCAACCAGGTCTTCCCCCAGTTCCTCTCCCCCCACGCCCTGCACGCCCCCAACCCCTACGGGGGAGGCTGGGACCCCGACCGGCTCCACGCCCTGGTCCGGCTGCACCTGGACCTGTACCACATCATCCGGGCCACCTTCTTCCGGAAGGACGGCACCGTGGCCCTGGCCTACGAGCGGGGGCGGGAAGGAGGGCGGGCTACCCTAGAGGAGGAGAGGGCCATGGCCCGGGCCCAGAAGGGCCCCTGGTTTCGGGAGGAGGGCGTGCGGCTCGGGATGTGGCTGCCGGTGCCCGGCGGCTTTGTTCACCTGGTCCGCGACCTCTCCCCGGAATGGGCCCTCCTGCGCCCGGTCCAGGTGGGGGTGTTGCTTTTGGCCCTGGCCCTGGGGCTGGCCCTCTTCCTCCTCCTCCGGGGCACCTACCTTCGGGCCGAAGGGGCGCTTTCCGCGAGCTACGAGGCCCTCCTCCTGGCCCTGGCCCGGGCCCTCGAGGCCGAGGCCTACGAAACGGAAGGGCACTCGGAGCGGGTGACCGCCTACGCCCTCAGGCTGGGCCGGGCCTTGGGGCTGAGGAGGGAGGCCCTGGAGGACCCCCGCCGCGGGGCCCTCCTCCACGACCTGGGCAAGATCGGCATCCCCGACGCCGTCCTCCGCAAACCCGGCCCCCTCACGGAGGAGGAGCAGGCCCTCATGCGCGCGCACCCCCTCATCGGGGACCGGATTCTGGAAGGCCTGCCCGCCCTTCAGGGCGCCCGGGGGGTGGTGCGCCACCACCACGAGCGCTTTGACGGCCGAGGCTATCCGGAGGGCTTGCAGGGGGAGGAAATCCCCCTCTTGGCCCGGATCTTCGCCGTGGTGGACGCCTACGATGCCATGACCAGCCACCGGCCTCACCGCAGGGCCCTGGACCCGGAGGAGGCCCTGGCGGAGATCGCCCGGGAGGCGGGGCGGCAGTTTGACCCCCGGGTGGTGGCGGCCTTCCTGCGAACCTTCGGCCTCGAGGCCAAGGAAGTGGAATGTGGAACTCGCCCGCAGACGGTTCCTGGCCCTGCTGGCCCTGGGTGGGATCCCGGTGGTCCCTAAGGCCCAGGGAGCCCCGCTAGAGGAGGAGGTGCTCGCCCCGGCCCTCGCCGCGGAGGAGCTGGCCCGGGAGGCCTACCGCCAGGCGGTGGCCGCCCGGCCCTTCCGGGGTCCCCGGGCCGCCTACCTGGAGGCGGCCCTGGCCCAGGAGGAGGAGCACGCACGCCGCCTCCGGGAGGCCCTGGGCCGGCAGCCCGCCCTCCGGTTCCAGCTCCCCGAGGCCTTCCAGAGCCCCATTCTCCTCATCCGCCTCTTGGAAAGCCTCGAGGAGGCCTTCGTGGGCGCCTACCTGGGGGCCCTGCCCCTTCTAGAAGGCGAGGCCTTGCGCCTGGCGGGGGCCATCCTGGGGGTGGAGGCGGGGCACCGTGTCCTGGTGCGCCAGGCCCGCCTGGAGCTCCAGGACCCCCTGCTCCGCCCCCCCTTTCGTGGCCAACGACCGGGCCCTGGAGAGGGCCCTCCCACCCGAGGAGGCCAGGGAGGCCCTTAAGCCTTACCTGCCTTAGGGCTGGGGCAAGCCGAGGATCTCCGTGGGCCTCCGGCTTCCCCCCGGGGGCTCGAAGGGAAACCGCCAGGGCCTTGGCCCCCGGGGGAAGTCGGAAGGTCTTGAGGGGCAGGCGGAAGGTGGAAAGGGGCACGGGCTCCCCCTTCCCCAGACCCCAGCCCTGGTAGACCCGGCCCGAAGGCGGCGGCGCCTTCAGGACCACCAGGGCCTCCCCGTCCCCCCGGACCACCGTCCGGCCCACGGGCGCCCCATCCGGGCCGACCAGGGTGAGGACCCGGGTGGAGGCCTCCCCCAGGGCCAGGGTCCAGGAGAGGCCGAAGTAGGCCCCATAGCCCAGGACCACCAAGAGGAGGGCTGCCGCGGCCGCGAGGAGGGGGCGGCCCCAGGAGGGGCGAACCCTCCGGATCCGGCGGAGGACCCTGGCCTCGAGGCCCTCGGGTAGGGGCTCAGGAGGAAGCCCGGCGGCGAGCTCCGAGGCGGTCTCCAAGAGGGCCTTGGCCTCGGGCCCGAGCTCGGGGTAGCGCTTTAGGGCCTCCTCTACCCGGGCCCGCTCCTCGGGAGTGAGGGCCCCCAGGGCGTAGAGGGGGAGGAGGTCCCGGGCCTCCTCAGGGCTCACGGAGCACCTCCTTGAGCTTGAGAAGAGCCTTCCTCGCCCAGGTCTTCAGGGTGCCCAAGGGAAGGCCGAGAAGCCTCGCCGCCTCCTGGTGGGTGTAGCCCCGGTAGTAAAGCGTCTCCAGCACCCGGCGCTCCTCCGGGGAGAGAGCCTTCAAGGCCCGGTGGAGCCGGGCCCGGTCCAGGTGGGCCTCCTCGTCCAGCCCGGGCCCCGGGAGGTCAAAGGCCTCCTCCTCTTCCGGATCAGGCTCCAGGGGAACGGGCCTCGCGGCACGCCTACGCACCTCGTCCACCGCCGCGTGGTGCCCCAGGGTGAGGAGAAAGGCCCGGGCGCTCCCGCGCCGCGGGTCAAACTCCTTGGCCTTTTCCCAAACCCTTATCATCGCCTCCTGCACCACATCCTCTCCTGCTGCCCCGTCCAAGCCCATCCGCCGGGCCAAGGCCAGGAAACTCCCCGCATAGCGGCGGAAGAGGGTGCGAAAGGCCTCCTCGTCGCCTCGCGCCACCAAAGCCAGGAGGGCTTCGTCGGACAAGGCCTCGGTCGGCAGCTCGGGGCCCATCGCTCCTACCCTAACCATACGCACCGCCTCCCCTTTCGGTTTCGGGGGCGATGGGCCCGGGCAGAGGGAGGTCCCGGGACGGGGCGTAGCCTGGGCCACATCCAGCCCCGGGGTCCAGGCCGTAGGGTAGGGTGGAGCCCTAGAGGGCTCCTAAGGAGGTAGGCGTATGAGGAAGGCGAAAACGCTCGTGCTGGTCTCTTTGGCGGTAGTCCTCGGCCTGGGCCTGGCCCAGATGCTCCAGGTGCGCAAGGCCCCCCCTTCGGCCCCCTACGTGAACGTGAGCGAGGCCCTGAAGGGGGCGCTCCCCAACTTCATCCCCGGCCTCGGCACCCTCTACGTGGACCCCTCCAAGCTCCCCGAGGGGCCCTTCCTGGCCTACGACAAGGCGGGGAACCTGGTGAAGGTGGTCTTCATGGTCCCCCTCAAGAAGCTCAACGAGAGCCAGAAGTACGTGGACATCGGCACCCAGACCCTGAGGGCCCTGGGGATCACCCGCATTGACCACGTGAACCTCATCCCCTCGGGACCCCACCCCGGGGTGAACGAGCCCCACTACCACATTGAGCTGGTCCTGGTCTCCGTGGACCAGGAGCGGAAGGTGCTGGAGGGCGAGCCCTACTAAGGGGCCTTGCGGGAGGGGCGGGGCCCGAGGCCCCGCCCCTTTCCCACGGACCCTAGGCCCGCCCCGGGCCCTGCGGGTAGGATGGTAGGGGAGGGAGCATGAACCTGCAAAGGCTCTTGAAGGAAGCCCAGAAGGCCCAAAAGAAGGCCGCCGAGGTCCAAGAGAGGCTGGAGAGGATGACCGTGGTGGGCTCGGCCCAGGGCCTGGTGGAGGTGGAGGCCAACGGCCACGGCAAGATCCTGGCCTTGAGGCTCAAGCCCGAGGCCCTTAAGGCCTTCCAGGAGGACCTCGAGGGCCTGGAGGACCTCCTCTTGGTGGCCATCCAGGACGCCCAGAGGAAGGCCCACGAGCTCTCGGAAAAGGAGATGGCCCGGGAGCTTGGGGGCGTGGGAGATATGCTGGGAAAGCTCTTCTAGATGAGGTACCCGGAAAGCCTCCTCAAGCTCACCCGGGCCCTTTCCCGCCTGCCCGGCGTCGGTCCCAAGACCGCCCAGAAGCTGGCCCTCTTCCTAGCCTTCCACCGGGAGGAGGCCGAGGAGCTCGAGGCGGCTCTGGCGGGCCTGGAGGGCCTGGGGGTGTGCCGCCTCTGCGGCAACCTGGCGGAAGGACCCCTGTGCCCCATCTGCCAGGACGAAACCCGGGACCCCACCCTCCTCGCCGTGGTGGAGACGGTGGCCGACCTCTACGCCCTGGAGCGAAGCGGGGAGTTTAAGGGACGGTACCACGTCCTGGGCGGGGCCTTGAACCCCCTGGAGGGAGTCGGGCCCAAGGAGCTGAACCTGGAAAGCCTTTGGCCAAGGCTTTCCGAGGCCCAGGAGGTGATCCTCGCCACCTCCATGACCGTGGAGGGGGAGGCCACCGCCCTTTACCTGGCGGAGGAGCTCAAAAAGCGGGGGGTGAAGGCCACCCGCCTGGCCTATGGGCTGCCCGTGGGGGGGAGCCTGGAGTATGTGGATGAGGTCACCCTAGGCCGGGCCCTGGAAGGGAGAAAGCCCCTCTGAGGCCACCCCTTGTAGCCCCCGGCGAGAGCGCCTTTTGCGAAGATGAAGCACCCCGAAACCCTTACCGAAGCCCTCCTCCATGAACTCCTGGACCGGGTGGACGGGGCCTTCGCCGCCGCCTTGGGCACCCTGGAGGGCCTCTTGGTAGAAGGGGTGGGGCGGAAGCGGGTGGACCTGGAGGCGGCCGTGGCGGAGCACGCCGCCCTCCTGCGCCAGGCCCGGGCCGCCTACGCGGGAAGCCTGGGCACCCCCAGGGTGGAGGAGCTTCTGGTGGGGGGGCATCCCGTGGTAGGCTATGCCCGAATGGTGCGCCCTTCAGGCTCCCCCTCCCGGACGGTTTCCTCCCCGCGGGGCCCCACGGACCTCTTCCTTCTCCTCCTTCTAAGCGCCGAGGGCAACCTCGGCCAGGCGCGCTTCCAGGCGGCCAAGGCCGCGGACAAGCTGGCGGAGGTGGCGGGATGGCTTACCTAGAAAGCCTGGCGCCCCTGGGGGTGCGGCGGGCGGTCCTCACGGGGCTGGACGGCCTGGTGATCGAGGCCTTGGGCCGGGGATCGCCCCCCGCCGAGGTCCTGGCGGCGGAGCTCGCCTCCCTGGCGCGCCACATGGCCCCCCTGGCCGAGGCCCTCTCCGGGGAGGTGCGGCGGTTCACCCTGGCCACGGACCAGCAGGAAATTCTGGCCCTGAAGGTGGGGGAGTACATCCTGGGAGCGGTGATTGAGCGGGGCATGGACCGCAAGGCCATCGGCCAGGAGCTTTCCCGCATCGCCCTTAAGGTGCAAGGCCTCTAGGAGGAAAGATGGTGGAGGAAGCCCTCAAGGAACTCAAGGCCACCCGGGGAGTGCGGGTGGCGGCCCTGCTCAGCGAGGACGGCTTCGTGGTGGAGGAGGTTCGCGAGGAGGGGGCCCCCGATCCCGGCCTCCTCTCCGCCCGGGCCGCCACCGTCTTGGGCGCGGCCCAGGCCCTGGCCCAGACCCTGGGCCAGGAAGGCCCGGGTCACGGGCCTGGCCCGTATCTTGGTCACGGGCCTGGCCCGTATCTTGAAGAGGTCATGGTAGAGTACCCGGAAGGGGCGCTTCTTTTGGCGCCCCTCCCTGGGCACCACCTTCTCCTTTTCCTGGACGGGGTGAAAAGCCTAGGCCGGGCGCGGCTCACCCTAAAAAGGGTGCTGCCCAGGCTAGAGGAGGCCCTTAGATGAACGAGATCAAACTAGACATCCAGATAGACAAGGACACCGCCCTAGGCCGTTACACCAACCTGGCCCTCATCGCCCACACCAAGAACGAGTTCATCCTGGACTTCGCCCTGCTCCAGCCCCAAGGCGGGGCCATGGTGGTGAGCCGCGTCATCACCAGCCCCCAGCACGCCAAGGCCCTTCTCCGCAGCCTGGCCGAGAACGTGGCCCGCTACGAGGAGACCTTCGGCCCCATCCCCGAGCCCGTGGCGGAGAACCAGGCCTAAGTACCCCCTAGAGGTTCTCCCTCCACCAGTCCAGATAGGCCCTAAGCCGGGCCAGGCGGCGGTCAGGGCGGCCCGAGCGGGAAAGCTCGTGCCCTTCCTCGGGAACCCGCAGGAAGCGGGCCTTCACCCCCAGGTGGCGCAGGGCCGTGTACCAGGTCTCCCCCTGGTCTATGGGGCAGCGGTGGTCGGCCTCCGAGTGGACCACGAGGGTGGGCGTCCGCACCTGGTGGACAAGGCGCAAGGGGCTCTTCTCCCAGAGGACCTCGGGCCTCTCCCAGGGCTTGGCCCCAAGCTCCAGGTAGGTGAACCGGGGGCCGATGTCGCTGGCCCCGAAGAAGCTGAACCAGTTGCAGATGCTCCGGTCGGTGACCGCCGCCCGGAAGCGCCCGGGGTGGCGGGCGGTGAGCCAGTTCACCATGTACCCCCCGTAGCTCCCCCCCGCCACCCCCACCCGGCCGGGGTCCAGGGGGAAGTGGGCCAGCACGTGGTCCAGGAAGCCCAGGAGGTCCCGCTCGTCCCGCTCCCCCCACTCCCCTTCCAGGAGGGCGAAGTCCTGGCCGTAGCCCGTGGAGCCCCGGGGGTTGCAGAAGGCCACGGCGTAGCCCGCCTGGCGGAAGAGCTGGAGTTCCAGCATGGGCGCGGCCCCGAAGGCGGTGTGGGGCCCTCCGTGGATGTAGAGGATCACCGGGTGGGGGCCCTCCCCCTCCGGGAGGAGGACCCAGCCCGGCACCTCGTGCCCCTCGGGGCTTTTCCAGACGGTGGGGGTGGGTTCGGCCAGGGCGAGGAGGCCCTCGTTGGGGTCGTAGGGGCCCAGGGGCCCCTCGAGGCGGGCCGCATGGGTAAAGCTCTCGGTGAGGAGGAAGACCCCCTTCCCGGTGAGGGCGAAGGAGAGGACGCTTCCCGAAGCTGTCAAGGCCTCCCTTTCCCCGTCCAGGCCCACCCGGTAGAGCCGGGCCACCCCGGCCTCGGTGCGGAGGAGGTAGACGCCATCCCCGCCCCACCTGGGCCCTTGGGTGTGGGCACCGTAGCGCAGGTCGGCGTTGATGGAGTTCTGCAGGCTTCCCTCCAGAAGCACCCGGGCCTTTCCCTCCTTAAGGTGGTAAAGCCTGGCCTCCGTCCCCCCGCCCCGCTCAAAGGCGTGCCCCAGGAAGAAGAGGCCCTCGGGGCTCCACTCCAGGGCGTAAATGGGCCCCACGCCGCCGTAGACCTTCTCCAGGCGCCCCTCCCGGAGGAGGTAGAGGGCATCCCGCCCCTCCATCTGGGCCTCGAGGTCCTCGGGCATGACCAGGTAAAGGCCTTCGGGGGCGTAGACCATCTCCTTGGGGGCGGGGTAGCGGTCCAGGAGGAGGCGCCTTTCCCCCTCCTTCAGGAGGTACAGGGCCACCTTCCCCTCGGGCAGAAGGCCCCTCCCGTCAAACTTGAAGGGCCAGCCTTCAAAAAGGCGGGGAACCCCGGGCCTGGGGGCCTCCTTCAGGGCCAGAAAGGCCACCTCGCCTCCCGGCCCCAGGACGTAGTCCAGAACCCCTGGGGTCTCGGTGAGCCGCTCCGCCTCTCCCCCCCGGAGGTCCAGGCGGAAGAGCTCTTCCCCTTCCCCCACCTTGCGCAGGAAGTAGACGTAAGGGTGGGCGTAGCGGGGCCTTTTGGCCTCCTCCTGGGTGAGGAGGCGCAAGTTCCCGTCAAAGAGGGCCAGGCGGGAGCGGTAGCGGGGCGGGTCCCCCTCTAGAACGTCGGTGAGGAGGAAAAGGGGCAAGCCCTCGGGGCCGGGCACCAGATCGGACAGGAAGCGGAGCTTCCACAAGACCTCGGGTTCCATGCCCCCATAATACTGACCGGTCATTCGCCCCTCGGGGCCTCCGGGGGGGCATCCGGTAAGCTTTCCCTATGGACCGGGACGAGCTGGTGCGGTACCTGGACGCCTACCTGAGGATCCAGGCCTTCCCCCAAGACCCCGCCCAGAACGGCCTCCAGGTGGAGGGGAAAAAGACGGTGCGCAAGGTGGGGGCGGCGGTGGACGCCGGGGAGGCCATCTTCCAAAAGGCCCTGGAGGAGGGGGTGGACTTCCTCCTGGTGCACCACGGCCTCTTCTGGGGCAAGCCCTTTCCCATCGTGGGGCACCACAAGCGCCGCCTGGAGCTCCTGCTTCAGGGGGGGATCAGCCTCTACGCCGCCCACCTGCCCCTGGACGCCCACGAGGAGGTGGGCAACAACTTCGTCCTGGCCCGGGACCTGGGGCTGGTGGACCTCGAGCCCTGGGACGTGGGGGTGCGGGGGCGCTTCCCCATCCCCACCCCCCTCCTCCAGGTGGCGGACCGCCTGGGGCAGCTCACGGGGATGCAGCCCCTGGTGCACCAGGGGGGGGCCGACCGGGTGGAGACGGCGATCCTGGTCTCGGGCTCGGGGGCGGGCCTCCTCCCCAGAGTGGACGCCGACCTCTTCATCACCGGGGAGCCCAAGCACGCCGTCTTCCACGAGACCTTTGAGCGGGGGCTCAACGTGATCTACGCCGGGCATTACGATACGGAGACCTTCGGGGTCAAGGCCCTCGCCGCCCACCTGGAGGCCAGGTTCGGCCTCCCCTGGGTCTTCCTGGACCACCCCACGGGGCTTTGATGAAAGGGGTCTTCCTTACCCTCGAGGGCCTAGACGGAAGCGGCAAGTCCACGCAAGGAAAGCTCCTCGCCCGCTTCCTGGAGGAGAGGGGTCTCAAGGTGCGCCTCACCCGGGAGCCGGGAGGCGGGATAGAGGGGGTGCGTCTCCTCCTGCGAGGGGACCTTTCCCCCGAGGCCGAGTACCTCCTCTTCAGCGCCGACCGGGCGGAGCACGTGCGCAAGGTCCTCCTCCCCGCCCTGGAGGAGGGGGCCTTCGTGGTTTCGGACCGCTACCTGGACTCCAGCCTGGCCTACCAGGGCTTTGGCCGGGGGCTTCCCCTCCCCTGGCTCATGGAGGTGGCCGAGAGGGCCACCCTGGGCCTCAGGCCCCACCTCACCTTCCTCCTGGACCTCCCCCCGGAGGAGGCCCTTAAGCGCATAAGGGGAAAGGCGAAGGACCGCTTTGAAGAGGAGGGGCTGGCCTTCTTCCGGCGGGTGCGGGAAGGGTACCTGTACCTGGCCCAGCTGGAGCCCCATCGCTTCGCGGTGCTGGACGCCACGCGGAGCGTGGAGGAGGTGCAGGGGGAAATCCGGGCCCGCCTGAAGCCCCTCCTGCCATAATGGGCCTATGCGCCTCCTGGCCCTCCTTGCCCTTCTGGGCCTTCTCGCCCTGGCCCAGGGGCTTACCTTTCCCAAGAGCACCCTTTACGTGGAGCAAAGTGGCAAGCGCCACCTCCTCAAGGTGGAGGTGGCCGACACCCCCGAGCGCCAGGCCCAGGGCCTCATGTTCCGCCAGAGCCTGGCCGAGGACGAGGGCATGGTCTTCCTCTTTCCCAGCCCCACCGCCTCCGGGTTCTGGATGAAAAACACCCTCATCCCCCTCTCCATCGCCTTCTTCAACCGGGAAGGGATGGTCCTGCGGATCCTGGACATGGCCCCCTGCAAGGCCGACCCCTGCCCCGTCTACTACCCGGGGGTGGTCTACCAGGGGGCCCTGGAGGTGAACCAGGGCTGGTTCCGGAGGCGGGGCCTCGGCGAGGGCGCCCGGGTAGGCGGGGAGGCCTTGAGGCTTTGGCCCAAATAGTGGAGCGGAACCCCCTCTTTCCCCTGGCCGCCTTCCTCCTCCTCGTTCTTCTCTCCGTCTTTTCCCTTCTGGGCTACCTCCTGGCCTTCCGCAGGCTCCCACCCATCCCCCCCACCACCCCCATCCGGGTGGAGACCCGGGAGGGCACCAAGACCCTGGAGGGCCGCCTGGCCCGCACCCCCGAGGCCTGGGCCCGGGGGCTTGGCCTACGGCAGGAACCCGTGGGCGCCCTCCTCTACCTTTTCCCGGAAGCCACCGACGCCCCCTTCAACACCCAGGGGTACCGCTTCGGGGTGGTGGTGGCCTTTCTGGACGGGGAAGGCCGGGTGTTGCAGGTGGTCCACCTGAGGCCGGGGGAAACGTACACCCCCGGCACCGCCTACCGGGGAGTGCTGGAGGTGCGGGAAGGGCTCCTCTCCCTGCGCCCCGGGGACCGGGTAACCCCCAAGGGGCTGGCCCCTCCTGGGAGAGGCCCCTGAGCCCCCGACCGCAAAACGGCGGCCTCCTGCCTCCGTGCCGCCGCTCGGCAGCGGGGCCTACTCCTTGGCCTCCGACCCCTCGGACTTGCCCCCGTCCTCGGAACCCTTCTTGGCGTAGTCCTTCACGTGCCAGCCTGACCCCTTGAAGACGATGGCGGGCGGGGTGATGACCCGCTTCAAAGGCTCCCCGGTCTCCGGGTGCGCCTTCAAGGGTTCGTCGTGGAATCCCTGCTCAAACTCGTAGTAGTTGCCCGTCTCCAAGCCCTTGTAGACGTAGACCGGCATAGGCTACCCTCCTGGGCCCCATTTTGACACTCCCTTCCCTTGAGTGTCAAGGAAGGGGCGTAGTACCCTCCCTCCGTGGACAAGCCCGCCTTGCGCCGCCTCGCCCTGAAGGTCTGGCGTACCCTGGACCGGGAAGCCCTCTCCCGCCAGGTCCTGGAGGCCCTCCTCCCCTGGCTGGCCAGGGAGGGCTTCCGGGACATCCTCCTTTACCACCCCCTGCCCCACGAGCTGGACCTCACCCCCCTGGTGGAGGCCTACCCCGCCCGCTACTACCTCCCCAAAGTGGCCGGGGAAGGCCTGAGCGTCCACCCCTGGGGTCCCTTGGCGCCGGGACCCTTCGGCCTCGAGGAGCCCACCACCGAGGCCGTGGACCCCGGGGTCTTGGAGCTGGTGGTGGTGCCGGGCCTGGCCTTTGACCGGGAGGGCTTCCGCCTGGGCCACGGCAAGGGGTACTACGACCGGTTTCTGGCCGGGGTGCGGGTCCCCTCCCTGGGGGTGGTGCCCAAGGCCCTTCTCCTGCCCTGCCTTCCCCGGGACCCCTGGGATATCCCCGTGGCCTTCCTGGCCACGGAAGAGGGGGTACGGCGCCCGGGAGCCCCGGGGTGCTAAACTCACCCCATGCGGGGTGCCCTCCTGGACCGGGATGGGGTTCTGCTCCTTTTAGACGAGGAGGCCCTTTACAAGAAGGCCTTGGAGCTTTCCGCCCACGGGGCCGGGCTGGAGAAGAGCCTGGCCGTCCTGAGCAGGGTGATGGGCAGGCTCTTGCGGGCGGTGCGCCACCTGGAGGTGCGCACCCTGGAGGAAGAGGAGGATCTCTGGCAGGACCTGGTCCGGGAAGCGTCCCGGGAGCTGCGGGTGCCCGAGGCACACCTTCTGCCTTGGCGCTACTACCGCTTCATGAAAAAGACCCCCCAAGGGGAGGCCCTCCTCCAGGGGCTCAAGGCCCAGGGGCTTCGGATAGGGGTGCTCTCCAACACCCTGCCGAGCCTGGAGGCAAGCCTGGCCTACCACGGACTGGCCTCCTACGTGGACGGGTTCTTCGCCTCCTGCGCCCTGGGGGTGGCCAAGCCCGACCCCCGGGCCTTCCTCATGGCCCTGGAAGGCCTGGGGCTTTCGCCCCAGGAAACCCTTTACCTAGACGATGACCCCGAGAACGTGGACGCCGCCCGGAGGCTGGGCCTCCGGGCGGAGGTTTACCGGGCTACAGCACGGGAAGCTCGGCCACGGTAGCCACCTCCAGGGAGGGGTTTCCCTGCCTAAAGGCGGCGATCCGTCCCACCACGTGCCCCCCTGCCCGGACCACCACCTTCTCCATGGCCCTCATGGTCTCCCCGCTGGAAACCACATCGGAAACCAGGGTCACCTTCTGGTTGAGAAGCTTCTCGGCGAAGCGGCGGTCCAGCCAGAGCACCTCCCCCACCCCCAGGGTCAGGGTCTGGACCTCCTGGATGATGGGGTCTTCCATGTAGGGACGGCGGCGCCTGCGGGCCACCACGTAGGAGAGGCCCAGGGTCTCCGCCAGCACGTGGGTGAGGGGGATAGGGCTCGTCTCGGTGGTGAAAAGGATCTCGGTATCCGAAGGGACCAGGGGCCTCAAGGCCAAGGCGGCGGCCCGGACCAGCTCAGGGTCCCCCAGAAACTCCACCAAGGGAATGCGCCTTCCCGGCAGGGGCTCGATCAAGGGCACGTGCCGGGTGATGCCGCCGATGGCGATGGGGTAGGTTTCCATAGCCTCCTCCTATTCCGGCTTGAAAAGGGGCAGGTGGCCCAAGGCCACCACGTCCCGGCGAGGGGTACCCTCGGTGAAGACGGCGAGCACCGCCACCACCTCTCCTCCCACGCTCTCAATGAGCTCCCTGAGGCCCGCCAGGGTGGAGCCCGTGGAGACCACGTCGTCCACGATGGCCACCTTCTTGCCCCGGATGAGGGGAACATCCGCCCCGTCCAGCACCAAAAGCTGGGGCTTCCCCGTGGTGATGGAGAGCACCTGGCGGCTTATGGGGTTGATCATGTAGGGCTTCTCCGTTTTGCGGGCCACCACGTAGGGCTTGCCCGTGATGCGGGAGAGGGCGTGGGCCAGGGGAACGGCCTTGACCTCCGGGGTGACCAGGGTTTCCACTTCCGGGGGTAAGCGTTTGGCCAGCTCCTCCGCCGCCGCCTCGGTGAGCTCGGTGTCGCCCAAGAGGTTCAAAAGGGCCACGGCCACATCCGGCCCCACCTGGACGATGGGAAGGTCCCGCTTGACCCCGGCGATCTCCACAGGGTAGGTCCTCACGGGCCCAGTCTATACTGAAGGCATGCTGAGCGCCAAGATTGAAACCCTGGGCGTGGACCCCCAGAACGGGAGCGTGGTGGTCCTGCTCAGGACGGAGAACGACAAGCTTTTGCCCATCGTCATCGGCCCCCTCGAGGCCCACCACATCGTGGTGGCCCTGCAGGGGGAGAAGCCTCCCCGCCCCCTCACCCCCGACCTCCTTCTCTCGGTCATGGAGATGCTCCAGGCCAAGCTGAAGCGGGTGGAGATCATAGACCTAAGAGACGGCACCTTCTACGCCCGTCTCCTCCTGGAGCACCGGGGGATTGAGCTGGAGGTGGACGCCCGCCCCTCCGACGCCATGGCCCTGGCCCTCAGGGCCGGAGCGCCCATTCTGGTGGCGGAGGAGGTGGTGGAAAAAGCCGGGGTGGAGGAAGCGAGCCTCAAGCCCCACGGGGCCGCGGAAGCTTAGGCCTTGCGCCTTCTCGCCCTCCTCCTTCTCCTCTCCCTGGCCCAGGCCCAGCGCCTGGCGGTCCTGGGGGACTGGGGAGCGGACACGGCGGGGCGGGCCCGGGTGGCGGCCCTCCTCCAAAGGGAGCATGCCAGGGAGCCCCTCGCCGCCCTCCTCACGGTGGGGGACAACTTCTACCCCAAGGGCGCCGTGGTGGAGGCCTTCCTGAGGGAGCTACCCCCCGTGCCCCTCTACCCCGCCTTCGGCAACCATGACGCTCCCCACCTGGCGGAACAGCTTCGCCGCTTCCGCCTGGAAAAGCCCTACTACCGCCTGCGCCTTGGGAACCTCGAGGCCTTCTTCCTCTACACCGAGGAGGGCCTTCTCGCTCAGAGGGCCTGGCTGGCCCAGGCGCTCCAGGCCTCCACCGCCCCCTGGAAGGTCCTGGTGCTCCACCGCCCCCTTTACTCCTCGGGGCTCCACGGGGGAAGCCCGGCCCTAAGGAGCCTCCTTAAGCCCCTCCTCCGCCAGCACGGGGTGGCCCTGGTCCTGGCGGGGCACGACCACCACTACGAGCGCCTGGAGGTGGGCTCCACCACCCACCTGGTGGTGGGGGGAGGGGGAGCGGGGCTCTACCCCACCCGGCCCCCCCTCCCCTGGAGCCGGACTCTGGCCGTGGCCCACCACGCCCTCTTCCTGGAAGTCCGCCCGGAAGGCCTTCTGGGCTACGCCCTGGACCCCGAGGGGAGGGCTCTGGACCGCTTCCTCAGGCCCAGCCCCCCATGACGTGCACGTGCACGTGGAAGACCTCCTGGCCCCCCTTCGCCCCCACGTTCACCTGCACCCGGTAGCCCTCGAGGCCCAGCCCCCGCGCCACCCGGTTGGCGGTGCGGAAGAGGGCCCCCAGTTTCCGCTCCCCCTCTTCGCTGTCGGGGTAGTCGGAAAGCCTCTCCACGTGCTCCTTGGGCACCACCAGGACGTGCACGGGGGCCTTGGGCCTTATGTCGTGGAAGGCCACGAAGCCCTCGTCCTCGTAGACCTTCCTGGCGGGAAGCTCCCCGGCGATGATGCGGCAGAACACGCACCCCATGGAAGGCATCCTACCGCACGGGAAGCTCCAGGGGCCCCTTTACCTCCTCCTTCACCCCTTCCACCCGGCCCAGAAGGACGTACCCATCCACCCCCAAAACCCGGGCCCAGACCGTCTCCCCGGGGCGGGCCTCCCCGGAAAGCCGGGCCTCGTAGTAGTCCGGGGTGTGGCCCAGGGCCTCGCCCCCCTGCACCCGCTCCACCAGGACCTCCGCCCGGCTTCCCAGCTTGGGCTTAAGACGCTCCTCCGCCAGCCGCTGGGCCAGGGCGATGAGCTCCTTGGTGCGGCGCTTCCTCACCTCCGGGGGCACCTGGGGCAGGGAGGCCGCCCGGGTCTTGGGCCTCGGGGTGTAGGTGAAGGCGTGGACCCGGGTGGGCCTGAGCTCCTCCAGGAAGGCCAAGGTCTCCTGGTGCTCCTCCTCGGTCTCCGTGGGGAGGCCGGCGATGACGTCCGTGGTGAGGGCGAAGCCGGGGATGAGCTCGTAGGCCCTCTGCACCAGGCCCCGGTAATAGGCCTTGTCGTAGCGGCGGCCCATGAGCCTAAGAAGCCGGTCCGAGCCCGTCTGCAGGGAGAGGTGCAGGTGGGGCCGGACCCCGGGAGCGTAGCGGGCCATCACCTTAAGGAGGTCCTCCCCGGTGTCCTCGGGCTCTATGGAGGAAAGCCGCACCTTGGCCCCCAGGTGGTAGAGGTCCTCCACGAGCCCCGCAAGGCCCTTGGGGTGGCCCTGGTAGCTTCCCAGGCGCACCCCGGTGAGGACGATCTCCTGGATTCCCATGCGGAGGAGAGCCTCGGCCTCCGCCAGGGCCTCCCGGTGGTCCCGGTGGCGCTCCTTGCCCCTTAGCCTGGGGATGATGCAGTAGGCGCACCCCGCCTGGCAACCGTCTTGCACCTTCAGAAAGGCCCGCACCCGGCTATTCAAAAGCCCCCTTTCCCCCGCTCCCCAGAACTCGTTGGGGGGGGTGGTGATGGGGTCGGAAGGCAGGCCGAAGCGCTCCAGGATCACCTTGGGAAGCTCAGCCTTGCGGGCGTTGGGCACCACGGCGTCCGCCCCAAGCTCCTTAAGGGCCTCCGGGGCGAGCTCGGCGTAGCACCCCGTGACCACGATGAAGGCGTGGGGGTTATACCGCCTGGCCCGGCGCACCTCCTTGCGGGTGTCCGCCTCGGCGGTGGTGGTGACGGCGCAGGAGTTGATGACCACCAGGTCCGCCCCCCCGGCCTCCACGGGCACCACCTCGGGCTCGAGGGCCTTTAGGAAGCCCAAAAGGGCCTCGGTCTCCACCTGGTTCACCTTGCACCCCAGGGTGCGGAAGGCCGCGCGCATCCTTCCCATTCTGGTAAGCTTGAGAGGCCCCGTCAACCGTTCAGGCCAGAGTGTGGCCCCCCCCACTTGCCATGAAAACCCAAGGAGTTGTAGCCTCTTGCCATCTAGCCCCAAGATCTGGGGGTATAGGGAGGATTTATGGAGCCAGCCTTCTTTGACGAGCACGCCCAAGCCATTGCCAAGCGCCAGTACCTCCAACCCGGTGACGGGGACATCCTGGGCATGTTCCGCCGGGTGGCCCGGGAGATCGCCCGCCCCGAGCACCCCGAGGAAAGGGCCCACTGGGAGGAGAAGTTCTACGAGCTCATGGCCAGCAAGCGCTTCTCCCCGGGGGGCCGCATCCTCGCCGGGGCGGGCACCCCCCACGGCAACCTCCTCAACTGCTTCGTGCAGGGGGCCACGGGGAACCCCCCGGAGAGCTTTGAGGGCATCATGGAGGTGGCCAAGAAGCTCGCCCTGGTCACCAAGGTGGGCGGGGGGAACGGGGTGAACCTGGACCCCTACCGCTCCAAGGGAGCCGGAAAGCGCCGGGAGGTCCGGGGCGTGGCCTACCTCTCCGCGGAACACCCCGACCTCGAGGACTTCCTCCGGGGCCTCATGCGCCCGCCCATCAACCCCGACGGGCCCAAGGAGGAGATCCGGCTCAAGAACTTCACCCGCGTGGTCTACGGGGAACTCCCCCCAGAGCTAAAGGCCCTGGCGGAAGAGCGGGGGGTGCGGGTGGTGGAGGACCCCCCCGAGGGGCGCATCCTGGTCCCCGACGACATGGGGGGGATCGTGGAGGCGGCCAGGGAGGCGGCGGACCTGGCCCGGCGGGGCCTCACCCCCCACGTGGACTTCTCCCTCCTCCGCCCCGAGGGCGCCCCCATCCGGGGTAGCGGGGGAACGAGCTCGGGACCGGTGAGCTTCCTCTTTGAGATCTTTGACCACTTCCTGGAGTGGGTGGCCTGGGGAGCCGAGGAGGCGGGCCCCGTGGCCACCTTGCGCTACGTGTACGCCCCGGTCCTCCGGGTGGTGCGGCAGGGGGGGACGAGGCGGGGCGCCGGGATGGCCACCCTCTCCATTGAGCACCC
This sequence comes from Thermus kawarayensis JCM 12314, assembly GCF_055393575.1. Taxonomy (NCBI): domain Bacteria; kingdom Thermotogati; phylum Deinococcota; class Deinococci; order Thermales; family Thermaceae; genus Thermus; species Thermus kawarayensis. The sequence continues at coordinate 88,143 of NZ_AP043756.1, forward strand.
GGACCTCCTGGACTTCCTCACCGCCAAAGACCTGGACCGGGAGAAGGCGGAGGGGGACATCTCCACCTTCAACATCTCCGTCCTGGCCACGGACCGCTTCCTGGAGGCCGTGGAGAAGGACGAGCTCTGGCCCGTGACCCCCGTGGAGGTCCCCGGGAAGTACTATCCCTACCCTGTGGAGGGCCCCTACACGGGCAGGCTCCCTCCCCTCCCCGAACGGGAGGACGGGGCCAAGGCCATCCCTCTCTATGGGGGAAAGGTCCCCGCCCGCTGGCTCTGGCACGAGATCGCCTGGCACGCCTGGGCCACGGGGGAGCCCGGGCTCATCTTCGTGGACCGGGTGAACGCGCTCTCGGCCTTGAAGGGTTTAGGGGAACGTTATTGGATTCGTTCCACTAACCCCTGTGGTGAGATCCCGCTCACCGTGGGCGAACCCTGCGACCTGGGGGCCATGAACCTGGCGGCCTACGTGAAGGGCGGGGAGTTCCAGATGGAGGCCTTCCGCCAGGACGTCCACACCGCCATCCGCTTCCTGGACAACGTCCTGGAGGTGAACCAGTTCGCCCTCCCCGATAACGAAATGGCGGCCAAGAAGCTCCGCCGCCTGGGCCTCGGGGTCATGGGCCTCGCCGACGCCCTCATTAAGATGGGCCTCCCCTACGACTCCGAGGAGGCCAGGGAGAAGGTCCACGAGATCATTTCGGCCATGCGGGAGGAGGCCATCCGGGCCTCCGAGGCCCTGGCCGAGGAGAGGGGCGTCTTCCCCCTCTACGCCGAGCACGAGGGCTACTTCAAGGCCCTGGGCGTCCGCCCCCGGAGGAACGTGGCCGTCCTCACCGTGGCCCCCACGGGGACCACCAGCATGCTCATGGGGGTCTCCTCGGGGATCGAGCCCGTCTTCAGCCCCTTCGTCTGGCGCAGGATCGGCGGGGAGTACAAGCCTCTCCTCCACCCCCTCTTCGTGGAGCTCATGGAGGCCTACCCGCCCGCTCCCGGTTTTGAGAAGGACGGGAAGTGGGACTGGGAGAAGATCGTGGAGGAGATCCAGAAGGACGGGCACGGCTCGGTGCAGGGGCTCCCCTTCGTCCCCGAGGCCATCCGCAAGGTCTTCCTCTGCGCCCACGACATCCACCCCCTGGACCACGTGCGCATGCAAGGGGCGGTGCAGCGGGCCTTTGACGCCGAGGGGTATGCCGCCAACTCCTTGTCCAAGTGCATCGCCAAGGGCACCTTAATCCCCACCTCCAAGGGCCTCATCCCCATTGAAGAGATCGCCCCACCCCATCCCGAGGACACCTTCGTCCCGGTGGAAGGCCTTTACACCGCCGAGGGGTACCGGATCACCGCCCACTACTACGCCGGAAAGAAGCGGGGAATCAGGGTCCGGCTAGACAACGGGGCCGAGCTTGTGGGCGCTTGGGAAAGCCACCGCCTCCTCACCCCGGAGGGCTGGCGGCTCATGCGGGAACTGAAGCCGGGGGATGTAGTTCTAGGCAAACTCGTCCCTTCCCACGGGGAAGGCGGGCTCCCCATCCCGGAGGCCAAGGGCCTCTCCTCAAGGACCAACGCCCGCAACCTTCCCTTGCCCGAAAGGATGTCCGAGGACCTTGCCCTCTTCCTCGGGATGCTGGCCGCCGACGGGTCCACGGTGGAGGCCACGGGCTTCGTGGGCATCGCCACCAAGGACCCTGATGTGGAACGGGTCTTCCAAGAGGTGGCGGGCAGGCTGTTCGGCGTGGAACCCAAGTGCACGGTAGACAAGCGCACGGGGGTGCGCAACCTTTACCTCACCTCCCGCCGCCTGGTGCGTTTCGTGGAGGCCCTGATCGGAAAAGGGGCGGCGCAAAAGCGGGTGCCCCCCCAGATCCTCCAGGGAAGCCCTGGGGAGAAGCTGGCTTTCCTCCGGGGCCTCACCCTGGATGGCTATGTTCACGCCAATGTGGGCCTCGTGGTCTACGAGGGCAGGAGCCAACGCTTGGCCTACGGGGCGGCGGAACTCGCCCGCAGCTTCGGTCTTCCCAAGGTCTACCAGGGGCGGAAGAAGGTCCTTGCTCCCAAGGAAACTTACTACGTCCACTCCGTGGCGATTTCCGGACCCCTCCAGGAACTCCTCGAGCCCCTAGAAGCCCACAAGCGGGCCAAGGTGGAGGCCCGGTACAAGGTCTTCGTTCCCCAAGAGGTCCTGGCCACCACCCGCGTGGGAACCCATCACCCGGGATACACCAACTTGAAGTCCGTGCGGCAAAGGAAGGCCCAGGCAGTCTATAACACCACCGCGGAGCGCCTAGGCTGGCCCACGGAGATCCTGGCCCACCGGGTGGTGGAGGTGGAGGAAGTGGGCGAGGTGGAGATGTACGACATCGAGGTGGAGGAGGTCCACCGCTACGTGGTCAACGGCCTTATCTCCCACAATACCATCAACCTCCCCAACCACGCCTCGGTGGAGGACGTGGAGGCCGCCTACCTCGAGGCCTACCGCACGGGGTGCAAGGGGATCACCGTCTACCGGGACGGCTCCCGGGAGTTCCAGGTGCTCACGGTGAAGAAGGACTCCCCGGCGGAGGCCAAGGGAGAGGCCAAACCCCAGGCGAAGGCCGCTTCCCCGTCAGGGGAACACCTTGCGGAAACCCCCAAGGCCCCCGAGCCCCTTAAGCCCCTCCCCGGAAAGCCCGTCCACGAGCGCCCGGGCCGCCTCCTGGGCTTCACGGACATGGTGAAGCTCATGACCCCCGAGGGGCAGAAGCGGAGCTTCCTGGTGACGGTGAACGTCTTGGAGGGAAAGCCCATAGAGGTCATCCTCACCTCCGGCAAGGCCGGGGACGAGGCCAACGCCGACTCCGAGGCCCTGGGCCGGGTGGTGTCCATCGCCCTGCAGTACGGGGTTCCCCCCGAGGCCCTGATCCGGACCCTCCGGGGCATCAACGGGGGCCTCTACGGCACCTACCAGGGGCGGCTCGTCTCCAGCAAGGCGGACCTCATCGCCGTGGCCCTGGAAACCATCCCCCAGGCCCTCAAGGGGGCCCCAGGGGTGGAGGAGGTAGACCTTCCCGCCCTCTCCGGCGGGGGCCTGGCGCTTCCCGGGGCCTCCCCCTGCCCGGTGTGTGGGGAAAAGGCCCTGGTGCGGGAGGAGGGGTGCTGGAAATGCCAGGTCTGCGGCTACTCCAAGTGCGGCTAAACGCCCGCACTTTGGCTTCGCAACTTGGGATGCCCAAGCCGGGGCTGGGGGAGACTTTTTTGGGGCCCCCACCGCGGCTTTCGCCGCGGTGGGGTACTTAGAGGCCCGGGTCCATGGGGGTTAGGGTAAGGGTCAAGATCTGCGGCATCACCCGCCTTCAGGACGCCCTCTTGGCCGAGGAGCTCGGGGCCTATGCCCTGGGCTTTGTCCTCGCCCCGGGCTCCAAGAGGCGGGTGGACCCCAAGGCCGCCCGGGAGGTGGCCTCCGCCCTCGGGCCCTTCACGGTGCGGGTGGGGGTCTTCCGGGACCAGGGGCCCGAGGAGGTCCTCCGGCTGATGGAGGAAGCCCGCCTCCAGGTGGCCCAGCTCCACGGGAGGGAGCCCCCGGAGTGGGCCGAGGCCATCGGGCGTTTCTTCCCCGTCATCAAGGCCTTTCCCCTGGAAGGCCCCGCCCGGCCCGAGTGGGCCCACTACCCCGCCTCGGCCCTCCTCCTGGACGGCCCCACCCCGGGGAGCGGCCAGGCCTACCCTAGGGCCTGGGCCGAACCCCTCCTGGCCCGGGGCCTCCGGGTCATCCTCGCCGGGGGCCTGACCCCGGAAAACGTGGGGGAGGCCCTGGCCTTGAGGCCCTACGCCATAGACCTGGCCAGCGGCGTGGAGGAGGCCCCGGGGGTGAAGAGCGAGGCCAAGCTCAGGGCCCTCTTCCAGAGGCTCTGGGGCCTATGATGGAAGGGTGATGGGCAAGGCTCACCCCTTTTTTCCCCACCTCGAGGCCATGCTGGAGGCGGCCCGGCTGGCCTGGGGCATCCACCACTACTACCTGGAAAAGGGCTTCACCCAGGGGACCAAGTCCGGCCCCACGGACCTGGTGACCCAGGCGGACCAGGAATCCGAGGAGGCCATCAAGGCCCTTCTTCTGGAGCGCTTCCCCGGGGCGGGCTTCCTGGGCGAGGAAGGGGGGGGTGAGGGAAGCGCCGCCTTGCGCTTCATCGTGGACCCCCTGGACGGCACGGTGAACTACGCCCACGGCTTTCCCTTCTACGGGGTCTCCCTGGCCCTGGAGGCCGGGGGGGTTATCCAGGCGGGGGTGGTCATGGACACCGCCCGGGGGGAGACCTTCTACGCCCTGAGGGGCGAGGGGGCCTACCTGGACGGGAGGCCCATCCGGGTCACGGAGAGAAAGGAACTTCTGGGAAGCCTTCTCGCCACGGGCTTTCCCTACGACGTGGCCAAGGACCCGGAAAACCTCACCTACTTCGCCCGGGCCCTGCGGCGGGGGCTTTTGGTGAGGCGCCCGGGGGCGGCCGCCCTGGACCTGGCCTACGTGGCCGCAGGCCGCCTGGAAGGCTTCTGGGAGGTGAAGCTGAACCCCTGGGACGTGGCGGCAGGGTGGCTGTTGGTGGAGGAGGCGGGGGGCAGGGTCACGGACCTGGCGGGGAGGCCCTACACCCTTGGGAACCGCTACATCGTGGCCAGCAACGGCCTGATCCACCAGGCGCTCCTAGAGGCCCTCCTCACCGAGGTAGAATAGGGGCATGGACCTCGAGGCCAAGAAGAAGGCCCTACGCAGCTTCACCTACGGGCTCTACATCCTGACGGCAGGGGACGGGGAGGAAACGGCCGCGGGCACGGTGAACTGGGTCACCCAGGCCTCCTTCGCCCCGCCCCTCCTCGCCCTGGGGGTAAAGCGGGAAAGCCGCCTCCACGCCCTCATAGAGCGCACGGGAAGGCTCGCCCTCATGACCCTGGCCCACGACCAGAAGGCCATTGCCCAGGACTTCTTCAAGCCCACGGTGCGGGAGGGAGACCGGCTCAACGGCCACCCCTTCGTCCCCTCCCCCACCTTCGGCCTTCCCCTCCTCACCGAGCTCCCCTACTGGCTCGAGGCCGAGGTACGCCACCTGTACCCGGGCGGGGACCACAGCCTGGTGGTGGCCGAGGTGGTGGAGGCCGGGGTGCGCTACGAGGCGAGGCCCCTCGTCATGTGGGACACGGGCTGGTTCTACGGGGGCTAAAGCACCGCCACCGCCACCTCCCGCCCCTCGGGCAGGAGGAAGGCGCGGAAGCCGTCGGTGCCGAAGATCACGTAGGGCACCCGCCAGCGGGCCTCCTGGATGTCCGTGGGGCTTGGGAGGGCGGGGCCCTGGGGGTGGGAGTGGTAGATGGCGAGGAGGGAAAGCCCCTCCCGCTCAAGCTCCCTCAAAGCCTTTAGGAGGGCCAGGGGGTCTGCCAGGTAGGCGGTGAGGGGGCTAGGGTGGACGTTGGGCAGGGGGATGACCCGCTCCACCTCCCGCCTGCCCGCCCAGAGCCCCACCCCCTCCCTGGGGGCCTCCCCCTGGAGGTGGGCCTCCGTTTCTTGAAGAAGCCTCCGCGGCAGGTAAAGCACCTGGGACAATCGCCCCCTCCTTGGCCCTATACTATGGGCACCAAGAAGGAGGCACCATGATCCGAACCGTCGCCCTGGTAGGGCACGCAGGCAGCGGCAAAACCACCCTCACCGAAGCCCTTCTTTTCTACACGGGGGCCAAGGAGCGCATGGGCCGGGTGGAGGAAGGCACCACCACCACCGACTACACCCCCGAGGCCAGGCTCCACCGCACCACGGTGCGCACCGGGGTGGCCCCCCTCCGCCACCGGGGCCACCGGGTCTTCCTCCTGGACGCCCCGGGCTACGGGGACTTCGTGGGGGAGATCCGGGGGGCCCTGGAGGCCGCGGACGCCGCCTTGGTAGCCGTGTCCGCGGAGGCCGGGGTGCAGGTGGGCACGGAGAGGGCTTGGACCGTGGCGGAAAGGCTCGGCCTACCCCGGATGGTGGTGGTCACCAAACTGGACAAGGGCGGGGACTACTACGCCCTTCTCCAGGACCTCCGGGACACCCTAGGCCCCATCCTCCCCATAGACCTCCCCCTCTACGAGGGGGGAAGGTGGGTGGGGCTCATAGACGTCTTCCACGGGAAGGCCTACCGCTACCAGGAGGGCAAGGAGGTGGAGGCGGAGGTCCCCGAGGCCGGGAAGGAGGCAGAACGCTTCCGCCAGGAGGTCTTGGAGGCCATCGTGGAGACGGACGAGGGCCTCCTAGAGAAGTACCTAGAGGGGGAGGAGGTAACGGGGGAAGCCCTGGAGAAGGCCTTCCACGAGGCGGTGCGGAAGGGCCTCCTCTACCCGGTGGCCATCGCCTCCGGGGAGACGGGGATCGGGGTCTCGCCCCTGCTGGACCTCATCCTCGAGGCCCTCCCCTCCCCCGAGGAGCGCTTCGGGGAAGGCCCCCCCCTGGCCAAGGTCTTCAAGGTCCAGGTGGACCCCTTCATGGGCCAGGTGGCCTACGTGCGCCTCTACCGGGGGAGGCTCAGGCCCGGGGACAGCCTCCAGAGCGAGGCGGGGCCGGTGCGCCTCCCCCACCTCTACGTGCCCATGGGCAAGGACCTTCTGGAGGTAGAGGAGGCGGAGGCGGGCTACATCCTGGGCCTTCCCAAGGCGGAAAGCCTCCACCGGGGCATGGTCCTCTGGCAGGGGGAAAGGCCGGAAAGCGAGGAGGTGCCCTTCGCCCGCCTGCCCGAGCCCAACGTGCCCGTGGCCCTCCACCCCAAGGGGCGCACCGACGAGGCCAAGCTGGGGGAGGCCTTGCGGAAGCTCCTGGAGGAGGACCCGAGCCTCAGGGTGGAGCGCCAGGAGGAGACCGGGGAGATGCTCCTCTGGGGACACGGGGAGCTCCACCTCACCACCGCCAAGGAGCGCCTAGGGGACTACGGGGTGGAGGTGGAGTTTTCCGTGCCCAAGGTACCCTACCGGGAGACCATCAAGAAGGTGGCCGAGGGCCAGGGCAAGTACAAGAAGCAGACCGGGGGCCACGGCCAGTACGGGGACGTCTGGCTGAGGCTGGAACCCGCCCCCGAGTACGGCTTTGAGTGGCGCATCACCGGCGGGGTCATCCCCAGCAAGTACCAGGAGGCCATTGAGGAAGGCATCCTGGAAGCCGCCAAAAAGGGCGTCCTGGCGGGATTTCCGGTTATGGGCTTTAAGGCCATCGTCTTCAACGGCTCCTACCACGAGGTGGACTCCTCGGACCTCGCCTTCCAGATCGCCGCAAGCCTTGCCTTCAAGAAGGTGATGGCCGAGGCGAACCCGGTGCTTCTGGAGCCCATCTACCAGATCAAGGTCCTCGTTCCCCAGGAGCGGGTGGGGGACATCCTCTCCGACCTCCAGGCCCGGCGGGGGCGGATTCTGGGCATGGAGCAGGAGGGGGCCTTGAGCGCGGTGCGGGCCGAGGTGCCCCTGGCCGAGGTCCTGGAGTACTACAAGACCCTCCCCAGCCTCACCGGGGGGGCGGGGGCCTACACCCTGGAGTTCAGCCACTACGCCGAGGTCCCCCCGCACCTGGCCCAGAAGATCGTCCAGGAAAGGGCCCAGGAGGGCTAGGGTGGGCCTGGCGGGGTTGAGGGAAGCCCTGGAAGAGGCGCTCTTCGGGCAGGAGGAGGCCATAGAGGCCCTCCTGGCCACCTTTCTCGCCGGGGGGCACGCCCTCTTGGAGGGGACGCCGGGCCTGGGCAAGACCCTCCTCGCCGAAAGCTTCGCCAAGGCCAGCGGCCTCTCCTACAAGCGCATCCAGTTCACCCCGGACCTCCTCCCCCAGGACCTCACGGGAAGCGAGATCTTCAAGGAGGGCCGCTTTGAGTTCACAAAAGGCCCCCTCTTCGCCCAGGTGGTCCTGGCGGACGAGATCAACAGGGCGCCCCCCAAGGTGCAGTCGGCCCTCCTCGAGGCCATGCAGGAAAGGGCCGTGACCGTAGGAGGGGTGCGCTATCCCCTGCCCAGGCCCTTCTTCGTCATCGCCACGCAAAACCCCTTGGAGCTGGAGGGCACCTACCCCCTGCCCGAGGCCCAGCTGGACCGCTTCACCGCCAAGATCCCCTTCCGCCCCCCGAGGCGGGAGGTGTGGCTCCGGATCCTCACGGAGGAGCCAAAACCCCCGGGCCCCGTGGAGGTGGACCTCCTAGGGGCCCAGGAGGAGGCCAAGGGGGTGCGGGTGGCCAAGGAGGCCCTCTTGGCCATCACCCACGTGGCCTTCCTCACCGCCGAGGACCGGCGCCTCCGCATGGGCCTCTCCCCCCGGGGGGCCAAGGCCTGGCTCGCCCTGGCCAAGGCCCTCGCCCACCTGCGGGAGAAGCCCTTGGTGGACTGGAAGGAGCTCAAGGACGCCGCCCTCCTCGCCCTGCCCCACCGGCTTTTCCTCACGGAAGAGGCCCTGTACGAAGGGGAAAGCGCCGAGAAGGTGCTGAAGGAGGCCCTAAGAAAAGGAGGGATCCCATGAAGTGGGTGCGGTTTTTCCAGGAGGTGGGCCTGGAGGACGTGCCCCTGGTGGGGGGCAAGAACGCCTCCCTGGGGGAGATGATCCGGGAGCTTGGCCCCCTGGGGGTCAGGGTGCCGGAAGGCTTCGCCACCACCAGCGAGGCCTACCGGTACTTCCTGGCGCACAACGGCCTCACGGAGGCCATGGCCCGGGAGCTAACGGGGCTCAGTCCGGACGACCCCAAGGCCCTGCAAAGGGCGAGCCGCCGCCTTAGGAACCTGATCCTCAAGGGGGAGTACCCGCCGGACCTGAGGGAGGAGATCCTCCTGGCCTACCGCAGGCTTTCCGAGGAAGCGGGGGAGGAGGAGATCCCCGTGGCCGTGCGGAGTAGCGCCACCGCCGAGGACCTTCCCACGGCGAGCTTCGCCGGCCAGCAGGAAAGCTACCTCTACGTGCAGGGGGAGGAGGACCTGCTCCTCCACGTGAAGCGGGCCATGGCGAGCCTCTTCACCGCCCGGGCCATCAGCTACCGGGCCCACATGGGCTTTGACCACCTCAAGGTGGCCCTCTCCGTGGGGGTCCAGCGCATGGTGCGGGCGGACGAGGCCGCAAGCGGGGTCGTCTTCACCCTAGACCCCGACACCGGCCACCGGGGCTTCGTCTACCTCACGGCCATCTACGGCCTGGGGGAGAACATCGTCCAGGGCCGGGTGGTCCCCGACGGCTACTACGTGCACAAGGAGACCTTCCGGCAGGGTTACCGGGCCGTGGTCTACAAAAAGCTGGGCGCCAAGGAGCTCACCCTGGCCTTTGACCCCAGGGAGGGAAGGCTCAAGAACCGCCCCACGCCCCCCTACCTGCGGAACCGGTTCGCCCTGAGGAACGAGGAGGTCCTCCTTCTCGCCGACTGGTCCTTGCGCATAGAGGAGCACTACTCCCGAAAGCGGGGAAGCCCCACCCCCATGGACATTGAGTGGGCCAAGGACGGCCCCACGGGGGAGCTTTTTGTCCTCCAGGCCCGGCCCGAGACCGTGCACTCCCAGAAGACCCCGGTCCTCCGCGTCTTCCGCCTCCTCCAGAGGGGAGAGGTGCTGGCCGAGGGCCTCGCCGTGGGAGAGGCCATCGCCACGGGGAAAGCCCGCATCCTCCAAGACCCCAAGGAGATGGACCGCTTCCAGGAGGGGGAGGTTCTGGTCACCGAGACCACCAATCCCGACTGGGAGCCCATCATGAAGAAGGCGGCGGCCATCGTCACCGAGAGGGGCGGGCGCACCTCCCACGCGGCCATCGTGGCCCGGGAGCTGGGGGTGCCGGCGGTGGTGGGGGCGGTGGGGGCCACCCAAAGCCTCCCCGAGGGGGAAGAGGTCACCGTATCCTGCGCCGAGGGGGAGGTGGGGCGGGTCTACCGGGGAAGGCTTCCCTTTGAGGTGGAGGAGGTCCGCCCCGAGGCCCTGCCCAGGACCAAAACCAAGATCCTGGTCAACGTGGGCACCCCGGAGGAAGCCCTCAAGGCGAGCCTCCTCCCCACGGACGGGGTGGGCCTCCTCAGGATGGAGTTCGTCTTCGCCAGCCACGTCCGCGTCCACCCCCTGGCCCTGACCCGTTTTAAGAGCCTTCCCAAGGAGGTCCGCCGCCAGGTGGAGGAGGCCACCGAGCCCTACGCCGACAAGCGGGCCTACTTCGTGGAGCGCCTAAGCGAGGGCATCGGCCTCATCGCCGCCGCCTTTTACCCGAGGCCGGTGATCCTCCGCTTTTCCGACTTCAAGACCAACGAGTACGCCCGCCTCCTCGGGGGGCACCTCTTTGAGCCCAAGGAGGAGAACCCCATGTTGGGGTGGCGGGGGGCGAGCCGCTACTACCACCCCGACTACAAGGAGGGGTTCCTTCTGGAGGTGGCGGCGGTGAAGCGGGTGCGGGAGGAGATGGGGCTAAAGAACCTCATGGTCATGGTCCCCTTCTGCCGCACCCCGGAGGAGGGGAAGAAGGTGCTCGAGGTCATGGCCGAGGGGGGGCTCAGGCGGGGGGAGGAGGGCCTCGAGGTCTACGTGATGGCGGAGATCCCCTCCAACGTCCTCGAGGCCGAGGCCTTCGCCGAGTTCTTTGACGGGTTCTCCATCGGCTCCAACGACCTCACCCAGCTCGCCCTGGGCCTGGACCGGGACTCCGAGAGGGTGGCCCACCTCTTTGACGAGAGGCGGGAGACGGTGAGGCGCCTTGCGGCCATGCTCATTGAGAAGGCCCACGCCAAGGGGAAGAAGGTGGGCATCTGCGGCCAGGCCCCCTCGGACTACCCCGAGTTCGCCGCCTTTTTGGTGGAAAGGGGGATTGACTCCTTAAGCCTCAACCCCGATGCCCTCCTGCGCACGGTGCGGGAGGTGGCGGAGATGGAAAGGAGGCTCGGGATCGGGTAGCTTCGGGGTGTGGCACGTCCTCGTCCCCCTGGAAAGCCTCTTCATGTACCTGGCGGTCCTGAGCCTCTACGCCTAAGTACCCCGCTCTGGCTTTCGCCAGAGCGGGGGCCCCAAAAGGGCTTCCTTGGGCCTTTAGGTAGAGGCTTACATGCCGCAGAACCGGGGCGCGGGCACCTAGCTTTCTCATGAGAAAGTAAGTACCATGGGGACATGGAACCCCCTCTGATCCTCATCGTGGAGGACGAAAAGGACATCGCCCGCTTCATAGAGCTGGAGCTCCAGGCGGAGGGCTACCGCACCGAGGTGGCCCACGACGGCATCACCGGGCTTTCCCGCTTCCGGGAGGTGAACCCCAACCTGGTGATCCTGGACCTCATGCTTCCCGTCATGGACGGGATTGAGGTGGCCAAGCGCATCCGCAAGACCTCCAACGTGCCCATCCTGATCCTCACCGCCAAGGACCGCGTGGAGGACAAGGTGGCGGGCCTGGACGCCGGGGCCGACGACTACCTGGTGAAGCCCTTCTCCATTGAGGAGCTCCTGGCCCGGGTCAGGGCCCACCTCCGCCGGGTGACCCCGGCCATCACCGGGGAGATCCGGGTGGCGGACCTCATCATCAACCTCGAGGGCCGGGAGGTCTTCCGGGGCGGGCGGCGCATAGAGCTCTCCAACAAGGAGTTTGAGCTCCTGGAACTCCTCGCCAAAAACCCCGGCAAGGTCTTTAGCCGCTACGAGATAGAGGAAAAGGTCTGGCCCGGTTACCAGGGCGGGAGCAACGTGGTGGACGTCTACATCGGCTACCTGCGCAAGAAGCTGGAGGCCGGGGGGGAGCGCCGCCTCATCCACACCGTGCGGGGCGTGGGGTACGTGCTCCGGGAAGACTAACGCCACCCCAGGCCTAGGCCGCCGGTCCCCCCATGACCCTCAGGGCCCGCATCACCCTCCTCACGGCAGGGCTTCTCCTGGTGGCCCTCCTGGCCCTGGGCATCGCCCTGGAAGGCCTTCTTAGAAGCTTCCTCTACCGGAACCTCCGGGGCGAGCTCCTGGAGGCCAGCAACCAGGTGGTGCGCCTCCTCAACCTGGGGGGGCAGGCCCTCCTGGAGGCGGGCCTGCCTCCGAGCCTTTACGCCGAGGTGCAGCTTCTCCCCGAGGAGAACCCCGCCCTTTTGGCCAAGGAAGGGGGAATCAGCCTGCAGAGGAGCCCCGCCCTGGGGCAGGGGCGGCTTCTTTTGGGCGAGGCCCAGTACCGCACCCTCCTGGAAAAGGGCGAGGTCTGGGCCCATGTGGCCCTTCCCCGGGAGGGAAGCCCCTTGCGCCTCCTGGTCTACGCCCGCCGGGTGGAGGTCAACCTCTCCGGGGCGGTGTGGAAGGGAGCGCTCCTGGTGGGCAAGCCCACGGAGGACCTGGAGGCCACCCTAAACCAGTTCGCCCGCATCTACGCTGGCACCGCCCTCCTCGTCCTCCTCCTCTCCCTCCTCCTGGCGAGAGGCCTGGTGGCCCGGGCCCTGGAGCCCCTGGAGTGGGTGGCCCGAAGGGCCGAGGCCATGCCCGAGCGCCCCGAGCCCCTCCCCGAGCCCGAAGGCAGGGACGAGGTGGCCGCCTTGGTCCGGGCCCTGAACGGCATGCTTTCCCGCATGCAAAAGGCCTTTGAGGCCCAGACCCGCTTCCTCCAGGACGCCTCCCACGAGCTCAGGACCCCCGTCACCGCCATCCTGGGGCACGTGGGCTACCTCCTCCGGCGCACCCCCCTCACCGAGGCCCAGCGGGAAAGCCTGGAGATCGTGAGGCGGGAGGCGGAGCGCATGGGGAAGCTGGTCTCAGACCTGCTGGACCTGTCCCAAAGCGGCACCTGGCGCATAGAGCCCGTGCCGGTCAGGGTGCGGGACCTTCTGGAGGAGGTGCGGGAGGAGTTCGCCAGGAGCTTTGAAGGGGAGATCCGCGTGGAGGCCCCGGAGGAGCTCTACGTGCGGGGGGACCCGGACCGGCTTCACCAGGTCATGGCCAACCTGGTCTCCAACGCCCTTAAGGCCGGGGCCAGGCACGTGTGGCTCCGGGCCTTTGACCTGGGGGACAAGGCGGTGGTCCGGGTGGAGGACGACGGGGAGGGCATCCCTGAGGAGCACCTCCCCCACCTCTTTGAGCGCTTCTACCGGGTGGACAAGGCCCGGGACCGCGAGAGGGGCGGGTCGGGCCTCGGCCTCGCCATCGTGAAGGCCATCCTCGAGGCCCACGGGGGAGAGGTCTGGGTGGAAAGCCAGGTGGGCAAGGGCACGGCCTTCAGCTTTTCCCTTCCCGAAGCCGCGCCACCGCCTCCTCCACGCTGATCTCCCCCCGGCGCAGGGCCTCCAGGACCCGCAGGCGGTCCTCCCCCGCCCTTTCCTCCTCGTAGCCCAGGGCCTTGAGGAGGGCGTCCAGCCGGGCCCGCACCGTGGGGTAGGACACCCCCAGGATCCGCTCCACCTCCTTGAGGTTCCCCCGGGTCTTGAGGAAAAGCCGCAGAAAGTCCAGGTGCTCCCGAGAAAGGAGGGCGAACTCGTTCAGGGCGAAGCGCCCGTGCACCTCGGTGCCGCAGGCCGGGCAGAAGAGGGCCTTCACCGCCAAAGGCCCCTCGCAGGCCGGGCAACGCGTAGGAAGGGGCCGGATCACCATAGCCCCACCCTCACCCCCACCCCCTCCCCCTCAAGCTCCAGAAGCACCAGGGGAGGAAGCCTTCTAAAGGCAAAGACCGCCCCCAGGGGCCCCGCCAAGGCGGCCTTCCCCCGAAGAAGGGCCCGGGTCTTGAGGAGGAAGAGGGCAAGGAGGAGGCCCCACTCCAAAGCGAAGAGGGGAAGCGCCAGGAAGAGGGGCCGGGGGAAAGGCCCCCGCACCACCAGGTAGAGGAACCTGGGGCGCAAGGGGGGGAGGCTCGGTCTCACACCACCTCCACCAGGATCTCCACCGGCTTCCCCTCCTCCTCCGCCGCGATCTCCACCAGCTTCCCCTCGGGTACCCCCTCCCGCACCGCCCCGAGGAGGTCCTTGAGGTTCACCCCCCTCCCCGCCAAGGTGGCCTTGGCCCCCTCGGGCAGGAAGCCTTCCAAAAGCTCCGCCAGGGCCAGGGGCAGGTTCACGTGGATGCGCACGGGCTTGCCCTCGTCGTAGGCGTGGACCCGCACCCTGAGGAGCCGGGCAAGCCCCTTGGGCCTCTCCTCGAGGGCCTCCAGGAGGGAAAGCGCCTCCTCCACGCCGATCTCCCCCGACCGAAGCATTTCCAGGACACGCCTCTTCTCTTCCACAAGACCCCCCTTCCACAAGCCGGACGGGCCTGTTGAGGCATAGGCCGATGTCCCGCCCTTTGGGAGGATTGTAAAGCTATCCTTTACATTTTGTCAATCCCCACTTGAGTTTTCTAAAACCCCAGCCTCGAGGGGTGCCGGGAGCCCAGGAAGGGGGCCCCCAGGAAGGCGAAGAGGAGGAGGCCGTACGCCAGAAGGAGAAGCCCGGCCCGGGGAAGCCCCTGAAGCCTCTCCTCCAGGAGGAAGTAAAGGGTGAGGAGAAGCCAGCCCAGGAGGACGGAAACCTCCTTGGGGTCCAAGCTCAAGGGGCTTCCGAAGTAGCCGAAGGCCCAGGCCATGCCGCTCCCCAGGCCGAAGGTGGCAGCCAGGTACCCCACCCGGAGGTACCCCCGCTCCAGGCGGCGCAGGCTCCAAAGGGGGGCGCCCCTCACCGCCTTCTCCGGGGTGCGCCGCAAGCGCAGGTCCTGCAGGGCGCACATCACCCCCGCCCCCACCCCCACGCTCAAGGCCAGGTAGGCCACCAGAAACGCCCCCCCGTGCAGGAGGCTGAGGAAGGGAGAGAGGCCCTCCCCGGGGTGGGGCAGGGCCTTGAGGGCGAAAAGCCCCAAGAGGAGGGAGAGGAGGACCAGGTAGCGCCTCAGGGGGGCAAGCCAGGGCCTCTCCAGAAGGGTCCCCCCCCGCAGGGCGAGAAGCCCCCCAAGGAGGAGGGCAGGCTGGGCGGGCCCGGAAAAGGGCCCCTTGAAGAGGGCATCGGCCAGGGCCGCCCCCAGGTAAAAAAGGGCTCCCCACCCCACCCCTCGAGGCCAAAAAAGCCCCAGGGCCAGGAGGACCACCCCCAGAAGGGCCAGGGGGCTCGCCGGGGTCATGGCCGGGCCCGGGCCTTGAGGGCCAGGATCAGGGGGTGGGCCCGGCGGCCCGCCTCCTTGTGCCAGGTGAGGGGGTCGGCCTCGGGCAGCTCCCGGGCCACCTCGTGGAAAAGCCTCTCCCGCAGGGCCTGGATGGCCTCCCGCACCCGGTGGCCGGCGTACCACTCCAGGTAGTCGGCCAGGGCTTTCTCCACGAGGGCCTCCACCTTGGGAACCTCCCCCTCCCGGGCCTTGCGGTTCTTC
This sequence comes from Thermus kawarayensis JCM 12314, assembly GCF_055393575.1. Taxonomy (NCBI): domain Bacteria; kingdom Thermotogati; phylum Deinococcota; class Deinococci; order Thermales; family Thermaceae; genus Thermus; species Thermus kawarayensis. The sequence continues at coordinate 103,398 of NZ_AP043756.1, forward strand.
TCCACCACCCGCTCCAGGTCGTCCAGGTTGTAAAGGTAGGCGTGGGGCAGGAGGGCCACCCGGGGGTCAATGTTCCGGGGAAGGGCGATGTCCACCAGGAAGATGGGCTTGGGCCTTTTGGGCAGGTCCTCGGGGCCCACCAGGTAGTGGGGAGCCGCCGCCGAGGCCACCACCACGTCCGCCCGCCTCAGCACCTGGGGCAGGGCGGAAAGGGGGTGGGCCTCCCCCCCAAAGCGCTCCGCCAGGACCTTGGCCCTTTCCTCGGTCCGGTTCACCACCAGGACCCGACCCACCCCGTGGGCCTTGAGGTGGGTGAGGAAGAGCTCCGCCATCTCCCCCGCCCCCAAAACGGCCACGGAAAGCCCGTAAAGGTCCCCGTAGACCGCCAGGACCAGGTCCAAGGCGGCGTAGGCCACGCTCACCGCCCCCGCCCCGATCCCGGTCTCGCTCCGGGCCCTCTTGCCCAGGGCGATGGCCGACTGGAAGGCCTTCTCCAGAAGGCTCTCCGTGGCTTCATGCCTCCTGGCCAGGAAAAGCGCCTCCCGCACCTGGCCCAGGATCTGGGCCTCCCCCACCACCAGGGAGTCCAGGCCCGCCGCCACCCGATAGAGGTGGCGCAAGGCCTCCTGGCCCTCCTTCACGTAGAGGTGGCGGGGAGCCACCCCCCGCTCCAGGAGGAGGGCCCGGGCCTTCTCCGGGCTTCCCACCCCGTAGAGCTCCGTGCGGTTGCAGGTGGAAAGGACCACCCCCTTGCCCAGGCGGCGAAGAACGGCGGGGAGGGCCACCACCGGGTCCAAGGCGGCCCGCTCCCGCACCTCCAGGGGGGCGGTCTTGTGGGAAAGGCCCACCAGGTAAAGGGGCAGGGCCATATTCTCCCGAGAGTATACGCCAAGGGGGTGGGGAGGGAAGCCCCTACCCCTCGAGGGCCCGGAGGATGGCCCGGAAGAGGCCCTCCAGTCCCGGCCTTTCCGCCTCCACCATGGGAAAGCCAAGCCGCCTGGCCTCCTGCCCGGTGCTCGGGCCGATGCAGGCCGCCTTGGGGCGGCGATCCGTCCAGCGGGCGTAGGCCCTGGCCCCGCTCGGGCTAAAGAGGGCCACCACCTCCGCCCGCGCCAGGAGGGCCACCTCCTCCGGGGCCAGGGGCCTTTCCCGGGTGGCGTAGACCTCCTCTCGCACCACCTCCACCCCCCGCGCCCTAAGCCCCTCCTCCAGGTCCCGCCCTGCCAGGTCCCCGGCCACGAAGAGGACCCTCCTTGCCTCGGGGAAGCCCTGGGCCAGGTCCCAGGCCGTGGCCCTTTCCGGCACGAAGGCGGGGAAAAGCCCCCCTTCTGCCAAGACCTTCCCCGTGCCCTCCCCCACCGCCGCCACCCGGAGGGAGGGGCGCCCCGCCTCCTCCCAGGCAAGGAGGAGCCTTTTCGCCCCCTCCTTGGAGGTCACGGCCACGAAGTCCCAGCCCTCCCTAAGCCTCTCGGGCAGGAGGGCAAGCCCCGGGAGGTCCACCTGCTCCAAAAGGGCCACCTCCACGGCCTTAAGGCCCAGGGCGGCGAGCCTCTCAAGAAGCGCCCTATCCTTTCCCCTCGTGAGGAGCACCACGGCCCTTGAGCACCTTCTGGAAGAGCTTCATGGCGGCCAGGGCCCGGGGGAAGCCGAGGAAGAGGGCGGACTGCAGGATGGCCTCCCGCACCTCCCTTTCCGTGGCCCCCACCCTCAAGGCACCTTCCAGGTGGGTGGCGAGCTCCTTGGGGCTTCCCAAGGCGATCAAAGCGGTGATGGCGAGAAGCTCCCGCGTCTTCAGGTCCAGACCCGGCCTGGCCAGCACCTCCTCGTAGGCGAAGTCCCGGATGTAGCGGAAAAGGTCCCCGTCCACCTCCTTGAGGGCTTCCTCAATGGCCCCGGCCTTCTCCCCCCAGATGGCCTCCCGGACGCTCATGGCAGAAAGTCTAGCACCGCCTGGAGGCGGGAAAGGGCCTTGGGGTTTTCCCCCAAGGGGTCAAAGAGGAGGGCCTTCATCCCCACGGCCTCCGCCCCCAAGAGGTCCGCCTCCGAGTCCCCCACGTGCACCGCCTCCTCCGGGGAGGCCCCGAGGGCCAAGAGGGCCTCCTGGAAGAGCCTGGGGTCGGGCTTGGCGTAGCCGGAGAGGGCGCTTACCGCCAGGTGGTCAAAGTACCGCCTCAGGCCCACCACCTCCAGAATCTCGGGCAAGGTAGCGTCCCAGTTGGAGACCACGGCCAGGGGGTACCCCTTCGCCTTCAGGGCCTTCAGGGTCTCCTCCGCCCCCGGGGCGAGGGGCCAGAAACGGGGGTCTCGCCAGTGGGCCACAAGCTCTTGGGAGAGGGCCTCGGCGTGGTCCTCGAGGCCCATCCCCACAAAAAGCCTCCGGTGGAACTCCCGCCAAAGCCCGAGGGCCCCTTCCAGGTCCCGGGCCAAGAGGTGGTGGTCCTCGTAGAAGCGGAAGGCCTCGAGGGCCGCCCGCCTGGGGTCCAGCCGGGGCTTAAGCCCCCGCTCCTCCAGGAAGGGCAGCAGCCAGAAGCGCGGGCTTGCCAGGATCAGGGTGTTGCCCACGTCAAAGGTCAGGGCCCGGACCATGGCCTTAGTCTATACCGCTTCTAACCCGGGCCTAATGCCCCTTCGCTATGCTGGTCATAGCGCAAAGGGAGGTGGAAGATGAGAGGATGGCTCTTCGCGGCGGCGATCTTCGCCCTATCGGCCCTGGCCCAGACCTTTGAGGTGGTCTCGGGGGAGGCCCGCTACCGGGTGCGGGAGGAGCTTCTGCAGGTGGGCCTCGCTGACGCCGTGGGCACCACCAAGGCAGTGCGGGGGGAGGTCCGGCTCCAAGGCAGGCGGGTGGGCGGGGAGTTTGCGGTGGACCTGAGGGAGCTCAGAAGCGACCAGGCCCGGCGGGACAACTACCTGCGCCAGAACACCTTGCAGACCGACCGCTTCCCCTTCGCCACCTTCCGCCCCAAGGAGGTCAAGGGCCTTCCCAACCCCTTGCCGCAACGGGGCAAGGTGCCCATCCAGGTGGTGGGGGACCTCACCCTCCGGGAGGCCACGGAGGAGGTGGTCTGGGAGGGAGAGGCCGAGTTTCTGGGCCAGGAGGTGCGGGTCTTTTTGAAAACGGAGTTCCCCTTTGAGAAGTTCCGGCTCGCCCAGCCCCGGGTGCCCATCCTCCTCAGCGTGGAAAACCGCATCCGGCTGGAGGTGGAGCTCCTCTTGAGGCGCAAATGAGACGGCGTGCCTTTCTAGGGATTTTCCTCCTCCCCCTGGCCCGGGGACAAGGGACCTGCGCCCCCACCCCGGCCCTCACCCAAGGCCCCTACTACCTCAGGGAGGTCCCCGAGCGGGAGGATTTGAGGGAGGGGCTTCCCGGGGTGCCTTTGCGCCTCCTTCTCCGGGTGCAGGACCGGGCCTGCAGGCCCCTAAAGGGGGCGCGGGTGGACCTCTGGCACACGGACGCCCTGGGCCGCTACTCGGGGGTGAATGCCCCCGGGGTCTTCTGCCGGGGCTTCCGGCGCACGGACGGGGAGGGAAGGGTGGCCTTCCTCACCCTCTTCCCCGGGTGGTACCCAAGCCGCACCCCCCACCTCCACCTGCGGGTGGAGGCAGAAAATCGGGTTTTCGCCACCCAGCTCTTCTTCTCCGAGGAAGTCCAGCGCCAGGTCTACGCCCTCCCGCCCTACTGGGAAAGGGGGATGCCCCGGGTGAACAACCGCCAAGACGGCCTCTTCCGGGCGGACCTCCTCCTTCCCCTGGAGCGGGAGGGGGAGGGCTTTCGGGGAACCTTCGCCCTCGCCTTACCCGGCTGAGGCTACCCTCCCCCTAGCTCCGCCATCATCCGCCGTAGCGCCTCCTTTAGATCCGGCAAGCTCTGCCGGACCACGGTCCAAAGGATTTCCACGTCCACGGCAAAATACTCGTGCACCACAACGTTGCGCAGGCCGATCACCCGCCGCCACGGAACCTCCGGGTAGCGCTCCCGAATCTCCAGGGGGATTTGCCGGGCCGCTTCGCCGATGACTTCTAGGTTACGGACCACGGCGTCCACGGTGCGGTCATCCTGGGCGAAGCGTTCCGGGGTTAGCCCGGCGGTGTAGCGCTCAATCTTTTCTAAGCTTTCCAATATATCTCGGAGAAGGAGGCGCGCGTCCCGCCTAGACATAGACCAAGTCCTCTTGCACCACCTGCCACAAGTGCGGCTTACGCCGTAAGGCCCCCGCAGTGAGCAGGTCCACCGGAAGCCCCAGTAAGGCTTCCAGGTAATCGCGTAGGTCCACGATCTCCCACCCTAGGGGGCGTTCTAGCGCTACCAGGATGTCCACGTCGCTTAAGGGAGTGGCCTCCCCCCGGGCGTAGGAGCCGAAAATGGCCAGCTCCCCCACGCCGAAGCGTGCCCGAAGCTCCGGCTTGTGTCGGGCCAGGATGCGCCGGATCTCGCCCAGGGTCTTCATGGCCTGCTGCCCCCTAGTGGGGGGAAAACATCCCGCCATCTCAAGTATACACCCCCCACCTAAGCGCCTGCACTTTGGTTTCGCAACATGGGATGCCCAAGCTGGGGCTGGGGGGGACTTTTTTTGGGGGGCCCCACCGCGGCGAAAGCCGCGGGGGGGTACCTAGGCCCCTCCTCCAGGCTTCCTTGGCCAACCCCTGCCCGTTCCCTGGTACCCTAAAGGGCATGATCGCCCGCTACCAGACGCCGGAGATGGCCCGCCTCTGGTCGGAGGAGAGCCGCTACCGGATGTGGGCCCTGGTGGAGGCCTACGCCCTCGAGGCCTGGGAGGCCTTGGGGGAGGTGCCGAAGGGCCTCTCGGGAAGGCTTTTGGGAAAGCTGGAGAAGAGGCCCCTGGACGGGGCCTTCGCCCGGAGGGTGGCCGAGCTGGAGGAGACCACCCGCCACGACCTGGTGGCCTTCACCCGGGCCCTCACCCAGTGGACGGAAGACGAGGAGGTGGGGCGCTACCTCCACCTGGGCCTCACCAGCTCGGACGTGGTGGACACGGCGCAGAACGCCCTCCTGGTGGAGGCCCTGGACCTCATCCTGGAGGAGCTAAAGGGGGTAGAGGAGGCCCTCAAGGCCCTCGCCCTCCGCCACAAGCACACCCCCGCCATCGCCCGCACCCACGGGGTCCACGCCGAGCCCACGAGCTTCGGCCTCCGCTTCCTCTCCTTCCTCGCCGCCTTCCAAAGGGACGAGGAGAGGCTTGGGCGGGCGAAGGGCACCATCGGCGTGGCCATGCTCTCGGGCTCCGTGGGCAACTACGCCCACGTCCCCCCCGAGGTGGAGGCCCACGTGGCCTTTAGGCTCGGCCTCCGCCCCGAGCCCCTCTCCACCCAGGTGGTCCCCCGGGACCGGCACGCCGAGGTCATGGCGGCCCTCGCCATCCTGGGGGGCAACCTGGAGCGGGTGGCGGTGGAGCTAAGGCACCTCCAGCGCACGGAGGTCCTCGAGGTCCAGGAGCCCTTCCAAGAAGGCCAGACGGGAAGCTCCAGCATGCCCCACAAGAAAAACCCCGTGGGCCTGGAGAACCTCACCGGGGTGGCGAGGCTCTTAAGGGGCTACCTAGGGCCCGCCTTGGAGGACATCGCCCTCTGGCACGAGCGGGATATCTCCCATTCCTCGGTGGAGAGGGTCATCCTCCCCGACGCCACCACCCTGGCCCACTACGCCCTGAGGCGGCTCAAGGGGATCCTAAAGGGCCTCGTGGTCTATGAGAAGAACCTGAAGAGGAACCTGGACCTCACCCGGGGCCTCGTCTACTCCCAACAGGTCCTGAACGGCCTCATCGCCCGTGGCCTCTCCCGGGACAGGGCCTACGCCATCGTCCAGCGGAACGCCCTAAGGAGCTGGGAGGAGGAGAAAGGCTTCCTGGAGCTTCTGGAGGAGGACCCCGAGAACCCCCTCAAGGGAGAGGCTCTGAGGGCCCTCTTCAACCCAAAGCCCTTCCTCCGGCACGTGGACGCCATCTACGCCCGGTTCGGGCTCTAGAATGAGGACATGCCCCGTTTTAGCCGGATCACCCACGATCCTCGCCTCTTCGGCGGTAAGGCCACCATCCGGGGGATGCGCCTCACGGTGGCGGCCTTGCTCCGGCGGCTGGCCCACGGAGAACGTCCCGAGGACCTCCTCCGGGACTACCCGGAGCTTACCCCTGAGGACATTCGGGAAGCCTTGGCCTACGCCGCTTGGAGGCTAGAGGAAGAAGAGCACGCTTTGAGCCCGTGAAGATCCTGGTGGACATGAACCTCTCCCCGCGCTGGCGGGAAGCCCTCCAGGCCTCGGGGTACGAAGCCATTTGGTGGCGCGATGTGGGCCCGGAAAACGCCCCCGACGAGGTTCTCTTCGCTTGGGCCAGGGAGCGGGGCTATACGGTCCTCACTGCCGATCTGGACTTCGGCTACCTCCTCTCCCTCACAGGAGAGGAGGGACCTAGCGTGATCCTCCTCCGCCTCCCCTACACAGAACCCCCTGAGGCCCTACCGCAGGTGCTGGAAGTCTTAAGTCGCTTCTCCGAGGCTTTGCAGCGGGGAGCCCTAGCGGTGATCGGCCCCGAAAAAACGCGGCTTCGCCTCCTGCCGCTACAATGAGGGCAAAGGGCCCTGCGCCCCTTTGAGGAGAGGCATGGAAAAGCTTTACGAGGGCAAGGCCAAGGTGCTCTACCGGGAAGGCCCGGACACCTTAAGGGTCTACTTCAAGGACGAGGCCACGGCCTTCAACGCGAAGAAGCGGGGGGTGATCCCCGGCAAGGGCGTGGTGAACAACAAGGTCTCGGCGGCCCTCTTCCGCTACCTCGAGGCCCACGGGGTGAGGACCCACTTCCTGGAGGAGGTCTCCGAGCGGGAGATGCGGGTGAGGCGGGTGGCCATCCTCCCCCTGGAGGTGATCCTGCGCTTTAGGGCGGCGGGGAGCTTCGCCCGGCGCTACGGCCTAAAGGAGGGGACCCCGCTGAAGATGCCCCTTCTGGAGTTCTCCCTCAAAAACGACGCCCTGGGGGACCCCTTGATCTGCGAGAACGCCGTCCTGGCCCTGGAGCTCGCCACGGAGGAGGAGCTGGGTGCGGTGAAGGCCACCACGCTCCGGGTGGGGGAGCTCCTCCAGGCCTTCTTCGCCAAGAGGGGCCTGGAACTCGTGGACTTCAAGCTGGAGTTCGGGAAGGAGGACGGGGAGATCCTCCTCGCCGACGAGATCAGCCCCGACACCATGCGCCTTTGGGACGAAAGGGGGGAGCCTTTGGACAAGGACCGCTTCCGCAAGGACCTAGGCGGCGTGGAGGAGGCCTACCAGGAAGTGCTGAAGAGGGTCCTCTCGGGCCCCCAGTAGGGTAACCTATGCCTCGCTACCAGGCCACCCTTTTGATTGAGCTCAAGGACGGGATCCTGGACCCCCAGGGCCGGGCGGTGGAGGGGGTGCTTCGGGACCTCGGCCACCCGGTGGAGGGGGTGCGGGTGGGGAAGGTGCTGGAGATCGTCTTCCGGGCGGAAAGCCTCCTCGAGGCCGAGGAGAAGGCCAAGGCCTTCGGCCAGCTCCTCGCCAACCCGGTGATGGAGGTCTACGCCTTGGAAAGCCTCAAGGAGCTCCCATGAGGTGGGCCATCGTCCGCTTCCCGGGCGCAAACTGCGACGAGGACGCCCGCTTCGCCCTGGAGAAGGCGGGGGTCCAGGCGGTGTTCGTCTGGCACACGGAGCGGGACCTCCGGGGCTTTGACGGGGTCTTCCTCCCCGGGGGGTTCAGCTACGGGGACTACCTGAGGGCGGGGGCCCTCGCCGCCAAGAGCCCGGTGATGGAGGCCGTGCGCCGCTTCGCCCGGGAGGGGCGGTACGTGGTGGGGGTCTGCAACGGCTTCCAGGTCCTCACCGAGGCGGGGCTCCTGCCGGGGGCTTTGCTCGCCAACCTCAACCTCCACTTCACCTGCAAGGAGGTGGGGGTGCGGGTGGAGCGGGACGACCTCCCCTTCACCCGCCTCTACCGGAAGGGCCAGGTCCTGAGGCTCCCCATCGCCCACGCCGAGGGACGCTACTACGCCGACCCCAAGACCCTGGAGCGCCTGGAAGGGGAAGGCCTCGTGGTCTTCCGCTATGCGCCCCTAAAGGGGGAGGCCGACTACAACCCCAACGGGAGCCTCCACGACATCGCGGGGATCGTGAACGAAGCGGGGAACGTCCTCGGCCTGATGCCCCACCCCGAACGGGCCGTGGACGAGGTCTTGGGGAACACCGACGGGCTTCCCTTCTTCCTGGGGCTCGTCAGGGAGGTGGTCCGATGAAGCCGAAAGCCATCACCTTTGACTTCTGGGGCACCCTCTTCACCGAGGGGGAGGCGTTTTTGGAAAAGGTCATGCCCGCCCGGTACGAGGTCCTTTTGGACGCCCTCTCCGAGGCCGGGCACCCGGCGGAGGAGGCCGAGGTGCGGGAGGCCTACCGCCAGGCCTCCTTGGCCTTTGAGGAGGCCTGGAAGGCGGGGGAGCACATGCCGGTCTACGAGCGGGTGGCCCGCATCTTCGCCCTCCTCGGCGCCCCCCACGACCCGGGCCTCATCGCCCTCACCGCAAGGCGCCTGGAGGAAACCTCCCTCCTCGCCCCCCTCGAGCCCCTCCCCGGGGTGGAGGCCCTGAAGGAGCTCGCCAAGAAGTACCCTCTGGCCCTGGTCTCCGACACCGGCATGACCCCGGGCCGCCTTCTCAGGGAGCACCTCAAGCGGCAGGGCCTGGACGTCTTCCAGGCCTTTAGCTTCTCCGACGAGACCGGCCACGTGAAGCCGAAGCCCGAGGCCTTCCGCGTGGCCCTGGAGGCCCTGGGGGTCGCCCCCGAGGAGGCCCTCCACGTGGGGGACCTGCCCCAGACGGACATCAAGGGGGCCTTCGGGGCGGGCTATCCCTGGGCGGTCCAGTACGTGGGCCTGAGGGAGGTGAACGGGGAGGTGAGGCCCACGGCCAAGGTGAAGGACCACCGGGAGCTTCTCTCCCTCCTCACGTGATGGAAGCCCTAGCCAAGGAGATGGGGATCCCCCCGGAGGAGTACCGGGAGATGGTAAGGCGGCTTGGGCGGGAGCCAGGCAGGGTGGAACTCCTCCTCTTCAAGGTCATGTGGAGCGAGCACTGCGCCTACAAGAACTCCCGCCCTCTCCTAAAGGAGCTTCCCAAGGAGGGGGAAGCGGTCCTCCAGGGCCCGGGGGAGAACGCCGGCGTGGTGCGGGTGGGCGAAGGGTGGGCCGTGGCCTTCAAGATCGAGAGCCACAACCACCCCTCGGCGGTGGAACCCTTCCAGGGGGCGGCCACGGGGGTGGGGGGAATCCTCCGGGACATCATGAGCATGGGGGCCCGCCCCATCGCCCTCCTGGACTCCCTGCGCTTCGGCCCTCCGGAGGACCCCAAAAGCCGCTACCTCCTCAAGGGGGTGGTCTCGGGCATCGCCTTTTACGGCAACGCCATCGGGGTGCCCACGGTGGGCGGGGACCTCTACTTCCACGAGGGCTACCGGGAAAACCCCCTGGTGAACGCCATGTGCCTGGGCCTCCTGAGGGAGGAGCACCTGAAGAAGAGCCGGGCCTCCCTGGGCCGCCCCATCTACTACGCCGGGGCCAAGACGGGCCGGGACGGCATCGGTGGGGCGGCCTTCGCAAGCCGGGAGCTTCGGGAGGAAAAGGAGGAGGACCGCCCGGCGGTGCAGGTGGGGGACCCCTTCCTCGGCAAGCTCCTCATGGAGGCCACCCTCGAGGCCATAGAGCTGGACCTGGTGGAGGGCGTCCAGGACATGGGGGCGGCGGGGCTCACCAGTAGCCTCGCCGAGCTTGCCCACAAGTCGGGCCTCGGGGTGGAGCTTAACCTGGACCTCGTCCCCACCCGGGAAGAGGGGATGCGCCCCGAGGAGCTCCTCCTTTCGGAAAGCCAGGAGCGCATGGTCCTGGTGCCCAGGGAGGGGAAGGAAGGGGCCTTGGAGGAGGTCTTCCGCAGGTGGGGCCTGGACTGCGTGCCCGTGGCCAGGACCATCCCGGAAAGGGTCTTCCGCGTCCTCTTCCGGAAAGAGGTGGTGGCCGAGGTCCCCACCGAGGCCCTGGCCGAGGCCCCCACCTACGTGCGCCTTGGGCGGGAGGACCCGGAGGTGCGGAGGCTCCGGGAAACCCCCCTTCCCCCCCTGGAGGCCGACCCCCGGGAGGCCCTCCTGAGGCTCCTGGCCTCCCCCAACCTGGCGAGCCGGGAGGCGGTCTACGAGCGCTACGACCACCAGGTGGGGACCCGCACCGCCCTCCTCCCCGGCAAGGGGGACGCCGCCGTCCTCTGGATCAAGGGAACCCGCCTGGGCGTGGCCGCCAAGGTGGACCAGAACCCCCGGTATAGCCGCCTCCATCCCCGCCTCGGGGCCATGCACGCCCTGGCGGAGGCCTGCCGGAACGTAAGCGTGGTGGGGGCGAGGCCTTTAGCCTACACCGACGGCCTCAACCTGGCAAGCCCGGAGACCCCCGAGGGCTACCACGAGCTCCAGGAGACCATCGCGGGCCTCAGGGAGGCCAGCGAGGCCCTGGGCATCCCCGTGGTCTCGGGGAACGTCTCCCTCTACAACGAGGCCTCGGGAAGGCGCATCCCCCCCACGGCCATGGTGGGGGTGGTGGGGGTCCTGGAGGTGGACAAGCGGGCGGAGATGGGCTTTAGGCGCCCGGGAGAGGTCCTCCTCCTCCTCGGGGAGGAGGAGGGGGAGCTTGGGGCGAGCGAGGTCCTCTACGTCCTCACGGGCCTCGAGGCGGGCCACCCCCCCAGGCTGGACCTCGGGCGGGAAAAGGCGGTGCAGGAAGCCATCCGGGAGCTCATCCAAAGAGGCCTCACCCGCACCGCCCACAACGTGGCGGAAGGAGGGCTCCTGGTGGCCCTGGCGGAGATGACCTTCCCCTACGGGGTGGGGGCCACGGTGGAGATGCGGGGGGGGAGCCTAAGGGCCCTCTTCGGCGAGGCGCCAAGCCGCATCCTCTTCACCGTGGACAAGACCCGCCTCCAGGAGGCCACGCTTCTTTTGGAGGAGCGGGGCCTTCCCTACCGCATCCTGGGGGAGACCGGGGGGAAGACCCTCACGGTCCTCACCCCCAAGGGGGTGCTAGAGTGGGGCCTGGAGGAACTGCTTTCCGCCTGGAAAGCGCCCCTCAGGGAGGTCTTGGATGGATAAGCCCCAGGAGGAGTGCGGGGTCCTCGGGCTTTGGAGCGAAAGCCCCCTGGACGTGGCGGGGCTTCTGCACCTGGGGCTTCTCGCCCTGCAGCACCGGGGCCAGGAGGCCGCCGGCATGGCCGTCACCGACGGCCGGGAGTTCCTGGTGGAGAAGGACCTAGGCCTGGTGAACCAGGTCTTCACCGAGGAGCGCCTGGGGAGGCTCCGCCTCCCGGAGGTCCACCTGGGCATCGCCCACACCCGCTACTCCACCACGGGCTCCAACCTGCGCATCAACGCCCAGCCCCTCACCGCCCGCACCGCCCACGGGGTCCTGGCCATCGCCCACAACGGCAACTTCGTGAACGCCAAGCCCCTAAGGGACCGTCTCCTCCGGGAGGGGGCCACCTTCCAGAGCACCTCGGACACCGAGGTCATGCTCCTCCTCCTGGCCCGCCTGGGCCACCTCCCCCTCCCCGAGGCCGCTGCCGAGGCCATGCAGGGGCTGGAGGGGGGGTACTCCATCCTCCTCATGGACCGCAAGACCCTCCTCGCCCTCCGGGACCCCCACGGGGTGAGGCCCCTGGTCCTCGGCCGGGCCCCCTGGGGCTACGCCTTCGCCTCCGAGCCCCCGGCCCTAAGCCTCATGGGGGCGGAGTACCTGCGGGAGGTGCGCCCCGGGGAGGTGGTCTGGGTGGAGGAGGGGGAAGTCAAAAGCCTCCAGGTCCTCCCCCCAAGCCCCACCCCTTGCGCCTTTGAGTGGATCTACTTCGCCCGGCCCGACAGCGTCCTGGACGGCACCGAGGCCTACGAGGCCCGGGTGCGGATGGGGGTGGAGCTCTTCCGGGAGGCCCCCGCCGAGGCCGACCTCGTGGTCCCCGTGCCGGACTCGGGCATCGGGGCCGCCGTGGGCTACGCCAAGGCCAGCGGGCTTCCCCTGGAGTTCGGCCTCTACAAGAACCCCTACGCCGGGCGCACCTTCATCCAGCCCACCCAGGAGCTCCGCGACCTGAAGACCAGGCTCAAGCTCTCCCCCACGGGGGCGGTGAAGGGCAAGCGGGTGGTCCTGGTGGACGACTCCATCGTGCGGGGCACCACCAGCCGCCGCATCGTGGGGATGCTGAAGGAGGCGGGGGCCCTCGAGGTCCACTTCCGCGTCAGTAGCCCCCCCATCCGCTTCCCCTGCTACTACGGCATAGACACCGCCGCCCGCAAGGAGCTCATCGCCGCCCAGAAGAGCGTGGAGGAGATCCGGGCCTACATCGGGGCCGACTCCCTGGCCTTCCTCTCCGAGGAGGGGGTGAGGCGGGCCATCGGGGGGCCCGTCTGCCTGGCCTGCTTCAACGGGCGCTACCCCGCCGGGGTTCCCGTGGAAGGGGAGAAGCTGGTCTTGGAGCTTTAGGCCCGCGGCGGGGCGTTTCGCCTCAGGAAAAGGCCAAGCACCAACCCGCCCAGGAAGCCCACCAGCAAAAAGGCGAAGGCGAAGGCCCCGGTGGAGGCCAGGTGCCAGCCGAAGAACCAGTAGCTGCACACCGCATACCGCTCCACCTGGACCCGCACCAGCTCGGGGAGGTCGCGGCTCGTGGTGAAGTTGATGAGGAGGATGGCCAGGAGGAGGACCAAGAGGGTAACGAGGGCCGCCCACTTGAGAACGGTCCAGGCATTCGCCTTCATGGCCTAAGCTTACCAGCCCCTTGGGGTCCAGGGCCTATAATCGGACCATGGTCGGCACGAGCCTAAGGGACGAGGCCCTCTTTGCCCTCATCGCCCTGGAGGAGAAGCGCCAGCGGGAAGGCCTGGAGCTCATCGCCAGCGAGAACTTCGTATCCAAGCAGGTGCGGGAGGCGGTGGGGAGCGTCCTCACCAACAAGTACGCCGAGGGCTACCCCGGGGCCCGGTACTACGGGGGGTGCGAGGTCATTGACCAGGTGGAGTCCCTGGCCATAGAGCGGGCCAAAGGGCTTTTCGGGGCCGCCTGGGCCAACGTCCAGCCCCACTCCGGCTCCCAGGCCAACATGGCCGTCTACATGGCCCTCATGGAGCCCGGGGACACCCTCCTGGGCATGGACCTGGCCGCCGGAGGGCACCTCACCCACGGCTCCCGGGTGAACTTCTCCGGAAAGCTCTACAAGGTGGTCTCCTACGGGGTCCGCCCGGACACGGAACTCATAGACCTGGAGGAGGTGCGCCGCCTGGCCCTGGAGCACCGCCCCAGGGTCATCGTGGCCGGGGCCAGCGCCTACCCCCGCTTCTGGGACTTTAAGGCCTTCCGGGAGATCGCCGAGGAGGTGGGGGCCTATTTGGTGGTGGACATGGCCCACTTCGCCGGGCTCGTGGCGGCCGGGCTCCACCCCAACCCCGTCCCCTTCGCCCACGTGGTCACCAGCACCACCCACAAGACCCTGAGGGGCCCCCGGGGCGGCCTCATCCTCTCCCAGGACCCGGAGCTCGGCAAAAAAATAGACAAGCTCATCTTCCCGGGAATCCAGGGAGGGCCCCTGGAGCACGTCATCGCCGGGAAGGCGGTGGCCTTCTTTGAGGCCATGCAGCCCGAGTTCAAGGAGTATAGCCGTCTGGTGGTGGAAAACGCCAAGCGGCTGGCGGAGGCGCTCGGCAAGAGGGGCTACCGCGTGGTCACCGGAGGAACGGACAACCACCTCTTCCTTTTGGACCTGCGCCCCAAGGACCTCACGGGCAAAGAGGCGGAGGAGCGCCTGGACCGGGTGGGGATCACGGTGAACAAGAACGCCATCCCCTTTGACCCCAAGCCCCCCCGGGTCACCTCGGGGATCCGCATCGGCACCCCGGCCATCACCACCCGGGGCTTCACCCCCGAGGAGATACCCCTCATCGCCGAGCTCATAGACCGGGCCCTCACGGAAGGCCCCTCGGAGGCCCTGAGGGAGGAGGTCCGGCGGCTCGCCCTGGCCCACCCCATGCCCTGAGGCCTCCCCTAAAATAAGGGGGATGCTCCAGCGCCTCGAGGTGAGAAACCTCGCCGTCATCCGGGAGGCCGCCCTGGAGCTCGCCCCGGGCCTCAACGTCCTCACCGGGGAAACCGGGGCAGGAAAGAGCCTCCTGGTGGACGCCCTGGCCCTCCTCCTGGGGGAGAAGCCCGAGGGGAGGGTGGGGCCCTTTGGGGAGAGCCTCCTGGTCACCGCCTTCTTCCAGGGGGAGGGGGAGCGGGTCCTCTCCCGGAGGGTGGGAAGCCGCTCCACCCCCCGGATTGACGGGGAGGTGGTGAGCCTCAAGGAGCTCCAGGAGGAAGGGGAACGGTGGCTCTCCCTCCACGCCCAGCACGCCGCCCTCGCCCTCCTCTCCCCCAGGCGGCAGAGGGAGCTTCTGGACGCCCTCCTGGACCCTGCGCTCCTCGCCCGCTACCAGGAGGCCTACGCCCGCCACCAGGCCCTGAAGGGGGAAAAGGAAGCCCTGGAAGAGGCCTTGAGGGCCAAGGCCGAGCGGGAGGACCTGCTCCGCTTCCAGCTGAAGGAGATCGCCGAGGCCAAGCCCCGCCCGGGGGAGGACGAGGAGCTTCTGCAGGAGGCCAGGAAGCTCCGCCACCTGGAGGCCCTGAGGGAGCGGGCCTCCCGGGCCTACAGCCTCCTGGAGGAGGGGGCCTTGGAACCCCTGGAGGCCGCCCTCAGGGAGGTCAGGGCCGGGGGGCGGTTTGACCGGGCCCTGGAGGCCCTAGCCCAGGACCTGGAGACCGCCCTCCAGGGGGCCCAGGCCGTGGCCCGGGAGCTTGCGGACTACCTGGAGGGCCTGGAGGGGGACCCAGAGCGCCTCCTGGCCCTGGAAGCCCGCCTCTCCCTCCTGGAGCGCCTCAAGCGCAAGTACGGGCCCACCCTGGAGGACGTCCTGGCCCATGGGGAAAGGGCAAGGAGGGAGCTTTCCACCCTGGAGGGCGGGGAGGCCCGGCTTCAGGAGGTGGCCCGGGAGCTGGCCGAGGCCGGAGAGGCCCTCCTCCTCGCCGGGGAGGCCCTAAGGGAAGCCCGGGCCAAGGCGGCGCGGGAGCTTGTGGCGGGGATGGAACGGGAGCTTTCCGAGCTCGGCTTTCCCAAGGCCCGCTTCCAGGTAGACCTCAAGCCCCTCCCGGAGCCGGGGCCCTTTGGCCTCGAGGAGGTGGCCTTCCGCTTCTCCGCCAACCCCCACCTCCCCCCCGCCCCCCTCGCGGCGGCCAGCGGCGGGGAGCTTTCCCGCATCGCCCTGGCCCTGGCCCTCCTCACGGGGGCCGAGGCCCCCACCGTGGTCTTTGACGAGGTGGACACCGGCATCGGCGGGGAGACCGCCTGGAAGGTGGCCGAGCGCCTGGCCCGCCTGGCCCAGACCCGGCAGGTTCTGGTGGTCACCCACCTGCCCCAGATCGCCGCCCGGGCCCACCGCCACCTGAAGGTGGTGAAGGAGGGGGAGGAGGTGCGGGTGGAAGTCCTGGAGGGGGAGGCCAGGGTGCGGGAACTGGCCCGCCTCCTCTCCGGCCAGTACACCGAGGCCGCCCTCTCCCACGCCCGGCTCCTCCTGGAGCGCCCCGGGGTCTAGGGCTGAGCCCAGGATGGGGTGGGCCGCGGGCCTAAAGAAGGCCCTTGACCCCCTGGGCCACGTACTGCACCGCCAAGGCGGCGAGGAGGATGCCCAGGACCCGGGTCACCACGTTGACCCCCGTGCGCCCTAGGGCCCGGCGCACCCGGATGGCCGCCCGCAGGAAGAGGTAGGCCAGGGCCAGGACCAAAAAGGCCGTGAGGAGGACCACCCCCACCCCCAGGGGCACCCGCGTGGCCTCCGCCCCCAGGACCAGCACGCTGGCCAAGGCCCCGGGCCCGGCGATGAGGGGGATGGCCAGGGGAAAGACGGAGATGTCCGCCCGCTCCAAGGCCTCCTTGGCCTCCTCCTCCGTCTCCCGCTCGTGGTGGGCGAAGACCATCTCCGTGGCGATGCGGAAAAGGAGGATACCCCCGGCCACCCGCAGGGCGTCCAGGCTGATGCCCAGGTAGCCCAGAAGCCCCCGGCCGAAAAAGAAGAAGAAGGTGAGAAGCCCCCCCGCCACCAGGACCGCCTTGCGGGCGATGCGGGCCTGCTCCTTGGGGGAGCGGTCCCCGGCTAGGGCCAAAAACACCGGCACCAGGCCCACCGGGTCCATGACCACGAAGAGGGTGAGGAAGGACTTCAGGAAAAACTCGGGCACGGCTCAGGAGGGGGCCAGCCTCGGCCCCAGGCCCTTCCCCGAAAGGAGAAGCCCGCCGAACTCCTCCTCCAAGGCCTTGGCGTCCTCCTCCGTGCGGGCCACCACCAAAATGGTGTCCTCCCCCGCCAGGGTGCCCACGATCTCGTCCCGCTTCAGGCGGTCTATGAGGAGGGCGATGCCCGAGGCGTGCCCCTCGGCGGTCTTGAGCACCAAGAGGTTGCCGCCCCGGTCCACGTCCTTCACGAAGAGGCCCACCTGCCGCTTTAGCTCCTCGTACACGTCCTCGGGAAGCTCCATGGAGGGGAGGGCGTACTTGTGCCGCCCCTTGCCCAAGGCCACCCGGGCCAAGCGGAGCTCGGCGATGTCGCGGCTCACCGTGGCCTGGGTCACCTCAAACCCGAGCTGGCGCAGGCGCTCCACCAGCTCCTTCTGGGTGCTGATCTCCTCCTTGCGCACGATCTCCTGGATGGCGCGGTGCCGCTCCGCCTTGCTGCGCATACCCACCCCTTAGCGCTTAAGCTCCTTGACCAGGTCCAGTATACGTTCGGCCACTTCCCGCTTCCTCATCCGGGGAAGCTCCAGAACCCGCCCGTCCCTGAGGAGGAGGACCACCTGGTTCTCCAGGCTCCCAAAGCCCACCCCCTCCCGGTTGACCCAGTTGAGGACGATGAGGTCCAGGTTCTTGCGCTTTAGCTTCTCCCTGGCCCGCTCCAGACCCTCCCCGGTCTCCATGGCGAAGCCCACCAGGACCCGGCCCTCCTTCTTCTCCCCAAGCTCCTTGAGGATATCGGGGTTCGGCACCAGGCGCAGGACCTTTTCCGCTTCGGCCTTGGGCTCCTTCTCCGCCAGGGTTTTCTCCGGGCGGTAGTCGGCCACCGCCGCCGCCATCACCACGGCCTCCGCCCAGCCGTAGCGGCCGAGGAGGGCCTTTTGCATCTCCAGGGCGCTTTCCACCCGCACCACCTCCACCCCCCAGGGGTCGGGAAGGGAGGTGGGGCCCGAGACCAAGACCACCTCCGCCCCCCGGTCCCGGGCGGCCTCGGCCACGGCGTAGCCCATCCGCCCGGAGGAGGGGTTGGAGATGAAGCGCACGGGGTCCAGATACTCCCGGGTGGGCCCGGCGGAAACCAGGAGGCGGAGGCCCTTCAGGTCCTTGGGGGCGAGGAGGGCGTGGAGGCGCTCCACCAGCTCCTCGGGCTCCAGCATCCGCCCCCACCCCTCCCCCTCCCCCACCGCCGCCAAGGGCCCGTAGGCGGGGCCGAAGAGGGCGTGGCCCAGGGCCTTAAGCCGCTCGGCGTGGGCCTGGACCTGGGGGGAAAGCCACATGGCCTCGTTCATGGCGGGGGCCCAGGCCACCCGCCTGGCCCCGGCGAGCAGGGTGGCGGAGAGGAGGTCGTCGGCCAGGCCCAGGGCGGCCTTGGCCATGGCGTCCGCCGTGGCAGGGGCCACCAGGACCGCCTCCGCCCAGCGGGCGAGCTCTATGTGGAGGGCCCGTCCATCGGGCCGGAACCAGGCCTCCTCCGTGGCCACCTCACCCCCCGCGGCCACCGCCAGGGAAAGGGGGGTGATGAAGGCCAAGGCCCTCTCCGTGGCCAGGACCCGGACCTCGTGCCCTCTCGCCCGGAGGAGGCGGAGGAGGTGGGGGGCCTTGAGGGCCGCCACCCCTCCCGTGACCGCCACCAGCACCCGGGCCACTAGGCCTCCTCTTCCCCCACGGGGTAAAGCTTCTCCATCTCCTTTTGCAGGCGGTCCTCGGGGACCAGCCCCTCCCCGAAGACGAGCCTCCCCACCAGAAGCTCCTTCATGGCCCAGGTGACGGCGTTGGGGTCGTCAAAGAGGCCCTCGAGGGTGCGCATCTTCGGCCTTTCCTCCGGTTCCAAGACGGTGTTCTTGAAGCGATGGCGCAAAAGCTGCTGGGCCCTCTTGGCCACCACCACCGTGAGCCGGTACTTGGAATCCACCATGCCAAAAAGCTTGTCAATCCCCGGTTCCGCCATGGCTCCTCCTAAGAACCTCGTCCAGATCCCTTTCCAGAACCTCGTCCCGCGCCAAGGCCCGCCCGATGGCCTCCTCCATCCGCGCCTGGCGGCGGCGCTCGGCGGTGAGGATGGCCAAGAAGTCGGACACGGCCTCCTCCAGAACGTCGTTCACCACCACGTAGTCAAAGCGGTGGGCGTTCCTCATCTCCCTCTCCGCCTGCTCCAGGCGCTTCCGAATCCTCTCGGGGTCGTCCGTGCCCCGGTAGACCAGGCGCCGCTTCAGCTCGGAGAGGGAAGGGGGCACCAAAAAGATGAGCACGGCCTCGGGCATCCTCTCCTTCACCTGGAGGGCCCCCTGGACCTCAATCTCCAAGAGCACGTCCTCTCCCCTGGCCAGGGCCCGCTCCACCGGGGCCTTAGGGGTGCCGTAGAGGTGCCCCACGTACTCGGCGTGCTCCAGAAACCCCCCCTGGGCGAGGAGGGCCTCAAAGGTGGGCCGGTCCACGAAGTAGTAGTCCACCCCGTGCCGCTCCCCCGGGCGGGGGGGACGGGTGGTCATGGAGATGGAGTAGAAGAGGCGGGTGCGCTCCAGGACCTTGGCCCGCACCGTGCCCTTGCCCACCCCACTGGCCCCGGTCATGACGAAGAGCTGGCCCCGCATACCCCTCACCCCGGGAGGATACCAAAAGCCCCTGGACCCGGCAAGGATTTTTGTGATCTGGGCACATTCTTCCTGTGGTACACTCTGGCCCATGGCCTGGTACGAGGGCGCCTTCTTCTACCAGATCTTCCCCGACCGCTTCTTCCGCTCAGGCCCACCGGGCAGGCCCGCCCCCGCGGGGCCCCTGGAGGCCTGGGAGGCCCCCCCCACCCTCCGGGGCTTCAAGGGGGGGACCCTCTGGGGCGTGGCGGAGAAGATCCCGTACCTTCTGGACCTGGGGGTGGAGGCCCTCTACCTCAACCCCGTCTTCGCCTCCACCGCCAACCACCGCTACCACACCGTGGATTATTTCCAGGTAGATCCCCTCCTGGGAGGCAACGCCGCCCTCCGCCACCTCCTGGAGGTGGCCCACGCCCACGGGATCAGGGTCATCCTGGACGGGGTCTTCAATCACACGGGAAGGGGCTTTTTCGCCTTCCAGCACCTTTTGGAAAACGGGGAGGCGAGCCCGTACCGGGACTGGTACCACGTGAAGGGCTTCCCCCTCAACGCCTACGGCCTCGAGCCCAACTACGAGGCCTGGTGGGGCAACCCCGAGCTTCCCAAGCTCAAGGTGGAAACCCCGGCGGTGCAGGAGTACCTGCTCTCCGTGGCCGAGCACTGGGTGCGCTTCGGAGCCGACGGCTGGCGGCTGGACGTGCCGGGCGAGATCCCGGACCCCGAGTTCTGGCGGGCCTTCCGCCGGCGGGTGAAGGGGGCGAACCCCGAGGCCTACCTGGTGGGGGAGGTCTGGGAAGAAGCCGACTCCTGGCTCCAGGGGGACATGTTTGACGCCACCATGAACTACCCCCTGAGCCGGGCCCTCCTGGGCTTCGTGGGCGGGGAGGCTTTGGACCGGGAGCTTTCCGCCCGCTCAGGCCTGGGGCCCATTGAGCCCCTCCAGGCCCTGGCCTTCAGCCACCGCCTGGAAAACCTCTTCGGCCGCTACCGGGAGGAGGTGGTGCGGGCCCAGATGAACCTCCTCACCTCCCACGACACCCCCCGCCTCCTGAGCCTCCTGCGGGGCAGCGTGGAGCGGGCAAGGCTGGCCTTGGCCCTGCTCTTCCTCCTCCCCGGGAACCCTACGGTCTACTACGGGGAAGAGGTGGGCATGGAAGGGGGCCCCGACCCGGAGAACCGGGGCGGGATGGTCTGGGAGGAGGCCCGCTGGCAAAGGGCCATCCGGGAAACGGTGAGGCGGCTGGCCCGGCTCAGGAAGGAGCACCCCCTCCTGCGCACCGCCCCCTACCGGCGCGTCTACGCCGCGGACGGGCACCTGGCCTTCACCCGGGGGCCCTACCTGGTGGTGGTGAACGCCACCCCCCACCCCTTCCGCCAGGACTTCCCCCTGCACGGGGCCCTGCCCCGGGGGGCCCGGGCGGTGGACCTCCTCTCGGGAAGCCTCTGCACCCCCATGGGGGGGCGCCTTTGCGGCCCCGAGCTTCCCCCTTTTTCCCTAGCGGTCTGGGTGGAGGTTTAGGACCCCTTCAAAGGCGAGGAGCCAGCGCTTCAACCCCTCCTGCCCGGCGAAGCCCCCGAGGCGCCCGTCGGCGTGGATCACCCGGTGGGCCGGCACCAGGAGGAAAAAGGGGCAGGCCCTAAGGGCCGCCCCCACGGCCCGGGGGGCAAGGCCCAGCTCCAGGGCCAGGCTCCCGTAGCTTTCCGTCTTCCCGTAAGGGATGCGCCGCACCCGTTGGTAGAGGGCGGTGCGCCCCGGGGAAAGGCCGGTGTAGTCCAGGGGCAGGTCCAAAAAATCGGGCCTCTCCCCGGCGAAGTAGGCCTCCACCCTTTCCCGCACCGCCCGGGCCAAAGGACCTGCCGCCTCTTCTCCCCGGGGAAAGAGGGCGGGCTCCAGGCGCCGCACCCCCAGGGGGGAGACCTCCAGCCAAAGAGGCCCTAGGGGCGTGGGAATCCACACGGCCTAGCGAAGGGCCCAGGCCGGACCCGGAAGCCCGCCTAGGAGAAGGTCCGAAAGAAAGGTGCCGGGGAAGTAGTGCCCCAGGATCTCCCGGTGGCCGTACCCCGCCTCGGCCATGCCCTTGGCCCCCCACTGGGAAAGCCCCACCCCGTGCCCCGCTCCCCGCCCCAAAGCCTCAAAACCCTGGAACTCCACCAGGGTAGAGGGAAGCCCCAGGAGGCGCAAGAAGCGGCCCGCCTCGAGGCCCCGAAGCTCCACCCCCAGAAGCCGCACCCGCCACACCCGGCCCGAGGGGCTCCGCTCCAGAACCTGGGGGGGGTCCTCCCCCGTGGGGCCGAAGCCCAGGGCCTGGAGCACCCTGGCCGCCTGGGCCCTTTCCACCCGCATCCGCCACAGGCTTTTGGGGCCCTTGGCGTAGGGATCGGGACGGGGGCGCAGGTAGGGCAGGGCCTTGCCGAAGACCTCCTCGCTCCCCGCCGTCATCCCCCCGGAGTCGGCGTGGTAAAGGGCGGAGATGGCCTTCCCCCCGTAGCTCAAGACCTGGCCCCGGGTGGCCGCCACCGCCACCCGGTACCGTTCCCTTTCCGCGGAAAAGCCCAGGTAGACTTGGCAACGCTCCTCCGCGCAAAGGTCATAGGAGGCCCTGGGGTTCAGGCGGCTTACGGCGAAGGTGCGGGCCACCACCGCCTGGGCCTTGAGGGCCTCCAGGGGAAACCCCTCGGGCATCTCCCCGGGCAGGACCCCGAGGAGGTAGTCCTCCAAAGGGACCAGGTTCAGCAAAAGAAGCCTCCCCCCCTCCACCAGGAGGCGCACCCCGCCCCGGTAAGCCCGGCCCTCCAGGGCGAAATAGGGGGCGGGAAGGTCCAGGGAGGGGTAGACCTTCCCCTCCACCACCACCCCCTGGGGCGAGGCCCAGGCCCGCACCTCCCCCTCGGGAAGCTTGAGGACCACCTCCTGGCCTGAAGGGGCCTCCTTCAGGAGGACCCGCAAGGTGAGGTCCTGCTCCTGGCCCGAGGCGGGAAGGAGGGCCCAAATCAGGAGGAGCCCCAACAGGCGCTTCATACTCCTTTGCATCTTACTCCAAAACCAGCACCGCCCGCCCCTCCAAGGGCGCCGCTTTCAGCTTCTCCATGGCATCTTGGTGGCGCAGGGCGTACATGGCGTAGGGGAAGACCCGCTCCTGGGGAAGCCCCAGGGGAAGGAGGTGGCGCTTCAGGCGCTCCAGGTGGCGGAAAAACACCGCATCCCGGGAAAGGCGGGCGCGGAGCACCTTGCGAAGAAGCCGCTCCCCTTCCCCCCGAAGCCGGGCACGGAAACGGCGGAAGGGGCGCTCCAGGGTGGGCTCCAAGGCCCTGGCCCTTTCCGCCAGGGCCTGGGCCTCTTCCAGGAGCCGGGCGAGTTCCTCCTCCACCTGCCGGAAGCCCCCCAGGGTCTCCCGGAGGGCCTCGAGGAAGGCCTCCTCCCCCCGGTCCACCAAGGCCCAGGGGTCCAGGCGGTACCGCTCCAGGATGCGCCGGACAGGGGGCTCCAGCACCACCCCCCGCATCCTCAGGAAGAGGGCGGGCATGGAAAGGCCGTGAAGGGCGTAGACCCGGGAGAGCTCCGCCACGTAGCGGAACTCGTTGGGGCCCACCACAAACCCCGCCGTGGGGAGGACCAAGTCCTGGAACACGGGCCTTAGGCCCGCCGCCGGGGTTAGGCGGGAAGGGTCGGCCCTTAGGACCTCCCGGAGTTCCTTCAGGGTGTAGCGCCGCACCCCATCGGTGAAGGCCCCCTCTTGGTAAAAGAGCAGCCGGCGCTCCTCCGTTTCCAGGAACAGGTTGGTGGCCCCCGGAGGGCGGCCCAAGGGGGGCTTTTCCCCTAGGGCCCTGAGGCGCCGGGCCTCCTGGTTGATGGCCTCGGCGCTGGCCAGGGGGTCGGAGAGCTCCCGCTCCAGGGCCTCCTGGAACAGAGGGGCCAGCTCCTCCGCCATGGGGTCAAAGGGGAGAAGCCCACGCTCCCCCAAAAAGGCCAGGAGGACCCGGGCGAAGAACTCGGAGAGGGTCCCGGCCTCCAGGGCGTAGGCCAGGCGGGGGTCCTCCGCCCAAGGGCCGAGGAAGCCCGCGAGGGCCTTGCGGTGGGGCTCGAAGGGGAAGGCGCCCCGCGGGGCGGGGCGGGAGAGGGAGGGAGAGGGTGCGCACCTCCTCGTCCAAAAGGAGGTGAAGGTGGCGCACCTCCTCCACGTCGTGGTCCTGGGAGGCCACCCAGAAGACTCCGGCCGCCCCCACCCGCTCCGCCAGGCCCAAGGCGGTGTGGGCCTTGTAAAAGGTGAGGGCAGGCCCCCCCAGAAGCCCCGCCTGCTGGCCCGTGACCACCGCCCCCACCTCCAGGCGCTCCAGGGCCCTGAAGGCTTCCTCCGGGGCCCGGAGGCGCTTGAGGTAGGCCCTCAGGGCCTCCGCGAGCCTGGGGTGGCCCTTTCGGCCCAGGCGGAACCTTAGGGCCTCCTCCCCTTGGGGCAGGTTCAAAAGGCGGGCCAGCTGGGCGGGCTCCATGCTTTAGAGCCTAAAGCGCCTCCGCCAGGCGGGCAAGGGCCTTGGGGTCCAGGACCTCCACCCGGCGGTAGCCCAGCTCCACCCAGCCCTCCAAGGCCCACTCCCCCAGGAGCTTGGTCACCGTTTCCCGGGTGGCCCCCACCATGCGGGCCAGGTCCTGGTGGGAGAAGGGGATCTCCCCCCCTTGGGCCAGGCCCAGGAGCAGGCGGGCCAGACGCCCCCCCACGGAGAGGTGGCGCATCTCCCAAAGCCGGGCCTCCGCCGCCTTGAGCCGGGCGTAAAAGGCCTTTAGGAGGAAGGCCTGCACCTCGGGAACGCTTAGAAGGGGAAGGAGGGCCTCCTGGGGGGCGAAGAGGAGCTCGGTGTAGGTGAGGGCCAAGGCCCCCGCCGTGCGCCTTTCCCCCACCAAGGCCTCCTCTCCCAAAAGCCCCCCGGGGCCCACCACCCCCAAGGTGGCGGGCTCCTCCAGGGGACCGGAGCGCTCCAGCCAGACCCACCCTTCCCGCACCAGGTAGAGGCCATCGGCCCGGTCCCCCTCGGCGTAGAGGCGGGCACCCCGCCGCACCCGCAGGGGCTGGAAGGCCCGGAGGGCGGCCTTTTGGGCCTCGAGGGGAAGCTCCTGGAACATGCTCTCAGTCTATAAAGAGGGGCTCGGGGGAAGGGGGGAAAAGCCCCCGGGCCTCGGCCTCGGCGAAGAGCCGCCCCACCGCCCTCTCCCCCTCCTCCCCCACGTCCTGGCTAAAGGCGTTCACGTAGGTGCGCACGTGGGCCCAGATCACCTCCTCGGAAAGCTCCTGGGCGTGGGCCTTGAGGTAGGGAAGGGTCTCCTCCGGGTGGGCCCAGGCGTACTCCAGGCTCCGGCGCACCGCCTGGTCCAGGACCCGGATGCGCTCCCCCCCCAGGTCCCGCCGGGCCAGGATGGCCCCCAGGGGCAGGGGCAGGCCG
The DNA here is from genome assembly GCF_055393575.1 of Thermus kawarayensis JCM 12314. Taxonomy (NCBI): domain Bacteria; kingdom Thermotogati; phylum Deinococcota; class Deinococci; order Thermales; family Thermaceae; genus Thermus; species Thermus kawarayensis. The sequence continues at coordinate 127,774 of NZ_AP043756.1, forward strand.
GTCCCTTCCTCCCACCACTCCCCCAGGTCCACCACCTTGGCCAGGCCGTACTGGGGGTAGGTGAAGCGGCTCTCGTGGATGATCAGGCCGGCCTCCACCTCCCCCTGGGCCACCAGGGGAAGGATCCGGTCGTAGCGCACCTCCACGGGGTGGAAGCCCTGGGCGTAAAGGGAAAGGAGCAGGAAGGCGGTGGTGTTTCGCCCCGGGACCGCCACCCTAAGCCCCTCCAGGGTCCGTAGGGGCCTTCTGGCCACCACCAGGGGCCCCACCCCCCTCCCCAGGGCCCCCCCGCTCCTCAGGGCCACGTACCGGTCCCGCACCCGGCCGTAGGCGGCGTAGGAGAGCTTGGTGAGGGGAAGCCTCCCCTCCAGGGCCCAGCGGTTCAGGGTCTCCACATCCTCCAAAACCGGCACCACGGGAAAGGGGCTTTCCACCCGGCCGTAGGTCAGGGCGTAGAAGATGAAGGTGTCGTTGGGGCAGGGGGAGTAGCCAAGGGTCAGGGCTTCCATAGGCCCTACTGTACCCCCTTTAGGGCCTTCTTGAAGACCTCCGGGGCGAAGGTCTTGAGGGCCCGCAGGAACCCCGTGGCCCCCCGGGCGCGCCCGGGGATGACGTACACGGGCACCCCCAGGCGCTCGGCCTCGAGGCGCACCGGCTCCGAGAGGTCGTGGCCCACGTAGCTGGAGACGATCATGAGGCCATGGGCCTTCTCCAGGCGGCTTTGGATGCGCCTCAGGGCCTCCTTGCCCACCCCGGCGCTGTCGGCGTCGTACCAGTCCACCTTGAGGCCCCGGGCCTCTAAAAAGGGCACCAGGCGGCTCCGGAGCTGGGTGTGCCCCCCCACCACCAGAAGGTGCTCCCCGTGGAAGCGGGGGAGGTCCTCCTCCAGGAGGTCCCCGGGGGACTCGGGCAGGCGGGGCGCCTCTTCCCCCAGGGCCTTCAGGCCCTCCCCCACCGCCTTGAGTTCCTCCAGGTAGAGGGCGAGGCTTTCGTCGTGGGGCTTGAGGAAGAGGAGGCTCCGGAGAAGCTCCCGGGCCAGGGCCAGGTCCTTCTGCCGGTAAAGGGCCACCTCCAGGGCCTTCTGCCAGTACTCCGCCGCCCGGCGCCAGTCCCCCTGGGCCTCGTGGTGCTCGGCCAGATCATAGAGGACCTCCAGGGCCTGGGGATGCTCCTTGAGCTCGGAAAGGAGCAGGGCCTCCGCCTCCTCCGCCCTCCCCGCCCCGTAGAGGGCGGCCAGGTACTGCCCCCGCACGGCCTCGGCCTCGGGGCTTTCCCGGAAGGAGCGGGAGAGGCGGTAGGCCAGGGCCAGAAGCTCCAGGGGAGGGGCCGGGGTGCGGCCCAGGGCCTGGTAGAGCAGGCTAAAGGCGGCCCAGGGCCCCTCCAGCCTCTCCAGAAGGTGCAAAAGCCCCAGGAGGTCCTCCTCGGCCACGGCCTCGAGGCCCGCGTCCCGGGCCCGGGAGAGGAGCTCCCGGGCCAGCACCTCCTCCCCCCCGGCCAAGGCCTCCCGGGCCAGGCGGAAGAGGTAAGGGGCCGGGTAGGCCCGGTGGGCGTGGGCGCGCTTGTGGTCCCCCAGGACCTCCCTTAGAGGACGCCCCAGGATCCGCTTCACCTCGGCCAGGTGGTGGAAGGCCAGGCCCGCCACCTCCCCCTCCCCGTGGCGGGCCGCCTGCTCCAGGAGGTGCAGGGCCTCGGAGAGGCGCCCCTCCCGCTGGCGGAGGATGCCGAGGAGCAAGGAGGCCTCGGGGATCTCCGCCCTGGTCAAGGTCTCGGTGAGGTAGGGCTCCACGGCCTTCAGGTCCTCCCCCCGGTACGCCAAGGGGGTGCGGAGGCGGAGGGCGCTCAAGGCCAGCCCCAAAAACCCCTCGGCCTCGTCCAGGTCGGCAAGCCTTCTGGCGTAGCGCTCGGCCCGGGCGAAGAGCCCTTGGAAAAGGGCCGCCCGAAGCCCAAGCCGGAGCATCTCCCGGGTGAGGAGGCCTGGGGAAAGGTCCTCCACGAACTCCACCCTGCGGCTCACCTCCGCCCACTCCCCTTCCCGGGCGAAGCGGCGCATGCGCTCGGCGATGCGCTCCAGGGCCTCCCGGGTGAAAAGCTCCGCCTCGGGGAGGCCCGACTCCACAAACTGCCTTAGGGCGTCGGCGTACCGCCCCTGGGCCAAATACACCCGGCCCAAGGCCAACCGGTACCGCCCACCCCGAACCGCCAGGGCCTCGAGGCGGGGCTTGGCCCGCTCGTACTCCCCAAGCTCCACCAGGACCAAGGCCCGGAGGTCCTCCGCCTCCTCGGAGAGGGCCCGCCTCAGGGCCTCCTCCGCCTCGGCGTAGCGGGAAAGGGCCAAGAGGGCCCGGCCCCGGAGGTAGGCCGCCTCCCCCGCCGCCTCCTCGGGCAGGCGGGCCAGGACCTCCTTGTGGTTGCCCGCCTCCAAAAGGGCCCGCACCTCCTCCAGGTCTACCCCCCCGGCCAAGACGGGCTCGGGCTCCTCCCAGGGCACCTCCAGGGCCTCCTCTAAGAAGGCCTCCGCCAGGGCCTCGGGCCTGCGGGCCAGGACCAGGAAGTACTCCCCCTCCCCCACCCGCTCCACCTCGGAAAAGCCCAGGCGCCGAAGGCCCTCCTCCACCCCTTCCGGGCTCTTGCCCAAAAAGGGCCCGTGCCCGTAGACGAGAAGCCCCCCCGGGCGGAGGAGGCGGAGGAAAAGGGGGAGGCGCTCGAAAGAAGGCGAAGCGCTTCCAGAAGGCCTCGGGAGCCAGGCGGCTTTCCAAGCCCTGGTCCACGAGCCCCTCAGGGAAGACGGAGAGGAGGAGCAGGGTGTCAAAGGGAGGGAGCGCGGCCTCCTCCGCCCAGCCCAGGTGCCAGACCACCTCCGGCACCCTTTTCTGCCCCACCTCCACCGCCTCCTCCACCCCCTCCAGGGCGTGCCAGGCGAGCTCGGGACGCTTCCTCTGGAGGTAGCCCACCAAGGCCCCGGTGAAGGGGCCCACCTCCAAGACCCTCCCCTCCACCCGGGAAGGCACCTCCTTGGCGTAGAACTCCAGGAAAGGCAGGTGCATGCCGTAGACCAGGGCCTCCCCCTTGGGGACCTTGAGGACCTCGCGGTAGAAACTTCGCACCGCCTCCCGCCCCCCGCCCCCCAGGTAGGCCCGCCAGGCCTTGAGGAGGGGGGCCCGCCGGGCGGGGCTTCCCACCCGCTTGGCGAGCTCGGCCTCAAAGCGCCCCGGGGACACGGGCCCCGAGACGCCGAAGCGCTCCTTCAGGTAAAGCCTTAGCTCCTCGGGCATTTGCCGGGAGTGTACCAAAGGAAAAGGGGGTTGGTAAAGCCCGGGGCGCCTTGGTCCCGCAACACGAAGGCCTTAGCCGAGAACCCTCTTTTGGGGTACTTAAGCCGGTGCGGGGTGCGCCTTCGCCTGGAAGAGGTCGGCGTAGCGCCGCTTGGCCCGCTCCCGGGCCCGGTGGTAGACGTAGGAGGCGAGGAGGGGAAAGGCCAGGGTGGCCTCGGCGAAGACCATCTGGGAAAGGGCGGCGTCCACCTTGCCCCAGCTTTGGGCCTCGCTCAAGGTGGAGCCGGAAAGCCCCCCGTCCCGCTCGTCCGCCACGGTGATCTGGATGGCGTACTTGTGCATCTCCACCCGGTGGCCCAGGACCTCGGCGGCCACCACGATGTCCTGGGCGAAGTTCTTGGGCACCCCACCCCCCAGCATCACGAGCCCCGTGGTGCCCGCCCGAAGCTTGATCTCGGTGAGCTCGCGGAAGTCCGCCACGGAGTCTATGGTCACGTGGGCCTTGGGGTTTTTCACCTGGTGGTATACCAGGCCGAAGCCCGCCGAGGAGTCGGAGAAGGCGGGGACGAAGATGGGCACCCCCTCCTCGTAGGCCGCCCGCACGATGCTCCTCTCCCCCAGGCCCCTCTCCGCCAGGTAGCGGCCCATATGCCAGATGAACTCCCGGCTGGAGTAAGGGCGGGGCTCCAGGCCATCGGCGATCTCGGCCACGGTGTAGTCCGTGTGGCGGAGCTCCTCCTCGTCGATGTAGGTGTCGTAGATGCGGTCAATCCAAAGCCGCCTCAGGGTCTCGTCGTCGGCCCTGGGGTCCCCCTGGTAGTGGCGGTGGCCTAGGGCCTCAAAGAAGTCCTGGTCTACGATGTTGGCCCCCGTGGCCACGATGACGTCCACCAGGCCCTTCTTGATGAGGTCGCGGACGATGAGGCCCTGGCCTGCCGAGACCAGGCTGCCCGCCAGGGTAAGGATGACGCAGGCATCGTCCTCCAGCATCCTGAGGTAGATCTCCGCCGCCCGGTGGAGGTTCCTCGCCTGGAAGGCCGTCTTGCCCATGGCCTCGAGGATGGGCCCGGCGTCAAAGGCCTTGATGTCTATGGGGACCACGGGCGTAGAGAGGAGTTCCTTCTTCTGCATGCTTCTCCCTTCTACGCGGGGTGGGCGTTGGGCGGCTCCCCCCCTTTGGCGCCCCCTGCCTTTTGGGGCAGGACTTTAAGTATACCACCCCCCGGCGATGGGAGGGTAGACCTCCAAAGGACCCTCCACCTCCTCCTCCAGGTCCACCGCCCTATCCCCCACGGCGAGGAGCCAGACCTCCTCCAGGGGGATGCCGAGCTTTTCCAAGGCCTCCCTGGGCGTCCTCGCCTCCACCCGGAGGCGCTCGCCAAAGCGGCGGAGATCCCCGTGCAAGACGACCTCCACGCCACCCTCCACTAAGTGCCTGCGCCCTGGTCCTGCATGAAGGGCCGAGAGCGTCCTTTGGGGGCCCCCACCTTAGTACCCCTCCCGCACCACGTTCAAAAGGGGCTCCCCCCGGAGGTAGCGCCCCACCTGCTGGGCCAAGAAGCGGGCCGCCCGGCGGGCGAAGCCCTCGGAAAGCCCGGCCACATGGGGGGTGATCCCCACCCCCTTGGTCCGCCAGAGGGGGTGGTCCTCCGGCAGGGGCTCGGGGTCGGTGACGTCCAAAAAGGCCCGCACCCTCCCCGCCTCCAGGGCCTCTAGAAGGGCTTCCGTGTCCACCAGAGGGCCCCTCCCCGCGTTCACGAGGAGACCTCCTTCCTTCATCCGGGCGAGGAAGTCCCGGTCCACGATGCCCCGGGTCTCGGGGGTGAGGGGCAGGAGGAGGACCACGGCGTCCGCCTGGGGGAGGAGGTGGGGCAGGTCCTCCCGGGTGTAGACCCCGGGGCGGGGGTGGCGGGCCACGGGGAAAAGCTCCACCCCAAAGGGTTTAAGCCTCTCCGCCACCGCCTTCCCGATGGCCCCGTAGCCCAGGAGGAGGACCTTTCTGCCCTCGAGGTCGGAAAGCCTCCTGGGGGCCCACTTGCCCGCCCTTTGGGCCTCCAGGAAGCCCGGGAGGTCCTTGAGGAGGGCGAGGAGGGCCAGGACCACCCACTCGGCCACCGGGGCGTCGTGGATGCCGGAGCCGTCACAGAGGACCACCCCTTGAGGGACGAGGGGCAGGATCCAGTCCACCCCGGCGGAAAGGGTCTGGACCACCCGGACCTCCACCTCCCCCAAGACCTTCCGCACCACCTCTTCCTGCCCAAAGGGGGGGAGGAAGAAGTCCGCCGTCTTGGGCCAGGGCCCGTCCAGAAAGCGCACCTCCACCTCCTCGGGCAAGAGGGCGAAGACTTCCTCCCTAAGCCTCGGGGCCAAAATCCTCACGGCGCACCTCCATGTACACGTCCTCCCTTCCCTTGGGGCCAGGGCCCAGGCCCACCTCGCGGAACCCCGCCTTCTGGAAGGCCCGCCTCGCCCTCAGGTTGTGGGCGAAGGTGCGGAGCCTCACCCGTTTCAGGCCCAAGGTGGAGAAAGCGTACCCCAGGGCCGCCCGCACCGCCTCGGTACCGTAGCCCTGCCCCCAGCGGTCCTTCCTTCCGATGAGGATGCCCAAGGTGGCCTCCTCCGGGGTGATATCGTAAAGCTCCACCGTGCCCAGGTACTCCCCCTCCTCGTCCAGGATGACGAAGGCCAGGCGGTCCTTCCTGCGGACCTCCGCCTGGACGAAGCGCTTGAAGAGCCAAAGGGGGGAGCGTAAAGGGTTGGAGCCGTTCCACTCCGCCACCTCGGGGTCGCGGAAGGTCTCGTAGAGGCCCTTCCACTCCTCCTCGGAAAGCCCCGCGGAAAAGGGCTTGAGGACCACGCGGCCGAAGCGGGGCCAGTCCACAAGGATAGCCTACTAGGGGTAGAGGCCCCGGAGGGCCCGGGCCTCGAGGACCCGGGTGGCCGCCACCACGTAGGCGGCGGTGCGCAAGGAGATCTTCTTCTCCTGGGCCACCTGCCACACCGCCTCAAAGGCCCCCCGCAACACCCTCTCCAGGCGGGCGTTGATCTCCTCCTCCGTCCAGAAGTAGGAGTTGAAGTCCTGCACCCACTCAAAGTAGCTCACCGTCACGCCCCCGGCGTTGGCGATGACGTCGGGAACCACCAGGACGCCCTTCTCCTGCAGGATATCGTCGGCGGTGGGGGTGGTGGGGCCGTTGGCCCCCTCGGCGACGATCCGGGCCTGGATGCGCCAGGCGTTCTGCTCGGTGATCTGCTTCTCCAAGGCGGCGGGGATGAGGAACTCCGTGGGTATGGCCCAAAACTCGGGGTTGGGCAGGGGCTCGGCCCTGGGGTAGCCCCGCACCCCCCCCATCTCCGCCACGTGGCGCTGCAGGTCGTAAGGGTCAATGCCCGCCTCGTTGTAAACGGTGCCGGTGTGGTCCTGGACGGCGATGACCCGGGCCCCGTGGTCGTGGAAGATGCGGGCGGCGGCGCTCCCCACGTTGCCGAAGCCCTGCAGGGTCACCCGGCTCCCCTCCACGGGAAGACCGATCTTTGCGGCCGCGGCCGCCGCCGTCACGAACACCCCCCGCCCCGTGGCGTCCCGCCGGCCCAGGGACCCCCCCAGGGCGATGGGCTTCCCCGTGACCACCCCGGGCACGGTGCGGCCCACGTTCATGGAGAAGGTGTCCATCATCCAGGCCATCTCCCGCTCCCCGGTGTTCACGTCGGGGGCAGGGATGTCCCGGTCCGGGCCCAAGAGGATGCCGATCTCCGAGGTGTAGCGGCGGGTGAGGCGCTCAAGCTCCCTCACGGAGAGCTTCCTCGGGTCCACCCGCACCCCTCCCTTCCCGCCCCCGTAGGGCAGGCCCACGGCGGCGTTCTTGATGGTCATCCAGGCGGCCAGGGCCATGACCTCGGAAAGGGTCACCTCGGGGTGGAAGCGCACCCCACCCTTGGCGGGCCCGCGGGCGGTGTTGTGGTGGACCCGGTAGCCCTCAAAGTGGGCCACGGTGCCGTCGTCCAGGTGAATGGGCACGTCCACGATGAGGATGCGCTTGGGCCGCTTGAGGCTTTCCGCCAGGGGAGCAAGCCGCCCCAGATAGGGCACCACCCGGTCCACCTGCTCCACGAAGATCTCCCAAGGGCCGCCGTCTCTGCCCAGGTAGGAAAGAGGTTCGCTTCTCATACGCGCTCCTTCACGGATAGACGCCCCTAAGCCGGGTGGCCTCGTTCACCCGCTCCAAGGCCAGGGCCATGGCCCCGGTACGGAGGTCTGCGGAAAGGGCCTCGGCCCTTTGGCACACCTCGGCCACCGCTTTGGCCACGCTCTTGGTGAAGCTCTGGCGCACCTCCTCCTCGCTCCAGAAGAACATGTTGAGGTCCTGCACCCACTCCAGGTAGCTCGCCAGAAGCCCTCCGCCCCCGGTGAGGAGGTCGGGGACCACCCGGACCCCCTTGCCCAGGAGGTAGGCCTCCCCCTCCGGGGTGAGGCCGAAGTTGGCCGCCTCCAGCACCACCCTGGCCCGGACCCGCCTGGCCCTTTCCCCGTCCAAAGCCCCCTCCAGGGCCGCCAACACCAGGTAGTCCACGGGCAGGGCCAGAAGCTCCTCCGGGTCCAGGTCATGGCGGGGAAGGACCCCCGTGGCCTCGTAGTGGGCCAGCACCTCCTCCACGGGGAGCCCCTCCTCCTGGTACATCGCCCCCCGGGAGGTGGAAACCGCCACCACCTTCAGGCCCATCCTCCGGGCGTGGAGGGCGAAGGCGCCGCCCACCTGGCCGAAGCCCTGGACGGCCACCCTAGCGCCCCCCAGGGGAAACCCCCACCTCCGGGCGAGCTCCCCCAGGACCAGGGCCACCCCTAACCCCGCGGCGTCGTCCCGGCCCTCGGTGCCCCCCAGGGCGTGGGGCTTACCCGTCACCACGCCGGGCACCGTGGCCCCCAGGGTCATGGAGTAGGTATCCATGATCCAGGCCATGACCCGTTCGTCGGTCCCCACGTCCGGGCCCAGGATGTCCGTATCGGGGCCGATGAGGTTGACCAGCTCTGCGGTGTAACGGCGCACCAGGCGCTCCAGCTCTCTAGAGGAAAGGAGCCTGGGGTCCACGGCCACCCCCCCGGCCGCCCCGCCGAAGGGCAGGTCGTAGACCGCCGCCTTGAGGGTCATCCAGGCGGCCAGGCCCGCCGTCTGCCCCAGGGTGACGGAGGGGTGGAGGCGCACCCCACCCTTGGCGGGCCCCCGGGCGATGTCGTGCACCACCCGGAAGCCCTGGAAGACCCGTACCTTGCCGTCGTCCATGACCACGGGAAGGGAGACCGTGACCAACCGCTTGGGATGGGTCAGGTACTCCACCGTGGTGGGGTGGAGGGGGGCCACCCTCAAGGTCCGCTCCAGCCGCTCCAAAAAAGCCTCCCAGAGGCCCGGGTCCTCGGGAGGTCGGTAGGCGGGCAGGCTCATAGCATCACCGAAGGGGATTATACCCGCGCCTTGGTTCTGCGACCCGAAGGCCTCTACCTGAAGGCCAGGAAGGCCCTTTTGGGGTACCTAAGAGAGCCTTTCCGCCTCGCGCAAGGCCAGTTCTTCCAAAGCCGCCTTAAAGGGCGAGGGAGGAAGGGGCTTTAAGGCCGCCACCGCCTCTTGGGCCCTCTGCCGGATGCGGGCCTCCACCTCCTCCACCACCCCGCCTTCCCGGGCCAAGGCCCTCAGGCGCTCCAGGTCCCCAGGCTCCCGGCCCCTCCGCCTCAGGATCGCCCGCACCTCGGGGAAGCGTTCCATGAGGAGGAGGGGGATGAGGGTGGCCTTGCCCTCCCTCACGTCCCCCCCCACGGGCTTCCCCAGGGCCTCCGGGGTGCCCATCAGGTCCAGGTAGTCGTCCCGCATCTGGAAGGCCTGGCCGTAAAGGAGGCCGAAGCGGTGCAGGGCCTCCCGAACCCCTGGGGGATCTCCCCGGAGAAGCGCCGGGCCTTCGGTGCAGAGGGCCATCAAGGCGGCGGTCTTGGCGGTGATGATCCTCTCGTAGTTCTCCAGGGAGTAGTCCTCCAAAGCGGCCACCTGGAACTGGAGCACCTCCCCCTCGGAGAGGGTCTTGGCCACCTCGGCGAAGCGCTCCACCAGCTCCATCCGGCCCGTCTTGGCGATGACGTGCAGGAGCCTGGAAAGGAGAAAGTCTCCGGAAAGGACGGAAACGGCGTTCCCGTACTTACGGAAGGCCGCCTCCTTGCCCCGCCTGGTCTCGGCGTCGTCTATGAGGTCGTCGTGGAGGAGGGTGGCGGAGTGGAGGAGCTCCACCGCCAGGGCGAGCTCCATCTCAAAGGGCGCCCCTCCCAAAGCCCTCGAGGCCAGAAACACCAGCCTCGGCCGGATCCGCTTCCCTCCCGCTGTCACCAGGTCCTGGTGGATAAGGCGGACGAAGAGCACGTCGGACTGGACCAGCTGGGAAAGGGCCTCCTCAAACTGGCGGAGGGAGGCCTCGAGGGGACCCAGAACCGTCACGTCCTCCAGTATAAACACCAGGGCCCCGGCCAAGCCGAGGCCCTGGCACGGGAAACCGCCTAAGGCAGGAACCGGACCCTCACGCCATTCGTCCAGGTGTCGCCTCCCGTGTAGTAAACCCTAGCGGTGATTACCCGATCTCCGGAAAGAGCAGGGTCATGGCCCGGAACAGACTGGGTGGTATCCCAGGTATAGATGTAAATCTGGGAACCATCGCCAGCCGTGCTACTCGAGGCATCCCCCACGGGTTGGCCATTGATGTAGATCACCACCCTACTCACGTTCACTCCAGGGGGAAGGGTACCGTTAATGCCAACGGTTACGGTTACGATGGCCCTCTGGGTACCGGGCCCCACCTGGTCTCCATCCTTGGGAGTAGTGATGACAAAAGCCGAACCCACCCTCACGGGGATTGAAGCTTCCGCACGGGATCCCATGCCATCTACCACGACAACCTTCAAGAGATAGTCTCCAGGGGTGACCCGAAGCACATCCCAATCCAGAGAGTATACGTTGCCAGACTGCGAAGGCGCGCCAGCGATCTTGGCCATGGAGTTTTCATCGGCACCGAAGTAAAACTCCACCCTGTCCACCGGGCGATTGGCGCGCACTTCCACTCGAAGGGTAACCAGTCCAGCCACCTCCTGGTTGGGAACGGGATTGATCCAGAAGACACCAGGCTGGTTCGCCACCGTCACCGTGAGGGTGGCCTCCGCGGCGTTCCCCGCAGCGTCCACCGCCCGCGCCTTCAGCGTCACCGGACCATCCGGGTAGCTCAGAGTGTTCCAGCTAAAGGTGAAGGGCGCAGAAGTGGCCCCCCCAAGCTTCGTGGACCCGGCCAAGAACTCCACCTTGGCCACGCCCACGTTGTCCGTGGCCTCCACCTCCAGGGGCACCGTCCCAGAAACCTCCGCCCCGTCCGCCGGCCGCCGCCACACCACCGCAGGCGGCGTCCGGTCCACATTGGCCCGAAGAGCCACTTCCCCCGTGTTTCCCGCCTTATCCTCAGCCTGGACCCTGAGGTCCAAGGAACCGGAGGGTAGGGAAGCCGGGTCCACCGTAAAAGTGTACACATCCCCTGCTCCAGCCTGCTGGGAACTCAGGAGCTGTGTTCCAGCATAAAGCCGTACTTCCCTCATTCCCACGTTGTCCCGGGCCCTGACCCTTAGAGTCAGGGAACCCGCCCCCAGGGTCACGGGTCCGGTGGGCTCTAGAAGCTCCAACTCGGGAGCGATCAGGTCCAGGAGGAAGGTTACAGAAGACGATTCTTCTTCCTTAGAACCAGCCCTGGCCTTGGCCCTCAAGGTGTAGGTTCCTGAAGGAAGGGTATCGGGCAACTGCCCTACCCAGCGCCCGCCCGAGGAAACCAGGGTTATTGAGCCACTTTGAGGCCCGGAGTAACTAACGGTGACCTGGGATACAGTAGCCCCAGAAGCAGACGCCCTCACCTGGACGCGCCGATCCTTGGTCACCGAACTGCTGGTTGGGCTTTCTATGCCCACGGCAAGGGCGATGCTTTCTGAAGAAGCGCTTTGCCCCTGCCAGGTACAGGCGGAAAGAAGGGTAAGTCCCCCTGTCAAAAGCAAGGCTGGCCAAAAAACCTTGGGCCTCATACTTCCCCTCCTTCACTTAAGCGGGTACTTTATCTGGTACTCCTGAACCCAGGAAACCGCTCTTCCGTTCCCAGTTTTCGCGTACCATGTCACCCGGGCCCGCCAGTTGAGAGGAGCTCCTTGATTCAAATGCTCCCTAGCCACGGGCCCATCCAAACTAAAGCGGAAAGGCTGGGACTGTTTGCTCACATAGCGGACCTGGCCCTCCGCTTCCTCCCGCCCCGGGGGGATTTCCACAGCAACGAAACCACTTCCCAAGGAAGCCCCGGCGAAGATCTCGTTCCCGGAGTCGTCCACCACCACGTACTCGTAGCGCTCCAAATACCCCCCAGGCGCCCCTGGAGCCACTTGCACATAGGCGTTGTTGCCAACCACGATGATCTTGCCCTGGTCGTCCACTTCGTAGCCAAGTTGGGGCGGATCCAGAAGTACCCGGTACGGTTGCTGGAAAAACACATCCGAGCAGGCAAAAAGTGCCAGGGCCAAGAAGAAACCCGTGAGGAGCTTAAAACCTTTCATAATCACCCCATCATCTCCTCTCTCCACTTAGGGTTCAGTATAGCAAAGGATAGCCGCGTGAGCCCGGCCAGGAAGTCCACGTTTTCCACCGCCACCTCCTTGGGCACCTCCAGGACCGTGGGGGCAAAGTTGAGGATCCCCTTAATCCCCGCCGCCACCAACCGGTCCGCCGCCTCCTGGGCCGCCTCCCGGGGTACGGTGAGGAGGGCGATCTCTATACGGCCCGGGACCCTCTCGGGAAGGCGGTCCACGTGCTCTATCACCCCTTTGCCCACGGGCCGGCCCACCTTGGCGGGGTCCGCATCAAAAAAGCCCCGCAGCTCAAAACTTTCCCCAAACCCCGGGTAGTCGGCGAGGGCGCTTCCCAAACGGCCCATCCCTACGATGCAAAGCCCCCACCTGCGGTTTAGGCCCAGGATGTGGCGAAGCTCCCGCTTGAGGACGGGGACGGTGTACCCCACCCCTCGGGTGCCGTAGGAGCCGAAGTAGGAGAGGTCCTTCCGCACCTGGAAAGCGGTCACCTGGGCCTCCTCCGCCAGTTGCTCCGAGCTGGTGCGGTGGATGCCCTTGGCCTCCAGTTCCTCCAGGATGCGGAGGTAGGTCACCAGACGGCTAATGGCGGCGCTAGGAACCTTCATCGCACCTCCAAGGCCTGAAGGCCCAGGGCCTCCACGCGGGCCCTGAGGGCCTCCTTTTCCTCTGGGGCCACCGGCCCCACCCGGACCCTGTAGACCCCGTCCTTCACCAGCACCACCGGAAGCCCCGCCTCTTTAAGCCTGCCCGCCAGGGCCAGGGCGTTTTCCTCCTTCTGGAAGGCCCCCACCTGCAGGTACACGCTCCCCCCGGAAGCGGGGGCCGGGGCCTGGCCCCGGTAAACCTGGGCCCCGTAGGCCGAAAGGGCCTGGGCCACCCGCCTGGCCTCGGCCTCGCTGGCGTAGGGGCCCACCACCACCCGGGTGAGGGAACTGCCGGCCTCGAGGCGGGCCGGATAGCCCTTTTGCGCCAGTTCCCGCTCCAGCCGGGCGGCGTTTTCCGGGTTGGCGAAGGCCCCCACCACCACGCGATAGCCCCCGCCCGAGGGCCTGGAAGAGGCGCCTTTGAGGGTTTCCTCCCTGGGCGGGGAGGCCTCCTGGAGCTTGGGTGCGGAGGCCTCCTGGGGCTTAGGCTCCTCCGGGGCCCGGGGCAGGGGCATCACGGTCACCACCGGCTCGGGGGGTTTCACCTCCCTGGGGGCGGGCGGGGGCGAGGCCTGGGCCGGAGGGGGCGAAGGAGGGGCCTGGGGGGTGGGGGAAGAAGCCTGGGGCCGGGCGAAGGGGTTGACCCCGGTGAGGTAGAGGACGATGCCCGCCGCCACCAAGGCGATGAGGAGGAAGATGAGGGCGTCCAGCCAGTTTTCCTTGAGCCAGCGCATCCTACCTCCCAAGAAGGGCCTGGGCCTCCTTAGAGCCCAAGGCGGCGGCCTGCCTGAGGGCGCGCTCCGCTTCCCCCTCCCGGCCCAGGCCCCTCAGGGCCAGGCCCAGGTTGTACCAGGCGGCGGCCTGCTTAGGAGCCCGCCCCAGCACCTCCCTGAGGACCAGCTCCGCCTCGCCGAAGCGCCCCAGGGCCACCAAGGCGGCGGCCAGGTTCACCCCCACCTGGGGGTCCCGCCCGGCCTCGTACAGGGGGCGGAGCACCCCCACCGCCTCCTCCCCCCGGCCCAGCTCCAGGAGGAGGGCGCCCTTAAGGGCCTGGGCCTCGAGGGTGGAAACCCCTTCCAAAAGCCCCAGGGCCTCCTCCCTCTTCCCCAGGGCATAGGCCGCCTGGGCCTTCAGGAAGGCCCCAGGAGGCCCCGCCTCCTCGGCGTAGCGGTAGGCGTTTTTCGCATCGCCTAGGCGCAGGTAGGCCACGGCCAGGGCCTGGGCCACCTCGGGCTCGGGGCTGGAGCGGTAAGCGGCGAGGAGGGGGGCCAGGGCTCCCTTGGCGTCCCCGGCCCGAAGCCTGGACTGGCCCAGGTAGAAAGCGGCCTCCCAGAGGCCGGGGTCCAGCCCGTAGGCCTCCTTCAAGAGGGGCTCGGGGGCTTCGGAGAGGAGGGCCTTGCGGAGGAGAAGCCTAGCCCTGGCCCTCCCCTCCACCTGGGCCAGGCCCCGGTCCAGCTCCCTGAGGGCCCGGGCCTTCAGGCCCTCCTCCGCCAGAATGCGGGCCAGAAGCTCCCAGGCCTCGGCCACCTTGGGGTCTTGGTTCAGGAGCCCGTAGAGGACGGGCACGGCCTCCGCCCGGCTTCCCGCGGCGTAGAGGGCCTGGGCCAGGGCCAGGCGGTAGGCGAGGCTTCGCTCCGGTAGGAGCCCCTTCCTCAAGGCCTCCGCCGCCTCCTTGGCCTTCCCCGCCTGGCCGAGGGCGGCGGCCAGGGCCAGGTAGGCCTCCTCGGTGGGCTTTATGGACACCGCCTTCTGGAAGGCTTCCGCCGCCTCCTGGGGTTTACCCAGCCGCAGGTAGACCTGGCCCAGGTTGAAGTGGCCCTCGTACCGCTCGGGGAAGACCCGGACCATCTGGTCAAAGGCGAAGCGGGCCTCCTCCAGGCGGCCCGCCCGGAAAAGGGCCACCCCCAGGCCCAGGTGGGCCTCGAGGCGGCCGTAGTCCCGAGCCAGAACCTCCTCAAAGGCCAAGGCCGCCTGGGCGTAGTTCCCCGAACGCAAAAGGGCCTCCGCCTCCTCCAGGGAAGCCGCCAGGGCCAGGCCCAGGAGGGAAAGGAGCGCAACCAAGGGTTTCGTCATAGGGGCCTCCCAACCCTTCGTTGCCCCCAGCATAGCACAAAGCCTTTGCTATCCTAGAAAGCGTGGGGCCAGCCGAGGAAAAGCCCCTAAACCTAGACGCCCCCCGCGTCCTGGTGCTCAACGCGGGGTACGAGGTGCTGGGCCTCGCCAGCATCAAGCGGAGCGTGCTCTTGGTGCTTTCGGGAAGCGCGGAGATGCTTTCGGAAAGCGGCCGCTACCTCCACACCCCTTCCACCCGGATTCCCGTGCCCAGCGTCATCCGCCTTAAGCGCCTGGTGCGGCGGGGGCCAAGCCGCATCCCCCTGAACCGCAGGAACGTCCTCCGCCGCGACCGCTACACCTGCCAGTACTGCGGCCGCCAAGGGGGGGAGCTCACCGTGGACCACGTCCTCCCCAAAAGCCGGGGGGGCAAGCACACCTGGGAAAACCTGGTGACGGCCTGCCGGGCCTGCAACCTCAAGAAGGGGGACCGCACCCCCGAGGAAGCGGGGATGCGCCTCCTCAGACCCCCCAAAAGCCCCCGCCTTCCCCTCTTCCTCTCCGACCTCAAGGAGGTCCCCCAGGACTGGGAGCCCTACCTCGAGGCCTTCCTGCGGTAGGCCCCTACCGCCTCACGCTGAGGAGGACCGCCAGGAGGACCAGGCCCGCCCCCAGGTAGCCCAGGGAGGAGAGCACCTCGCGGAAGAAGAGGAAGGCGAAGAGGTTGGCCACCACGGGCTCGAGGGTGGCCAGGACGCTGGCCCGGGTGGCGGGAAGCCGCCTAAGCCCCGCATAGTAGGCCAGGTAAGCCCCGTAGGTGGAAAAGGCTCCCAAGAATACGAGGGCGTAAAGGGCCTTGGCGCTTAAGGGAGCGAACTCCACAAAGGGCAGGAGCCCCAAGGCCCCCACGGGCAGGGCGTAGAGGAAGAGGGTGGGGGTGGCGTAGCGGGGCAGGTAGAGCTTGCCGAAGATGTAGTAAAGGGCGTAGGTGAAGCCGGAAAGGAGGCCGAAAAAGAGGGCGGGCCCAAGGGCCCGCACCTCGCTTCCCCCGCCCAGGCCCATGAGGGCCACCCCCAGGAGGGTGAGGGCCACGGAGAGAAGCCCCAGGGCGTCCAGGGGCTCCCGGAGGACCAGGTGGGAAAGAAGGGCTACCCAGGCGGGAGCGGTGTAGAGGAGGACCGAGGCCAGAGCCGCCCCGCCAAACCCCACCGAAAGCTGGTAGGCCCCGTAAAACAGGGAAACCCCCACCAGGCCGAAAAGGAGCAGGACGGGAAGGTCCCGGGGGGCCACCCGCACCTGGCGCAAGGCGAGGGCGTGGGCGGCGAAAAAGAGCCAGGCGAGCCCCGCCCGAAAGAAGGCCACCGCAAGGGGGGTGAGCCCTTCCCCAAAGGCCAGGCGGCTTACCGGCCCCAGAAGGCCCCAAAGGGAGGCGGCCAGAAAAAGGTAAAGGTAGCCCATGGAAGGCAGTGTATAATCCCCCCGGTGCCCTTATGGAGGTCAAGGCATGAGCGCCCGCACCCTTTTTGCCCTCCTCGTGCTCCTTATCCTCGCCCTCTTCGCCTGGCTCAACTGGGGGGAGATCACCAAGCCCACCTCCCTCTCCCTGGGGCTCACCCGGGTGGAGGCTCCCTTGGGCCTGGTCCTGGGGGTGGCCCTGGTGGTCCTCAGCCTCCTCTACCTGGTCTTCACCATCGGCCTGGAGACGGCGGCCCTTCTGGAGGTCAAGCGCTACGCGCGGGAACTCCTCTATTACAAGAAGCTGGCCGAGGACGCCGAGCAAAGCCGCTACACCGAGCTAAAGCGTTACCTCGAGGCCGAGCTCGCCCGCCTGGCCGAGGCGGAGCGGGAGGAGATCCGGGCCCTGGAAGCCCGGGTGGAGGAGCTTCTGGAGAAGCACGGCAACACCCTGGCCGCCTACATCGGGGAGCTGGAGGACCAGCTTCTTAGGCTTCTCGGCCCCTCGCAAAACGAGAAGGGCTAAGTGCCCGCGCCTCGGCTTTGCGACACGATACCCTTCCTTCCCCCTACCGGCTCGGGGAAGCCTGCCTAGGGGCCCCCATGCTGGCCCAGGCCAGCATGGGGTGGTATGAAGCCCCCGCTCTGGCTTGGGCCTACTCCACCAGCTCCACCAGGGCCAGGGGCGCCCCGTCCCCGCGGCGGCGCTCCGCCAGCTTGAGGACCCGGGTGTACCCCCCGGGGCGGTTATGGTACTTGGGGGCGATCTCGTCAAAGAGCTTGCGCACCAGCTTCACGTCCTGGAGGTCCCTAAGGACCAGCCTGCGGGCGTGGAGGTCCCCCCGCTTGGCCAGGTGGATCAGGTGGTCCACGAAGCCGGTGAGCTCCTTGGCCTTGGGCACGGTGGTGGTGATGCGGCCATGCAGGAGGAGGCTTTTGGCCTGGTTGCGGAAAAGGGCCAGGCGGTGGGAAGAGTGGCGGTTAAGCTTCCTTCCGGACTTTAGATGGCGCATGGTCTCACTCCTTTAGGGTAAAGCCCCGCTTGGCCAAGGCCTCGCGGATCTCCTCGAGGCTCCTTTCTCCGATGCCGGGGATGTTCCTCAGGTCCTTGAGGTTGAGGGCCAGAAGGGCGCGCACGGACTCAATCCCCTCCTCCTTGAGGCTGTGGAGGACCCGGGTGGAAAGGCCCAGCTCCTCCAGGGGGAGGTCCAGCTCCTCCTTCTCCTCCCGCTCCGGCGGAGGCTCGGCCACCGGGAGGGAAGGGGCCGCCTGGGGGCTGGCGAAGTAGGAGAGGTGCTCCTTGAGGATGGCCACGGCCTGGTTCAGGGCCTCGAGGGGGGTGATGGAGCCGTCCGTCCAGATGCGCAGGGTGAGCTTGTCCAGGTCCGTGCGCTGGCCCAGGCGGGTGTCCTCCACCTGGAAGGCCACCCGGCGCACCGGGGAGAAGAGGGCGTCCACGGGGATGGCGTTGATGCGGTCTTTGATGCCGTGGCGCTCGGCGGGCACGTACCCCACCCCCCGGTCCACCCGCACCTCCATGTAAAGCCGCCCCCCCTCCTCCAGGGTGGCGATGTGGAGGTCCGGGTTCAGTATCTCCAGGTCGGCGGAAGGGACGAAGTCGGCGGCCTTCACCGCCTTAGGCCCCTCGGCCCGGAGGACCAGGGTGGCGGTCTGCATCTTGGGGTCCAGGAAGCGGACCACCAGCTCCTTGAGGTTGAGGACGATCTCCACCACGTCCTCCTTCACCCCGGGGATGGTGGAGAACTCGTGGAGGACGTCCTCAATGTAGACGCTGGTGACCGCGGTCCCCGGGATGGAGGAGAGGAGGATGCGCCTCAAGGGGTTTCCCAGGGTGACGCCGAACCCCCGCTCCAGGGGCTCCAGCACGAACTCCCCGTACTCCCGCCCCTGGGTACGCACCGTAAAGACCGGGGCTTTGAGCTTGCTCTCTAACATAGGCCTCCTTACCGGCCAGGGACTACCTGGAGTAGAACTCAATCACCAGCTGCTCGTTCACGGGCAGGGCCAGCTCCTCCCGGTCGGGCAGGCGCAGGAACTTGCCCTTCATCCCCTCCACGTCCAAGGAGAGCCAGGGGCTTACCTTGCGCCCCTTCATGGCCTCGAGGTTCTCCCGGATGAAGGCCAGGTTCCTGCTCCCCTCGGCGATGGCGATCTCGTCCCCGGGCCTCACCCGGTAGGCCGGCAGGTCCACCCGGCGGCCGTTCACCGTGATGTGGCCGTGGCGCACCATCTGCCGGGCCTGGCGGCGGCTTTGCGCGAAGCCCAGGCGGTAGACCACGTTGTCCAGGCGGGACTCCAGAAGGCCCAGGAACACCGTGCCCGTGACCCCCTTCTTGCGGCTCGCCTCCTCAAAGAGGTTGCGGAACTGGGTCTCGGAGATCCCGTAGATGCGGCGAAGCTTTTGCTTCTCCCTGAGGCGGACCGCATAGTCCGAGGGGCGCCGCGTGCGGCGCTGCCCGTGCTGGCCCGGGGGATAGGGGCGGCGCTCCATGGCGCACTTGGGGCTATAGCACCTCTCCCCCTTCAGGTAAAGCTTGACTCCCTCCCGACGGCAAAGGCGGCAAACTGGTCCGATGTAACGACCCATCTTCTCCTACTCCTTACGAGGCCTTGCGGAACTTCTTCTTAGGCCGGCAGCCGTTGTGGGGCACGGGGGTATCGTCCACGATGGACTTCACCTGGAGGCCGGAGGCCTGGAGGGCCCTTATGGCCTGCTCCCGCCCCGCTCCCGTACCCCGGACCACCACGTCCACGCTCTGCATGCCGTAGGCCATGGCCTTCTTGGCGGCGTCCATGGCGGCGAGCTGGGCGGCATAGGGGGTACCCTTGCGGCTCCCCTTGTAGCCGATGACCCCGCCCGAGGACCACGTGATGGGATTGCCGTCGGGATCGGTGATGGTGACGATGGTGTTGTTGTAGGAGGCGTGGATGTAGGCCTTCCCGTTGGCCACCTGCCGTTTGACCTTCTTCTTGGTCGCTTTTCTGGCCATACTCTCCCTCTCGGAGTATCTGCTGGCCCCAAACCGCCTTCAGGGCTTACTTCCTCGGAGCCTTCTTCTTGCCCGCCACGGTCTTGCGGGGACCCTTGCGGGTACGGGCGTTGGTGCGGGTGCGCTGCCCCCGGACGGGAAGCCCCCGACGGTGCCGGAGGCCCCGGTAGCAGCCGATGTCCATCAGGCGCTTGATGTTGGCCGCCACCTCCGCCCTAAGCTCCCCTTCCAGCTTCCAGGTGTTCTCCACGTACTCCCGGAGGCGCACCACCTCCGCCTCCGTGAGGTCCTTCACCCGGGTGGCGGGGTTGATCCCCGTCTTCTCCAAGGCCTCCTGGGCCCGGGCCTTGCCGATGCCGTAGATGTAGGTGAGGGCCACGTCTACCCGCTTGTTCCTGGGAATTTCCACGCCTGCAATCCTCGCCACGTTGCCTCCTTAGCCCTGACGCTGCTTGTGCTTGGGGTTCTCGCAGATCACGTAGACCCGGCCGTGCCGGCGCACCACCTTGCACTTCTCGCAGATCCTCTTGACCGACGCCCGTACCTTCATCGCGCCTCCTACTTGCGATAGACGATCCTTCCCCGCGTGGGGTCGTAGGGGGTGATCTCCACCACCACCCGGTCCCCGGGCAGGATGCGGATGTAGTGCATGCGCATCTTGCCCGAGATGTAGGCCAGGATCTCCGGCCCCGAGTCCAGCTTCACCCGAAAGGTGGTGTTGGGCAAAGCCTCGGTGACCACGCCTTCCGCCCGAATGGTGTCCTTCTCCTTCGCCATACCCCTCCTACCGCGCCCGCACCAGGGGAACCCCGGTGAGAAGCTCCGGGCCTTCCTCCGTCACCAAGACGGTGTTCTCGTAGTGGGCGGCGAGGTTGCCCCTCCCAGCGCTCGCCGTCCAGCCATCTTCCAATATTACCACAGGGGCCGGCCTCAAGGTGACCATGGGCTCGAGGGCCAAGGTCATGCCGGGCCGGATCTTGGGGCCGGTACCGGGCTTGCCGAAGTTGGGAAGCTGAGGGTCCTCGTGGATCTCCCGCCCCACCCCGTGGCCCACGAACTCCCGCACCACCCCGTAACCCCGGCTTTCCAAAAAGGCCTGCACGGCGTGGGCCACATCCCCGATGCGAAAGCCCGGGCGGAGGTACTGCATCCCTTCAAAGAAGGCCGCCTCCGTGTCCCGGATGAGCCTTTCCGCCTCCGGGGAGACCCGGCCCACGGGAAAGGTGCGGGCCATGTCGGCGGCGAAGCCCTGGTAGATGAGGCCCACGTCCACGGAGAGGATGTCCCCCTCTTTCAGGGGCTCCTCCGAAGGGATGCCGTGGACCACCACCTCGTTCACCGAGGTGCACAGGGTGGCGGGGAAGCCGTAGAGGCCCAGGAAGGCGGGCTTGGCCTTGCGCTTCCTTATGGCCTCATGGGCGATCTGGTCCAGCTCCTTGGTGGTGACGCCCGGCGCCACGTGGCGGGCCACCTCCTCCACCACCTCGGTGAGGAGGGCCCCCGCCTCCCGCATGCGCTCAATCTCCCAAGGGCTTTTCAGCTTGATGGCCATCAGATTCCCAAGGCGGCCCGGATGCGGGCGTAGACCTCCTCGGGGGTGCCGAGGCCGTCCACCCGCCGCAGGGCCCCCTTCTTCTCATAGTACTGGACCAAGGGCTCGGTCTTCTCCCGGTAGACCTGGAGGCGCCGCCTTATGGTCTCCTCGTTGTCGTCGGAGCGGCCCTCGAGCCCGGCCCGCCGGAGCATCCTCCGCACCAGCTCCTCCTCGGGCACCTCCACCAGAACCACCCCCAAAAGGCGGGTCCGGGTTTCCTCCAGAAGCCGGTCCAAGGCCTCCGCCTGGGGCAGGGTGCGGGGAAAGCCGTCCAGGACGACCCTTTCCGCCAGCTCCTCCCGTATGAGGGCCAGGATCAGCTCGTCCGGCACCAGGTCTCCCCGGTCCATGATGGGCTTCACCCGCTGGCCCAAGGGGGTCCCCCGGGCCACGTGGTCCCGGAGGATGTCCCCGGTGGAAAGCTTCTTAAAGCCCAGCTCCTCCGCAAGCCTGGCCGCCTGGGTGCCCTTGCCCGCCCCCGGCGGCCCCAAGAAGATCACCGCTTCGCCCATCCTGCCCCCTTAACGCGTGCGGCCGCGGATACGGCCCTTGGAGAGGAACCCCTCGTAGTTCCTCAGCATGAGCTGGCTCTCCACCTGCCGCAGGGTGTCCAGGGCCACCCCCACCACGATGAGGAGGCCGATCCCCGAGAAGGCGATGCTCTTGACCCCGGTGAGGTTCTGGATGATCTGGGGAAGGGCCGCCACCAGGCCCAGGAAGAGGGCCCCCCAGAGGGTGAGGCGGGAGACGATGTGCTCCAGGAACTTCACCGTGGGTTCCCCAGGACGGATCCCCGGGATGAAGCCCCCGTACTCCCGCAAGGACTCGGCGATGCGCTTGGGGTCAAACTGCACCGCGGTGTACACGTAGGTGAAGAGGACGATGAGGGCCACCTCGAGGAGGAGCCCCGAAAGGTGGGTGGGGTTGAAGAAGTTGGCGATGGCCCGGAGGACGGGGTTGTCCTGGAAGGGGGCGGTGAGGAAGATGGGGATCTGCAGGATGGCGGCGGCGAAGACGATGGGGATCACCCCGGCGGCATTGAGCTTGATGGGGATGTAGGTGGCCTGCCCCCCGTAGACCCTCCGGCCCACCACCTTGCGGGCGTACTGCACGGGAATCCGGCGTTCGGCCTGCTGCACCGCGGCCATGCCCGCGAAGGCCAAGACGATGAAGGCCAGGAAGAAGAGGAAGGCCACCAGGTTGATCTCCCCGGTGCGGATGAGGCCCACGGTGCGGAAAAGCTGGGGCAGCCAGTCCACCACGATGCCGGCGAAGATGATCATGCTGGTGCCGTTGCCGATGCCGTACTCGGTGATGCGCTCGGCCATCCAGAGGAGGAGGGCGATGCCCGCCACCTGGGTAACCACCACCACCAGCCAGAAGAAGGGCCCGGGGGACCAGCCGGGAAGGAGGAACCGCCCCCCTTCCGCCCCCAGGAAGGCCGTGGCCAGGAAGAAGCCCTGGAAGGCCCCCAGAGCGACGCCGCCGATACGGGTGTACTGGTTGATGATGCGGCGGCCCTCCTCCCCCTCCTTGGAGAGTTTCTCCAGCGCGGGCACCACCGTGACCAAAAGCTGCATGACGATGGCCGCGGTGATGTAGGGCATGA
Source organism: Thermus kawarayensis JCM 12314 (assembly GCF_055393575.1). NCBI lineage: Bacteria > Thermotogati > Deinococcota > Deinococci > Thermales > Thermaceae > Thermus > Thermus kawarayensis. The sequence goes on from NZ_AP043756.1 coordinate 150,049, forward strand.
TCCCCAGGGCGAAGATGGAGAAGCGCTCAAAGTTACCCCCGGAGAAGAGGTTGATGATGCCGAACACCCCTCCCTGGGTGGTGCGCAGGAACTCCTGGATCTTGTCCAGGTCCACCCCCGGGGTGGGGATAAAGGCCCCGAGGCGGTAGGCGGCCAGCACCAAGAGGGTGAAGAGGATGCGCTGGCGGAGCTCGGGGATCTGGAGGGCGCTCCGGAAGGCCTTAAGCATCTTAGGCCTCCAGGAGGACGGCCTCGCCGCCTGCGGCCTTCAGCTTCTCCAGGGCGCTCTTGGAGAAGGCGTGGGCCACCACCCTAAGGGCCTTGGCCTCCCCGTCCCCCAAGATCTTGAGCCGATGGCCCTTCTTGAGGAGGCCCGCCCGCACCAGAAGCTCGGGGGTCACCTCCCCCTCAAAGCGGGCCAGATCCCTTAGGTTCACTCCCTGGTACCGGGGGCGCTTGATCTCCCCGGGCACCTGGCCCTGCATGCCCCGCTTGGGCAGGCGCATGAGGGTGGTGGAGCGCCCGCCCTCAAAGCGGCGGGGGTCCTTGAGGCCGCCCGAGCGGGACTTCTGGCCCTTGTGGCCGCGGGTGGCCGTCTTGCCGTGGCCGGAGCCGGGTCCGCGGCCCACCCGCTTGCGCCGCTTGTTGGCCCCGGGGTTGGGCTTGAGGTCCGTAAGCTTCATTCCAACACCTCCACCCGGAGGAGGTGGGCCACCTTGCGGACGTTACCGCGGATGGCCGGGGTGTCCTCCAGGATCCTCTCCCTTTGCAACTTGGTCAGCCCCAAGGCCTTAAGGGCCGCCTTCTGGTCCTTGGGGTAGCCGATGGGGCTCTTCACCAGCTTCACCTTGAGCCTGGCCATCACTCCTCCCCGCCCTTCCTGAGGCGCTTCACGTCCTCCTTGGTCTGGAGCTGCCTTAGGGCCTCCATGGTGGCGTAGGCGATGTTGATGGGGTTGCGGCTCCCCAGCTCCTTGGTGAGGATGTCGGTGACCCCCGCAAGCTCCAGGATGGCCCGGGGCACCGCCCCGGCGATCACCCCGGTGCCGGGGGCCGCGGGCTTGAGGAGGATCTTGGAGGCCCCGTACTCCACCTCAATCTCGTGGGGAATGGTGCCGTTTTGCAGGGGGACCTCCACCAGGTTGCGCCGGGCGTAGTAGCCCGCCTTCTGCACGGCCAGGGGCACCTCCTTGGCCTTGCCCAGACCCAGGCCCACCCGGCCCTGCCGGTCCCCCACCACCACCAAGGCGCCGAAGCGGAAGCGGCGTCCGCCCTGGTAGGTCTTGGCGGTGCGCCGTACCAAGATCATCTTCTCCTCAAAGTCGGTCTCGGGCATGGTCCCTCCTTAGAACTCGAGGCCCCCCTCCCGGGCCCCCTCGGCCAGGGCCTTCACCCGGCCGTGGTACTTGTAAGGGCCGCGGTCAAAGGCCACCTGCTTGATCCCCAGGGCCTTGGCCTTCTCCGCCAAGGCCCGGCCCACCTGGCGGGCCACCTCGGTCTTGTTGCCCTGGAGCTTCAGGGCCAGGCTGGATTCGGCCACCAGGGTCTCGCCCTTCTCGTCGTCAATGATCTGGGCGTAGATGTGCTTGAGGCTCCGGAAGACGGAGAGGCGGAGCCTGCCCGTGCGCTTGATGCGGTTGCGCACCCGGAACTTGCGGCGCTCGTAAGCGGTTAGCCGTGCCATGCTTCCCCCTACTTCTTGGCCCCGGCCTTGCCGGGCTTGAGGCGGACGGGCTCGCCCGCGTAGTAGATGCCCTTCTCGTGGTAAGCGCTGGGCTTCTTCACGGCGCGGATGTCCGCGGCCACCTGGCCCACCCTTTGCTTGTCAATGCCCAGAACCCGGATGCGGGTGGGCTCGGGCACCTCAAAGGTGATGCCCTCCGGGGGCTCCACCACCACCGGGTGGCTAAAGCCCACGGTGAGCTCTAGGGCCCGCCCCACAAGCCGCGCCCGGTAGCCGATGCCCTTGATGAGGAGCTCCTTGGCGTAGCCCTCGGAAACCCCCTTGACGGCGTTGGCGATGAGGGTGCGGGTCAGGCCGTGAAGGCTTTTGTGGCGGCGCTCGTCCGAGGGGCGCTCCACCCGGACGCGGCCCTCCTCCACCACCACCCGCATCTCCGGAGAGACGGGGACCTGGAGCTCACCCTTGGGGCCCCTGACCTTCACGAGCCCCGGGGCCACCTCCACCTGGACCCCCTTGGGAAGGGGAATGGGAAGCCTGCCGATCCTAGACATCACCACACCTCGCAGATGAGCTCGCCGCCCACGCCCAGCCTCCTGGCCTCGCGGTCTGTAAGCACACCCTTGGGCGTGGAGAGGATGGCGATACCCAGGCCCCGGCGCACCCTAGGGATCTCCTTGACCCCCACGTACACCCGGCGGCCTGGCCGGCTGATGCGGCGGATGTGCTTGATGACCTGCTCGGGCCTGGGGTCCACCCCCTGGCGACGGGGCCCGTACTTCAGGTGGATGCGAAGCACGGGCTTGCCGTCCACCTCCACCCGCTCGTAGCCCTTGATGAACCCCTCCCGCGCCAGGATCTTCAGGATCTCCTCCTTAAAGCGCGAGGCGGGCACCTCGGTGCTCTCCTTGTAGACCCGGGTGGCGTTCCTGATCCGGGTCAGCATGTCGGCGATGGGGTCCGTCAGCATTTCCTCTCTCCTTTTACCTCACTCCTGGACCATGCGGTCTCGAGGGAACCCCCCCGACCGGCCACGGCCTACCAGCTGGCCTTCTTCACCCCGGGAAGCTGCCCCTTGTGGGCGAGCTCCCTGAGGCAGAGCCGGCAGAGCCCAAAGTAGCGGTAGACGCTCCTGGCCCTCCCGCAGCGGACACACCGGGTGTAGGCCCGCACCTTGAACTTCGGGGTCCTCTTGGCCTTCTCGATCAGCGCTTTCCTCGCCATGCTCGCCTCACTTGCGGAAGGGGAAGCCCAGAAGCTCCAAGAGGGCCCGGGCCTCCTCGTCGGTCCTGGCGGTGGTCACCACCGCGATGTCCATCCCCCGGAGGGCGTCCACCATATCGTAGGTGATCTCGGGGAAGATGAGCTGCTCCTTGAGGCCCAGGTTGTAGTTGCCCCGGCCGTCAAAGCTCGTGGGGCTGACCCCCCGGAAGTCGCGGATGCGGGGCAGGGCCACGCCGAGGAGCTTCTCCAGGAAGATCCACATGCGGTCGCCGCGGAGGGTAACCCTAAGCCCGATGGGCATGCCCTTGCGGAGCTTGAAGTTGGAGATGGACTTCTTGGCCCGGGTGATGGCGGGCTTCTGCCCGGTGATGAGGGCCAGCTCCTTGGCGGCCTTCTCCAGGATGCGGGCGTCCTCCTTGGCCTCGCCCAGTCCCTGGTTGACCACCACCTTGGACAGCCTGGGCACCTCCCAGATGTTCTGGTACCCGAAGCGGCGGATGAGCTCGGGGCGAACCTCCTCGTAGTACTTCCTCTTCAGGGCAACGTCCAGGGGCATCTTACTCCTCCACGTCTAGGGACCCGCCGCACTTGGCGCAGACCCGGATCTTCCGCCCGTCCTCCAAGAGCTTCTTGCGCACCCGGGTGGGCTTGCCGCAGGCGGGGCAGAGGGGGCGGACCTTGGAGGCGTGTAGGGGCGCCTCCTTCTCAATGAACCCCCCCTGGGGGTACTGCGGGCTCACCCGCACCGCCTTCTTGACGATGTTGACCCCTTCCACGATGACCGCCTGCCTCCTGGGCAGGACCTGCTTCACCTTGCCCACCCGGCCCTTGTACTTCCCGGAGGCCACCAGCACGGTGTCCCCCTTCTTCACGTGCACCTTGGCCCGCATCAGAGCACCTCCGGCGCCAGGGAGACGATCTTCATGAAGCCCTTCTCGCGGAGCTCGCGGGCCACCGGGCCGAAGACCCGGGTGCCTCGAGGCTCCAGCTGGTTGTTGATGATCACCGCGGCGTTGTCGTCAAAGCGGATGGCCGAGCCGTCGGGGCGCTTCACCTCTTTCTTGGTGCGCACCACCACCGCCTTGACCACGTCCCCTTCCTTCACCGCCCCCCGGGGGATGGCCTCCTTGACGCTGGCCACGATCACATCCCCCACGGTGGCGTACTTGGCGTTGGAGCCCTTGAGGACGCGGATGCACATGATCTTCCGGGCCCCGGTGTTGTCGGCCACCTCCAGGTAGGTTTGCGGCTGGATCATGCCTTACCCCCCCGCTTGGAAAGGCTTTGGTAGTTCTGGCGGCGCACCAGGTACTTTTCCACCAGGTCCATCCGCCCGCCCTCCACCAGGCGGAGCACCCTGAAGCGCTTGCGCTTGGAGATGGGGCGGGACTCCACGATCTCCACCACGTCCCCCACCTTGTACCGCTCCTCGGGGTCGTGGGCCAGGTACTTCTTGGAGCGCTTGATCACCTTGCCGTAGAGGGGGTGGGGGAACTGGCGCTCCACCAGGACCGTGACGGTCTTCTGCATCTTGTCGCTCACCACCACCCCGGTCAGGACCTTCTTAGGCATTGGCCCTCCTCTTCTCGTTCAAGACCGTAAGGAGCCTGGCGATCTGGCGCTTGAGGTCCCGGATCTTGTGGTTCTGGGAAAGCTGGCCGATGGAGGCCTGGAAGCGGAGTTCCATGAGCTCTCGCTTCTTCTCCCTCACCAGCTTCTCCAGCTCCACCGGGGAGAGCTTCCGGGCCTCCTCCAGCTGCTTCTTCACCTCACTGAGCTTCATCGTAGGCGTCCCTCCTCACGATCTTGGTCTTGATGGGGAGCTTGTGGCCGGCGATGCGCAGGGCCTCGAGGGCCTGCTCCTCCGTCACCCCCGCCACCTCAAACATCACCCGGCCCGGCTTCACCACGGCCACGTACCCCTCCACGTTGCCCTTGCCCTTACCCATCCGCACCTCCAGGGGCTTCTTGGTGTAGGGCTTGTCGGGGAAGATGCGGATGAAGATCTTCCCCCCGCGGCGGAAGTGGCGCACCATGGCCACACGGGCGGCCTCAATCTGCTGGGAGGTGATCCAGGCGGGCTCCATGGCCACCAGGCCGAAGTCCCCGAAGGCCACGTAATCCCCCCCCTTGGCCGCCCCCTTCATCCGGCCCCGGTGCTGCTTGCGGTACTTCATGCGCCTGGGCATCAGCATGGCCTACTCCTCCTTCTTCACCCGCACGGCGGGGCGACGGCGGCGGGGCCTCTCCTCGGCCTTGGCGCCCTCGAGGCGGGCCTTGGCCTTCTGGCCGCCGATCACCTCACCCAGGAAGACGTACGCCTTGACCCCCAGCACCCCGTAGGTGGTGCGGGCCAAAGCGAAGCCATAGTCTATGTTAGCACGCAGGGTCTGGAGGGGCACCCGGCCCTCGGCGGCCCACTCCGTGCGGGCCTGCTCCGCCCCGCCGATGCGGCCGGAGACGATGACCTTGGCCCCCTTGGCCCCCGCCTCCATCACCCGCTGCACCGCCTGCTTGATGGCCCGGCGCACGGCGAAGCGCCTTTCTATCTGCTCGGCCACCCGCTGGGCCACCAGGGGGGCGGAGAGGTTAGGGTTCTGGATCTCCTGGACGTTCAGGGCCACGTTCTTCCCGGTCATCTTGGCCAGGGCGTCCCGCAGGACCTTGATCTTCTCCCCGCCCCGGCCGATGACCACGCCCGGCTTGGCCACGTGGACGGTCACGGCCACGTTGTCCGCCGCCCGCTCAATGTCAATGCGGGCCAGACCCGCGGGGTAGAGCTCCTTGGTGAGGTAGTTGCGGATCTCCTGGTCCTCCCAGAGGAGGTGGCGGTACTGCTTCTTGCCGGCGTACCAGCGGGACTCCCAGTCCCGGGTGATGCCAAGACGGAACCCGATGGGGTGGATTTTATTTCCCATGCTTCTCCCCCACGATCACCGTGATGTGGCTGGTCCTCTTCTTCATGATGTCCGCCCGGCCCCGGGCCCTGGGAAGGACCCGCTTCAGGGCAGGGCCCTCGTCCACGAAGGCCGCCTTCACGTAAAGCCGGTCCTCCAGCATATCGTGGTTGTTGACGGCGTTGGCGGCGGCGGACTCCAGCACCTTGGCCACGTAGTAGGCCCCCCGCTTGTTGGTGTAGCGCAGGATGTTGCGGGCCTCCTCGAGGCTCTTCCCCCGGATGAGGTCCACCACCAGGCGGACCTTCCTGGGGGCGATGCGCACGTAACGGGCTATGGCTTTCGCTTCCATGGCTACTTCTTCTTGGTGGCCTTGGCCTCTTTGCCGTGCCCCCGGTAGGTGCGGGTGGGCGCGAACTCTCCCAGCTTGTGCCCCACCATGTTCTCGGTGATGTAGACGGGCACGTGCTGCTTGCCGTTGTAGACCGCGATGGTGTGGCCCACCATCTCCGGAACGATGGTGGAGCGGCGGCTCCAGGTCTTGATGAGCCGCTTCTCCCCCTTGGCGTTAAGCTCCAGCACCTTCTCCAGGAGGTGGTCGTCTACAAAAACGCCCTTCTTCAAGCTACGCGGCATGGCTCACCTCACTTCTTCCGCCGGGCGAGGATGAAGCGGCTGGAAGGCTTGCGCCGCTTCCGGGTCTTGAGCCCCTTGGTCTGCCAGCCCCAGGGGGAGGCGGGCGGACGCCCCCTCGGGGCCCGGCCCTCACCGCCGCCGTGGGGGTGGTCCACCGGGTTCATGGCGGCGCCGCGCACGTGGGGCTTGCGGCCAAGCCAGCGGGTGCGGCCGGCCTTCCCCAGGACGATGTTCTTGTGGTCGGCGTTGCCCACCGCCCCGATGGCGGCGTAGCACTCCCCGTGCACCTTGCGGAGCTCCCCCGAGGGCAGGCGAAGGATCACGTAGTCCCCTTCCCGGCCCTGGATCTGGGCGCTGGTGCCGGCGGAGCGGGCGAGTTTGGCCCCCTGCTTGGGCACGAGCTCCACCGCATGCACCACGGTGCCCACGGGGATGAAGCGGAGGGGCAGGGCGTTGCCCACTTGAATGGGGGCGTCGGGCCCCGCCACCACCTGCTGCCCCACCTGGAGGCCCTCGGGGGCGAGGATGTAGCGCTTCTCCCCGTCGGCGTAGTGCAGGAGGGCGATGCGGGCCGAGCGGTTGGGGTCGTATTCAATGGCCGCCACCTTGGCGGGGATGCCCGCCTTGTCCCAGCGCTTGAAGTCCACGATGCGGTAGAGGCGCTTGTGCCCTCCCCCGCGGAAGCGCACGGTGATGCGGCCCTGGTTGTTGCGCCCTCCCGTCTTCTTGAGGGGGACCACCAGGGACTTCTCCGGCTCGGTCTTGGTGATCTCGGAGAAGTCGGCCACCGTCATGAAGCGGCGGCTTGGGGTGTAGGGTTTGAACTTCTTTACTGGCATTGCCGTTCCTCCCTTGCCGGATCAGGGCCGGGCTCCCTTTCCCGGCGGGGTCTAGATGAGGCCCTCCAGGGCCTCAATCCTCTGCCCGGAGGCCACCTGCACGATGGCCTTTTTGCGGCCGGGGCGCTTGCCCAGGTAGCGGCCCAGGCGCTTCTTCTTGCCCCGCACGTGGAGGGTGTTCACCCCCACCACCTTCACCTTGAAGGCCTCCTCCACCGCCTGCTTGATCTCGGTCTTGGTGGCCTTAGGGTGTACCCAGAAGGTGTACTTGCCCTGGGCGAAGCCCGCGTAGGCCTTCTCGGAAAGCACCGGGGCCAGGATCACGTCGTAGGCGGTCTTCATCGCTTACCTCCCAGGCGCTCCTGGAACGCTTCCCAAGCCTTCAGGTCCATCACCAGGCGCTGGGTGCGCAGGATGTCGTAGACGTTAAGCCCCTGGGGGGCCAGGGCGACCACCCAGGGAAGGTTGCGGGCAGCGCGGCGCACCAGCTCGCTTTCCGCCACCAGAAGGACGCTTTCGGAGCCGTCCAGCCCCGCGGCCTTGGCCCAGGCCAAGAACTCCTTGGTCTTGCCGTTCACCCCGGCGAAGTCCTCCACTAAAAGGAGCTTCCCCTCCTTGGCCCGGTCGGCCACGGCCATGGCCAGGCCCGCCTTCCGCACCTTCTTGGGAAGGGTGTAGCTGTAGTCCCGAGGCTTGGGCCCGAAGGCGGTCCCACCCCCCACGAAGATGGGGGCCCCGATGTCCCCGTGGCGGGCCCGCCCGGTGTGCTTCTGAGGGTAGATCTTGCGGCTGGAGTAGGCCACCTCGCCCCGGGTCTTGGTGCTGGCGGTGCCCCGGCGGCGCTTGGCCAGCTGCCAGCGCACCACCTCCCAGAGGAGGTGGGGGTTCACCTCCTGGGGCAGGTCGGCCGCAAGCTCCCGCTTGCCGGCAGAGGAAAGCACAGGTATCTGGTACACAGCCATACCCTCCTTCACTTGGCCACCTTCTTGGCCTCCCGCACCAGCAAGAGGCCCCCGTTGGGCCCGGGGACGGCGCCTTTCACCAAGAGGAGGTTCTCCTCGGGGAGGACGTCCACCACCTCGAGGTTTTGCACCGTAACCCGCTCGGCCCCGTAGCGGCCCGCCATCTTCTTGCCCTTGTAGACGCGGCCTGGGGTCTTGCGGTTGCCGATGGAGCCCGGGTGCCGATGGATCTTGTGGGCCCCGTGGGAGTCGGGACCACCGGCGAAGTTCCAACGCTTCATGACCCCCGCCGTGCCCCGCCCCTTGGAGGTGCCGGTCACGTCCACCCGCTCCCCGGGCTGGAAGATCTCCACGGTGACCACATCGGCCTCGGGATTAAAGCCGCGGATCTCCTTAAGGATGCGCACGGGCTGGACCCCGGCCTTGGCGAAATGCCCCTTCATGGGCCGATTGACCCGCTTGGGCTTCTGGGGAAGGAACCCCAGCTGCACCGCCAAGTAGCCGTCCTTCTCCGGGGTACGGCGCTGCACCACGGGACAGGGCCCCGCCAGGATGACGGTAACGGGGATGGCCCGGTCCTCTTTGTAGATCCGGGTCATGCCCACCTTCACGCCCAGGATGCCCTTCACTTGCCACCTCCCACGGTCTTGATCTCGATCTCCACGCCGGTGGGCAGGTCCAAGGACATGAGGTTCTCTATGGTCTTGCGGTTGGGGTTGAGGATGTCCACCAGGCGGTGGTGGGTACGGAGTTCAAAGTGCTCCCGGGAGTCCTTGTGCTTGAAAGGCCCCCGGATCACGGTGAACCGCCGCACCCGCGTAGGCAAGGGCACGGGCCCTGACACCTGGGCCCCGGAACGCCGGGCGGCCTCCACGATCCTCTGGGCCGAGGCGTCCAAGGTCTTGTGGTCAAAGCCCCGTAGCTTGATGCGGATCTTGGGCATGCCTCACCTCACTCCAGGATCTTGGTGACCACGCCTGCGCCCACGGTGCGGCCGCCTTCCCGGATGGCGAAGCGGAGGCCCTCCTCCAAGGCCACCGGCTTGATGAGCTCCACCGTGAAGGTCACGTTGTCCCCAGGCATCACCATCTCCACCCCCTGGGGCAGCTCCACCACCCCCGTCACGTCCGTGGTCCGAAAGTAAAACTGCGGCCGGTACCCCGTGAAAAACCCCGTGTGCCGGCCCCCCTCCTCCTTCTTCAAAACGTACACCGAGGCCTCAAACTTGGTGTGCGGCGTAATGCTCCCGGGCTTCGCCAACACCTGCCCCCGCTCCACCTCGTCCCGGCCCACACCCCGCAAGAGCACCCCCACGTTGTCCCCAGCTATCCCCTCCTGCAGGGTCTTCCGGTGCATCTCCACCCCGGTGACCACCGTCTTCCGCGTCTCCGGAGCCAGGCCCACAATCTCCACCTCGTCCCCCACCTTCACCTTCCCCCGCTCAATCCGCCCCGTGGCCACCGTCCCGCGCCCGGTAATGGTGAACACGTCCTCCACCGGCATCAAGAACGGCTTGTCCACGTCCCGCACCGGCGTGGGAATGTACTCGTCAATGGCGTCCAAAAGCTCCCAAATCTTGTCCACCCACTCGTTCTCCCCACGCCGGGTCTTCGGGTTCTTGTGCATCTCCTCCAGCGCCAAAAGAGCGCTCCCCCGAATCACCGGCACCTCGTCCCCAGGAAACTCGTACTGGTTCAGGAGGTCCCGCACCTCCATCTCCACCAGGTCCAAAAGCTCCGGGTCGTCCACCATGTCCACCTTGTTCATGAACACCACGATGTACGGCACCCCCACCTGCCGGGCCAAAAGGATGTGCTCCCGGGTCTGCGGCATGGGACCGTCCGCCGCCGACACCACCAAAATGGCCCCGTCCATCTGCGCCGCACCCGTGATCATGTTCTTGATGTAGTCCGCGTGCCCAGGGCAGTCCACGTGGGAGTAGTGCCGCTTCGCCGTCTCGTACTCCACGTGCGCCGTGTTGATGGTGATCCCCCGCGCCCGCTCCTCCGGGGCCTTGTCAATCTCCCCGTAGTCCTTCACCTCCACGTTCGGGTTCTCCGCCGCCGCCACAAAGGTCAAGGCCGCAGTCAGCGTCGTCTTCCCGTGGTCCACGTGCCCAATCGTCCCCACGTTCACGTGAGGCTTCGTCCGAATAAACTCGCCCTTGGCCATCTTCGCTCTCCTTTCAAGCAAGGGGCGGGCCCAGAGGGCCCACCCGCAAAGGATCTACTGGCCCTTGATGAGCTTCTCCTGCACCTGCTTGGGGACCTCCTGGTAGTGGTCAAAGAACATGACGAAGGAGCCCCGTCCCTGGGTCTTGGAGCGCAGGTCGGTGGCGTAACCGAACATCTCCGCCAGGGGCACAAAGGCCCGGATCACCTGGGCGTTGCCCCGGGGCTCCATGCCCAGGATCTGGCCCCGGCGGGCGTTCAGGTCGCCGATGACGTCGCCCATGTACTCCTCGGGGGTGGTGACCTCCACCCGCATGATGGGCTCGAGGATGACCGGGTCCCCCTTCTGCACCGCCTCCTTGATGGCCATGGAGCCGGCGATCTTGAAGGCCATCTCCGAGGAGTCCACCTCGTGGTAGGAGCCGTCGTAGAGGGTGACCTTCACGTCCACCACGGGGAAGCCGATAAGGGGCCCGGACTGCATGGCCTCCTCAATGCCCTTCTGCACCGCGGGGATGTACTCCTTGGGGATCACCCCGCCCACGATGGCGTTCACGAACTCAAAGCCCGAGCCGCGGGGCAGGGGCTCGGCCTTGATCTTCACGTGGCCGTACTGGCCGCGGCCGCCGGTCTGGCGGATGAACTTGCCCTCCACGTCCACCGGCTTAGTGATGGTCTCCCGGTAGGCCACCTGGGGCTTGCCCACGTTGGCGTCCACCTTGAACTCCCGCTTCAGCCGGTCCACGATGATCTCCAGGTGGAGTTCGCCCATCCCACTGATGATGGTCTGGCCGGTCTCGGGGTGGGTGGAGACGCGGAAGGTGGGGTCCTCCTCCGCCAGGCGGGAGAGGGCCTGGGAGAGCTTGTCCTGGTCGGCCTTGGTCTTGGGCTCAATGGCCACGTCAATGACGGGCTCGGGCACCTCAATGGACTCGAGGATCACCCGGGGCGCATCCTCGCCCACCAGGGTGTCCCCGGTGATGGTTTCCTTAAGGCCCACTACCGCCCCAAGATCGCCCGCCCTAAGCTCCTCCACCTCCTCGCGGTGGTTGGCGTGCATGCGGAGAAGCCGGGCCACCCGCTCCTTGCGGCCCTTGGTGGTGTTGTAGACGTAGGACCCCGAGGTGATGGTCCCGGAGTAGACGCGGATGAAGGTCAGGCGGCCCACGTAGGGGTCGGCCATGATCTTGAAGGCCAGGGCCGCCAAGGGACCTTCGGGGTCGGGGTGGATCTCCACCGTTTCCCCTTCGGGGGTGGTGCCGCGGATGGGGGGGATGTCCAGGGGGGAGGGCAGGTAGTCCACCACGGCGTCCAGGAGGAGCTGAACCCCCTTATTTTTGAGAGCAGATCCCAGGAACACAGGGGTGATCTGGATGCCGATGGTGCCCTTGCGGATGGCGGCCACCAGCTCTTCCTCGGTGGGCTCCTCGCCCTCGAGGTATTTGAGCATTACGTTCTCGTCAAAATCGGCGGCCGCCTCAATGAGCTTCTCGTGGTACTCCCGGGCCTGCTCCTGGTACTCCTCGGGGATGGGGATCTCCCGGATGTCCGTGCCCAGGTCGTTGCCGTAGGTATAGGCCTTCATCCGGAGGACATCTATGATCCCCGAGAAGGTATCCTCCCGGCCGATGGGGAGTTGCATCACCACGGGCCTGGCCCCCAGGCGCTCCTGCATGGTGCGGATCACCAGCCAAAGGTCCGCCCCGGTCTTGTCCATCTTGTTGGCGAAGGCGATGCGGGGAACCTTGTACTTCTCCGCCTGGCGCCAGACGGTCTCGGACTGGGGCTCCACCCCCTGGCTGGAGTCAAAGACCACGATGGCCCCGTCCAACACCCGCATGGAGCGCTCCACCTCAATGGTGAAGTCCACGTGGCCCGGGGTATCGATGATGTTGATGCGGTGGTCCTTCCAGAAGCAGGTGGTCACGGCGGCGGTGATGGTGATGCCCCGCTCCCTCTCCTGCTCCATGAAGTCCATGGTGGCCGCACCCTCATGCACCTCGCCGATCTTGTGAATCTTGCCGGTGTAGTAGAGGATGCGCTCGGTGGTGGTGGTCTTGCCGGCGTCAATGTGGGCGGCGATGCCGATGTTGCGGAGCCTTTTTAGGTCGTACTCTACCTTAACCGCCATGGCTTACCACCGGTAGTGAGCGTAGGCGCGGTTGGCCTCGGCCATGCGCTCCACGTCCTCTTTCTTCTTGACCGCCCCGCCCTTGCCCTCCGCGGCGTCCATGAGCTCGTGGGCGATGCGCATCGCCGCCCCGCGCTCGGAGCGGGCGTTGGCCGCCTGCACCAGCCAGCGGAGGGCCAAAGACTGCTGCCTGCGGGGGGAAACCTCCATGGGCACCTGGTAGTTGGCCCCACCCACGCGACGGGAGCGGACCTCCATCCTGGGCTTCACGTTCTCCACCGCCTGTTTGAAGACCTTGAGGGGCTCCTGGCCGGTCTTCTCCTGGATGATGCGGCAGGCATCGTAGAAGATGCGGGCGGCGAGGTTCTTCTTCCCGTCCCGCATGATCTTGTTGATGAAGGCCGACACCACCACGTCCCCGTAGACCAGGTCGGGGTGGAGCTGGCGTACCTCTGCTCTTCTTCTCCGCATACCCTCACCTACTTCTTCTTCGCGGGGGCCGCGCCCTTGGCCTCCTTGGGCTTCTTCGTCCCGTACTTGGAGCGGCTCTTCTTGCGGTCCTTCACCCCCTGGGTGTCGTAGACCCCTCGGACGATGTGGTAACGCACCCCCGGGAGGTCCTTCACACGGCCACCCCGGATGAGGACCACGGAGTGCTCCTGGAGGTTGTGCCCCTCGCCGGGGATGTAGGCGGTGACCTCGTAGCCGGAGGTGAGGCGCACCTTGGCCACCTTGCGAAGCGCCGAGTTGGGCTTCTTGGGGGTCACGGTGCGCACCACGGTGCACACCCCCCGGCGGAAGGGGGAACCCTTCAAGGCCGGAACCTTGCTCTTCTTCTGGACCTTCTCGCGGCCCCTTCGTACGAGCTGATTGATCGTCGGCAGTGCCACCACTCCCTTCTTCTTGGACTTGCCCCCGTGTTCTCAAGATCCGCCCGGGGAAGGATCCTTCCCCGTTTTGCCCACACAGGGCACCGCCCTCAGGACCAGGGGCTGGCCCTGAGGGCCCTCAACTTGCTTAGTCTACAGGCCCAGGCTCCTTTTGGCAAGCCATCGAGTGCTGGCTGAGCTGGCGGAGGGTAAAAGAGGAGGGCGAAAGTGATTAGAGCTCAGGGGCGCCCGAAGGCCATGCCCCAAGGCGGGGGCACTTAGCTCAAAAGCAACCCCCCGCCTCACTTCGGCGGGGGTTTCGCGTCCTGGAGCCGGTGGCCGGATTTGAACCGGCGGCCTACCGCTTACGAGGCGGTTGCTCTACCGCTGAGCTACACCGGCCCGCCCTCCCGAGTTTAGGACAGGGACTCCCGTTTGACAATCGCCTTGACAAGGCGCGGGCTTTTGCTAAACTGAAGCTTGCGCCTAGGGCGCGGCCTGCCGGGATGGTGGAACTGGTAGACACGCCATCTTGAGGGGGTGGTGCCCGCAAGGGCGTGCGGGTTCAAGTCCCGCTCCCGGCACCAAAGGGCCCTTCGGGGCCTTTTTTTATGCGCCTCCTTCTCGCCCGCGCCTTGCAGAGCCTCGAGGACACCCGGGCCCTGGCCCGGGAGGTCCTCCCCCTTCTGCCCCGGGGAGCGGTGGTGGCCCTGGAGGGGCCCCTGGGGGCGGGCAAGACCACCCTGGTCCGCTTCCTGGCGGAGGCCATGGGCTTCCGAGGCCGGGTCACCAGCCCCACCTACACCCTCATCCACACCTATCCCACCCCGGAAGGCCCCCTGGTCCACGCCGACCTCTACCGCTTGCCCAACCCGGGGGAGCTTCTCCCCCAGCTCCTGGCCGCCGGGGAGGAGGCCCGCCTTACCCTGGTGGAGTGGGGGGACCCTAAGGCCCTGGAGGCCGGGTTCCTCCTCCGCCTCACCCCCCAAGGGGAGGCCCGGAAGGCCGAGCTATGGGAGCTCGGCCCCGGCCAGCAAGAGGGCGTCTAAAAGGGCTTCCCGCCCCGCCCTCCCGGCGAAGAGGGCCACCACCTCCCCCTCCCCGTTCACCACGAAGGTCCAGGGCTGGCCTGTCACCCTGAAGCGATTGGCCACCTCGTGGGGTTTGTCCCGGTCGGAGGCCAGGAGGGGGATGAAGCGGGGGTAGGCTTTCATGTAGTTCAGGACCACTTCCTTGGTGTCCTTAGGCTCCCGGCTGATGACGTAAAAAGGGACCTTGGTTTCCTCGGCGACCTTGTGCAACCCGGGAAACTCCGCCCGGCACACGGGGCACCAGCTGGCCCAGAAAACGATGACGGCGGGCTTTTTCATGGTCTTGGGGGTGACGAGGTTTCCCGCGGGGTCCACAAGGGCGAAGTCCGGCAAGCGCTCCCCCAGCCCCACCGCAAAGGCCAGTCCCAGGAGGAGCCCAAGCCCCCAAACCTTGAGCTTCGCCATAACCCCATTCTCCACCCCGTCCCACCAGGGTATGTAAACCCTCTCACCTTGGCCGCCGAAGGCGCTTGAGGTCGTGGTCCGGCCAGATGCCGTCCGCCACCAGGTGGAGCCATTGGGAAAGATAGTAGCCGAGGAGGCCAAAGCCCAGGGCCTCGAGGCTTAAGGAGGGAGGCCTCAGCCTCACCTCCGCCCCCAGGAAGCCCAAGACCCCCTGGGCGAGAAAGCCCACCAGGCCCAGAAGGCCCACCAGATACCCCAGCCGGGTCAAGGGGCCTAGCACCCAGGTGTGGGAAAGCCCCCGGTGGCGGAAGAGCCAGCCATAAGGCCGCCAAAGGACGCCAAGGAGACCCCAGCGCCGCCTAGAACGCACCTCCTTCTCCGCCAGGTCCAGGTCCGGGGAAAGGAGGAAGGTGCCCGCCAGGTAGGCCAGGGCGAAGGCCAGGGCCTCCGGCCTCTCCGGGGAGCCCCCTGAGGCCAGGTAGGCCAGGCTTCCCAAGCCCAGCACCGTAAGGTTGATGGCCTCGTGCACCCGCCCCGAGGGCATGGGACCAGGATACCAGGTGCCCGCGCCTTGGTTCTGCAGCATAAAGGCCCAGGAAAGTCCTTTTGGGGCCCCCGTTGCGCCCTAAGCCGCAACGGGGTACTTAGAAGGCGGGCAGGGGGAAACGCTCCCCGGCGGAAAGCACGTCCACCCGTAACCCCTTGACCCCCCGTCCGGTGTGCTCCGCTCCCTCGGCGTCCACCAAGGTCACCCCGCCGACCCAGACCTCCCCCAGGCCCCTTAGGAGGCGCAAGGCGGTGTTTTCCAGAAGGCCCAGACCCACCAGATCGGGGTTGTCCGCCACCAGGCGGGAAAGGGCCAGGAAGCGCCCCCGCTCCTCCACCTTGGGAAGCAGGGCCAGACCTCGGAGAAGGGCGAGGCCCAAGGCCGCCCGCATCTCCCCTTCCCAGGAGTAAAAGGCCGCCTCTCCCAGAAGCCCCGCCGCCTCTCCCAGGGCCACCACCCCACCCCCTTTGCGGTGCACCTCCCAGAGGGCCTGCAGCACCAGGCTCCCCCGGATGAGGTCTAAAAACTCGGGAAGCCCCTCCGCCGCCAGGAGCACCAGGGGGCTCGCCGCCACCCTTTGGGCCACCTCCGGGTC
This sequence comes from Thermus kawarayensis JCM 12314, assembly GCF_055393575.1. NCBI lineage: Bacteria > Thermotogati > Deinococcota > Deinococci > Thermales > Thermaceae > Thermus > Thermus kawarayensis. Next base: position 166,096 of record NZ_AP043756.1, read on the forward strand.
AAAGGCCTCCTCCCGCCGCCTCAAGTAAAGGACCTGGCCCCGCCTAAGGCCCAGGTCCCGGTAGGCCAGCCGCCAGGCCTCGGCCAAGTCCCTAAGGGGATAGGGCACGAGGAAGAGGGCCTCCCCCCTGGCCTCCTCCAGGAGCCGGGCCTCCACCGGGCGCAAGGCCCCTCGCAGGGGATCGGCGGTGAGCAAGGCGAAGAAACCCTGCCGCATGGCGGACCTCCTATACCCTTAGGGTAACCGCCTCCTCATGAAAGGAAAAGGGCGGTGTGGTAGACTTGGGGTCGTGGCCGCGATGGTATCCCCCCCGGGGGCCTTAGCTAAGGGAAAGCGAAAGGCCATCCTCGAGGCCACCCTAGGGGTTCTCCGGGAAAGTGGGCTTTCCGGCCTGAAGATGGAGGACGTGGCCCGGAAGGCCGAGGTGGGGAAAGGGACCATCTACCTCTACTTCCGCGACAAGAAGGACCTCCTCAAAAGCCTGGTGGAGGAGCGAACCTGGGCCTTCTACCGGGAGGTGGAGGAACTGGTGCGCCTGCGGGCGCCCTTTTTTGTGCGCCTTGAGCGCATCCTGGAGAAGCGCCTGGCCTGGATCGCGGAGTGGAGGGGCCTTTGGGCGGCGGTGGCCCGGGAGGCCATGGAGGATCCCACCCCCTGGCTCAAGGGGCTTCACCAGCACTACCTGGACCTCTTGGAGGCCCTGGTGCGAAGCGGCCAGGAGGAGGGGGCCGTGCGCCCGGAGCTCTCTCCCAAGGCCACGGCCGCAGTGGTGGCGGCCTTGGGGTGCAACCCCCAGCTGGAGGTGGAGGCGTATTTGGAGCACCTCCTCTTGGTGCTCCGGAAAGGAGTCGCGCCGTGAAAGAGTTCCGTCCCGGCGACAAGGTGGTCTTGCCCCCTTATGGGGTGGGCGTGGTGGCCGGCATAGCCCAGCGAAGCGTGAGCGGCGTCAGCCGGGCCTACTACCAGGTGGACTTCCCCGGCTCCCGCTCCAAGGCCTACGTCCCCGTGGAAGCTCCGCAAAGCGTGGGCATGCGCAAAGCCCTAGCCCCCGAGGAGGTCCCCGTGATTCTGGACCTCCTCAAGAACGGGCGGATGCCCCTGCCCAAGCAGTGGGCCGCCCGGCACCGTAAGACCAGCGAGATCCTGGCGGACGGAAACCCCTACCGCATCGCCCAGATGGCCGGGCAGCTAAGGGCCTGGGAGCTGGAGCGGGGCCTGCCCGACCTGGACCGGCAGGCCCTGAGGCGGGCCATCCACCTCCTCGCCGAGGAGGTTTCCCAGACCCTGGAAATCACCCTGCAAGAGGCCAAGCGCCTCTTTGAGGAGGCCTGGGGGGAAGAGCTGAACTAAGTGCCCCGCTCTGGCGCAAGCCAGCATGGGGTCAAAGGAGCAGGCTCCAGGTCCTCCGCTCCATCTCCAAAATGCCCTCCAGGTAGCGGGCCAAAACCCCCGGGTCCAGCCCCTCGGCCATTCCCTGGGCCAGCACCTCCAGGTCAAAGAGCACCGCCTGGAACTCCGGGGCCGCCCAGTGCTCGGAAAGCTCCTGCCAGGGGCCATCTCCCCCCACGTGGGCGTTCCAGGCCTCGAGGAAGAGGCGGTTGAGGAAGTAGAAGAGCACCAGGCGGTAGGGGTAGGCAAGCCCCGCCATCTCCTCCAGAAGGGCCGCGTATTCCCGCCGCACCGGGTGGACGGGAGCCTTGGGGTCCGCCCCTTGGGCCAAAAGCCAGTCCAGCTCCTCCACCGTGGCCAAGAGGGCTTGGACCAGGGGGAAGCGATGGGCCTGGGGGGCCTCGGCGAGGAGGCCCACCTGGTAGCGGTACAGGGCCTCCACAAAGGGGTAGTCCTGCTTCAGCCAAAAGGCGAAGCGCTCCCGGTCCCAGCGGATAGGAAGGGCCTTAAGCGCCTCCAAGGCTTGGTGGTAGTGGGCCTCCACCCTCTGCAAAAGCCCCATGGTTCCCTCCCAAAAACCCCCAGCGGGCGTAGCCCGTGTACCTCAGGGCCTCCACCGCCCTCCTGGCGTGGGCCTCGTCCTCGGCCAGGGCGAAGAAGGCGCTTCCCGAGCCGGAAAGGAGGACGCCCCTCAGCCCCAGGGCCCTTAGCCGCGCCTTGACCTCCCGCAGCTCGGGGTGGAGGCGGAAGGCGGGGCCCTCGAGGCTGTTCCAGTAGGGCGGCTCCTCCCCTCGGGCCAGGGCCTGGAGGATGGCCTCCACCGGAAGCTCGGGGGCGAAGTCGTGGGGCTTCACCTCCCGGTAGACCAAGGGGGTGGGCAGGCGCAGGCCGGGGGCGAAGACCACCACGGGCACGGGCGGCAGGGAAAGGGGCCTGAGGCGCTCCCCCACCCCACGGGCCTCGGCCACCCCTCCCAGGAGGAAGAAGGGCACATCCGCCCCCAGGGAGAGGGCGAGGGCGAAGAGGTCCACCTCCGCCGGGTAAAGCTCCTTCAGGGCCAAAAGCACCTGGGCCGCATCGGAACTGCCCCCGCCCAGGCCCGCCCCTTCGGGAAGGGCCTTCTCCAGGACGAGGCGCACCCCTCCCGGCCAGCCCGCCCGCTCCAGGTAGGCCTCTGCCGCCCGGTAGGCCAGGTTCCTTCGGCCGTAGCGGCCGCGGAAGGCGATCCCCTCGGGGATGGGCTCCAGGTGGAGGCGGTCCCCGAAGGAGAGGGCGGCGAAAAGGGTGTGGAGCTCATGGTAGCCGTCGGGCCTTCTCCCCAGGAGGGAGAGGCCCAGGTTCACCTTGCCTGGGGCGATCCGTTCCATGCTCGGGCCAGGGCCTCCGCCAAGACCAGGTCCTCGGGGTAGGTGATCTTGAAGGCCGTCCTCTCCCCCTCCACCAGGGACACGGGGTAGCCCAGGGCCTGCACCAGCTGGGCGTCGTCGGTGGCGGAAAGCCCCCGCTTACGGGCGTAGGCGTGAGCCTCCCGCAACAGGGCGGTAAAGAAGCCCTGGGGCGTCTGCACCAGGCGCAGGGCCTCCCGGGGCAGGACCGCCCCGTAGGCCTCCCCCTCGGGGCGGATGAGGGTGTCGGGGACGGGAAGCACCGGCACCGCCGCCCCCTGGGCTTGGGCGGCCTTCAGCACCCTTTCCACGAGGTTCCGGCTCACGAAGGGCCGGGCCACGTCGTGGACCAGCACCAGGGAGAGGCTCGCCGCCTCCAGCAGGCGGGCCACCGACTCCTGCCGGGTCCTTCCCCCCTCCATAAAGGCGGCCCGGAGGCCCCGGGGGGGGCTAACCCCGGGGGGCAGGGCCACCAGGACCTCCGCCGCCTCCGAGAATGCGTCCAGGGCCCACTCCAAAAGGGTCCTCCCCCCCACCCGGAGGAAGGCCTTGGGCCCGAGGCCAAGCCGTTCCCCGTGGCCGGCGGCGGGGATGAGGACGGAGACCTCCACCCTCCCATGGTAGCATGGGCCGCGTGAGCGCTTGGGAAGCCCTTCTCCTAGGCATCGTGGAGGGCCTCACGGAGTTCCTGCCCGTCTCCTCCACGGGCCACTTGACCCTCCTCTTCCACCTCCTGGGCCTGCCCGTGGAGACCGACCCCTTCCTCAAGACCTTTCTCATCGCCATCCAGCTGGGGGCCATTCTGGCGGTCCTCCTCCTTTACGGGAGGCGCTTCGCCGTGGACCGGGAGCTTTGGGTGCGCATCGGGGTGGCCTTCCTGCCCACGGCCCTCCTGGGCTTTCTCTTTTATCCCCTCATCAAGGGGGTCATCCTGGGAAAGGACGGGGTGGTGGTCTTCTTCCTCTTCTTCGTGGGCCTGGTCCTGCTCCTCGCCGACCGCCTGGCGGAAAGGGCCAGGTACCGGGACGTGAAGGAGCTTCCCCTCCTCAAGGTGGCCTGGATCGGGGTGTTCCAGGGGCTGGCCGCCCTCTTCCCGGGCACCAGCCGGAGCGGGGCCACCATCCTGGGAGGGCTCCTCCTGAGCCTGGGGCGCAGGGGGGCGGCGGAGTTCAGCTTCCTCCTGGCCCTGCCCACCATGCTGGCGGCGGTGGGGTACGACCTCCTGAAAAGCGCCCCCGGGGTGCCGGAAGGGGGCTGGGAGCTCCTCCTCTTGGGCTTCGCCTCCGCCCTGGTGACCGCCCTGGTGACCGTGCGCTGGATGGTCGCCTTCGTGGAGCGCCTGGGGTTCCGCCCCTTCGCCTACTACCGCATGGTCCTGGCCCTGGTCTACGCCTACTTCTTCCTACGCTAGGGCCAGGGCGCGGTCCAGGGCCTCGAGGAAGGCCCCGTAGAGCTCCTTCCTGGCCCCCTCCCCCATGAGGCCCAGCCGCAGGACCTGCCCCCGGGTGGGGCCGATGCCCCCGGCCACGGCCACCCCTTCGGCGTAAAGGGCCTTCACCAGGCGGTCCGCCTCCACCCCTTCCGGGGGTCGCACCACCAAGACCGTGGGGAGGGGGCTTTCCTTGGGGTAGGGCCGGAAGCCCCGGTCCTCAAGCGCCTCCAGGACCCAGGCGTAGACCTCCCGGGCCCGCCGTTCCCGGGCCTCGAGGCCCTCCTCCAAGGCCAGGTCCAGGGCCTCCAGGAGGGCGTAGTGAAGGAGCACCGGGGTGGTGTGGTGGTAGCCTCCCCGCTCCCAGTGTTCGGCGACGCGGGCGAGGTCCAGATACCAGCCCCGCCTCCCGGTGAAGGCCCGGCGGCCCTCGGCCGAGAGGGCGATGGGGGCCAGTCCCGGAGGGGCGGAAAGGCACTTCTGGCTTCCGGTGAAGGCGTAGTCCACCCCCATCCTGCGCATGGAAAAGGGAAGCATGCCCAGGGTGGTGACGGCGTCCAGAAAGAACAGGGCCCCGGCCTCCTTGACCAGGGCCCCCACGGCCTCCGCAGGGTTCAACACCCCGGTGGAGGTCTCCCCGTGGACCAGGGCCACCATGCGGTAGCGCCTCCTTCTAAGCTCCTTGGCCACCGCCTCCGGGTCCACGGGCTCCCCTGGGGGGAAGTCCAGGACGGTGGGCTCGAGGCCGTGGAGGGCGGCCATCTCGGCCACCCGTTGGGAGAAGGCCCCGTTCACCAGGACCAGCACCGGGCCCCGGTCCAGGTTGGCGAGCCCCGCTTCCATGCCCAGGCTCCCCGAACCCGCCAAGACGGCCAGCAAGGCCCCCTCGCCGGGGTCAAAAAGCCTTCGCAAGCGTTCCTGGATGGCGCGGTTGACCTTGAGCACCTCGGGGTCCAAGTGCCCCCGCATGGGGCGGAGGAGGGCCCTCTGCACGCGCTCGGGAATGGGGGTGGGTCCTGGGGTGAGCAAGAGCATCCTGAGCCTCCCTAAAAGCCGAGGCCCCCGCGGGCAAACCCGGGGGGCCCTTCCCGAAGGAAGGGGCCCCCTAGCGGATAGCTCGCAGGAGCCTCATTGAAGGGCACTTTAGCAAAACCCCTTCCCCTTGTAAAGTGCTAGGTGGATGAAGGACTACTACGCCATCCTGGGGGTAAGCCGGGAAGCCACCCAGGAGGAGATCAAGAAGGCCTACCGCAGGCTCGCCCTCCAGTACCACCCCGACAAAAACCCCGGGGACAAAGCAGCGGAGGAGCGCTTTAAGGAGATCAACGAGGCCTACGCCGTCCTCTCCGACCCCGAGAAGCGAGCCCAGTACGACCGGGGGCTTTTAGGGGAAGGAGGCTTCCAGGCCGAGGACCTCTTTGACCTCTTCGCCCAGGTCTTCGGCTTCCGTTCCCCGGGCCGCCCGGCCCCCCGGGGGGAGGACCTGGAGGTCCAGGTGGAGGTGGAGCTCCGAGACCTCCTCCAGGGCAAGGAGGCGGAGGTGGCCTATAGCCGCCTGGTCCCCTGTGAGGCCTGCCAGGGCCAAGGGGGCAAGCGGGTGGCCTGCCCCACCTGCGGGGGCCGGGGGGTGGTGGAAACCTACCAGCGGGGCCTCTTCGGCACCTTCGTGAGCCGCACCCCCTGCCCCCATTGCAAGGGCCAGGGCTTCCTCCTGGCGGAGGCCTGCCCCGTCTGCCGGGGCCGGGGCCGGGTACCTAGGGAGGAAAGGGTGCGGGTACGGATTCCCCCGGGCATGGACGAGGGCCACCTTCTGCGGGTACCGGGCTACGGCAACCTGGGACCGGGAGGCCCCGGGGACCTCTACGTGCGGCTTTCCGTCCTCCCTCACCCCCACCTGGAGCGGGAAGGCCCCCACCTGGTCTACCGCCTGAAGCTCGGCCTGGCCCAGGCCGCCCTGGGGGCCCGGGTGGAGGTGCCCGGGCTCTCCGGCCCCATCCCCCTGGACATCCCCCCGGGCACGGGCCACGGAGAGGTCTTTGAGCTTCCCGGGGAGGGCCTTCCCTACCCCGGAGGGCGGGGGGCCCTGCGGGTGGTGGTGGAGCTTTCCGTGCCCAAGAAGCTCTCCCCCAAGGCCAAGGAGCTCCTCCGGGCCTACGCCCAGGAGGTGGGCGAGGAGGTGGCCCCCGAGGGCTTCTGGGAGAAGCTCAAGGGGCTCTTCCGCAGATAGCCCCTTTCGTGGTAAAGTGAGATATTCCGGGTCGCTTTAGGGTGGCCCCTTGGGTCTAAAGCAACCCCTCAAGCCCCGGATACGGGCCTTCAGGCCCGGAAAAAGAAGGAGCGGTATGCAGAAGGGTCGGGTCAAGTGGTTCAACGCGGAGAAGGGCTACGGCTTCATTGAGCGCGAGGGGGACACGGACGTTTTTGTCCACTTCAGCGCCATCAACGCCAAGGGGTTCCGCACCCTGAACGAGGGCGACATCGTCACCTTTGACGTGGAGCCGGGCAAGAACGGCAAGGGCCCCCAGGCGGTGAACGTCACCGTGGTGGAGCCGGCCCGCAAGTAAAGGCCTCTGGAAGCCGCCCCGGGTTTCCCCGGGGCGGTTTCCCATCACCCCTTTCTCAGGAAGGGGAGGGTAGGATAACCGGGATGCGGGCCCTCAGTCTCAGCCTCAGGCCGGCCTCACCGGAGGACGCCCCCGTGCTCCACGGCCTTTTCCTGAAAAGCCCCGGCTACTTCGCCCTGATCGGCATGGAGCCTCCTACCCTCGAGGACGTCCTCCAGGACCTGCACACCCTCACCAAGGACCCCCGCCGCCGGGCCTTCCTCCTCTTCCTGGAGGAAGAAGCGGTGGGCTATCTGGACTACAAACTCCACTACCCCGAGGCCAGGGACGCCACCCTAAGCCTCCTCCTCATCCGGGAGGACCACCAGGGCCAGGGGCTCGGGCAGCGGGCCCTGAGGCACCTGCTGGACCACCTGGTGGGGGTGGAGCGGCTCTACGCCGTGGTCTACGGCCACAACCCCCGGGCCAAGGCCTTCTTCCGGTCCCAGGGGTTCCGCCACGTGAAGGACGGGGGGCCAACCCTTAGCTGGTACGTGCGGGAGCTTTGATACCGCTCCACCCCGAAGGGCTACTCCAGGCCCGCCAGCTTGCGGTTTTTCTCAATGTAGAACTTCCACTGCTCGGGTACGTCCTCCTCGGGGAAGATGGCGTTCACCGGGCAGGCGGGCACGCAGGCCCCGCAGTCAATGCACTCCTCGGGGTGGATGTAGAACTGGTCCCCCCCGTCGTAGATGCACTCCACCGGGCAGACTTCCACGCAGGACTGGTCCTTCACGCCGATGCAGGGTTCGCAGATCACGTGCGGCATCTTCCACCTCCTGAGCCACCGCTCCCCCCTATTTTAGGGCACCCCTCCTCTTGTCAAGCCCTCTAGCGGGCTAAACCCCCAGGTACCGGAAAAAGGCCTCCCGAGGGATAGCCCCCAGCACCTCCTCGCCCCGGACCACCAGGACCAAGGACTGGCGGAGGAAGAGGGGATAAAGCTCGCTCGCCGCCACCTCCGCCTCCACGCTGGGCACCTCCTCCAGGGGAAGGATGTGGTCGGCGAGGCCCAGGACCCCCACCGGCCTCCCCTCCTGTTCCAGAAGGGCCACCCCGCGGCCCTCGTAGGCCTCGAGGGCCCCCGTCCGGGGAAGGGGCCGGGCCAGGCGCCAAGCCGGGGTGGGCCCGAAAAGCCCGGCGGTGAGGAGGGTAAGGCAGGGCACCCGCACCGCCCGGCTGGCCACGGCCAGGGCGAAGGAGAAGGCGAGGAGGAAGACGAGCCCCTCCAGGAGCCCAAAGAAGTTAAACCCGCCCCACCCCAGCCGCCCCGTCCCCCCCAGGAGGTAGTGGGCCATCAAAGAGAAGAGAAGCCCCAGGACCAAGGCGGCCAGGTAGGCGAAAAGCCCGGCCAGGCGAAGCTCCTTCACCGTGCGCATGGGCTTAGCTTACCAGGTCCTCCTCCCGGTCCACGTCCACCCCCACCTCGGGGTAGGGGGTGGGGAGGGCCCTGGCCTCCACCCCCAAAAGGCGCCTGGCCCGCGCCTCCAGGTCCCCTAGGGAAAGCCGCCCCAAGAGGAGCTTCAGGAGGATGTCCCAGCCGATGCGCCGGGCCAGGGCCAGGGGCCTCTTCCGGAGGGCCACCACCTCCTTGGCCAGGGGCAGGGCCTGGAAAAAGAGGGCCTTGTCCAGGAGGAGGAGGTTCCCCCCGGTGAAGGTGCCTTCCCTCAGGCGGGCGTAGGTGCGGCGGTTCCCGGGAAAGCGGGCCTCCACTCGCTCCTTGGGCACGATGGGGTAGACCAGGGCCGCCTCCGGGGCGTTTTCCAGCACGAAGCGCACCGCTTCCGCCCTCAGGTGGGGGATGTCGGCGGTGGCCACCAGGACCTTCCCCGCCACGTGGTCCAGGGCGGCCTCGAGGTTGCCGAGGAGGCTCCCCCGGTCGGGGAGGGTAAGCCGGGGAGGGGGGAAAGCCCCGGGTTCTCCCCCACGTAGATCACCGCAAGCCCCGCCTCCTCCAGGGCCTCCAGGACCCATTCCGCCATGGGCCTTCCCCGGTAGGGCACCAGGGCCTTGTTCCTCACCCCGTACTTCCTTGCCCAGGGCTCCTCGCCCCCGGCCAAGACGATGGCCTCCATCCCACCCATCCTACCGGAAAGGGGCACCCCGCCCCGGCCGGGGCAGGGTGCCCCTAGAGCCTTAAAGGGGCCTCAAGGTGAAGCGGAGGGTCTGGCTTCCGCTCACCCGCACCGTCTGCACCAGGGTGCGGTAGCCCTTGGCCACCAGGGTGAGCTCGTGCTCGCCCAAGGGCACCTCCAGGCGGAGGTAACCCCCCTTGGCCACCCCCACCTCCTCCCCGTCCAGGAAGACCCGGGCCTCCACGTTCAGGTAAAGTTCCAACACCGCCCGCACCGGGACGAGCTCCACGTAAAGGCGCACGCTCTCCCCGGGGCGCACCTCCACCTGGGCCCGGTACTCGGCGTGGCCCGGGGCCACCACCCGCACCTCGTGCAGCCCGGCCTCGAGGCTCACCCTAAGGGGGGCCCGCCCCAGGAAGCGCCCGTCCACGTACACCTCGGCCCCGGATGGGGTGGAGGCCACGCTTAAGGTCCCCTGCCGAGGCTCGGGGGAAAGCTGGGCGAAAAGCTGCACCCGCTCCCCCGGTCTGGGGTTCACCGTGGCCCGGTAAGGTTGGTAGCCGGCGAGCCTGACCTCCACCTCGTGCCGCCCTGGGTTCACGGAAAGGGCCAGGGGGGTGCGGCCCTGGAGGCGGCCGTCCAGGTAGACCTCCGCCCCTTGGGGCCTGGAGTCCACCACCAAGGTGGCCGCGGCCGGCGGCGCCACGCGGCCCACGAAGTACCGGGCCACGTCCGTGACCCAGTCCTTATCCGGCACGGGCTCTATCACGATGGAGAGGGCCCGGGCCAGGCCCTCCGCCCCCTGGACCCGCACCCGGTTCCCCTCCACGTCCAGGATCTCCCCCAGGGAGAGGGGGCGCCGGCTGGCCACGGCCAGGATCCGGTCCTCCCCCTCGGGTCCGGTCACGGTGTAGCGGTAGCGGGCCCCTTCCGGGGGGAAGCGGCGGGTCTCCCCCGCCCGAAGGAAGTTGTCCCGCTCGTAGGCGTTGGGCAGGATGGGGTCTATGCGGCCATCGGCGTTGATGTTGAAGAGATAGACGTAGGCGTCTCGGTTGACGTTCACGTAGATGAAGATGGGCTCACCCGGTTGGTAGACAGCGCCTCCCCACTTGCCGGGGTCCTTGTCCACCCAGACCCTCACCTTTAGGTCCGTGGGTACCGGGTTGACGATGATTCCCTGAGGGCTGAGCTGCTGGGCCAGGGTGAGGCCCAGGCCCAAAGCCGCCACGAGGAGTTTCCGCATCTCCCTCACCTCCGCCTTCAGGCTAAGCCCAAGGTGTGAAAACCCTGAGGGAAAAAGGCCAAGGCCTCTTAAGGCTCGGCGTAGGCCCCAAGGGCGCGGAAGCGGCGGTAGCGGTCCTGGTAAAGCTCCTCCGGGGAAAGCCCCTTGAGCTCCTCCAGGGTCTGGAGGAGGGCCTCCTTGATGTTCCGGATGGCCCCCTCCGGGTCCTTGTGGGCCCCGCCCTCGGGCTCGGGGACGATGGCGTCCACCACCCCCTGGGCCAGCAGGTCCTGGGCGGTGAGCTTCAGGGCCTCGGCGGCCTTGGGGGCCTCCTTGGCGTCCCGCCAGAGGATGGCGGCGCAGGACTCCGGGCTGATGACCGAGTACCAGGCGTTCTCCAGGATGAGGACCCGGTTGGCCACGGCGATGGCCAAGGCCCCGCCGCTTCCCCCCTCCCCCAGGATGAGGGCGATGGCGGGGACCCTAAGGCGGCTCATGCGCTGGAGGCTCTGGGCGATGACCCAGGCCTGCCCCCTTTCCTCGGCGGAGACCCCGGGATAGGCCCCCGGGGTGTCAATGAAGCTGAGGAAGGGGTAGCCGAAGCGGTCCGCCAGGTCCATGAGGCGCATGGCCTTGCGGTACCCCTCGGGGTGGGGCATGCCGAAGTTGCGCTGGAGGTTCTCCTTGGTGTCCCGCCCCTTCTGATGCCCCACCACCACCACCTTCTGCCCCTCCAGGTAGGCGAGCCCCCCCACCATGGCGGGGTCGTCGGCGAAGGCCCGGTCCCCGTGGAGCTCTATGAAGTCCTGGAAGGCCCTCTCCAGGACGTCCAGGGTGGTGGGCCTTCCGGGAGCGCGGGCGAGCTGGACCCGCTGCCAGGGGGTGAGGTTCCCGTAGGTTTCCTTCTTGAGCCGGTCCAGGCGCTCTTCCAGGAGGCGGATCTCGGCCTCGAGGTCCACCCCCGTGGCCTGGGCCGTCTCCTTTAGCTCTTGGATGCGCTTTTCCAGCTCCAGGATGGGCTTTTCAAACTCCAGGGGCATAGGCCACTCCCGGGTGCAGGTGCCGGAGCACCCGAACCAGCTCGTCCCTGAGCTTCCTGCGGTGGGTAACCCGGTCCACCATGCCGTGCTTCAGGAGGAACTCCGAGCGCTGGAAGCCCTCGGGGAGCTCCTGCCGGATGGTCTGGCGGATGACCCTAGGACCGGCGAAGCCGATCAGGGCCCCGGGCTCGGCGAAGATCACGTCGGCCAGGGCGGCGAAGCTCGCCGTCACCCCCCCGGTGGTGGGGTCGGTGAGGATGGAAACGTAGGGCAGGCGTCTGGCCCAAAGGAGGTCCAGGCTCATCACCGTCTTGGCCATCTGCATGAGGGAAAGGGCGGCCTCCTGCATCCTCGCCCCTCCCGAGGCGGCCACGATGACCAGGGCCCGCCCCTCCTCCGCCGCCCTCTCCGCCCCCCGGGCGATCTCCTCCCCCACCACGCTCCCCATGGAGCCCCCGGCGAAGGCGTAGTCCATCACCAGGAGGACCGAGGGCACCCCCCCGATCCGGCAGGTGCCCCCCAGGATGGCGTCGGGCCTGCCCGTCTCCTCCTGGTAGGCCTTAAGCCTTTCCCCATAGGGCTTGGTGTCCACGAAGCCCAAGGGGTCCAGGGGCCGAAGCCCCGTGGTCTCCTGGAAGGTGCCGGGGTCGGCCAGCATCTCCACCCGTTCCCGGGCGGGCATGCGGTGGTGGTGGCCGCACTTGGGGCAGACGTAGAGGTTTTCCCGAAGCTCCTTCTTGTAGAGCTGGGCCCCGCAGGCCTCGCACCGGGTCCAGAGCTCGGGAACGTCCCGCCCTTCCCCTTGGGGCCGCTTTCTCCTAAAGAGCCTTTCCAGGGCCATCACGCCTCCTTGGGGGCCTCGAGGGCCTTGTGCTCCCCGGCCACGCTCTGCCCCACGAAGACCGCCCCGGCTTCCACGTCCAGGGCCTGGGCCCGGAGGGTCCCGGTGAAGCGGGCGGTTTTGGACAGGGAGACCTTCTCCGCCACCAGGTCCGCCCGCACCTCGCCGTGGATGTGGACCGCCTTGGCCTCCACCTTGGCCCCCTCCACCCGGCCCGTGGGGCCCACCTCCAGCTCCCCCTCCACCAGGACCGAGCCCTGCACCCTCCCGTCTATGCGCACCTGGCCCCTGGCCTTGAGGTCTCCCAGGACCTCGGTGTCGGGGCCCAGGTAGGTCAAGGCCTCGGCTTGCTTGCGCCTCAGCATGCGCCCCATTCTATCGGGTGGCCAGGTAGGGGCGGGGGTCCACCGCCACCCCCTGCCGGTAGACGGAGTAGTGGAGGTGGGGACCGGTGGAGCGGCCCGTGGAGCCCACGTAGCCCAGGACCTGGCCCCGCTCCACCCTCTGGCCGGGGCGCACGGCGGCGCGGGAGAGGTGGCCGTAAAGGGTCTGGTAGCCCTGGGCGTGGTCCAGAAGCACCGCCAGGCCGTAGGCCCCCATCCACCCCACCCGGGCCACCACCCCGCTTCCCGTGGCGTAGACCGGGGCGCCGTAGAGAGCGGAGAAGTCCAGGCCGTCGTGGAATTCCCACCCGGGGCCGAAGGGGTTTTTGCGCACCCCGAAGAAGGAGGTCACCCCCCGGTGCCCCCGGAGGGGAAGCCCCAGGGGAAGGCTCTCTTCTATCTCCAGGGTGCGCTCCAGGGCGGGGGTCACTTCGGCGAGCTGGTTCTTCAGGTCCAGGAGGGTGGCCTCCACCTCGGTCCAGGCCGCCATGGCCCCGCCCCCTTTGGCCCCCTCCCGGTAGCGGACGGGGGTGGCGTTGATGGGGGAAAGCCCCGCCCGGCGGCGGAGCTCCTCTGATGGCCTTCTTGAGGGCCTCCAGCTCCCTTTTGGTCCGCTCCGCCTCCTGGGAAAGGGCCCCGTTCTTGGCCCGCTCGGCCTCGAGGGCCAAGGAGAGGCGCCTGGCCTCCTGGGAAAGGGCGTGGAGCCTGGCCTCCAGGGCCCGGACCTCCCGGGCCCGGTGCCAGAGGTAGAGGTTGGCCCCGCTCCAGAGGAGTAGGGCCGCCAGGAGGGCCAAAAGCGCCCAGCCCGGCAGGGTCCAGGCCCGGCTTCCCCCGCCGCTTTTGGCCAGGAGGAGGGTGTACCGGGCAGGCCGCTTCCTTTTCATCGGGGGGGAGTATACCACCCGGGAAGCCCGGGGCCAACCCCGAGGCCTTTAGACCACCTCCAGGATCAAGGGGGCGGGCCGGGCCTCGGGCCCCAGGGCGTAGGCCGCCTTGAGCTGGGCCAGGGCCTCCTCCAGGCCCCGCCCCCGGTGGTAGACCAGGGCCAGGGCCTCCCCCTCTTCCACCCGGTCCCCAGGCTTCTTGAGAAGCCGCACCCCCACCCCGTGGTCCACGGCCTCCCCCTTCCGCCTCCGCCCCCCGCCCAAGAGGAGGACGGCAAGGCCCACCCGGTAGGCGTCCACCTCCCGCACCACGCCCTCCTCCTCGGCGAGAAGGGGTAGCTCCTCGGCGAGGGGGAGGAGGGAGAAGTCCTCCACCACCCTGGGGTCCCCCCCCTGGGCCTCGAGGAAGGCGCGGAACTTCTCCAGGGCGGCCCCGCTCTCCAGGGCCCTCCGGGCCAGGGCGGGGTCCAGGCCCTCGAGCTTTAGGGCCTCCTCCGCCAGGGCGAGGGCCACCTCTAGGAGGTCCCCGGGGCCCTCCCCCTGGAGGGCCCGGATGGCCTCCCGCACCTCCAGGGCGTTCCCCACCGCCTGCCCCAGGGGGGCCTCCATGGAGGTGAGGAGGGCCCTAACCCGCCTTCCCGCCCCCCGGCCGATGCCCACCATGGTCTCCGCCAGGAGGCGGGCCTCCTCCAGGGTCTTCATGAAGGCCCCCTTGCCCACCTTCACGTCCAAGACGATGCTCCTGGCCCCGGCGGCCAGCTTTTTGCTCATGATGGAGCTGGCGATTAAGGGGACGCTCTCCACGGTGGCGGTCACGTCCCGGAGGGCGTAGAGCCGCCCGTCCAGGGGGGCGAGGTCCGGGCTCTGGGCGGCGATGACGAGGCCTATTTTCCGGGCCCTTTCCAGAAACTCCGCCTCCGTCATCTCCCCCCGCCAGCCCGGAACCGACTCCAGCTTGTCAATGGTCCCCCCGGTGTGGGCCAGGCCCCGGCCCGACATCTTGGCGAAGGTGCACCCGCTGGCGGCCAGCACGGGCCCCACCACCAGGCTCACCTTGTCCCCCACGCCTCCTGAGGAGTGCTTGTCCACGGGGTGCGGCAGGCCGGAGAGGTCCAGGACCTTGCCCGAGCGGGCCATGGTCTCGGTGAGCCAGAGGGTCTCCTCGGGGTCCAGGCCCTGCAAAAAGGCCGCCATGAGCCAGGCGGAGACCTGGTAGTCAGCCACCTCGTCCCTTAGGTAGCCCAGGAGGAAGGCCTCGAGGTCCTCCCGGCGGTGCTTCCTCCCGTCCCGCTTCTCCCGGATGAAGGCCACAGGGTTCATGGGCCCATGCTACGCTAAGGGCGTGGCCACCCGGTACCGGTTCGGCCTGGAGGAGTACGAGGAGCGCTTCCGCGGGGTACGGAACGTGGAGCTTCTAAAGGGGGAGGTCTACCGGATGAGCCCCATCGGCCCCAAGCATGCCTGGAGCGTGGCCCGTCTAACCCGGCTTTTCACGGAGGCCCTGGGGGACCGGGCTGTGGTCTGGCCCCAGAACCCCATCCGCCTCCCCCCCCACTCCGAGCCCCAGCCCGACCTCGCCCTCCTCCGCCCCAGGGATTATGGCGAAACCCTCCCCACCCCCGAGGACATCCTCCTCCTCCTGGAGGTGGCGGAAACCAGCCTGGACCACGACCAGGGCCAAAAGCTTCCCCTCTACGCCGAGGCGGGTATCCCCGAGGTGTGGCTCCTGGACCTCAAGGCAAACCGCCTCCACGTCTACCGGACGCCCAAGGCCGGGGTGTACACGGAGCACCGCATCCTCCTACCCGGGGAGGAGGCCGAGCCCCTGGCCTTCCCTGGGGTGCGGATCCCCTGGAGCTAAGCCCGTCCCACAGAGCCGAAAAGCTCCATGCGGCTTTTCACCACCCCCTTCACCGCCTCCCGGGCGGGGCCCAGGTACTTCCTGGGGTCAAACTCCTTGGGGTGCCTCCCCAGGGTCTCCCGGATGAGGGCGGTGAAGGCCAGGCGGAGGTCAGTGTCGGTGTTGATCTTGGCGATACCCAAGGAGATGGCCTTCCTGATGTCCTCGGGGTGGATGCCCGCGGCCTCCCCCATCTCGCCGCCTGCGGCCCGGAAGCGCTCCACGAGCTCCTGCGGCACGGCGCTCGCCCCGTGGAGGACGAGGGGGGCAGGAACGAGGGCGGCGATCCTCTCCAGCCGGGGGTGGTCAATGAAGGGCCTTCCCTTCCCCTTGTAGGCCCCGTGGCTCGTGCCGATGGCCACCGCCAGGTAGTCGGCACCGGTGCGCTCCATGAAGACCCGGGCCTCCTCGGGGTTGGTGAGGAGGGCGTCCTTCTCGTCCACGGCCACGTGCTCCTCAATGCCCGCAAGCCGCCCAAGCTCCGCCTCCACCGTGACCCCCACGGCGTGGGCCGCCTCCACCACGCGCCTCGTCTCCCGGACGTTCGCCTCGAAGTCCTCGTGGGACTTGTCAATCATGACGCTGGTGAAGCCCTCCCTGAGGGCCTTGAGGACGCTCTCGTAGCTGGAGCCGTGGTCCAGGTGCACGGCCACGGGCACCCGGGCCTCCTTGGCCATCTCCACCACCATGCGGGTGAGGGCCCTTCCCCCGTACTTCATGGCCCCCTCGGAAAGGGCGAGGATCACGGGGCTCCTCAGCTCCTCGGCGGCCTCGAGGATGGCCTGGGTGAACTCCATGTTGTTGGTGTTGAAAGCCCCCACCCCGTAGCCCTCCGCCCGCGCCTTCTTCAGGATTTCCAGACCAGTGACCAGCATAAGCGCCTCCGGCCCGATTATACCCATCCCCTTATGGAAGCGTGGAAAACCCCTTCCTAAGTGCCCGCGCCTTGGTCCTGCCCCTACCCCAAGGCCCGGGAAAGCCCTTTTGGGGTACTCAGTAGGCCTGCCCCGTGGCCTTGGTGAGGAGAAGCCGGAACTCGTGGGGGCTGGTGGCGGCGGAGAGGGCGTCCTCCAGGGAGATGAGGCCCTGGGTGTAGAGCTCCACCAGGTGCTGGTCAAAGGTGCGCATCCCGTGGAGGGAGCCCTCCATCATGGCCTCCTTGATCTGGGGGGTCTTGTCCTCGTCCTTGATGAGCTCCCGCACGAAGGGGGTGGCGATGAGGACCTCCAGGGCCAAGACCCGCCCCTGCCCGTCCGCCCGGGGAAGAAGCCGCTGGGAGAGGATGCCGAGAAGGGACTCGGCGAGGAGGATGCGCACCTGCTGGTGCTCGTGCAAGGGGAAGAACTCAATGACGCGGTTGATGGTGCGCCAGGCGTCCAGGGTGTGCAGGGTGGAGAGGACCAGGTGGCCCGTCTGGGCCGCCATGAGGGCGGCCTCCACCGTCTCCTTGTCCCGCATCTCCCCGATGAGGATCACGTCGGGGTCCTGGCGCATGGCGTACTTGACCCCGGAGTAGAAGCTGTCCGTGTCCAGGCCCACCTCCCGCTGCACCACCAGGCTCTTCTTGTGCCGGTGCAGAAACTCTATGGGGTCCTCAATGGTGATGATGTTCTTGGCGTAGTGAAGGTTGATGTGGTCAATGAGGGCGGCCAGGGTGGTGCTCTTACCCGAACCCGTGGGCCCCGTGACCAGGATGAGGCCCCGCTCCTTGGCCGCGAGGCCTTCCATCACCTCCCGGGGAAGGCCCAGGGCCTCAAAGCTGGGGATGACCTCGGCCACCACCCGCATCACCAGGCCGAAGCTTCCCCGCTGCCTCAGGAGGTTGCAACGGAAGCGGGCCACCCCGGGGATGGTGTAGGCGAAGTCCATCTCCTTGCGGTACTCCATCTCCTCCCACTGCTCCGGGGTGAGGAGGGCCCGGGCGATGGCCTCCGTGTCCTTGGGGGTGAGGGGGCGGTTGCCGAAGGGCCTTAGCTTCCCATCCACCCGGACCACCGGCGGGGCCCCCGCCTGCAGGTGGATGTCCGAGGCCCGGGCCTGGACCATGGCCTTGAGCATCTCCACAAGGCTTTGCCTGCCTTCCTGGGGTTGGGCCTCGCTCATGGGTAGACCTCCAGGTTGTTGATGAGCCGCACCTCGGGGAACCTCCCGGCCACCAACCCCCTCGCCCCCGCGACCCAGTGGGAGAGGGGAAGGAGGGTCTCGGGGTGGACGATGGCCAGGTAGTCCTTGCGGAACTCGGGCACCTCCCCAAGGACCTCTTCCCCCGCCCCCAGGGCCTCGGCCACGCTCCCGCCCCTCCTCGCCACCTCCCGCATGGCCGAAAGGGCCCGGTAAAGGACCGGGGCCTTCTTGCGGGTCTCAGGGGAAAGGTAGACGTTGCGGCTGGAAAGGGCCAGGCCGTCCTCCTCCCGCACCGTGGGCACCCCCACCACCTCCAGGGGAAAGCCCAAGTCCCGGGCCATCTTCCGAACCACGAGGAGCTGCTGGTAGTCCTTCTCCCCGAAGTAGGCCCTCTTGGGCCCCACCAGGAGGAAAAGCCTCGCCACCACCGTGGCCACCCCCTGGAAGTGGCCCGGGCGCACCTCCCCTTCCCAGAGGGCGGTGAGGGGGCCTTCCACCTGGACCCGGGTGGAAAAGCTTTTCGGATACATCTCCTCCACGCCCGGGGCGAAGAGGAGGTCCACGCCCGCTTCCTCCAGGAGGACCTGGTCCCGCGCGAGGTCCCGGGGATAGCGGTGGTAATCCTCCCCGGGACCAAACTGCAGGGGGTTCACGAAAATGGAAACCGCCACAAAGAGGTTTTCCCGGCGGGCCCGCTCCACCAGGGCGAGATGCCCGCGGTGGAGGTAGCCCATGGTGGGGACGAAGCCCACCCCTTCCTCGGGAAGGGCCTCCCTTAGCTCGGCCACGGTGCGGACCACCTTCACGGGCCCCAGTATACTTTCCCCCGTGGGGAAGAAGAAGCGCGAGGCAAAGCTGAAGAAGAAGGCCCTAAGGGAGTGGGAGGCCCGGCGGCCCAAAACCTTGCGCGAGGCCCTCCGCTACTTCCCCGGGGTCTTCCTGCGCACCGCCTTGGTGATGATGGGGGCGGTGGCCCTTCTCCTGCTTTTGGGCGCCCTGGGGGTTGGGCTTGCGGAAAGCTTCTGGTTCCAGCTTCTGGTCTACCTGGGGTTCTACCTGACCTTTCAGCGCTTCATCATGGGGCCCTTGGCCCCTCCCCGGGTGAAGTAGTTAGACCCTGTCGGCGTCGGCCCAGAAGCCCTCGAGGTCGTAGTAGGCCCGGGCCTCGGGGGTCATGAGGTGGACCACCACCTCGCCGTAGTCCAGCACCACCCAGCGGGGGCTTTGCCCCTCCGTGGGCCGGGGGCGGAGCCCCTCCTCCTCCAGCTTCTCCTGCAGATGCCGCTCCAGGGCCTGAAGGTGGGGGGTGCTGGTGGCGCTGGCCAGGACGAAATAGTCCAGGCTCTGGGAGACCTTGCGCAGGTCCAAGGCCACCACGTCCTCCGCCTTCTTTTCCCAAAGGAGATCCTTGATGTGCCCCACGAGATCCAACGCCTCCTTGGTCTTCACCATCTAAGCTCATTGTAGCAGGTCCGGCCCCAGCTCCACCACCACGCCCTCCAGGGGCCGGTGGGGGGCGAGGAGGGGCAGGTGGAAGAGGTCGGCGAAGTAGGCCCCGGCCTCGGGGTCTTGGGCGTAGACGGCGCTCTTGGCCACCTGGGCGGCCTCCTCCTCGGCCACGATCCCCTCCCGGGCCAGGAAAAGCCGGGCCCAGGCCAGGAGCCCGGGCTCCCCCCTGAGGCGCACGGCCACCGGGGGGGGCGAAGAAGGAGGGGCCGCGCCGAAGAAGGCGGAGAGGAAGCGTCCCTTGGCCTCCTCGTCCACGTAGAGGAAGGTCCCTGGGCCCTCCCGGGTGGGCAGGGTGGCCAGGGCCAGCTTAAGCCCCCGCACCGCAGGCAGGTGGGCGAGGAGTTCCTCGAGGGTGAGGTCGGTGTCCAGCTCCCCCCAGGCCTCCCGCAGGGCCAGGGCGAGGGCGGGCCAGGTCCTGGGATCCTGCGCCCTCTTCAGGACCTGGCCCACCACCTCCTTGATCCGGTCCAGCCGGGCGTAGTCTCCCAGGGCATCGTGGCGGAAGCGCATGTACTTCACCGCCTCCTCGCCCGAGAGGCGGAGGGGGCCTGCAGGGAAGTCTATGTGGAGCTTGGCCGCCCGGTCGGTGTAGCGCATGGGCCTTTCCAGGTAGACCTCCACCCCTCCCACGGCGTCCACCACCCGGGCCACGCTGGCCAGGGTGAGGATCAGGTGCCTTTCCGCCACCAAGCCCGTGGCCTCCTCCACCGCCCGCTTCAGAAGCTCGGGCCCGCCCCGCCCGTAGGCGGCGTTGATCTTGCCGCCCACCAGGGGGCTGTAGAGGTCCCGGGGGATGGCCACCCCCCTCACCTCCCCTCCCTCCAGGCGGAGGTAGAGGATGGTATCCGTACGGCTCCCGGGGCCGCAAGGGGTGTGGTAGCCGCAGTACTCTACGTCCCGGGCGGCCACCACCACCCCCATCTCCGGCAAGGGGCCAAGCCGCACCGGGCGGACCTCCTCCCGGGAAGGCGCGCGGGGCCAGGAGAGCACCCCCCCCAGGGCGAAGAGGGCCAGGGCCAGGAGAAGGAAGGAAGGCCTAGGGCGCATCCCGCAGGCTGCGGTAAACCGAGAGGGTCCTGGGGTGGATGGGAATCCCCTTGGCGGCCAGGTAGTTCACCTTGTTCTCCACCGCCCGGCGGTAGGCCTGGAGAAGCTCCCCGGAAAGGGCGAGCTCCCGGATCTCCCCGTTCACCCCCCTTCCCGGCTCGGAGATGTCGGCGATGTAGAGGGCCATGCCCAGGCCGTTTTCCGGGTCCACCCCGAAGACGTGGCCCTCCACGGCCTCCAGCACCTCCCGGTCCTCCACCCCCCAGGCCTGGGCCAGCCTGCGGGCCGCCCGGCCGTGGAGGGCCAGGGGATGGGCCCTTTCCACCTCGTTCTCCGGGGGGGCCAGCCGCTTTAGCTCCTCCTCGGGGAGGTCCCGGGCGGCGTCGTGGAGAAGGCCGGCCAGGTAGGCCCGCTCCCCATCCAGGCCGTTTTTCTCGGCGATCTCCCTGGCCAAGGCCGCCACCCGGAGGATGTGCTCCAGGCGCTCCGGGCGCACCAGGGCCTTGACCTTCTCCAGAAGCTCAGCGGTAGAGACCGTGCTTTTCAAGGTACACCTCCACGGGGCGGGGAACCCAGTAGCGGACGCTCAGGCCCTCCTTGAGGCGCCTGCGGATCTCGGTGCTGGAGATGCCCACCTCGGGCACCCGGAGGGGCACCACGGGCACGGGCATCCCTTCCAAGGGGTAACCGGGGCGGGCCACGGCCACCAGGGTGGCGAGCTCGGGGAGCCTTCGCCCCTCCTTCCAGGTGAGGACGTCCCGGTAGGCGTCCGCCCCGGTGATGAAGAAGAGCTCGTCCCTTGGGAAGAGCCTTCGGGCCTCCTCCAGGGTGTCCACGGTGTAGCTTGGCCCCGGGCGGTCCAGCTCCAGCCTCGAGGCTGCGAAGCGCCCGTCCTCCCCCGTGGCCAGGAGGACCATCTCGTAGCGGGCCTCCGGAGGGGCCACCGGGGTCTTGTGGGGGGGCCGGGCGGCCACCACGAAGAGCACCCGGTCCAGGCCCAGGGCGCTGGCCGCCTCGCTGGCGGCGATGAGGTGCCCCAGGTGGATGGGGTCAAAGCTCCCACCAAAGAGGCCCAGGCGCACCTACCCCTCCGGGATGTACTCAAACTCCAGCCCGGCCACCCGCACCACGTCCCCCGCCCGCACCCCCCTGGCCCTGAGGGCGGCCTCCACCCCGTGGCGCCTGAACACCTCCTGGAGGTACCCCGCGGCCTCCAGGAGATCCCCCTTGAGGCGCCTGAGGTAGCGCTCCACCTCGGGGGCCCGTACCTCAAACACCCCCTCCTCCAAGGGCACCACCTCCACCCCTGCCTTCACCTCGGTCCGGGGCGCGGGCTTGGGGAGCTCGGGGGCGGGGGTGGCCTGCACCAGGTTCCAAAGGACCTCCTTTAGCCCGGGAAGCCCTTCCCCGGTGAGGGCGCTTACCGGGACCACCGGAAGCCCCTCCCGGGCCAGCTCGGCCACCCTGGCCTTGACCTCCTCCGGCGAAAGGAGGTCCACCTTGTTGAGGGCCACCAGGCTCGGCCGCAGGAGAAGCCCCCGGTCGTAGGCCCCCACCTCCTGCCGGAGGGTGCGCAGGGCGAGGAGGGGCTCCTCCGTAGCGTCCAGAACGTAAAGGAGGACCCGGGTGCGGGCGATGTGGCGCAGAAACTCCAGGCCCAGGCCCCTCCCCTGGCTTGCCCCCTCAATGATCCCCGGGATGTCCGCCAGGGTGAAGCGCCCCTCCTCGGAGACCTCCACCACCCCCAGGTTGGGGCTTAGGGTGGTGAAGGGGTAGGGGGCGATCTTGGGGTGGGCCCGGGTGGTGGCGGCGAGGAGGCTGGACTTGCCGGCGTTGGGGTAGCCCACCAGGCCCACGTCAGCGATGAGCATGAGCTCCAGGCGAAGCCGCCTTTTCTCCCCCTCCTCCCCCGCCTCGGCGAAGCGGGGGGCCTGGCGGGTGGGGGTCACGAAGTGGGCGTTCCCCCGCCCCCCCTCCCCGCCCCGGGCCACCAGGACCACCTGGCCCTCCTCGGTGAGGTCGGCCAGGAGCTCCCCGGTGTCGGCGTCAAAGACCCGGGTGCCTCGAGGCACCTCAATGTACAGGTCCTCCCCGGCGCGGCCGTGCTGGCCGCTTCCCTTGCCGTGCTCCCCGTCTTTGGCCTTGTAGGTGCGCTTAGAAAGCCCGGAAAGGGAGTCCACGCTCCCCCGGGCCCTGAGGTAGACGTTCCCTCCCCGCCCCCCGTCGCCCCCGTCCGGCCCCCCCTTGGGCACGAACTTCTCGCGGCGGAAGGAAACGGCGCCGTCGCCACCCCGGCCGGCGGCGACGGTGATATGGAGAACGTCCTGAAAGGCCAAGGCCCCTTAGCTCAAGGGGCGCACGTGCACGTAGCGGCCTAGGCGCCCCTTGTCCTGGAACTCCACCACCCCGTCCACCAGGGCGAAGAGGGTGAAGTCCCGGCCCATGCCCACATTCTTACCCGGCTTGAAGCGGGTCCCCCGCTGGCGGACCAGGATGTGGCCCGCCCGCACCACCTGACCGCCAAACCGCTTCACCCCCAGGCGCTTGGACTGGGAGTCGCGGCCGTTTTTCGTGGAACCAAGTCCCTTTTTATGCGCCATGGCTCACCCCTGGATCTCCTTGATGAGGATCTCGGTGTAGGGCTGGCGGTGCCCCTTCTTGCGGCGGTACTGCACCTTAGCCTTGAACTTGGCGATGGTGACCTTTTTGCCCTTGCCGTGTACCAGGACCTCGGCCACCACCTTGGCCCCCTCCACGTAAGGCGTTCCCACCGCCGTCTTCTCGCCCCCCAGGAGAAGGACGGGAAGCTCCACCTGGCTCCCGGGCTCGGCCGCCAGCTTCTCCACCCTCAGCCTCAAGCCAGGCTCCACCCGGTATTGTTTCCCACCCGTCTTGACAATCGCGAACATGGCCTCCCCTTTGGGGCCCTCGGGCCCTACCGGTCTTTCACTATACCCAACCCTTGGGCCTCCTGCAAGCCGAAGCCCCCCTTGCGGGGGGCTTTCCTGGTGGAGCCGAGGGGATTCGAACCCCTGACCTCCTCAATGCCATTGAGGCGCGCTCCCAACTGCGCCACGGCCCCAGGCAACGCCTATGGTACCGGGGGGAGGACTTCTTGTCAACGGGGCCAGAGGCCGATGAGGAGGGCCAAGAGGGCGAAGACCGCCCCCAGGATGACGGTGAGGCGGTAAAGCCCCCCCGTGACCCCCCGGGCGGAGAAGAGGTCGGCTGACCCCCCCATGAGGTCCCCCGCCCCCTGCTTGGGCTCCTGCGCCAGGACCAGGTAGACCAAAAGCCCCGCCACGCCGAGGTAAAGGAGGATGACCAGGGTGTAGAGGAAGTCCATACCCTTCCCACTCTAGCGCGAAAAGGCCAGGGTGTCCACCTGGCAAGATGGAGGCATGGAACTGGCCGAGATCCACGCCGCCTTCCACCGCATCGCCCCCTACACCCACCGCACCCCCCTCCTCACCTCGCGCCTCCTGGACGAGCTTTTGGGCAAGCGCCTCCTCCTCAAGGCCGAACACCTGCAGAAGACCGGGAGCTTCAAGGCCCGGGGGGCGCTTTCCAAGGCCCTCACCCTGGAAGGCCCCAAGGGACTCCTCGCCGTCTCCAGCGGGAACCACGCCCAGGGGGTGGCCTACGCCGCCAGGATCCTCGGGGTGAAGGCCCTAGTGGTCATGCCCGAGGAGGCGAGCCCCTACAAGAAGGCCTGCGCCAGGGCCTACGGGGCGGAGGTGGTGGACCAAGGGGTGACGGCAAAGAACCGGGAGGAGGTGGCCCGGGCCCTACGGGAGGAGACGGGGTACGCCCTGATCCACCCCTTTGACGACCCCCTGGTGGTGGCCGGGCAGGGGACGGCGGGCCTGGAGCTCATGGCCCAGGCGGGGCGGATGGGGATCTTCCCCGGGGCCGTCCTGGCTCCTGTGGGGGGCGGGGGGCTCCTGGCCGGGGTGGCCACGGCGGTGAAGGCCCTCTCCCCCAGGACCCTGGTTTACGGCGTGGAGCCGGAGGCTGCGGACGACGCCAAAAGGAGCCTGGAAGCGGGGAGGATCGTGCGGCTTCCCGAAGCCCCCAAGACCCGGGCCGATGGGGTGAGGACCTTGGGCCTGGGGCAGCACACCTTTCCCATCCTGCGGGAGAGGGTGGACGGAATCCTCACGGTGAGCGAGGAGGCCATCCTCGAGGCCGAGCGCCTCCTCTTCACCCGCACCAAGCAGGTGGTGGAGCCCACCGGGGCCCTGCCCTTGGCCGCCCTTCTGGAGCACGGCAAGGGGCTCCCCAGGACCCTCGTCCTCCTCCTCTCCGGGGGCAACCGGGACTTCTCTCCCTAGGGGGGTGGGGTAAGCTTACCCCGTGATCGTTAAGGACACCCTACTGCCCATAGAGGAAGTGGCGGCCAAACTGGGCTTAAGCCGGGAGAGGCTTTACCCCTACGGCCCCCACATGGCCAAGGTCCTGGGAGAGCCCCCGAAGGCCAGGGGGCGGCTCATCCTGGTCACCGCCATCACCCCCACCCCGGCGGGCGAGGGCAAGACCACCACGGCCATCGGCCTGGTGGACGCCCTGTGGCGCCTGGGGAAGCGGGCGGCCCTGGCCCTGCGGGAGCCCTCCTTAGGCCCCGTCTTCGGGGTTAAAGGGGGGGCCACGGGGGGCGGAAGGGCCCGTGTGGAGCCCCGGCACGAGATCAACCTCCACTTCACCGGGGACTTCCACGCCGTAACCAGCGCCGTGAACCTTCTAAACGCCCTCCTGGACAACCACCTGCACCAAGGGAACGCCCTGGGGATTGACCCCAGGCGCATAGAGCTCAAGCGGGCCATAGACATGAACGACCGCGCCCTAAGGCACATCGTCCTGGGCCTGGGGGGCAAGGCCCACGGGGTGCCCCGGGAAGGGGGCTTTGAGCTCACCGTGGCCAGCGAGGTGATGGCCCTCATGAGCCTGGCCCGGGACTTCCGGGACCTGAAGGAGCGCCTGGGGCGGATGCGGGTGGGCTTCACCTACGAGGGCAAGCCGGTCTACGCCAAGGACCTCATGGCGGTAGGAGCCATGGCCGCCCTCCTGCGGCAGGCCTTCCTCCCCAACCTGGTGCAGACCGCCGAGGGCAACCCGGCCTTCGTCCACATGGGGCCCTTCGGCAACATCGCCCACGGCACCAACTCCCTGAGGGCGAGCCTTTTCGCCCTGGGTCTTGCGGACTACGTGGTGCAGGAGGCGGGCTTCGCCACGGACCTGGGGATGGAGAAGTTCATGAACGTGGTGGCCCGGACCACGGGCCTCGTGCCCGAGGCGGTGGTCCTGGTGGCCACCATAAGGGCCCTCCGCTACCACGGGGGGCAGGACGCCTACGAGATGCCGGACCTCGAGGCGGTGCGGCGGGGCCTGGCCAACCTGGAAAAGCATGCGGAAAACGTCCGGCTTTTCGGCTACACGCCCGTGGTGGCCCTCAACCGCTTCCCCAGCGATACCCCGGAGGAGATCGCCCTGGTGCGGGCCTTCGCCGAGGAAAGGGGCCTCCCCTTCGCCCTAAGCGAGGTCTACGCCAGGGGAGGGGAGGGGGGGATGGCCCTCGCCGAGAGGGTCCTGGAGGCCCTGGCCCTGCCCCACGCCTACCGGCCCCTCTACCCCCTCGAGGCGCCCCTGGAGGAAAAGGTGGCCGCCATCGCCACCCAGGTCTACGGAGCCTCCGGCGTGGAGTGGAGCGAGGAGGCCAAAAGGGCCCTGAAGGCGGCCAAGAAGGAGGGGTGCGAGGGCCTACCCGTGGTGATGGCCAAGGCGGCCACCTCCCTCTCCGACAACCCCAAGCTCCGGGGCCGCCCCCAGGGCTTCACCGTGCGGGTCACGGACCTCCGGTGCCGCTTGGGGGCGGGCTTCGTGGTGGTCTACATGGGCGGGATTGAAACCCTCCCCGGCCTGCCCAAGGTGCCCCAGGCCCTGGGCATTGACGTGGACGAGGAGGGGAACATCCAGGGGATGGACTACTAAATCCCGTGCTGGTCCGGCCGCTGCTTTTCCACGGGAAGCCCCGTGGCCCCGTGGAAGGCCTCCACCTCCTCCAGGAAGCGGCGGAAGAGGTAGAGGGCATCGTGGGGCCCGGGGGCGGCCTCGGGGTGGTACTGGACGGAGAAGACGGGGTAGCGGGCGTGGGCCATGCCCTCCAGGGTGCCGTCGTTGAGGTTGACGTGGGTGGGGCGGAACTCCTTGAGGGAGTCTATGTCCACGGCGTAGCCGTGGTTCTGGCTGGTGATCTCCACCTTCCCCGTCTGCAGGTTCTTCACCGGGTGGTTCGCCCCCCGGTGGCCGAACTTCATCTTGAAGGTCCGCCCACCCGCCGCCAAGGCCAAAAGCTGGTGTCCCAGGCAGATGCCGAAGGTGGGCAGAAGCCCCATGAGCTTCCAGATGGTCTCGTGGGCGTAGCGGGGCATGGTGGGGTCGCCGGGGCCGTTGGAGATGAGGAGGCCGTGGGGCTCTAAGGCCATGATCTGGTGGGCCGGGGTCTTCCCGGGGACCACCAGGATCTCAAAGCCGAGGGCGGCCAGGTTCTCCACGATGGCGTGCTTGATGCCGAAGTCCATGACCACGATGCGCCGCCCGCTCTTTAAGGTGGGCCAGGCGTAGGGCAAGGGGGTGGAGACCTCTGGGGTCATGTCCCGGCCGTCAATGTCCGTCCAGCTCTTGGCCTCCTGGCGCAAGGCCGCAAGCTCCTCCTGGGTGAAGGCGTGGTCGGGGGCGCCAAATAGGCCCGCGTGGGCGATGACCCCCTTTAAAACCCCCCCTTCCCGGATCTTCCGCACCAGGGCCCTGGTGTCTATGCCCTCAATCCCCACCACCCCGTAGAACCCCATGAACTCTCCCAGCGTCTGCTGGGCCCGGGGGTTGGAGGCCACGCGGCTGAACTCCTTGGCCACGAAGCCCCTCACCCAGGGGCGGTTGGACTGCATGTCGTAGACGTTCACCCCGTAGTTGCCCTGGTGGGGGTAAGTCATGACCACGATCTGGCCGTGGTAGCTGGGGTCGGTCATGATCTCCTGGTAGCCGGTCTGGGCGGTGTTGAAGACCACCTCCCCCACCGTCTTCCCCCGGGCGCCGAAGGCGTAGCCGTGGTAGACGGTGCCGTCCTCCAAGACCAAAACGGCGCGCTCCTTCACTCCGGCCATTCCTCCTCCAGGTAGCGGGTTAGGGTGCCCATCCCGTCCATTCTAGCCCCCCAGGGAAAACTCCTTGATGACCGCGATCTCCCGGCAGTTCTCGTAGAAGGGGCAGGCGTTGCACTCGCTCCACACCTTGGGAGGGAGGGCTTCCCGCGTGGTCACCCGGTAGCCTAGGCCCCGGAAGAAGTTCACCTGGAGGGTCCAGGCGAAGACCCGGGGAAGCCCCAGGTCCCGGGCCTCCCTCTCCGCCCCCAGGACCAGCCAGCGCCCGAGGCCCTGCCCCTGGCGCCCGGGGTGCACGGCAAGGCCCCGGATCTCGGCCAGGTCCCGCCAGAGGACGTGCAGGGCCACGGTGCCCACGATGTGGCCGTCCTCGTCCTCGAGGACCAGGAAGTCCCGGATGTTCTCGTAGAGGTGGCTGTGGCTCCGCACCAGCATCAGGCCCTTTTCCGCCCAGTAGCGGATGAGCCAGTAGATGGCGTCCACGTCGCCCAGCCTGGCCCTCCTCAGCTCCACCCCCGCCTGGCGCCGCACCTCCGGCAGGGCCACCGTGGCCAGGGGAAGGCCCGCCTCAATCAAGGCCCACCTCCTTCTTGGCCTCCTCTAGCCTCTCCCGCACCGCCATGGGGGCCGTCCCCCCGTAGGAGCGGCGGCGGTGGAGGGCGGTCTCCAGCCGGAGGAGGGGGAGGGCGTCCTCGGCGAAGAGGGGGTGGTGGGCCCTTAGCTCCTCCAGGGTGAGGTCCTTCAGGGCCCGCCCCTCCTCCACAAGCCTTCTCACCAGCCTCCCCACCACGTGGTGGGCCTCCCGGAAGGGAAGGCCCTTCTCCGCCAGGTAGTCCGCGAGCTCCGTGGCTAGGGCAAAGCCCCCCTCCGCCGCCCGCCACATCCTCTCCCGCTTCCACTTAAGCCCCGGGAGCAGGGCGGAAAGGAGCCTGAGGCTATCCCGGTAGGTGGCCAGGGCGTCCAGGAGGGGCTCCTTGTCCTCCTGGAGGTCCTTGTTGTAGGCGAGGGGGAGGCCCTTCACCACGGTGGAAAGCCCCACCAGGGCCCCCAGGACCCTCCCCGCCTTGGCCCGGACGAGCTCCAGGATATCCGGGTTCTTCTTCTGGGGCATGATGGAAGACCCGGTGGCGAAGGCGTCGGGGATCTCCACGAAGCCGAACTCCTCGGTGCTAAAGAGGATGAGCTCCTCGGCGAGGCGGGAGAGGTGGAGCATGCCGATGTTTAGGGCGGAGAGGACCTCCAGGGCGAAGTCCCTCGAGGCCACCGCATCCAGGGAGTTCCGCATGGGGGCCCGGAAGCCAAGCTCCCTTGCGGTGAAGTGGCGGTCTATGGGAAAGCCCGTCCCCGCCAGGGCCGCCGCCCCCAAGGGGCTTTCGTTGAGGCGCTCCCTGGCGTCCCTCAGCCTTCCCCCATCCCGCCCCAGCATCTCGTAGTAGGCCAGGAACCAGTGGGCGAGGAGGACGGGCTGGGCCCGTTGCAGGTGGGTGTAGCCGGGGAGGACGTGAGGGGGGTCCAGGTGCTTCTCCGCCTCCCGCACCAGGACCCGCCGGAGCTCAAGGAGAAGGGTCAGGAGCTCGTCTATGGCCCCCCGGAGGAAGAGCCTCAAGTCGGTGGCCACCTGGTCGTTGCGGCTACGGGCGGTGTGGAGCTTGCCCCCCGGGGGGCCGGTGAGCTCCGTGAGGCGGGCCTCGAGGTTCATGTGCACGTCCTCAAGCTCCTCCCGCCAGGGGAAAGTGCCCGCCTCTATCTCCTCCTCTATCCGGTCCAGGCCCCGGAGGATGGCCTCTAGCTCCTCCTCGGTGAGAAGGCCCACCTCCTTAAGCATCCGGGCGTGGACCCGGTTCTGCCAGAGGTCCTCCCGCCAAAGGGCCCGGTCAAAGGGAAGGGAGGCGTTGAACCGGGCCGCGAGGGCATCAGGCCCCTCCCCAAAGCGCCCGCCCCAGGTCCTATGCGCCATGGCCCTTCCTCTCCGCCAAGGCCCTCACCCGAAGGCGCAGGGCCTGGATCTTGATGAAGCCCTCGGCGTCCTTCTGGTCGTAACCCCCCGCCTCGTCAAAGGAGACCAGGTCCTTGAGGTAAAGGCTTTTCTCGGCCTTCCTCCCCACCACGTAGACGTTGCCCTTGTAGAGCTTGAGCCGGGCCACCCCGGTCACCGCCTTCGCCACGTGGTCAAAGTAGGCCTGGAGAGCCTCCCTCTCCGGGGCGTACCAGAAGCCGTAGTAGACGAGCTCGGCGTACTTGGGGGAGAGCAGGTCCCTTTGGTGTAGGACCTCGCGGTCCAGGGTGAGGCTTTCCACCGCCCGCCTGGCGTGGTAGAGGATCGTCCCCCCCGGGGTCTCGTAGACTCCCCGGGACTTCATGCCCACGAAGCGGTTCTCCACCAGGTCCACCCGGCCCACCCCGTGCCGCCCCCCGATCCCGTTGAGTTCTTGCAGGAGGGCCGCCGGGGAAAGCCTCTTCCCGTTCACCGCCAGGGGGTCGCCCTCATGAAACTCCACCTCCACGTACTCCGGAGCGTCGGGGGCCTCCTCGGGGTCTTGGGTCATGCGGAACATCCCCTCAGGGGGCTCGGCCCAGGGGTCCTCCAGGACCCCCCCCTCGTAGGAAATATGCAGGAGGTTGGCGTCCATGGAGTAGGGCTTCTCCTGGGTCACGGGCACGGGGATGCCGTGGGCCTCGGCGTAGGCGATCATCTCCTTTCGGCCCTGGAAGCGCCACTCCCGCCAGGGGGCGATCACCTGGATGTCGGGCTTCAGGGCGTAGGCGGTGAGCTCAAAGCGCACCTGGTCGTTCCCCTTCCCCGTGGCCCCGTGGGCGATGGCCTCCGCTCCCTCCTCCTCGGCGATCCGCACCAGGTGCTTGGCGATTAAAGGCCTGGCGATGGCGGTGCCGAGGAGGTAGTAGCCCTCATACACCGCCCCCGCCCGCATCATGGGGAAGACGAAGTCCCGGACGAACTCCTCCTTGAGGTCCAAAGCGATGGCCTTGGAGGCCCCGGTTCTCAGGGCCTTTTCCCGGGCCTCCTCCACCTCCTCCCCCTGGCCGATGTCCGCGGTGAAGGCGATGACCTCGGCCCCATAGGTCTCCTTGAGCCACTTGAGGATGATGCTGGTGTCCAGTCCGCCGGAGTAGGCCAAGACGATCTTCATGTCCCTCCCAGTCTACCCCCGAAGGGGGCGTGCATAAGTATACAACCCTGCCCCCTTGACAGGCCAGAGGGTCCAAGATAGAATTTGGCCGAAAAGAAAGTGAGGAGGTAGCGCTTATGAAAAAAGGCAGTGTAGGCTTTAGGAGCACCCTTCCCGGGCTCCAGCACAGGAGCGCCAGAGGAGGTGGGACATGAAGCGCTGGCAGTGGCTTATGGCGGCTTTAGGGGTGGTCTTGGCCGCCTGCGGCCAGGCACCTTCCGACACCACCAAACCCACCGTCGTACTCACCCAGCCCGTGGACCGGCAGACCCTCAACACGCCCAGCGTGACCGTTCAGGGTACGGCCCAGGACAACGTGGGGGTTACCCGCATCACCTACCAGCTCAACGGGGGGCCGGAGCAGGGAGTGTCCATCACCCCGGGGCGTAGCGTTTCCTTCAGCTTCCAAGTCACCCTGAACCCGGGGGCCAGCACCCTTCAGGTCAACGCCTATGATGCGGCGGGGAACAAGGGGATGGCCTCGGTCGCGGTGGTCTTCGGCACCAGCACCCTCACCGGCCTGGTGGTGGACAACAACGCCGGGGCCCCAGTAGGCGGAAGCACGGTAACCGTGGATGGGCTACCCGCCGCAACCGTGACCGACAGCAACGGCGCCTTCACCCTTTACCTTCCCCCGGGAACCTACCACCTGAACTTCGCCAAGCCGGGCTATGCCGGTAGCCGCATAGAGAACCTCCTCCTCCAGGGGAACCTGGGCCCCATCCAGGTGATCCAGAAACAGGCCGCAAACCCGAGCCTCCCCACCGCCCCGCCCCAGCTCACCGTCACCACCGGGGCCGGAGGGTGCGGCAACCTTCCCGCAGGGCAGGACTTCTCCACGGTGACCCAGGCCCAGGGGTGCGTCCCCTTCCGCATCCAGGCCCAGGCCCAGGGCGCGGGCAACATGATCCGCTACATCTACGCGGCCCTGGGGAAAACCCCCGGCTCGGGCTTCCTCACCAGCCCGCGCTTCCTCTGGACCGCCGACATTGGCGGCCCGGACACTGGAAACCAGACCCTTTCGGGAGCCAGCGTGGCTGGCATCAGCGGCCCCACCACCTTTGAGGTGGTGGTCTACGATGTGAACGAAAACCGGACCCACCGCCTCTACTACCTGAACTTCAGCCAGAGCTTCGCAAACCCCGCCGTTACTCCGGTTAGCAACTTCCAGGTCCTCGCCGTCACCCTGGCCCAGGCCATCGGCTTCTACGGGACGCCCAAGCCGGCGGTGCTCCGCCTGCCGGGCACGGAGGAGGTGCGGCTGGAAGGGGCCCCAAGCCCGGATAGCACCCTCTGGGTACAGCTCTCCTGGGCATACAGCGGTACTAACCCCGACCGCTTTGAGGTCTACCGCTCCCTTGACGGGCAAAACTTCACCAAGATCGCCACCCTCAGGGGGGCCGCCCGGTCCTACAACGACGCCAGCCCCGAGCTCAGGGTAGGCCAGCGGGTCTACTACCGGGTGGATGCGGTGGGCCAGAACGTGGCCCAGGGCCCCGTGCTCGCCACCACGCCCCTGGACCGCTTCACCGTACACCTACTGAGCCCGGCCAAGTACGCCACCGGGGTCTCGGTCACCCCTACCCTCTCCTGGAGCGTAAGCCAGAAGGTGGGGGACCTCCGCCTCTTCGCCCCCTTCCTCCTGGACTACCCCCAGCAGGGCGAGTTCTTCATCTGGGCGCCTTACAGCCTCCACAACGGCCTCCTGTTCAGCGACCAGACCCTCACGGTGAACGGCAACACCTACAGCGTGGCCTACAACCAGGACGGCTCCGCCGTTTTGCCCCGCCTCGAGGCCTTCCACAGCTACTCCTTTGACCTCTCAGCGGCGGCGGTGGGCCTGGACCCCAGCAACCCGAGCCGGATAGAGGCCATCTCCATCGCCCAGGACCTCTGGAACGTGTTCCTTCCCCTCCAGGCCTGCAACTTTGGCGGCCCGGTCTGCACCGGGGAGTGGAACGAGTTCGTGACCGGAGATGGGAGCTACTAGTATGCGGAAGGTTCTAACCAGCCTCTTCATCGGCCTGGCCGGCCTTCTGGCCGCCTGCGGCAACCTGGGCCAGCGGGCCTCGGAAGGTCCGGCCCCCCTCAACCCCGCCCTGGCCACCCCCCCCGAGCGGCAACTCGTGGTGGGCTACCGGGACGAGGGGAACCTCGAGACGGTGTCCCGCCTCCTTAGGGCGCGGGTGATCGCCACCCTGCCCGAGCTCAAGGCCGCCCTTCTGGAACTCCCCTCGGGACTTGACCAGGCCGAGGCCGCCCGGCGCATCCTGGGCCTGGCCCGGTACGCCGAGCCCAACCGCTTTGACCGAAGCCCCATCCCCCTGCCCAACCCCAGGACTGCCGCTCAGGGGATCGCCCCCCAGGCGGCCTTCAACGACCCCCTCCTCCCCCAACAGTGGTGGATCCCCAAGATCGGGGCCCCGGCAGCCTGGGACCAGGGCGGGGTGGGCCGGGGGGTGACCATCGGCATCGTGGACACCGACTTTGACCGCAGCCACCCTGACCTCTGCGACCAGCCTGCCCGCACCCGGTGTCTCCCCGGGTTCAACGCCTTCACCCTCCAGGCCTTCGCCCCCACTGCCCCCTTCCAGGGGCAGCAAAGCCGCGACACCCACGGCTCGGGCTCCGCCGGGATGGCTGCGGCCCTCTCCAACAACGGGCAGTACGTGGCGGGGGTGGCCGGGGGCAACGGCAACCCGAGCACCGCCGCCCGCCTCAGGCCCCTGGTCATCTTTGGAGGGCAGAACGGAGGGTACGCGGGGGACTTCGGGGTGGCCCAAGCCCTGGTCTGGGCGGTGGACCACGGGGTGGACGTGCTCAACAACTCCTGGGGCGGGGGAGGGTACAGCTACCTCCTCAAGGAGGCCTTTGACTACGCCCTTCTCCACGGGGTCATCGTGGTGGCCTCCGCGGGCAACGATTACCGCGATGCCTACCACCTCCCCTCCGGCCTTCCCGGGCTCATCGCCGTGGCCGCCACCAACCCCTACGACGAGAAGACGGGCTTTTCCACCTACGGTCCTTGGGTGGACCTCTCGGCCCCGGGCGAGGACGTCCTCACCACCTTTGTCAACCTGGGGACGGGCACCTGGCTTTTCGGCGGCACCTCGGCGGCGGGGCCGGTGGTGGCCGGCTCGGCCGCGGTGGTCCTCCAGGTGCTCAGGGATAACGGGCTCAACCCCACCCCCTACCAGGTGCTCCGGATCCTCCAACAGACAGCCGACCCCGTGCAGGGGCCCGCGGATGTGGTCGCCGGAATGGGGGCGGGCCGGGTCAACGTGGGCCGGGCGGTTCAGATGGCCCGGGGCCTGCAAAGCCCGAGCCAGCTCCCCCCTCCCGGGAGCCAGATCGGGATCCTGGTGCTCAACAAAGGCTCCGACGCCCGCCTCGGCCTAGGGGGCCTGGTCACCACCGACCTCCTCCCCTCCGTCCCCTTCAGCAACGTCACCCTGGTCCACCAAAGCGGCAAGCAGATGTACGCCCAAACCAGCCCCGCGGGCCCGGCCCTCTTCCTGGAAAGCCCCCCGGGCCAGTACCAGGTGCTGGTGGGCGGGCCGAGCCAGATCTTCCTGGGGGGCAGCGAGGACCCCGTCCAGGGAGCGGTGAGCGTCCTCCCCGGGGGGGAAGCCCTCGCGGTACTAAGGCAGCAGGCGGACCCCTACGAGGTCACCCACGAGGTCACCCCGGGGAACCCGCCAGCCCGGAACGATACGTTCCAGACGGCCACAGACCTTGCCCAGTTCTTCGGACCTCTCCCCCCGTCCTTCACCCTGAGCGCCGCCTTTGACTCCAACAACCTGGCCCAGTTCGGCCTGTCCCAAGGGGGCCCGGACGTGGACGTTTACGCGATTCCCCTCCAGGGAGGGCAAACCCTGGATTTGCAGGCGGCAAGCCGCCTGGTGGGGGGCCTGGGCACGGTGAAGCTCACCCTTCTCGCCCCGGACGGGACCACCACGCTCCAAAGCGCCCAGGAAAGCCCCACGAGCCCCGCCCAAATCTCCTACCAAGCCTCCCAAACGGGCACCTACTACCTAAAGCTCGAGGAGACCAACGGCCAGCAGGGCCTAGGCTACTTCTACCGGATCGGCGTAGGCCTAAACGCCACCCCGCCGGCCTTCTAAGGGGACCCCGCTCCCCCCTCCTGGCGCGCGCCAGGAGGGGGTTTTATACCACCCCGTGCTGGCTTGCGCCGGCACGGGGTGCAAACAAGGGTACTAGAGGTGAATCGGCCGCTGCCACGCCCCCAGGGCCGCCTCCTTGAGGATCTCGGAGAGGGAGGGGTGGGCGTGGGGGGCGCGGCCCACGTCCTCGGCGCTCGCCTTGAAGAAGATGGCCAAGGCGGCCTCGGCCAGAACATCCCCCACCCTGGCCCCGATCCCGTGGACCCCCAGGATCCGGTCCGTCTTGGCGTGGGCCAGGACCTTAACAAACCCTTCCGTCTCCCCCATGGCCCGGGCGCGGCCCGAGGCGGAGTAGGGGAACTTCCCCACCTTGTAGGGGATGCCCTTCTCCTTCAGCTCCTCCTCGGTATAGCCCACGGAGGCCACCTCGGGATGGGTATAGACCACGCTGGGGATGGCCTGGTAGTCCACGTGGCCGAACCCCCTCGCCATGTGCTCCACGGCGGCGATCCCCTCCTCACTGGCCTTGTGGGCCAGCATGGGCCCCCGCACCACGTCCCCTATGGCGTAGATGTGGGGGACGTGGGTCCTTAAGTGCTCGTCCACGGGGATCCGGCCCTTTTCGTCGGGGGCAAGCCCGGCGTTTTCCAGGGCGAGCCCCTCGGTGTAGGGCCTCCGGCCCACGGCCAGCAAAACCCGGTCCGCCTCCAGGACCTCGCCCCCTTCAAGCTCCACCCGCGCCCCCTTTCCCTGGGGAAGCACGGCGGTGACCCGCACCCCGGTGCGGATGGCGAGGCCCTGCTTCTTGAAGACCTTCTCCGCCGCCCGGGAGACCTCGAGGTCCATGGTGGGGAGGATGCGGTCCATGTACTCCAGAAGGGTGACCTCCGCCCCCAGGCGGTGCCAGACCACCCCGAGCTCGAGGCCCACCACCCCGCCCCCCACCACGACAAGCCTCTCTGGCACCTCGGGGAAGGCGAGGGCCTCGGTGGAGGTCACCACCCTTTCGTAGTCCACCTGGGCCCAGGGGGGGATGAGGGGGGCGCTCCCCGTGGCGATGAGGATGTAGCGGGCCTCCAGCTCCTCCCCCGTCTCCTCCACCAGGACCTTGCGGTCCGAGAGGAAGCGGGCCCTGCCCAGGTGGCGGGCGATGCCGTTTTTCTTGAAGAGGAACTCCACCCCCTGGGTGTTGGCCTGGACCACCTTGTCCTTGTGGGCCATGAGGGCAGGAAGGTCCAGCTCCACCCCCTTCACCCTGGCCCCGAGGAGGCCCTTCTTGGCCTCGTAGATGCGCTCGGTGGTCTCCAGGAGGGCCTTGGAGGGGATGCACCCCACCCGAAGGCAGGTCCCCCCTAGGGCCTTCTCCTTCTCCACCACCCCCACCCTCATCCCCAGCTGGGCCGCCCGGATGGCGGCCACGTACCCGCCGGGCCCGGCTCCGATCACCAGGAGGTCGTACACCCTACACCTCCAGAAGGAGCCTCACGGGGTTCTCAATGAGCTCCTTCACCCGGCGGAGGAAGGTCACCGCCTCCCGCCCGTCCACCATGCGGTGGTCGTAGGAGAGGGCCAGGTACATCATGGGCCGGACCACCACCTGGCCCTCCCGGGCCACGGGGCGCTCCTGGATGGCGTGCATGCCCAGGATCCCCACCTGGGGCGGGTTGAGGAGGGGGGTGGAGTTCAGGGAGCCGTAGATCCCCCCGTTGGTGATGGTGAAGGTGCCTCCCGTGAGCTCCTCGGGCCTGAGCTTCTTGGTGCGGGCCCGTTCGGCGAAGTCGGCGATCTGCCTTTCTATCTCGGCGAAGGAGAGGCGGTCGGCGTCCCGGATCACCGGCACCACCAGCCCCTCGCCCCCGCCCACGGCGATGCCGATGTCGTAGTAGCGGTGGTAGACGATGTGGTTCTCGCGGATCTCGGCGTTGAGCTCGGGGATCTCCTTGAGGGCCTGGACCACGGCCTTGACGAAGAAGCTCATGAAGCCGAGCTTCACCCCGTGCTTCCTCTGGAAGGCCTCCCCGAGCTCCTTCCTCAGGGCGATCACCGCCGACATGTCCGCCTCGTTGAAGGTGGTGAGCATGGCCGTGGTCTGGCGGGCCAGGAGAAGCCTCTCGGCGATGCGGCGGCGCAGGGGGGTCATGGGGACCACCTCGTCCACCCGCCAGGGCCTGTCGGCGGGGGCGGGAGGGGGGGCAGGGGGAGGTGGGGCGGGCTCGGCAGGCCTTGAGGGAGCTTCCCGCTCCTCCAGGTGGTGCATCACGTCCTCCTTAAGGACCCGCCCGCCTAGGCCGGTACCCTGGACCTCCTCCGGGGAAACCCCTTTCTCCTG
The DNA here is from genome assembly GCF_055393575.1 of Thermus kawarayensis JCM 12314. Classification (NCBI taxonomy): domain Bacteria; kingdom Thermotogati; phylum Deinococcota; class Deinococci; order Thermales; family Thermaceae; genus Thermus; species Thermus kawarayensis. The sequence goes on from NZ_AP043756.1 coordinate 202,725, forward strand.
CATGAGGCGGAGGGCGGCGGGCATGGCAAGAGGCTCCGGGGAGGGCTCCTTGGGGGCTTCGGCGGGCGCCTTGGCCTCCACCCTCCCCTCCTCCAGGAGGGCGATGGCCTCCCCCACCCGGGCGGTCTCCCCGGTCCTCTTCAGGATCTGCTTCAGGGTCCCCGCAAAGGGGGCGGGGAGCTCCAGGGTGGCCTTGTCGGTGATGAGCTCCACCAGGGGCTCGTCCGCCTGGAAGGTCTCCCCTTCCCGCTTCAGCCAAGCGCCGACCTCCACTTCCACGATGCTTTCGCCCACGGAGGGCACCTTGAGTTCCTGCACGCTGACCTCCCTCACCTAAAGGCCTCTTCCAATAGCTCTTCCTGCTCCAGTTTGTGGACCTTGGAGGAGCCCACGGCAGGGCTTGGGGACTCGGGCCGGGCCACCACGGAGAAGGGGTGGCCGTAGACCTCCCCGCAGAAGCGGGCGGAGAGGTACCACCAGGCCCCCTGGTTCACCGGCTCCTCCTGCACAAAGACCACGGGGACCTTCCTGGGGTAGAAGCCCAGGGCCTCCTGAAGCTCCGCCTCGGGGAAGGGGTAGAGGAGTTCCAGCCTCAGGAGGGCCACGTCCTCGGCCTGGAGCTCCCGCCGCTTTTGCAGGAGGTCGTAGTAGACCTTGCCCGAGGTGAGGAGAACCTTCCTCGCCCCCTTGACCCTCTCGGGGATGACCTTCTGGAAGCGGCCCCCGGCCAGCTCCTCCAGGGTGGAGACCACCTCGGGGTGGCGGAGGAGGCTTTTGGGGGTCATGACGATGAGGGGCTTGCGGATCCGCCGCTTCACCTGGCGGCGGAGGAGGTGGAAGAACTGGGCGGGGGTGGTGGGGTAGGCCACCTGGAGGTTGTCCTTGGCGCCGAGCTGGAGGAAGCGCTCCAGCCTCGCCGAGGAGTGCTCGGGGCCCTGGCCCTCGAGGCCGTGGGGCAGGAGGAGGACGAGCCCCGAGAGGCGGTTCCACTTGGCCTCGGCGCTGGCCAGGAACTGGTCAATGTAGACCTGGGCCACGTTGACGAAGTCCCCGAACTGGGCCTCCCAGAGGACGAGGCCCTCGGGGTAGTCCAGGCTGTAGCCGTACTCAAACCCCAAGGCCCCGGCCTCGGAAAGGGGCGAGTTCCAGATCTCCACCTCCGCCTGGCCCTCGGCCAGGTGCTGGAGGGGGATGTAGGGCTTCCCGGTCTGGTAGTCGTAGAGGGCGGCGTGGCGCTGGGTGAAGGTGCCCCTTAGGGCGTCCTGGCCCGTGAGGCGCACCCTATGCCCCTCCACCGCCAGGGTGGCGAAGGCCAGGGCCTCGGCCGCCGCCCAGTCCACGGGACGCTTTTCCTCGGCCATCTCCAGGCGGGCCTCGAGGAAGCGCTTGAGCTTGGGGTGGACCTGGAAGCCCTCAGGGGGCGTGGCCAGGCGCACCAGGAGGTTCCTCAAGGCCTCCTTGGGCACCCGGGTGTCCGCCTCGGGCACCAGGTGGTCGGGCCCACCCGCATACCCCTGCCAGAGGCCGGAAAGCCCGTGGGGCACCACGGGGCCGGGCTCGGCCTTCACCCGGGCGAACTCGCTCTCCAGCCGCTCCAGGTAGGCCTCCTGCCAGGCCTTGAGCTCCGCCTCCGAGACCACCCCTTCCGCCAGGAGGCCCTCGGCGTAGACCCGCCAGGGCTCGGGGCGCCTGGCGATGAGGGCGTACATGTCCGGTTGGGTGAAGGTGGGCTCGTCCGTCTCGTTGTGCCCCCGGCGGCGGTAACCCACCAGGTCTATGACCACGTCCTTGCCGTAGCGGCTCCGGTACTCCAGGGCCAGGGAGAGGACGAAGAGCAGCGCGTCCAGGGCCTCGGCGTTCACGTGGAAGATGGGGGCCCCCACCATCTTGGCGATGTCCGTGGGGTAGCGGCAGGAGGTGTACTCCGAGGGCAGGGTGGTGAAGCCCAGCTGGTTGTTGGCCACCACGTGGAGGGTACCCCCCACCCGGTAGCCGGGAAGCCCGGAGAGGTTCAGGGTCTCCTGGACGATGCCCTCGCCGATGAAGGCCGAGTCCCCGTGGACCAGGATGGCCAGGCCCCGCCGCCTCTTGTGGTCGCCGAAGCGGTCCTGCTTGGCGCGAAGCCTTCCCAGGGTCACGGGGTTCACGAACTCCAGGTGGCTCGGGTTGAAGTTCAGGGAAACGTGGACCGGGCCAAAGGGGGTTTCCTGGTCGCTGGAGAAGCCCAGGTGGTACTTCACGTCCCCCGCGTAGCCCTCGGGGAAGATCTCCTCAAACTCGCGGAAGATGCGCTCAAAGGGCTTCCCCACCACGTGGGCCAGGACGTTGAGCCGCCCCCGGTGGGCCATCCCCAGCACCACCTCCCTCACCCCGTGCCTGGCCGCTTCCCAGACCGCCTCCTTGAGGAGGGGGATGAGGCTTTCCAGGCCCTCCACGCTGAAGGTCTTGGCCCCCAGGTACTTGCGCTGGAGGAAGGCCTCAAAGAGGCTGGCCTGCATGAGGCTTTCCAGGACCCGCCTGCGCACCTCGGGGGCGGGCTTGGGCCAGGAAGCCTCCAGGCGGGCGAGAAGCCAGTCCCTCTCCTCGGGCTCCACGTGGGCGAGCTCAAAGCCCACCGGGCCCAGGTAGGTGGCCTCGAGGCGCTCAAGAAGCGCCCCTAAGGTGGGGGCCCCGAAGAGGGGGGGAAGGGGCCTCCCCAGGTCTTGAGGGGAGAGGCCGTGGGCCTCCAGGGAAAGCGTCCTAGGCCTCGGCCTCTCCCGCCCCAGGGGGTCTATGCGGGCCGCCAGGTGCCCGAACTCCCGGTAGGCCTGGCGCAGGGCCTCCACCTTGAGGAGGAAGGCCGCATCCACCGCCTCGGCCGGGAGGGGCGGTTCTCGTCGCCCGTCCTCCAGGGAAAGGGCGGAAAAGTAGCGCCGCCACTCCTCCGGCAGGGAAAAGGGATCCTCCAGGTAGGTTCGGTAGAGGGCCTCCAGGTAACCTTGGCTTTCCAGCGTGAGCTCCATGCCTCGCCTCCCGGGGGCGATACACCCCTCCATCTACGCTACACCAAAAACCGGTGTGGGGGCGCTCCCCCCTTACAATGGGGCCATGATCCTCAAGGAGCGACAAGACGGGGTCCTGGTCCTCACCCTCAACCGGCCCGAAAGGCTCAACGCCCTCACCGGCGAGCTCCTGGACGCCCTCCACGCCGCCCTAAAGGAGGCCAGCGAGGACCGGGAGGTGCGCGCCCTCCTCCTCACGGGGGCCGGAAGGGCCTTCTCCGCCGGGCAGGACCTTCTGGAGTTCGGGGAGGAAAAGCCCGACTACGAGGCCCACCTCCGCCGCTACAACCGGGTGGTGGAGGCCTTGAGCGGCCTGGAGAAGCCCCTGGTGGTGGCGGTGAACGGCCCCGCGGCCGGGGCGGGGATGAGCCTCGCCCTCTGGGGGGACCTGCGCCTGGCGGCAAAGGAGGCGAGCTTCACCACGGCCTTCGTAAGGATCGGCCTCGTCCCCGACTCGGGCCTAAGCTTCCTCCTCCCCCGCCTGGTGGGCCTGGCCAAGGCCCAGGAGCTCCTTCTCCTCTCCCCCAGGCTCTCCGCCGAGGAGGCCTTGGCCCTGGGGCTCGTGCACCGGGTGGTGCCCGCGGAAAAGCTCATGGAGGAGGCCCTCTCCCTGGCCCAAGAGCTCGCCCAGGGCCCCACCCGGGCCTACGCCCTCACCAAGAAGCTCCTTTTGGAGACCTACCGCCTCTCCCTCACCGAGGCCCTGGCCCTGGAGGCCATCCTCCAAGGGCAGGCAGGGAGGACCCAGGACCACGAGGAGGGGGTGCGGGCCTTCCGGGAGAAGCGCCCGCCCCGCTTCCAAGGGCGATGATCCGCTACCTCCAGGGCCGGGTCCTCAGGAAGGGGGAAGAGGGCTTTCTCCTCCTGGTGGGGGGGGTGGGCTTCCTGGTCCAGGCCCCAAGCCCCTTCCTGCAGGCCTTGCGGGAAGGGGAGGAGGTGGGGGTCCACACCCACCTCCAGGTGCGGGAGGATGGGCTTTTCCTCTACGGGTTCCCCGAGGAGGAAAGCCTCGCCCTTTTTAAGCTCCTCCTTTCGGTGAGCGGGGTGGGGCCCAAGGTGGCCCTCGCCCTCCTCTCCGCCCTCTCCCCCAAGCTCCTCGCCCGGGCCCTGGCGGAGGGGGACACCCGCCTCCTCACCTCGGCCAGCGGGGTGGGAAAGAGGCTCGCCGAGCGCATCGCCCTGGAACTCAAGGGCAAGGTGCCCCCCCACCTCCTCACCGGGGAGAAGGTGGAGAGCGAGGCCGCCCTGGAAGCGGTGATGGCCCTGGCCGCCTTGGGGTTCAAGGAGGGGCAGGCCCGGGCGGTGGTCTTGGACCTCCTGCGCCGAAACCCAAAGGCCAAGGCCCAGGAGCTCATCAAGGAGGCCTTGAAGCGGCTCCGCTGAGAAGGGGCAGGACCAGCCGGGCCACCAGGCCGGAGGGCGCGTGGGGAAGGAGCTCCAGCCTCCCCCCGTGGGCCTCGGCCACCTTTTTGGCCACGGAAAGGCCGAGCCCCTCGCCGGGCCTAGGCGAGGCCCTAAAGAAAGGCCTCCCCGCCTCCCTTAGGGCCTCCTCCGGCATCCCTGGCCCCTCGTCCTTCACCTCCAGCGCCACCTCCTCCCCCACCCTAAGCCTGAGCTCTACCCCCTTCCCCTCCCCGTGGAGGAAGGCGTTTTGCAGGAGGTTCCGGAGGGCCTGGGAAAGAAGAAGGGGGTTTCCCCGGTAGGGAAAGGTTTCCGGACCCCGGTAAGGAACGCCGAAGCCCTCCGCCGCCTCCCGGGCCAGGGCGGCCAGGTCCAGGTCCACCCGCTCCACCCGCCCCTCCCGGGCGAGGACGAGGAGGGCCTCCACCAGGCGCTTCATGCGGAGAAGCTCCTCCTCCAGGGCCGAAAGGGCCTCCTCCCGGGGGAGGTAGCCCGCCTTGGCCGCCTCCACCTGGGCCAAAGCCGCTGCCACCGGCGTCCTGAGCTCGTGGGCCGCGTCCCGGGTGAAGCGCCTTTCCCGCTCCAGGAAGGCCTCGAGGCGCTCCAGCATGTGGTTGAAGGCCTCCGCCAAGGCCTTGAGCTCCCCCCCGCCCTCCGGGGGCACCCGGTGGGAAAGGTCCTGGGACTCGGCCACCCGCCGGGCCACCCGGGTGAGGTGGGCGAGGGGCCTCAGGGCGGCCCCGGCGAGGCGGGAAGCCAGAAGGGAGAAGAGCAGGGTGAGGGCCGCCCCCACCCCGAAGAGGGCCAGGCGGAAGCGGGCGAGGGCCAAGAGGGCCTCCGGCTCGTAGCGGGCCACGGCCAGGAGGCCGCCCGGCACCTCCAGCACCCGCACCCGCCACCCCTCCCACCAGTAGGCCCCGGGCGGGCGCTCGGGGAAGCCGGGGAAGTTGGGGCTTTGCGTCCTGGCCTCCCCTTGAACCAGGCGGAAGGCGAACTCCCCCCTGGGGCTTGGCCGCCCTTCGGAGAGGGTCCGCACGTAGAAGAGGAGGGAACGGTCCAGGTCGGCCTCGAGGAGGCCCTTGAAGGCCAGGTAGCTCAAGGCCCCCTGGAAGAGGAGGGCAAGCCCGATGGAGAGGGCGAAGAAGAGGGCAAGCCGCGTCCTAAGGCTCATTCCCAAGCCGGTACCCCCCGGGCACGGTGCGCACCACCTCCGGGAAAAGCTTCTGCCGGAGGTAGTGCACGTAAACCTTCACCGCCCCCACCTTCTCCGGGTCGCCGAAGACCCGCTCCGCCAGCTCCTCCGGGGCAAAGACCCGGCCCGGATGGAGGAGGAGCTCTTCCAAGAGGGCGAACTCCTTCAGGGAGAGGTCCACCCGCCGGCCCTCCAGGTAGACCCCCCGCCCCGCCAGGTCCACCTCCAAGGGCCCCAAACGCACCCGGGAGGCCTTCACCTCCGAGGCCCGGCGCAGGAGGGCCCGCACCCGGGCCAAAAGCTCCTCCAGGTGGAAGGGCTTCACCAGGTAGTCGTCCCCGCCCAGGTCCAGGCCCTGGACGCGGTCCTCCAGGGCGTCCCGGGCGGTGAGGAAGAGGATGGGCCCCTTGTAGCCCGCCTCCCGCACCTCCCGGGCGAAGCGGAAGCCCCCGTCAGGGTCCTCGGGGAGGCGCACGTCCAGGACCATGAGGTGGGGCTCCAACTCCAGGAAGAGCTCCCGGGCCTCCTCCAGGCCCTTCGCCCAGCGCACCCCGTAGCCTTGGGCCACGAGGGCCCGGGCCACCGCCTGGCCCAGGCGGGGCTCGTCCTCCAAGAGGAGCACCTGCACCCCTTAAGTATTGCCCTAGGCGGTTAGGGCCGGGTTACCCCAGGGGAACCCCCTCGCTAACGTCCACCTAACCGCCCGGCCTTACCCTCCCTTCCATGGGCCGGTACGGGGCCAGGTGGGAAGGGGTCCTGGGCAGCTTTCTGGAGGTGCAGCTCCTCGCCCCCCCTTGGCGGGCCCAGAAGGCCTTCCAGGCGGTTTTGCGGGAGGTGGAAAGGCTGGAAGGGATCCTGAGCCGCCACCGGGAAAGCGAGCTCACCCGGCTGGTGCGCCAAGGAGGCGGCCGCCCAAGCCCGGAGATGCGGGAGGTGCTCCTTGCTGCCAAGAGGCTCCAGGAGGCCACGGGCGGGGCCTTCCACCCGGCGCCAAGGGAGGGGGGAGAGGCCCTGCGGTTCCTGGAGGAGGAGGTGGAGGTCCTCGCCCCCCTGGACCTGGACGGCCTGGCCAAGGGCTACATCGCCGACAAGGCCGCCGAGGCCGCCCTTAAGGCGGGGGCCAGGGCCGCCCTGGTGAACCTGGGCGGGGACCTTGCCCGGAGGGGCCCCGGGCGCGCCGAGGTCCTGGTGGAGGACCCCCTGGGCCCCGACAACGCCCGCCCCGCCTTCCGCCTTTGCCTGGAGGAAGGAGGGGTGGCCACCAGCGGGGTGCGCCACCAGGGAAGCCACCTCCTGGACCCCCGCACCGGGAGGCCCGCCTTCGGCCTCCAGGCCACGGTGCTGGCCCCTTCCGCCCTCTTGGCGGACGGCCTCGCCAAGGCCCTCTTCGTCCTGGGGGAGGCGGCCTGGCCTTTGCTTCGGGCCTTTGGCGCCAAGGGGGTCCTCTTTAGCCCCGCTGGCCCCGTGGAAGGCCCATAAGGAGGGAAGGATGCTCAAGCGCTACTACAGCCGGAGAAGCTTTCTCAGGGTGGTCTCGGGAACCCTGGCCCTGGGCCTCGCCCGGGCCCAGGCGGGGAAGCCCTGGCCCCAGGGGTTCCAGCTCCAGGTGGCCTTCGCCTACCAGGGCGGGGGCTTCCGCTACCGGGCCCCCTACGTGGCGGCCTACGTGGAGGACGAGCGGGGCAACCTGGTGAGGACCCTGGCCCTCTTCCTCATGCCGGGGAAGGGGGAGAGGTGGTGGGACGCCCTAAGGCGCTACTACCTTTTAGGGGACCTGCAGGCCATGCGCACCCTCTCCGGCCCCACCCGCCCCCCAGGGCGGTACACGGTGGCCTGGGACGGCAAGGACGAGAGGGGAAGGCCCGTGCCCCAGGGCCCCTACTACGTCTGCGTGGAGTACGCCCGGGAGCACGGTCCCTACGAGCTTTTCCGGGAAAAGGTGGAACTTTTGGACAAGCCCTTCCAGCGGGCCTACTCCCTTAAGGGGGAGCTCCAGGAGGTGGCCCTTGACTACGGCCGGAAAGCCTAGGCCCAGGGCCCATCCCTGGCGGAGTCGGCTTTACACCCTAAGCCGCACCCTGCACCTTTACCTCTCCCTCCTCGCCTTCCTCACCCTTCTCTTCTTCGCCGTCACCGGCCTCACCCTGAACCACCCGGAGTGGTTCGGGGAGGGAAGCCCGAGGAAGTCTTCCGGCACCCTGCCCGGGGCCCCCTATGGGGAGGGAAAGGGCCTGGACTGGCTCCGCCTGGCGGAGGACCTGCGGGCCTTGGGCCTTAGGGGGCAGGTGGCGGACCACGGGGAAAGCGGCGGGGAGGCCTGGATCTCCTTCCGGGCCCCAGGCTACGCCGCCGACGCCCAGGTGGACCCCCAAACGGGGGCCTACCGGCTGGTGGTGACGGAACACGGCCTGGTGGCCCTCCTCAACGACCTGCACAAGGGAAGGGACACAAGGGGGGGCTGGAAGGTCTTCCTGGACCTCTCCGCCCTCTTCCTGGCCCTGGTGAGCCTCACGGGACTTCTTCTGGGAGTGATCCTCCCCAAGACCCGGAAGGCCGCCCTCCTCACCCTGGGGGTGGGCGCCCTGGGCTTTGTCGCCTTGGCCTTATGGGCCTCCCTTTAGGGGCCCGAAGGGGGCTTCCCTACCCCAGGTCGTCCAGGGCTTCCCGGAAGCCTCGAGGCACCCCCAGGTACCCCCCCTCCTCCACGGCCAGGGGGAAGAGGGCCTCCAGGGGGCCTTCCACCAGGGCCACCTGCCGCCCGGAAAGGAGGCGGGCCCCCACCGGAGGGGAAGCCTCCAGGCCAAAGGGGAAGACCGCCAGGGCCCCTTCCCCCGGCCCACCCTCCCCCCGGTCCAGGAAGAGGCCCACGGGCTCCAAAAAGCCCAGCATCCGGGCCCGGTGCATCTCCCGGCGCAGGGCCTGAAGGGCCTTGGGGTCCTGGGCTCCCTGCCAAAGGAGGAGGTCCGCCTCGGCGGAAAAGCCCACCAGGCTGTAGGCGGCGAGAAACCCTCCCTTGGCCTGCCAGCGGGCAAGGAGAAGGGAAAGCTCCTCCTTCAGGTGCTCCTGGTGCTCGGCCTCGAGGCGGCGGAACTCGGGGAGGAGGCGGAAAAGCCCAAGGGCCCAGAAACGCTCCATACCCCTAGCTTACGCCCAGGAAGCGGGCGAGGGCCTCCTCGCCCAGGTACCTGCCCACGAAGAAGGGCCCAAACTCGCCGTAGCGCGCCGAGACCTCGTCAAAGCGCATCTCGTAAACGATCTTCTTGAACTGGATGGGGTCTTCGCTGAAGAGGTCCACCCCCCATTCCCAGTCGTCCAGGCCCTGGGCCCCGCTGATGACCTGCAGGACCTTGCCCTGGTACTTCCTGCCCGTCTCCCCGTGGGCCTTCATGAGCCGGGCCCGCTCCTTGGCGGGGAGCAGGTACCAGTTGTCCCCTCCCTGGCGCTTCTTGTTCATGGGGTAGAAGCAAACGTACCCCCCCTTGGGCACCACGGGGGTGAGGCGGGGCTTGACGTAGGGGGACTCGGGGTCCAGGGGCTTCTCCTGGCTTCCCAGCTCCACCACCGAGTAGAAGCCGTAGGCGGGGAGGAGGTACTGGGCGAAAAGGCTCCCGTTGAGGGCCCTTTCCAGCTCCAGAAGCTGGTCCAGGGTTTCCCGGAGGTTGAGGAAGAGGAGGTCCGCCTTCTGGGTCACCACCTGGTAGACGCCGAAGGACCCCTGCCCCGCCTCCTCCGCCTTTCGCCACTGGGCCATGAGGTCCAAAAGCTCTTCCCAGGCCGCCCGGCGTTCCTCCGAGGGGGCCTTTCGCCAACGGGGGAAGTCCAAACGGCGGAAGTCGTGGAGGACGTGCCAGCCCTCCAGGGTGTAGGTGGGCTCAGGCAGGTGGCCTTCCATACCCCTCACTATAAGGCCCGGGGGCCTTGGGTATAGTGCTCCCATGGCGCCTTGGCTCCAAGCCCTCCTCGCCCTCCTGGTGGCCTGGCTCCTGGGCCGGTACGGGGCCAGACTCCTCGCCGCCTTGGGCCGCCTCACCCCCACGGACAAGGACGACCGCTTCTTCCGCGCCCTGGGCCTCCTCTGGTGGGGGGTGGTCCTCCTCCTTCTGGGGAGCTACCTGGCCCACGCCCTGGGCCTCCCCCACGAGCCCTTCCGCTCCTGGGGAAAGGGGATGGCCGCCTGGCTTGGGGAAAGGGGGCTTTCCGCCCTGTCCATCCTGGCCCTCGCCTTCCTGGGCTACCGCCTCATCCCCATCCTCCTCCGGGGGCTTCCCTCCCCCGAAGGGGTCCACACCCGGGAGGCCGTGCGGCGGCGCACCCTGAAGGTGGTGTCCGAGTCGGTCCTCAAGGGGGCGGTCCTCCTCCTGGGGGGGCTTCTGCTCCTCTCCAACCTAGGCCTGAACGTCACCGCCCTCCTGGCGGGGGCGGGGGTGGCGGGCCTCGCCCTAAGCTTCGCCGCGCAAAACCTCCTCCGGGACTTCATCAACGGCTTTTTCATCCTCCTGGAGGACCAGTACGGGGTGGGGGACATCGTCCAGATAGGCGGGGTGGGGGGACAGGTGGAGCGCTTCACCCTGAGGCTCACCGTGCTCCGGGACCTGGAGGGCCGGGTCCACTTCATCCCCAACTCCGAGGTGCGCCAGGTGACCGTCCTCACCCAGGAGTGGAGCCGGGCGGTGGTGGACGTGGGGGTGGCCTACAAGGAGGACCTGGACCGGGTTTTGCAGGTCTTCCGGGACGAGGTGGCGCGCTTCTCCCAGGACCCCGAGTGGCAGGACCGCTTCACCGCTTCCCCGGAGGTCCTGGGCGTCCAGAACCTGGCGGACTCCGCGGTGGTCATCCGGGTCCTCTTCAACACCAAGCCCGCAGAGCAGTGGGCCGTGGCCCGGGAGTTCCGCCGCCGCATCAAGAACCGCCTGGACCGGGAGGGCATAGAGATCCCCTACCCCCACCTCAAGCTCTACCTGGGGGAGGCGCTCCGGCTGGAAAGGGGGTAGGCTAAAGGGGATGCGGGACATCCACGGGGAGATCCTGGAGGCCCTCCGCCCCCACCTGGGGCCCCGGGCCCATGCGGTGCTGGACGAGGGGCTGAAGCGCCTGGGCAAGCGCCCCTCCGAGCTCACCCCCAAGGACGGGGAGACCCTGCTCAAGGGCCTCGTCTTCCGCGAGCTCCAGGCCCGCCTGAGCCCAGGGGAGGCCAGGCGGGTGGTGGAGGAGGTCCTCTCCCGCCTCAAGGAAGAAGCCCCCGGCCTCGAGGCCCTGGAGGAGGCCCTTAAGCGCTTCGGCCTCTACGTGGACTGGCCGGAGGTGGCCCGCTTCCGGGCCCTTCTAAACCGCCTCCGCCAAGAGCCCGACCCCAGGCTCTTCCGCGAGGCCCAGGGGCTTTTGGAGGCCCTGGAGGAGAAGCTGGAGGAGGCCCTCCTGCGCCAGGCCAAGGACCTGGCCTACTTGGAAGAGAGCCTGGAAAGGGTCCGGCACCTGGGGGGGCCCAAGGTGCGCAGGCTGGAAAGCCTGGTGGACATGGTGCGCCAGGCCCAGGCCGAGGGCCTCCTGGTCCAGGCGGAGGTGGAGCGGGCCAGGAGGCTGGCCCTGGACCTGCGCAAGCTCCTGGAGTCCAGCGTGGCCCGGGCCCCCACCCTGCCGGAGATGGTCTTTGAAACGGCGGAGGAGGCTCCCAAGCACCCCACGGATGTCTTCCTCACCGTGGAGGAGGCGGGGGAGCTGGAAGGGGAGCTGGTCATAGACCTCGAGGCCCTCCCCGAGGAGGCCGCCCAGCGGCTCCAGGCCCTGGAGGTGGAGGAGGAAAGGCGGAAGCTGGAGGGGCTCCTCTCCCGCTACGCCCCGCTCCTGGAGCAGTCCACGGTGAGCCCCCTCCTTTCCGAGGTGGAGGCCCTCCTTGAGGCGGGAAGGCCCGCCGGGGAAAAGCTTCTTCTCCTGGAGAAGGCCTTCCAGGAGGCCGAGGCCGACCTGAGGGCGGAAAGGCGGGCCAGGCTCATCCAGCTTTCCGAGGCCCTCCGGGCCCTTCCCCTCCCCCAGGAGGCCAAGGCCCCCCTGGAAAACGCCCTGGGGCTGGCGGAGGAGACCCTGAGGGAGGGGGGCCTCCCCGACCTCCTTCCCCTGGAAGGGGAGCTTCGGCGCCTGGAGGAAGAGGCCAGGCGCTTGGAGGAGGAGGCCAGGCGCCTGGAAGGGGAGCGGGAGGCCCTGCGGCAAGAGCTTAAGGAGCGGGGCGGGGCCTTCCTCCCTCTCCTAAAAGAGCTCCAGAGCCTTTCCCCGGAGGCCCTTCCCGAAAGGCTTCCCGAGCTGAAGGCCCGCTACGCCGCCCTCCTCAAGGCCCAGGGGGAGGAGGCGGCCCTAAAGGCCAAGATGGCGGAAGCGGCCCAGGCCCTGGAGGCCCTGAGGGGGGAGGCCCAGCGCCTTGGCCTGGAAGGGCTATGGGCCGAGGCGGAAAGGGCCCTCCAAGAGGGGAACCTTCAGGGCCTCGAGGCCCTGCGGAAGGCCTTGGGAGAGGCCAGGGCCCAGGCCAGAGAGCTGGCCCTGGAGGAGCTCGCCCGCCTCCAGACCCTGGCGGAGCGCTTCCGGGGCTTCGGGGGGAGGGGCTCCTACGGGCCATTGAGGAGGAGAAGGCCAAGCCCGAGCCCAACCCCGCCCCCATCGCCCGGGCCCTCCAGGCTCTGAAGAGGCGGCTGGAGGCCAAGCGGGAGGAGCTTCTCACCCGCCTCACCGCCTTTTTCCAGACCTACGCCCGCCTCCAGGGCTTCCAGAGCGATACCGGCCGCCGCCTCAGGCCCCTTCTTTCCGTGCTGCAAAGGGCCAAGGAAAAGCTTCCCCGCCTGGGGCCCAAGGGGCTTCTCCAGGTGGAAGGCACCCTGGCCCAGGCGGAAGCCCTCCTCAAGGAGCTGGAGAAGGAGGCGGAGGCGGCCAAGGCCGTGCTCCAGGAACTCGGGGGGGCGGACCTGGAGGCCCTCCTGGGGGCCTTGGACGGAGGCCCCCCTACCCCCCAGGGCCTGGACCGCCTCCGCCTGCCCGGGGTGGAGGCTTTAGGCCACCTGGAGGAAGGGGAGCTCCCCCTTCCCAAGGAGCCCCTCCTCCGGCTCAAGGAGGCCCTGGACCGCCTGGACGAGGCCCTCGCCCAAAGGCGGGGCCCCGCGGCCTTGGTCTTCGGGGAAAAGGCCCTGGTCCTCGCCCCCTTTAGGGGAAAGACCCTGGTGGCCCTCCTGGAACGGTCGGCCCTTTCGGCCTTCCTCCTGGAGCTCTCCTGAAGGGGATTGGGCGGGTGCTACACTAAAGGTAGTGGTCGTCCGCGAAGCCCTTTGGGAAAACCTGATGGCGCACCTCTCCTACCTGTCCCCCGAGGAGCGGGAGAGGGTCCATAGGGCCTACCTCTTCGCCGAGGAGGCCCACCGGGGCCAGCTGCGAAGAAGCGGGGAGCCCTACATCACCCACCCCGTGGCCGTGGCGGCCATCCTGGCCTCCTTGCACATGGACGCCGACACCCTGGCCGCGGGCCTCCTCCACGACACCATAGAGGACTGCGGGGTCTCCGGGGAGGAGCTGGAACGGCGCTTCGGCCCCACCGTGCGCCGTCTGGTGGAGGGGGAGACCAAGGTCAGCAAGCTCTACAAGCTGGCCAACCTCGAGGGCGAGGAGAAAAGGGCCGAGGACCTCCGCCAGATGTTCATCGCCATGGCGGAGGACGTGCGCATCATCATCGTCAAGCTGGCGGACCGCCTGCACAACCTCCGCACCCTGGAGCACATGCCCCCCGAGAAGCAAAGGCGCATCGCCCAGGAAACCCTGGAGATCTACGCCCCCCTGGCCCACCGCCTGGGCATGGACCAGATCAAGTGGGAGCTGGAGGACCTCTCCTTCCGCTACCTCCACCCGGAGGCCTACCAGGGGCTCCTCTCCCGCCTCCAGGAGACCCAGGAGGCCCGGGAACGCCTGGTGCGCCGGGCCACGGCCATCCTGGAGGAGGCCCTGAGGCGGGACGAGCTCCTGCAGACCCAGCTCAAGGGCTTTGAGGTCACGGGCCGCCCCAAGCACCTCTACTCCATCTGGAAGAAGATGGAGCGGGAGGGCAAGGCCCTGGAGCAGATCTACGACCTCCTGGCGGTGCGGGTGGTCCTGGACCCCAAGCCAAGCCCCAAAGAGGAGGACGTGAGGGAAAAGCAGGTCTGCTACCACGTCCTGGGCCTGGTCCACGCCCTCTGGCAGCCCATCCCCGGCCGGGTGAAGGACTACATCGCCGTGCCCAAGCCCAACGGCTACCAGAGCCTCCACACCACGGTCATCGCCCTGGAGGGCCTGCCCTTGGAGGTGCAGATCCGCACCCAGAAGATGCACCGGGTGGCGGAGTACGGCATCGCCGCCCACTGGCTCTACAAGGAGGGCCTCACCGATCCCGAGGAGCTCAAAAGGCGGGTCTCCTGGCTCAGGAACATCCAGGAGTGGCAGCAGGAGTTCTCTAGCTCCCGGGAGTTCGTGGAGGCGGTGACCCGGGACCTTCTGGGGGGGAGGGTCTTCGTCTTCACCCCCAAGGGAAGGATCATCAACCTCCCCAAGGGGGCCACCCCCGTGGACTTCGCCTACCACATCCACACCGAGGTGGGGCACCACATGGTGGGGGCCAAGGTGAACGGGCGCATCGTCCCCCTCTCCTACGAGCTCCAGAACGGGGAGATCGTGGAGATCCTCACCGCCAAGAACGCCCACCCCTCCAAGGGCTGGCTGGAGTTCGCCAAGACCCGCACCGCCAAGAGCAAGATCCGCCAGTACTTCCGCGCCCAGGAGCGCCAGGAGACCCTGGAAAGGGGCCAAAAGCTCCTGGAGCGCTACCTCAAGCGCAAGGGCCTCCCAAGACCCGCAGACAGCCAGCTGGAGGAGGCGGCCAAGCGCCTGGGCCTCACCCCTTCCCCCGAAGAGCTCTACCTGGCCTTGGCCCTGAACCGCATCACCCCCCGGCAGGTGGCGGAAAAGCTCTACCCCAAGGCCCTCCTCAAGCCGGAGAAGCCCAAGGCCACCCCCAAGAACCAGTGGGGCATCCGCCTGGAGCAGGACCTGGAGGCTCCCATCCGCCTGGCCTCCTGCTGCGAGCCCATGAAGGGGGACAGCATCCTGGGTTTCGTCACCCGGGGCCGGGGGGTGACGGTGCACCGGGCGGACTGCCCCAACCTCCGCCGCCTCCTCCAGGGCCCCGAGGCCGACCGGGTCCTGGGGGCCTACTGGGAAGGGGTGGGGGGGAAGGTGGCCACCCTGGAGGTCTTGGCCCAGGACCGGGCCGGGCTCCTCCGGGACGTGATGCAGGTGGTGGCCGAGGCGGGGAAAAGCGCCCTGGGCTCCGAGACCCGCATCCTGGGCCCCTTGGCCCGCATCCGCCTCCGCCTTACGGTGCAGGACGGGGAACGGGAGGCCTTAGTGGAGGCCCTGAGGGGGGTTAGAAGCGTCCAAGAGGTGCGCTGGGTGTAGCCCCCTGCCTGGGTTCTGCGACGCGAAGGCCTCTATCTAAAGGCCTAGGAAAGCCCTTTTGGGGCCTTAAAGAAGGCGCACCCAGACCTCCCGGGTCCTGGGGCCGTCGTACTCCGCCAGGAACACCTGCTGCCACCGCCCGAGGACCAGGCGCCCTCCCTCCGCCGGCAAGAGGAGAAACGGCCCGGTGAGGAGGCTTTTCAGGTGGGCGTGGGTGTTGCCCTCGGCGTGGCGGTCCTTGGGGTGGACACGGGGAACAAGCTCCGCAAGCCGCGCCAAAAGGTCGTGGGCCACGTCGGGGTCGGCCCCCTCCTGCACGGTAAGGCCGCAGGTGGTGTGGGGCACGAAGAGGTAGACCAGGCCGGTGTGCCCTTCCAGAATCCCTTCCACCGCCTGGGTGAGGTTCACCAGGCCCTCTTTGGGGGTGCGGACATAGATCTTCTTCATCAGGAAAGGCGGGAGGTGCGCAGGAAAAAGCGCTTTTCCACCGGGAAGGGGCGGTCCAGGTCGCCGAACTCGGCCTCGGCCCAGGCCCAAAGCCTGGACATGGCCCTTTCGTGGACCTCCTGGGGCACGGCGTGGGTGAAGGAGTAAAGCCTTTCCTGCAGGGCCTCGAGGGCCTCCCGGGGGGTACGCTCCTCCCGCCAGGCCACCACCTCCCGGGTCTTGGGCCTGAGGCCCAGGCGCCTTAAGGCCTCCTCCACCTCCGCAAGCCGCCTGCCGTGGGTCCCCCGGACCACGGGAAACCCCTCCTCGGCCACCAGGGCCTGCCACTTCTCCTGGAGACGACACTCGGCCTCCGCCTCCACCCGGTCCCACCCCTCCAGGAGGACCCCCCCTGGCTTCAAGACCCGCAGGGCCTCGGCCAGGGCCCTGGGCCAGTCGGGGAGGAGGTGCCACAGGTGGACCACGATCACGGCGTGGACGCTCTCGTCGGGCAGGGGGATCTCCCGGGCATCCGAAAGGAGAAGGCGCACCTTGCGCATGACCCCGGCGGCCTTTTGCCGGAAGACCTCCAGCATGGCGGGGTCGGCGTCCAAGGCGATGTACCGGTAACCCCGGGCGATGAGGGGGAGGGCGATGCGCCCCGTGCCCACGCCGAGCTCCAGGAAAACCGGCTCCTCCCCCCGGGTCTGGAGGGCGTGGCTCAGGGCCGTGGCGATCCGCCCGGCCACCTCGGGCGGGTAGGCCCGGAGGCGGTCGTAGGCGTAGGCCACCCGGGTGAGGGCGTTGGACATCTCCCCCCTTATTGTACGGGGTATACTCCCAGGCATGAAGGGACTCATCCTGGCCGCAGGCCGCGGCACCCGGCTTCGCCCCCTCACCCACACCCGGCCCAAGCCGGTGATCCGGGTGGCGGGGCGGCCCATCATCCACTACGCCGTGGACAACCTCTTGGCCGCCGGGGTGGAGGAGATCGGGGTGGTGGTCTCCCCGGAGACGGAAAAGGACCTCCGCGAAGCCCTAGGAGGCTACCCGGTGCGCTACATCCTCCAGGAGGAGCCCCAGGGCCTGGCCCACGCCGTGGCCGTGGCCCGGGAGTTTTTGGGAAGCAGCCCCTTTGTGCTCTACCTGGGGGACAACCTCTTCCAGAAGGGCATCGGCCGCTTCCTCCAAGCCTTCCGGGAAGGGGTGAGCGCCGTCTTGGCCCTGGCGCGGGTGGAAAATCCCCGGCAGTTCGGCGTGGCGGTGATGGAGGGGGAAAGGATCCTCCGCCTTCTGGAAAAGCCAAAGGACCCCCCCTCGGACCTGGCGGTGGCGGGGGTCTACGTCCTCGGCCCGGAGATCTGGGAAAGCATAGAGGGCCTCAAGCCCTCGGCCCGGGGGGAGTACGAGATCACCGACGCCATCCAGGGCCTCATTGACCGGGGGAAGCGGGTGGTGGGGGTGGAGGTGGAGGGCTGGTGGAAGGACACCGGCCGCCCCACCGACCTTCTGGACGCCAACCGCCTCCTCCTGGAGGAGCTTTCCCCCCGGGTGGAAGGGGAGGTGGAGGCGAGCCAGCTCACGGGCCGGGTGGTGGTGGAGAAGGGGGCGAGGGTGGTGAAGAGCACGGTGATCGGCCCCGCCTTCATCGGGGAGGGGGCGGTGGTGGAGGGGGCCTACATCGGTCCCTTCACCTCCTTGGGGCCGGGGGTGCGGGTGGTGCGCTCGGAGGTGGAGTACTCCCTCCTGGAGGACCACGCCGTCCTCGAGGACGTGGCCTTGCGCCTGCAGGAGAGCATCCTGGGGGTGGGGGCCCAGGTGAAAAGCCGCCACGGCCTTCCCCGGGCCCACCGGCTCATCCTCGGGGACCTCTCCCAGGTGGAACTGGCCTGATGCCGGGGCTTCTCGCCCTCCTCACCGAGGCCTGCCAGAGCGGCGAGGCCCTGGCCGGGGCCTTGGGGGTGAGCCGGGCCGCCATCTCCAAGGAGGCGAGGAGGCTCCTCTCCGAGGGCTATCCCGTAGAGGTCTCCCGCCAAGGCTACCGCATCCTACCGGGCACCCCCCTCCCCCACCTCTTCCGGCCCCAGGGCCGCCTGGGAAGGCCTTACCGCTACCTGGGCCGGGTGGGGAGCACCCAGGACGTCCTCCGGGCCTGGGCGGAGGAAGGGGCCCCGGAAGGGGCCCTGGTCCTGGCGGAGGTGCAGGAAAGGGGGCGGGGTAGGCGGGGCAGGCGGTGGGAAAGCCGCCTGGGAGCGAGCCTCACCTTCTCCCTCCTCCTGAGGCCGGGCCTTCCCCTTCCCGCCCTGGGGCTCCTTCCCCTCCTCTCTGGCCTCGCCCTCTTTGAGGCGGTGGGGGTGGGGGGGCTCAAGTGGCCCAACGACCTCCTCGCCCCGGACGGCAGGAAGCTCGCCGGGGTGCTCCTGGAGGCCAAGGCCGAGGGCGAGGAGGTGGCCTACGCCCTCCTGGGGGTGGGGGTCAACGTGGCCTGGGCCCCGAAAGGAGCGGCCTTTCTCCGGGAGTTCGGCCCCTTTTCCCGGCGGGAGGTGCTGGAGGGGTTCCTCCTCAAGCTGGAAGCCCTCCTCCCCCTCCTGGAAACCCCCGAGGCCCTTCTCCTCCGCTACCGCCAGGCCTCCTACACCCTGGGCCGCCCCGTGCGGGTGCGCACGGCGCGGGGCGTAGTGGAGGGCGTGGCCGAGGAGGTCCTCCCCGACGGGAGCCTCCTGGTGGGGGGGGCGCGGGTGGGAGCGGGAGAGGTGGAGCTTCTGCCCCTTGTTGAGTAAGCCAGGCTTAGATTTTCCTCACCGTTTCTGCTAGGATGGGGGTAGGTATGTTCGCCCGCATCTTCACCAAGGAAGAGGCGGATGCCCTCCTGCCCGAGATCCACCGGGTCCTGGAGGAGATGCGCCAGAACCGCAAGGAGCTCCAGGAGGCCCAGAGGCGGCTTGCGGAGGCCCGGGGGATTGAGCGGAGAGCCCTGGAGGAGGAGGCCCGCTTCCTCCTGGGAGCCCTGGAGGCCGACGCCCGCTACCTGGCCTCCCTGGGGGTCTTCCTCAAGGACCTGGACCGGGGCTTGGTGGACTTCCCCGCCCGCGTTGGGGGCGAAGTGGTCTTCCTCTGCTGGCAGGAAGGGGAACCCGAGGTGGCCCACTACCATCCCCTCTCCGGGGGCTTCAAGGAGCGCAGGCCCTTGAAGGAGGAAAGCCCTACCCCTCCCCAGGAGGCCCGCCCCGGCGAAAGGCGGACAGGCGTTTAAGGTCCTCCCGCGCGAGGTCGTCCCGCCCCGCCAGGGACTCCAGGTGGTGCTTAAGCTCGTGGAGGAGGGTTTCCCACACCTCGCCCTCCCAGTCAAACCCCTCCCCCGCCACCTCCAGGAAGGAGCCGTAGTAGAGGGCGATGTGCCGCCCGAGGCCTTCAAATCCCCCAAAGGCCGAGGGCGGCCCCGGGTCCAGGTACTCCCCCAGGCGCCACACCCCCTCAAGCCCTGGCTCGGGCCTGGCCTCGGGGAGGACGTGCACCCCCTGGAGGCCTCTTTTGAAGTCCTCGGGGATCTCCTCCCAAAGCCTTTCCACCAGCTTCACAAAGGCCTTGTAGGTCATGGCCGGTGGTAGGGGTGCCCCGCCCTCAAGGTCAGGACGCGGTAGAGCTGCTCCATGAGGACGAGGAGGGCCAGCTCGTGCTGGAGGGTTAGGGGGGAGAGGGCGAGGAGGAGGTCGGCCTCCCGCCGCACCGCCTGGGGATGCCCCTCCGCCCCCCCCACCAGGAAGGCCACCCGCTCCCCCTCAAAGCCCCGGAAGAGGCGGGACAACTCCTCCGTGGAAAAAAGCCTTCCCCGCTCGTCCAGGACCACCTTGTAGTGGCCCTGGGCCCGGGAGAGCAGCTCCTCGGGCCGCTTCACAAAAAGAAGTTCCAAGGGGGCGTACCGCCCGATGCGCCGGGCGTACTCCTCCACACCCAAAGCGGCGTAGGCCAGCCTGGGCCTTCCCACCGCCACCACCCGCAGGCGCACAGCCCCATGCTAACGCGGGACCACAAAGGGGGTATACTCGGGGCGAAGGGAAAGTGGGCCCGACCCCCACCCCGAAGAGCCCAAGGCCCTTACCCAGGGCGGGCTTTCCGGCGCCAAAAGCGCCCAAGGAGGTGCCTCATGGTCAAGGACACCCACCGGTTTCAGCCCTTCACCCCCGAGCCCATAAGGCTCCTGGGGGAAAAGGGGGAGTGGCTGGGGGACTTTCCCCTGGACCTCGAGGAGGACAAGCTAAGAAGGCTCTACCGGGACATGCTGGCGGCCCGGATGCTGGACGAGCGCTACACCATCCTCATCCGCACGGGCAAGACCAGCTTCATCGCCCCCGCCGCCGGGCACGAGGCGGCCCAGGTGGCCATCGCCCACGCCATAAGGCGGGGCTTTGACTGGGTCTTCCCCTACTACCGGGACCACGGCCTGGCTTTGGCCCTGGGGATCCCCCCCAAGGAGCTCTTCGGCCAGATGCTGGCCACGAGGGCCGACCCCAACAAGGGCCGCCAGATGCCCGAGCACCCCGGCTCCAAGGCCCTCAACTACTTCACCGTGGCTAGCCCCATCGCCTCCCACGTGCCCCCGGCCGCCGGGGCCGCCATCAGCATGAAGCTCTTGCGCACGGGGCAGGTGGCGGTCTGCACCTTCGGGGACGGGGCCACCAGCGAAGGGGACTGGTACGCCGGGATCAACTTCGCCGCCGTGCAGGGGGCCCCGGCGGTCTTCATCGCCGAGAACAACCTCTACGCCATCAGCGTGGACTACCGCCACCAGACCCATAGCCCCACCCTGGCCGACAAGGCCCACGCCTTCGGCATCCCCGGCTACCTGGTGGACGGGATGGACGTGCTGGCCAGCTACTACGTGGTGAAGGAGGCGGTGGAGCGGGCCCGCAGGGGCGAGGGCCCGAGCCTGGTGGAGCTACGGGTCTACCGCTATGGCCCCCACTCCTCCGCCGACGACGACACCCGCTACCGGCCCAAGGAAGAGGTGGAGTTCTGGCGCAAGAAGGACCCCATCCTCCGCTTCCAGGGCTTCCTGGAGGCCCAAGGCCTGTGGAACCTGGAGTGGGAAGAAGACCTCAAGGAGGAGATCCGCGCTGAGCTGGAACGCGCCCTCGAGGAGGCGGAGAAGGCCGGGCCCGTGCCCCCGGAGTGGATGTTGGAGGACGTCCTCTCGGAGAAGCCCTGGCACCTCCTTCGCCAGGAAGCCCTCCTCAAGGAGGAACTTTAGGAGGTGGGTATGGCCCTCATGACCATGGTGCAGGCCCTGAACCGGGCCCTGGACGAGGAGATGGCCAAGGACCCCCGGGTGGTGGTCCTGGGGGAGGACGTGGGGAAGCGGGGCGGGGTCTTTCTGGTGACGGAGGGGCTTCTCCAGAAGTACGGACCCGACCGGGTCCTGGACACCCCCCTCTCCGAGGCGGCCATCGTGGGAGCCGCCCTGGGCATGGCCGCCCACGGCCTGAGGCCCGTGGCCGAGATCCAGTTCGCCGACTACATCTTCCCGGGCTTTGACCAGCTGGTAAGCCAGGTGGCCAAGCTCCGCTACCGCTCCGGCGCCCAGTTCACCGCCCCCTTGGTGGTGCGCATGCCCTCGGGGGGCGGGGTGAAGGGTGGGCACCACCACTCCCAAAGCCCCGAGGCCCACTTCGTCCACACCGCCGGGCTCAAGGTGGTGGCCGTCTCCACACCCTACGACGCCAAGGGGCTCCTGAAGGCCGCCATCCGAGACGAGGACCCCGTGGTCTTCCTGGAGCCCAAGAGGCTCTACCGCTCGGTGAAGGAGGAGGTGCCCGAGGAGGACTACACCCTTCCCCTGGGCAAGGCCGCCCTGAGGCGCGAGGGGAAGGACCTCACCCTCATCGGCTACGGCACGGTGATGCCCGAGGTCATGCAGGCGGCGGAGGAACTGGAGAAGGCCGGGGTCTCCGCCGAGGTCCTGGACCTAAGGAGCCTCATGCCCTGGGACTACGAGGCGGTGATGAACTCCGTGGCCAAGACGGGCAGGGTCGTCCTGGTCTCCGACGCCCCCCGCCACGCAAGCTTCCTGAGCGAGGTGGCGGCCACCATCGCCGAGGACATCCTGGACATGCTCCTCGCCCCGCCCCTCCGGGCCACGGGGTTTGACACCCCCTACCCCTACGCCCAGGACAAGCTCTACCTGCCCACGGTGACCCGCATCCTGGGAGCCGCCAAGCGGGCGCTAGACTACTGATATGCCGAGGGAAATCATCTTCTTGGTGGAAGAGGCGGAAGAGGGGGGGTTCGTGGCCCGGGCCTTAGGAGAAGCCATCTTCACGGAGGGAGAAACCTGGGAGAAGCTCGAGGAGATGGTGCGGGACGCGGTGCGGTGTCACTTTGGCGAAGAAACCCCCCCGATCATCCGCCTGCACTTCGTCCGCGAGGAGGTCTTGGTCCCGTGAAGCTTCCCCGCGACCTCACCGGGGAGGAACTCGTCCAAAAACTGGCCCACCTGGACTACCAGGTAGAACGGCAAACGGGAAGCCGCGTGCGCATGCTCTGGAAAGGAACACGCCGTCACCATACCCCTGCACCGGCCGCTGAAGGTAGGTACTTTGGCCGGAATCCTGAGGGCGGTGGCGGAGGCCCGCGGCGTAGACCGCAAGGCCCTTGAGCGCCTTTTGGACCTATAGAGGAGGAGTATGCCCAAGGAAATCCTCATGCCCGAGCTCGCCGAAAGCGTGGTGGAAGGCGAGATCCTCAAGTGGCTGGTGGAGGAAGGAGACTACCTGAAGAAGGACCAGCCCTTCGTGGAGGTCATGACCGACAAGGTCACGGTGGAGCTGCCCTCCCCTTACGAGGGGGTGCTCCTGAAGAAGCTGGCCAAGGAGGGGGAGGTGGTGAAGGTCCACGCCCCCATCGCCCTCCTCGCCGAGCCCGGGGAGGCGGTGGAGGGCGTGAAGGAAGCCCCTCCGGTCCAGGCGGTGGAGGAGCGCTCCATCGTGGAACCCGGCCTTCCCGCCAAGGAGGAGAAGGAGGACCTCTCCCTCTTCAAGCCGGACACCACCCAGGTGGCGGTGAAAAACCCCTTCCTCGCCGAAAAGCCCAAGGGGGAAACCAGGCCTCCGGGCCGGGTTCTGGCGGTGCCCGCCGCCAGGAAGCTCGCCCGGGAGCTGGGGATCCCCATTGAGGAGGTGCCGGGCTCGGGGCCTTTGGGAAGGATCAGGGTGGAGGACGTGCGGGCCTACGCCGAGGGGAAGAAGGCCCAGGCGGCTCCTCCTCTCAAGGCCGAGGGAGCGCCCCAGGCTCTTCCTTCCGGCTTCCCGCCCCCGCCCAGGTACGCCCCGCCCAAGGGCTATGAGCACCTGGAGGAGCGGGTGCCCCTTAGGGGCATCCGCCGCACCATCGCCCAGGGGCTCTGGCAGAGCCACCTCTACACGGTGCGCACCCTGAACGTGGACGAGGCCGACCTCACGGAGCTCGTCCACCTGCGCGAGCGCCTAAAGCCCGAGGCCGAGGCCCAAGGGGTCAGGCTCACCTACCTGCCCTTCATCGTCAAGGCCGTGGTGCGGGCCCTGAAGAGGTTCCCCGCCCTCAACGCCAGCCTGGACGAGGAGAGACAGGAGATCGTCTACAAGCGCTACTACCACATCGGCATCGCCGTGGCCACGGAACGGGGCCTCATCGTCCCCGTGCTGAAGGACGCGGACCGGAAGAGCGTCTTGGAGCTCGCCCGGGAGATCGCCGAGCTTTCCCAGAAGGCCCGGGAGGGGAGGCTCGCTCCGGAAGAGGTTTCGGGGTCCACCTTCACCCTCACCAACATCGGCTCCGTGGGGGCCACCCTGAGCTTCCCCATCATCAACCTCCCCGAGGCCGCCATCCTGGGGGTGCACTCCATCAGGAAGCGGCCCTGGGTCATGCCCGATGGCTCCATAAAGGCGCGGGACATCATGTTCCTCTCCCTCTCCTTTGACCACCGCCTGGTGGATGGGGCGGAGGCGGCCATGTTCACCCGGGAGGTCATCAGGCTCCTGGAAAACCCCGACCTGCTCCTTCTGGAAATGTAGGATGACCCCTATGGAATACGACCTCATCGTCATCGGCACGGGCCCGGGCGGCTACCACGCCGCCATAAGGGCGGCGCAGCTTGGCCTCAAGGTGCTGGCGGTGGAGGCCGCCGAGGTGGGCGGGGTCTGCCTCAACGTGGGGTGCATCCCCACCAAGGCCCTCCTCCACGCCGCCGAGACCCTGCACCACCTGAAGGTGGCCGAGGGCTTTGGCCTAAAGGCCAAGCCGGAGCTGGACCTGGGGAGGCTTGGGGCCTGGCGGGACCAGGTGGTGAAGAAGCTCACCGGCGGGGTGGCGGGCCTCCTCAAGGGCAACAAGGTGGACCTCCTCCGGGGCTTCGCCCGCTTCACCGGCCCCAAGGAGATAGAGGTGGAGGGGAAGCGCTACGGGGCCAAGGCCTTCATCGTGGCCACGGGGAGCGAGCCCATAGAGCTCAAGGGCTTCCCCTTCGGCGAGGACATCTGGGACTCCACCCGGGCCCTGAAGGTGGAGGGGGGCGTTCCCAGGAGGCTTCTGGTCATCGGCGGGGGGGCGGTGGGCCTCGAGCTCGGCCAGATCTACCACCGCCTGGGCTCCCAGGTCACCCTCATTGAGTACATGCCGGAGATCCTCCCCCAAGGGGACCCCGAGACCGCGGGCCTCCTAAGGCGCGCCCTGGAGAAGGAGGGGGTCAGGGTCCGCACCAAGACCAAGGCCGTGGGCTACGAGAAGAAGGAGGACGGCCTCCACGTGCGCCTCGAGCCTGCGGAGGGCGGCGGGGGCGAGGTGGTGGTAGTGGACAAGGTCCTGGTGGCCGTGGGCCGGAGGCCCCGCACGGAGGGCCTGGGCCTGGAGAAGGCCGGGGTCAAGGTGGACGAGAAGGGCTTCATCCAGGTGAACGCCCGGATGGAGACGGGCACCCCCGGGGTCTACGCCATCGGCGACGTGGCCCGCCCGCCCCTCCTCGCCCACAAGGCCATGAAGGAGGGGCTGGTGGCCGCGGAGAACGCCGCGGGCAAGGACAGCGCCTTTGACTACCAGATCCCCAGCGTGGTCTACACCTCCCCCGAGTGGGCCGGGGTGGGCCTCACGGAGGAGGAGGCGAAGCGGGCGGGCTACAAGGTGAAGGTGGGGAAGTTCCCCCTCACCGCCAGTGGCCGGGCCCTCACCCTGGGCGGGGCCGAGGGGATGGTCAAGGTGGTGGGGGACGAGGAGACGGACCTCCTCCTCGGGGTCTTCATCGTGGGCCCCCAGGCGGGGGAGCTCATCGCCGAGGCCGCCTTGGCCCTGGAGATGGGGGCCACGCTCACCGACCTCGCCCTCACCGTCCACCCCCACCCCACCCTCTCCGAGGGGCTCATGGAGGCGGCGGAGGCCTTCCACAAGCAGGCCATTCACATCCTGAACCGCTAGAGGAGGCCCAAAAACCCGTAAAGCCCCGCCCCCAGAAAGACGGCGAGGCCGAGGTTTCCCGTAAGGCGTGCGCCCAGGTAGGTACCAAGAAGGGCCAAGAGGACGCGGAGCCACTCGGGAGAGGGGGGCGGGCCGAAGGTGGAAACCAGAAAAAGGGCCACCACCAAGGCGGGCCCCGACTGGCCCGCCCTTAGACCTTTTTCCGCCCGCCAGGGCAGGAACCGGAGGAAAAAGGTGCCCAGGGCCAGAAGGAGAAGGGCCAAGATCATGGACGCCTCCTTTCGCCAAATCCCTCTCCAAGAAGCCCGATGACCCCTGCTAGGAAGAGGCCCCAGGCCGTCTGGCCCAGGAGGTGAGAGCCCAGGGCCACCCCGCCCGCCAGCAGGGCCACGGGGTTCTTTAAATGGGGCATGGCCAGGAGGAAGAAAAGGGCGGGAAGGGCGAAGGAAAGGGCCTCCCCCAAACCCGGAAAGGCCAAGAGCCCCTGGGCCCCCAAGACCCCCAAGGCGGTGCCCAGGTTCCAGGAGAGGTAGGCGCCGAGGCCCAAGCCCAGGAAGTAGCCCCGCCTTTCCCCCGGGGGAAGGCCCGGGAGGGCCCTCAAAGCCACGGCGAAGACCTCGTCGGTGAGGAAGAAGGCCTCCAGGGGACCTCCCTTCAGGTAGGGCCTTAAGGCGGGGCCGTAGAAGGCGTGGCGCAGGTTGAGAAGAAGGCCCAAAAGGGCCGCCAACAAGGGCGGCACTCCCTGGGCCAAAAGCCCCACCAGGGCGAACTGGCTGGCCCCGGCGAAGACCAGGAGGGAGGTGAGCTGGACCCAAAGGGGACCGAGCCCCGCTTGGGCCCCTAAAGCGCCGAAGGCCACGGCCACGGGGAAATAGCCCAAGGCGATGGGCCAGGCCGCTTGCAGACCCTGCCTCATCTGGACCTCCTGAGGAGGAAGAGGTGGGTCCCCCCGTCCCAAGGACCGCTCCCGTGGGTAGCGAACAGGCGGTGGTGGCGCTCTAGTTCAAAGCCCACGGCAAAGGCCAGCTCCAAAAAGCGGCGGGGATGGGTCTTTGTCTCCACCTCGTAGTCCAGCCCGGCCAAAAGGGCCTGAAGCTCCAGCCGAGCAAAGGCAGCGAAGGGGTCGGAGCGTGTTTCAAGGTCTTGCTCAGCCTCCTCGGCCAATGCCCTAAGGCCTCGGGACTCTCCTTGTAGGGCTAGCAGGCGTAAAGCCCAAAGGGCCTCCGTTTCCTCTAAGGGGAAGGGGAGCAGGTAGGCCGTGTGGTGCAGCACCAGGTTCCGGGCCCGCTCCTTTCGGGTGGTGAAGGGGCTCAAAAATTCGTCCGCCACTGCCAAAAGGCCCCCAGGGGGCAGGAGCCGGTAAGCCTTCTCTAAGAAGCGCCACGTGGACATGTGGTGGCTGGCCCCCACGCAGACGATCAAAGGAAAGGTTTCCTCCAAATCCAAAAGGGTGAAATCCTCAGGCAACACCCCCACGCCTGGGACCAACTGGGCCAAGGCCTGCCTCGAGGCCGGGCTGGGTTCCACCGCCACCGGCTCCAGATGGGGCAACAGCTCCAAGAGCAGGAGAAGATGATGCCTAGGCCCCGTGCCCACGTCCAAAAACCTTCCCCTCTCCAGGCCCACGGCCTGCAACCCATAGGCCAGAAGAAGGGGCTGCCTGGCGTAGCCGGGATGGAGGAGTTCCACCCGGGCGTAGAGGTCCACGGAGACGCGACTTTCCCAATTCTCTTCCTTCGACGAACCCGCAGGAGGCCGCACGGTTTGGAAGAGAAGGGGGACCGGGTCGGCCACTTCCCCCTTAAGGAGCAACCCCTCCCAAGCCAGGGTCCGCAGAAGGAGGCTTGGGCTTTGCCCATAGGACCTCAGATCTTCTGCCGGGACATGGAGGAGGGCCAAGGCCTCGCCCAAAAGCCCCTGGGCCTCGAGGCGGGGTAAGGGGGCCAAAGGGAGGCTAAAGAGGTAGGTGCGGTTCGCGCCCCAACGAACAAAAACCCCCTCCTGAAACCCCGGGGCAAGCCAGCGACCCTCCAAGACTAACCCTCCTACCCCCAAGCTCACCTCCCGTAGGGCCAGGGAGGCTTTCTCCGGGCTCCCGGCCTCCCCTTTGGGCCGGGGAAGCAAGGGGTAGTGCAGAAAGACCAGAAGGCTGGCCCCCTCTTCGCTGGCGTACACATGGGGTTCATCCCCGGAGAACTCCACCTCCTCTCCCGGCCCCACCTCCCTGCCCGGAGGCGGTCCCACCCGGGCCCTGCCCTTTAAACCAATGACCCGCTCGCGGAGGCCAGGCTCGTGTGCCTCCGCCCAACGCACGGAACGGGGTAGGAGGTCCATGCGGTATACCTCCAACCGCTCCCCTGCCCGCCCCCGGGTTTGTTCAACAAGCTGAACCATCACACCTTCATCCCCCACGGAACGGGCCTGGACCAGCTCGCCAAAAGGCACTTCCAGGGCCTGAGCCAAGGCCCAAAGGGTGGCCAAGGTAGGGTTAGCGCGTCCCGCTTCCAAGGCGTGAAGAAGCGATTTCGCCACCCCGGCCTTGGCCGCCAAGCCAGAAAGGGTGAGCCCCCGCGCCTGGCGCAGGCGACGGAGGTTTTGTCCCACTTCGTAGGACAACTCGTTCTCCATATTGAACAGAGTAAGTGGAGGTTACCCGCAGGTCAACCCTCCCCCGGCGCCTTCACCCCAGGGGATGGCCCTCAAGGGCCCCCTAGACCTGTCTGCCAGCAGGTCCGACACCCGGGACGCCTTTCCACGCCCCCAAGCCCCGGGAATCCCCAACGAGGACCTTTGACCAGCAACCTCAGCGGATCTCTGCCCCGCCCCAGCGCTCTAAAAGCCTCAGGGCCTCCACGTGGTCGGCATCCGGGCCCAGCTCCCGCTTGGCCATCTCGTAGACCTCCCGCGTGAGGCGGAGGAGGGGGCTTGGGGCTTTCTCCCCGTCCAGAACCCCCATGGCGATGCCCAGGTCCTTCACCAGAAGCCCCAGGGCGAAGGTCTTGGGGAAGGCCCGGGTGAGGACCCTTTGGGGGATGAGGTTCTCCGTGGCGTTGGAGCGGCCCGAGGAGGCGTTGATGACCTCGAGGGCCTTCTCCGCCGAAACCCCCTGCTTCACCAGGGCCAAAAGCCCCTCCCCCGCCGCCCAAAGGTTCACGGCGAGGAGGGCGTTGTTGACGGCCTTCACCGCGTGCCCCGCCCCCACGGGGCCCACGTGGACCACCTTCTTGGCGTAGGCCAGGTAGGGCTTCACCCGCTCCACCGCCTCCTCGGGCCCCCCCAGCATCACCGTGAGGGTGCCCGCCTCGGCCCCCGAGGTGCCCCCCGAGACGGGGGCGTCCAGGTAGGTGACGCCCTTCTCCCTTAGGCGTTCGGCGAGCCTCCGGCTCGCCTCCGGCTCCCCGCTCGTGGCGTCCACCCAGTAGGTGCCCTCTAGGAGGTAGGGGAAGAGGGCCTCGGCCACCTCGTAGACCTCCCGGGTGGTGGGGAGGCAGGTGAAGATCACCCGGGCCTCGGCCGCCCGCTCCAGGGGCACGGCCTCGGAGCCGAAGGCCTCCTGGTGCCTTAGAGCCTTGGCAAAGGTCCGGTTCCAGACCAGGGTGGGAAACCGCCGCGCCAGGTGCCCCGCCATGGGGTAGCCCATGGCCCCAAGACCGAGGAAGGCCACCTTTTCCATGTTCCCTTTTTACCAGAGACGAAGGGCTTTGGCGAGGCCCCGAAGGAGAAGGAAGAAGAGGAGGCTAAAACCCATGGCCACGGCCAAGAAGACGAAAAACCCCACCCCGAAACCCCCCCCAAAGACCATCTGCCGAAGCCATAGCCCCGCGGGGAAGGCCAAGGCCCAGGTGAGGAGGAGGTTTTGCCAGGTGGGGCGGCGGTAGGTGCCGAGGAAGGGGCTTAGGAGCACCCAGACGAAGAGGACAGGAAGGACATTCCGGGCAAGCCCCGCGAAGCTTAGGGGCTGGCCGTGGGAAAGGAGCCCCACCCCGGCGAAGAGGAGGAGGGCGAGGAGGTCCAGGAGGAAAAGGGCCGTCTTTCGGCTCATCTTTGGGTGGCCTCCAGGAAGACCCGGTCCGCCCGGTAGGAACTCCGCACCAAAGGCCCGGCGAAGACCTCCCTAAAGCCCAGGGCGTACCCCCAGGCCTCGTACCTCTGGAAGTCCTCGGGGGGGACGTAGCGGACCACGGGCAGGTGGGCGGGGGTGGGCCTCAGGTACTGGCCCAGGGTGAGGATGTCCACCCCCGCGGCCCGCAGGTCCCGCATGGCCTCGAGGAGCTCCTCCTCCGTCTCCCCAAGCCCCAGCATGAGGCTAGACTTGGTGAGGATGTCGGGCCGGACCCGCTTGGCGTGGGCGAGAACCTTTAGGGTCTGCTCGTACCCCGCCCGGGGGTCCCGGACCTTAGGGGTGAGGCGGCGCACCGTCTCCAGGTTCTGGGCGTAGACCTCGGGGTTCGCCGCGAGGACCGTCTCCACCGCCTCCAGGTCCCCCTGGAAGTCGGGGGTCAGGGCCTCCACCAAAACCCCGGGGGCCCTCTCCTTGATGGCCCTGATGGTGGCGGCGAAGTGGGCGGCGCCCCCATCGGGAAGGTCATCCCGGTCCACGCTGGTTAAGACCACGTACCGCACCCCCATGCGGGCGATGGCCTCGGCCACCCTCTTGGGCTCCTCCGGGTCCACGAGGCCCCTGGGGTTCCCGGTGTGGACGGCGCAGAACTTGCAGGCCCGGGTGCAGATGTCCCCCAGGATCATCACCGTGAGGGTCCCGTGGGTCCAGCACTCGCCCACGTTGGGGCAGAGGGCCTCCTGGCAGACGGTGTGGAGCCTAAGCTCCTGCACCATGGCCTTCAGGGCCTGGTAGCGGGTGCCCGTGTGCAGGGGGGCCTTGATCCAGGCGGGCTTGTGCCGGTCCACGGGCTCGGGCCGGGCCTGGGCCAGGCCCCGCTTCACCACCTTGAGCTCCACCACCTCCCCCGTGGGGGAGAGAAACTCCACCGTTTCAAACTTGGGCTTCATGCCCTTCCCTCCTCACCGGTTCCATGCCGAAGACCTCGGCGAAGGCCCGCACCACCCGCTCCTTGGCCTCCTCCATGGGCACCCTCCGGCCCAAAAGCTTCTCCAAGGAGGTGACCCCCTTCCCCTTGAGGCCGCAGGGGATGATGACGGTGAAGTCGTTGAGGTCGGTGTTGACGTTGAGGGCGAAGCCGTGGAAGCTTACCCCCTCCTTCACCGCCACCCCGATGGCGCAGAGCTTGTCCTCCCCCACCCAGACCCCGGCGTACCCCGGGGTGGGGTAGGCGGGGATGCCGTAGCCCGCCGCCACCCGGACGATGGCCTCCTCAATCTGCCGGAGGAAGCGGCGCACCTCCCGCCCCACGGGGAAGATGGGGTAGCCCACCAGCTGCCCGGGGCCATGGTAGGTCACGTCCCCACCCCGCTCCACCCAGTAGAGCTCAAAGCCCTGCTCACGGTACCAGCTTTCGGGGAAAAGCAGGTTCTCCCCCGTGGCCTTGCGGCCCAGGGTGATGACCCGGGGGTGCTCCAGGAGGAGGAGGGTGGGCGGCCGCCTCCCCTCCGCCACCTCCCGGTGTACCGCCTTCTGGTACGCCCAGGCCTCCCCGTAAGGCAGAAGGCCGAGGTCCTCCACCAGAAACTCCACGCCCTAAGCATACAAGAGCCCGGTGGGCTACGGGGTGAGCCCGGGAAGCCTCTCCCTAGGCTCCGAGGAAGCGGGCGATGAGCCGGTCCCGCAAGGAGGTGGGGAGAAGCCGCAAAAGAAGGGTCTCCCGGGCCCGGGCGGGGTGCGCCACCAGGTAGCGGGCCTTGGGGCTTGGGCTCTCCAGGGCCCTGAGGACCGCCTCCGCCACCCTCTCCGGGGGAAGACCCCTTTGGGCGTTGCGCTCGGCGAGCCCCCGGGCCACCTCCAAATAGCGGCCGTAGACCCCCTCGGTCCCGGGGGGCGGGGGCTCGAGGTAGCCCTCCGCCCGCCTCAAGGAGCGCTCCCAGATGGGGGTGGCCACGGAGCCGGGCTCCACGAGGACCACCCTGACCCCGAAGGGGAGGAGCTCCACCCGGAGGGCGTCCGCCAGGGCCTCGAGGGCGAACTTGCTGGCGGCGTAAGGCCCCATGAGGGGCAGGGCCACGAGGCCGGAGACCGAGCCCATGAGGACCACCCGGCCCCGGGAGGCCCTAAGGAGGGGGAGGAGGGCCTTTACCGTGGCGAAGGCCCCGAGGACGTTCACCTCCAAGGCCTCCCGGAAGGCGGAGACCGGCACCAGCTCCAAAGGCCCCGCCACGGCGAGGCCGGCGTTGGCCACGAGGCCATAAAGCCCCCCTTCCCCCTCCAGCCGCCCCCTGGCCCGGAGGAGGTCCTCCTCCCGGGTCACGTCCAAAAGAAGGGGCTCCACCCCTTCTTGGCGGAGGCGCATCGCATCCTCCTCCCGGCGCACGCCCCCGTAGACCCGGAAACCCTTGGCCGCAAGAAGCCGGGCCGTGGCCAGGCCGATGCCGCTCCCCGCCCCCGTGACCAGGACCGCCCTTCCCATTTGGACCCAGTTTACCTCCCTCCCCCAGGGGTGGTACAATCCCGGCCAAACCCTTGGGGAGGTGCGGATGATCGGACGAAGGGTGCAGCAGCGGATCTACCTGGAAGGCCTCATGGGCAGGCGCCCTCCCCTCCCCGTGCGCCCGGACGCCCTCGAGGCGGAAGCCCAAAAGCGCATGTCCCCGGAGGCCTTCGCCTACGTGGCGGGCGGGGCTGGCCTGGAGTGGACCATGGAGGCCAACCGGGAGGCCTTCCGCCGCCTCCGCCTCCTCCCCCGGATGCTCCGGGGGGCCAAGCCGCCTGGCCTCCGGGTAGAGCTCCTGGGAAGGGCCTGGGCCGCTCCCCTCTTCCTCTGCCCCATCGGGGTTTTGGAGCTCGCCCACCCCGAGGCCGAGCTCGCCGCCGTAAGGGCCGCCGCCAAGAGGGGCCTCCCCTTCATGGTTTCCAACCAGGCCTCCTACCCCCTGGAGCAGGTGGTGGAGGCGGCCCGGAAAGCGAACCCGGAGGCTCTGGTCTTCTTCCAGCTCTACCACTCCACGGACCCCAATGTGGTGGAAAGCTTCCTCCGCCGGGCGGAAAAGGCGGGGTGCGCCGGGGTAGTGCTCACCGTGGACACGGTCCAGCTGGGATGGCGCCCCCGGGACCTGGAACTCGGCCACCTTCCTTTTTTGAAGGGGCAGGGCCTCGCCGTCTACCTCACGGACCCCGCCTTCCTCAAGGCCCTGGAGGAGCCCATAGAAGGCGCCGCCCTTAGGCCCAGGCCTACGCGGGTCCTCCTCCAGAACCTCCTCGCCCTGAGGCAAGCGGGAAGGCGCTTTGGATTGGGCCTTTCCCAGATGCAGAAGGCGGTGCGCCGTTTCGTGGCCACCTACTCTTATCCGGAACTCTCCTGGGAGGAGGTGCGGCGGGTGCGGGAAAGCACCGCCTTGCCCCTCCTCCTCAAGGGGCTCCTCCACCCGGAGGATGCCGCCCGGGCCGTGGAGCTCGGCGTGGACGGGGTCTACGTTTCCAACCACGGGGGAAGGCAGGTGGACGGAAGCCTGGCCGCCCTGCATGCGCTTCCCCACGTGGTCCGGGCGGTGGAGGACAGGGTGCCCGTCCTCATGGACAGCGGGGTCCGCACCGGGGCCGACGCCGTTAAGGCCCTGGCCCTGGGCGCCCAGGCGGTGGGCCTCGGACGCCCCTACGCCTACGCCCTGGCCCTGGGCGGGGAGGAAGGGGTGGGGGCGCTTCTGGACCACTTTTTGGCGGAGCTGGAGCTCACCCTGTCCCTCTCGGGGGTGGGAAGCCTGGAAGAGCTCGGGCCCCACCTCCTCGCCAAGGAAACCCCCCGCCCTGGGGAGGCGGGGAGCGGCCTGCCGGGTCCTCGCCTACTGGGCCACCACGCTCACCTTGAGCTGGATGGGCACCTCGGGGTGGGGCTTGTAGGGCACCACGTACTCCCCAAGCTCCTTGATGGGCTTGGAAAGCTGGAGGCGCTTGGGGTCCAGGGTGATGCCGTGCTGGCGGGCCAAGGCCTCGGCGATGTCCTTGGCGGTGACGGAGCCGTAGATCTTGTTCTCCCCCGCCCGCACCGGGATGGTGAGGGTGAGGTTCTCCAGGATCTCCTTAAGCCGCTCGGCCTCGGCCTTCCGCTCCGCCAGGCGCTTGGCCTGGGCGCGGATCTTGGCCTCGAGGGCCTTGAGGTTGCTCTCGGTGGCCAAGACCGCCAGGCCCCGGGGCAGGAGGTAGTTCCTGGCGTAGCCCGGCCTCACGTCCACCACCTGGCCCACGTCGCCTAGGTTCTCCAGGGGTTCCAAGAGGATGACCTTCACCGTTCACCCCCTACTTGCGCACCAGCTTTTCCGTGAAGGGCAGAAGCCCCAGGATCCTGGCCCGCTTGATGGTCTTGGCCAGGATGCGCTGCTCCTTGGCGGAAAGCCCCGTGCGGCGGCGGGGAAGGATCTTCCCCGTTTCCGAGAGGAACCGCTTGAGCACCTCCACGTTCCGGTAGTCCCTCAGGTCAAACTCCCCCAGGGTGGCCTTCACCTTGGCCCTCCTGGAGGGGCGCTTTTGCGCCTCCTTCTTGGGTTTGGCGTCCTTCGCGTTCAAAACGGCAAATCCTCCTCCGGCGGGAAGTCTTCCAGTCCTTCGTCTATGTCCACCCCACCCGTCTGGACAGATTGGGGCCTGCTTCCGCCGGCTTGGGCAGGCCCACGGGTGGGTCGCTCCAGCCTGAGGGCTTCCACACGGGTCTGGAAGCGCCTCTCCCCGCTGGAGCTGGTCCAGGAGTCGTTCACCAAACGGCCGATGACCAAAAGCCCGTCGCCCTTCTTAAGCTCCCCGGCCCACTCGGCGAGCTCCCTCCAGGCCTGAACCTCTACGAAGTGGGTCTTCTCCTCCCCGGTGCGCAAGCGGCGCTCGTTCACCGCCAGGCCCAGGCGCACCACCGCCGTCCCCTGGGGGGTGTAGCGGAGGTCGGGGTCGCGGGTGAGGTTGCCCATGAGGAGGACCTGGTTCAGGGCGCGGCGAAGCCTGGGCTGGCCCCGGGCATCCTCCACGGTCTCCCGGTGGCGGGCTTCCAGGGGGTCAATGAACTCTCCCCGCACCTGGAGCTCACTCCGCTTCTCCCCGTCCCTCTCCCACTGGCGGTACTCCAGCCGCCCCTCCACGAAGAGGGGCTGGCCCTTCTCCAGAACATCCCCCCACATCTCCGCCTGGCGGCCCAGGAGGCGCACCCGGTGGTACCAGGGGACCTCCCTCTCCTGGCCGGACTCGTCCAGAAGAAGGTCCTGGCCCGCGAGGCTAAGGTCCAAGACGGCCAGCCCCCCCTGGGTGTAGCGCATGTCCGGGCGGGCGGTGAGGGTGCCGATGAGGAATACTTGGTTCAGGCCTCTGGCCATGAGAACAGTTTACGCCTTGGAGAGGAAGGGCTCGGCGGCCTTGACCACCATGACCCGGCGCACGTTGTCGCGGATGCGAAGCTCCCGGGCCAGGTCGTTCACCCGGTCTTCGGGCATCTCCACCTGGTAGAAGAGGAAGTAGCCTTGGGCGTCCTTGGCGATGGGGTAGGCCAGGCGGCGCATCCCCCACTCCTCCACCTTCCCCACCCTGGCCCCGTGGGCCTCGAGGGCCTTGGCGACGATCTCCTTTTCCAAGGCGAGCTGGGTCTGGTCCAGGTTGGGGTTCAGGACGATGTTCACCTCGTACTTGCGCATCTCCACCTCCCTTCCGGGCCCGGCAGGCCGCACGAAAAGGGATTATACCCCTTTCCCCTCCCCAAGAAAAGACCCAGGGGGCCCCAGAGGGCCCCCACCTGGCTCCGCGGGCAGGACTCGAACCTGCGACCAACCGGTTAACAGCCGGCCGCTCTACCTGCTGAGCTACCGCGGACCGACCGCAGAGAGCACTATACCAAAGGCCCCAGGAAGCGTCAAGAAGCCCCCTGCGGTGGGGCCACTCATCCCGCTTTCCTTCGCCCTGCCGGCCCGGGGAAGCCCGCCTAGGGGCCCCCATGCTGGCCTGGGCCAGCATGGGGTGGTATACCCCGTTGCGGCGGAAGCCGCAACGGGGGCCCCAAAGAGCGCGCCTTGGGCAGAAGGCGTGGGCACTTAGAGCTTCTTCAAGGTCTGGGTCAGCTCGGTGAGGACCTTCTGGGCGTCCCCGTAGAGCATGCGGGTGTTGTCGGCGTAGAAGAGCTCGTTTTCCACCCCGGCGAAGCCCTTGCCCTGCCCGCGCTTGATGACGATGACGTTCTTGGCCTTGTCCACGTCCAGGATGGGCATGCCGTAAAGGGGGCTTCCCGGGCGGCGGGCAGCCGGGTTCACCACGTCGTTAGCCCCGATGACCACGGCCACGTCCACGGTGGGGAACTCGGGGTTGATCTCCTCCAGGTCCTTGAGCTTGTCGTAGTCCACCCCCGCCTCCGCCAGGAGGACGTTCATGTGCCCGGGCATGCGCCCGGCCACCGGGTGGATGGCGAACTTCACCTCCACCCCGCGGGCCTCGAGGAGGTCCGCCAGCTCCTTCACCTTGTGCTGGGCCTGGGAAAGGGCCATGCCGTAGCCCGGCACGAAGACCACCTTGCTGGCGTAGGCCAGCATGACGGCGGCGTCCTCCACGTCAATGGGCTTGAGGCTCCCCTTGACCTCGGAAGCCTCCTGCTCCACCCCAAAGCCCCCCACCAGCACGCTCCAGACCGAGCGGTTCATGGCCCTCGCCATGAGCACCGTGAGGAGGGTGCCCGCCGCCCCCACCAGGGTGCCCGCCACCATGAGGGCGGGGTTGCCCACAGCGAAGCCCTCAAAGCCCACGGCCATCCCCGTGAAGGCGTTGTAGAAGGAGATGGCCACGGGCATGTCCCCGCCGCCGATGGGAAGGGTCATGAGGATGCCGAAGGCCAAGGCCAGGAGGAAGAAGAGGACGATGCTGGGCGTGGCGTCGTTCCAAAGGAGGGAAAGCCCCAAGAGGAAGGTCGCGGCCAGGAGCAGGGCGTTCGCCACCTTCTGCCCGGGGAAGAGGATGGGGCGGCTTCTCATGATCCCCTGGAGCTTGGCGAAGGCGATGAGGCTTCCCGTGAAGGCCACGCTGCCGATCAGCCCTCCCAGGATGGCCAGGGCCATGAGCCCCTGGTTTTCAAAGGCCCCCTTCAAAAGCTCCACGGCGGCAATGGTGGCGGCGGCCCCACCCCCCATGCCGTTGTAGATGGCCACCATCTGGGGCATGTCCGTCATGGCCACCTTCACGGCCGCCCACCAGGCCACCGCCGAGCCCAGGAGAACGGCCAGGAGCAAGAGGGCGAAGTTCCCCATCCCGGGCCAGAAGAAGGTGGCCAGCACGGCCAGGACCATGCCCCATCCCGCCCAGACGATGCCGCTTTTTGCGGTGGTGGGGTGGGCCATGCGCTTCAGGCCCACGATGAAGAGAATGGCCACCACGAAGTAGGCCGCCTGGATGAGGTCCATCACTGACCACCCCCCTTGCCGGGCTTCTTCTCAAACATCTCTAGCATGCGCACCGTGACGGCGTAACCGCCCGCGGCGTTGGCCGCTCCCAGGATCACCCCCAGGAAGCCGATCACCTTCTCCAGTCCGGTTTCCGCGTGGCCCAAGACCACCATGGCCCCCACCACCACCACCCCGTGGATGAAGTTGGAACCCGACATCAAGGGGGTGTGGAGGATGACGGGCACCCGGGTGATGAGCTCGTAGCCCAAAAAGGCGGTGAGCACGAAGATGTAAAGCGCAGACCAGAAGCCAAACTCCATCACGCACCTCCCAGAAGGGCCTTGGTGGGCCCGTGCAGGACCTCGCCCTCCTTCATGAGGAGGGCAGCCCGGACGATCTCGTCCTCCCACTGGGGAGCGAACTCGCCTTTCTCCACAAGGAGGCTGGAAAGGTTCAAAAGGTTCTTGGCGTACATCTCCGAGGCATGTACCGCAAGCTCGCTGGGGAGGTTCAGGGGGCCATAGACCCGCACCCCCCGGACCTCCACCACCTCCCCCGGCTGGGTGAGGACGCAGTTGCCCCCCGACTCGGCGGCCAGGTCCACCACCACCGTGCCGGGCTTGAGCCTCTCCACCATGTCCTCGGTGAGGAGGATGGGAGCCCGGCGGCCCGGCACCTGGGCCGTGGTGATGAGGACGTCCATCCCCGCCACCTGCTCCCGCAGGGCCTCGTGCTGGATGCGCTTTTCCTCCTCGGTGAGCTCGCGGGCGTAGCCCCCCTCCCCTTCGGCGCTGATGGGAAGCTCAATGGGCTTGGCCCCAAGGGAGAGGGCCTGCTCCAAGGCCGCCTTCCGCACGTCGTAAGCGAAGACCTGGGCCCCTAAGCGCTTGGCGGTGGCGATGGCCATGAGCCCCGCCACCCCCACCCCCATGACCATCACCTTGGCGGGGCGGATGGTGCCCGCCGCCGTGGTGAGCATGGGGAAGAACCGGGGGGAAAGCCTCGCCGCGTGGATGGCCGCCAGGTACCCCGCCACCGTGGCCTGGCTGGACAGGGCGTCCATGCTCTGGGCCCGGGTGATGCGGGGGATGAGCTCCATGGCGATCACCGTGGCCTTTTTGGCGGCCAAAGCCCTCACCAGCTCCACGTTCTTGTGGGCCTGCACAAAGCCCACCACGATGGCCCCGGGCTCCAAGGCCTGAATCAGGTCCTCCGAAGGGGGCTGGACGGTGAAGAGGAGGTTGGCGCCCTTTAGGAGCTCTCCTCGCTCCGCAAGCTCGGCCCCGGCCTCCCGGTAGAGGGCATCGGGGTAGTAGGCCCCCTCCCCCGCCCCCCTTTCCACCCGCACCCTGGCCCCCTGCTTGACCAGGCGGGCCACCACCTCGGGCACCAGGGCCACCCTGCGCTCTCCCGGTGCCCTCTCCTTAGGAACGGCGATGGTCACCATAGGACCTCCTTCCGCGCCAGTATACCAGCGGCTCCACGGGCATTTGCCCCTGGGGGATGGACCTGACCCACTGGTCACTTCCCCGGTCCTGTGGCAGAATGCCGCCATGCGGCCCTCCGGCCTAAAGATCGCCGCCGTGCTCCTTCTCGGCATCCTGGCCATCAGCTTCGGCAGCATCCTGGTGCGCCTGGCCCTGGCCGCCTCGGGGGACAAAAGCCTGGCCTTCAGCCTGGTGATGAGCGCAGGGCGGATGGGCCTGGCCGCCCTCCTCCTGGCCCCGGGCTGGGGAAGGCCCTTGGGGAACCGGGCCGGGCTTCCCTGGGCGGTGGGGGCGGGGGTCTTCCTCGCCCTCCACTTCTCCTTCTGGATCACCTCCTTGTCCTACACCTCCGTGGCGGCGAGCACCGCCCTCGTCACCACCAACCCCATCTGGATCACCCTCCTGGGCTGGCTTTTCTTCCGGGAAAGGCCCTCCTTCCTCACCCTCCTGGGGGTAGGGGTGGCCCTCCTGGGAGGGCTTTTCATCGGCCTGGGGGATGCGGGAGGAGGCGGGGGCACCAACCCCCTTCTGGGGGACGCCCTGGCGGTGCTGGGGGCGTGGGCCGCCTCGCTGTACCTCCTCCTGGGGCGGGAGGCGCAAAGGCGGGGGCTTTCCCTCCTGGAGTACGTGCGGGTGGCCTACAGCGCCGCAGCCCTCCTCCTCCTGCCCCTGCCCTACCTCTTCGGCGGGGGGTACGGGGGGTACCCCTGGCCCGTTTACCTGTACCTGTTCCTGATGGCCCTCCTACCCCAGCTTGTGGGCCACACCAGCTTCAACTGGGCCACCCGGCACATCCCCCCGGTCCTGGTGACCCTGGCCATCCTCTTTGAGCCGGTGGGGGCCAGCCTCCTCGCCTTCCTCCTCTTCGGGGAGCTTCCCGGGGTGAAGGTGCTCCTGGGGGCCTTGGTGCTCCTTCTGGGCGTGGCCCTGACGGTCCTGGGGGGTAGGCGGTGATCCCCGTGGCCCTGGCCGCCCTGCTCTGGGGCCTGGGAGGGGCCTTGGCCGGGCGGTTCATGCGGGAGATTCCCCCGGAGGTGCTCATCCCCTTGCGCTTCCTCTTGAGCTTCCTCCTCCTTCTGCCCCTCGTCCTCCTCCACCCTCCCCTGCCTCCGGAAAGGCCCCGCCTCCTCCGGGTAGGGCTTGCCCTTTCCGGGGCCCAGGCCTTCTACTACCTGGCCATCCACGCCACCACGGTGGCCACGGGGATCTTCCTCCAGTACCTGGCCCCCGCCCTCCTCACCCTCCACGCCCTCTTCCGGGGGGAAAGGCTCCCCTTTAGGGCCCTTCTGGGGGTGGCCTTGGCTCTTCTCGGGGCCTACGTGCTGGTGGTGGGCGGGCAGGGCCTTTCGGGAAGCCCCTCAGGGGTGGCCTTTGGCCTCCTCTCCGCCCTCTCCTTCGCCCTCTACGCCGTCTTCTCCCACGGCCTAAAGACCCCGCCCCTGGTGAGCCTCGGGGTGGCCACGGGGGTGGGGAGCCTTCTTTCCCTGCCCTTCCTCGCCTTCCATCTGGAAAAGGCCCTGGCCCTTACCCCGGGGCAGTGGGGCGCGGTGCTCTACCTGGTCACCCTGGGCACGGTGGCGCCCTTCGGCCTTTTCCTCCTCGGGGTGAGGACCCTGCCCGCCCGCACCGCCACCCTGGTGGCCATGCTGGAGCCCGTGGCCGGGGCCCTCTTCGCCTGGCCCTTGGCGGGGGAGGCTTTGCGCCTCGAGGCCCTCCTGGGGGGGCTTATGATTCTCCTGGGCGTGGCTCTCAACCGGAGGTGACATGGCGGCACGGGTGTTTTTCCTCTTCGCCTTAGGCTACTTCCTTTCCTATTTTTACCGCTCGGCTAATGCGGTGCTCTCCAAGGACCTTTCCCAGGAGCTTGGGCTCGGTCCGGGGGAGCTGGGCTTCATGACGAGCCTCTTCTACCTGGCCTTCGCGGCGGTGCAACTGCCCCTGGGAAGCCTCCTGGACCGGCTGGGGCCCAGGTGGGTCACCCCGGCCCTCCTCCTGGTGGCGGCCCTGGGGAGCGTGGTCTTTGGCCTGGCGCCAAGCTTCGCCGTCTTGGCCCTGGGACGAGCCTTGATCGGGGTGGGGATGGCCGCGGCCCTCATGGGTTCCCTAAAGGCCTTCAGCCTGTGGTTCCCCAAGAACTACGCCACGGTCTCCACCCTCCTCGTGGGGCTAGGGGCCACGGGGGGACTGATGGCCGCCACGCCCCTCGCCCTCCTCAAGGAAGCCTTGGGCTGGAGGGGGGTCTTCCTCCTGGGGGCCTTGGTGGTGGCCCTAGTGGCCCTGGCCCTCTACCTGGGGGTGCGGAACGCCCCGCCCGGGGTGGCCTGGCCCAAGGACGGGGGCCCGGGGGGCCTGGGGGAGGTCCTCCGCAACGGGAGGCTTCTCCGGGTGGCCTTCCTGGCCTTCGCCTTCGCCGGGGGCTTTTTGGCCCTGCAGACCCTTTGGGCCGGGGCCTACGCCTACGCCCTGGGCCTCACCGCCTTTCAGGTGGGGAACCTCCTCTTCCTCTACTCGGGGATGGCGGTCTTGGGCTTCCTCGTCTCCGGGTACCTGGCGGACCGCTTGGGGACGGCCCGGGTCCTCCTCCTCTCGGCCCTCCTCTTCGCCCTGGGCCTCCTTCTCCTCCTCCTCAAGCTCCTGGCCCCCGCCTACGCCCTTTTGGGCTTCTTCGGGGCCTTCAACATCCTCACCCTTACCCAGGCCCGGGAGCTGGTGGCGGGCCACCTGGTGGGCCGGGGCACCACCCTGGTGAACCTCTTCGGCATCGGGGGCACCTTCCTCCTGCAGTGGGGCGTTGGCGTGGCGGTGGAGGCCTTGGGGTACGGCCTCGCCTTCGGCGGGCTCCTCGCCCTCCTTCTCCTGGCCCTCGCCCTGTACCTGCCCCTACTTCGTCGGTGATAAACTCCTTCCATGCTGGCCCAGGTGCGGAGCTACGCCCTTTTCGGCCTGGACGCGGTTCCCGTCACCGTGGAGGTGGACGTAAGCCCCGGGCTTCCGAGCTACGCCCTGGTGGGCCTGCCCGACAAGGCGGTGGAGGAGAGCCGGGAGAGGGTCCGCTCGGCCCTAAAGAACGCCGGCTTCCCCTACCCCCAGGCCCGGGTGGTGGTGAACCTGGCCCCGGCGGAGCTCAGGAAGGAGGGGAGCCAGTTTGACCTCCCCATCGCCCTGGGCCTCCTGGCCGCCCAGGGGGTGGTGCCCCTCGAGGCCCTCTCGCCCTTCGCCCTGGCGGGGGAGCTGGGGCTGGACGGAAGCCTGAGGCCCGTCCCGGGGGCGGTGAACCTGGCCCTGGGGGCTCTGGCGGAGGGCAAGAAGCTCCTCCTTCCTTCGGAGAGCGCCAAGGAGGCGGCCCTGGTGGAGGGGGTGGAGGTGTACGGGGCGCGGCACCTCGAGGAGGCGGTGGCCTTCCTCAAGGGGGAGGAACCCCTGGAAAAGTCCCGGCCCGAGGACCCCTTGGAGGCCCTGGAGATTCTGGACCTCCGGGACGTCAAGGGCCAGGCCAAGGCCAAGCGCGCCCTGGAGATCGCCGCCGCCGGGTACCACCACCTCCTCATGGTGGGAAGCCCGGGCTCGGGGAAGACCATGCTGGCCAGACGCCTCCCCTTCCTCCTCCCCCCTCTCCTTCGGGAGGCCGCCTTGGAGGTGACCCGCATCCACTCGGCGGCGGGGCAGCCCGTGCGGGGCCTCCTGAAGAACCCTCCCTTCCGCGCCCCCCACCACACGGTGAGCTACGCCGGGCTCATCGGGGGCGGGGCCATCCCCAAGCCCGGGGAGGTCTCCCTGGCCCACCGGGGGGTGCTCTTTTTGGACGAGTTCCCCGAGTTCTCCCGGGACGCCCTCGAGGCCCTGCGCCAGCCCCTGGAGGACGGGGTGGTGACCATCGCCCGGGCCCGGGCGAGCCTCACCTTTCCCGCCCGCTTCCTCCTGGTGGCGGCCATGAACCCCTGCCCCTGCGGCTGGTACGGGGACCCCGAGCGCCCTTGCACCTGCACCCCGTCCATGCGCCAGCGCTATGCGGGCCGCATCTCCGGGCCCCTTCTGGACCGCTTTGACCTGGTGGTGGAGGTCCCCCGCCTCACCCCCCTGGAACTCGCCCGCGCGCCCGAAGGGGAAAGCACCGAGGTGGTGCGGGAGCGGGTGCTGAAGGCCCGGGAGAGGATGCTCGCCCGCCAGGGCCGCCCCAACGGGGAGCTTTCCGGAAGGGCCCTGAGGGAGGTGCGCCTCACCCCCGGGGCCGAGGCCCTCCTGCAGGCCGCCGCCAAGAAGATGCTCCTCTCCGCCCGCTCCTACGACCGCCTCCTCCGGGTGGCCCGCACCGTGGCCGACCTCCAGGGGACGGAAAGGGTGGAGGAGGCCCACGTGGCGGAAGCCCTGGCCTACCGAAAGACCCTCTAGACCAAGGACCGAAGCCAGGGCACCAGGGCCTCGGCGGCGGCCAGGTTGGTCACCAAGGGCACCCCGTGCACGTTGCACACCCGCACCAGGGCCTGGATGTCGGGCTCGTGGGGCTTGGCGGTGAGGGGGTCCTGGAGGAAGATCACCGCCAACACCCGGCCCTCCGCTACCTGGGCCCCGATCTGCAAATCCCCTCCCAAGGGCCCCGAAAGCACCCTTTTCACCCCAAGCCCCGTGGCCTCCTCTATGCGCCCCCCCGTGGTGCCCGTGGCGAGGAGGGGAAAGCGGGAAAGCAGCTCCCGGTGCCGCTGGCAAAAGGCCACCATCTCCTCCTTCTTGGCATCGTGGGCGATGAGGGCCAAAAACCTCATGGGGGCATTGTACGCTTGAGGTATGGACTACGCGCCCGACCTGGAGTTTCTGGAAAGGCTCCTCTACGCCTCGGGGCCCTCGGGCTTTGAGGAGGAGGCGGCCGAGGTCTTCCTGGAAAGGGCCCGCTCCTTCGCCCAGGTGGAACGGGACCGGCACGGCAACGCCTACGCCCGCATCCACCCCGGGGGGAGGCCCAAGGTCCTCCTCCTGGGCCACCTGGACGAGATCGGGGTGATCGTGAGCCACGTGGAGGAGAAGGGCTTCCTCCGCTTAAAGCCCCTCGGGGGGTGGGACCCGCAGGTGCTGGTGGGCCAGCGCCTGCGCTTTTCGGGGAAGCGGGGCCCCGTCCTCGGCGTGGTGGGCCGGAAGGCCATCCACGTGCTGAAGGAAGAGGAGCGCAAGAAGGCGGTGGAGCTCTCCGAGCTCTTCGCCGACCTCGGGGCGGGGAGCCGGGAGGAGGCCCTGGCCCACCTCGAGGTGGGGGCGGTGGGGGTCCTGGACCAGCCCCCCCGGTGGCTTCTCGGGGAGAGGCTAATCTCCAAGGCCCTAGACAACCGCCTGGGGGCCTTCGTGGTCCTCGAGGCCCTCCGCCTCCTGAAGGGGAAGACCCCCGCCGAGGTGGTGGCGGTGGGCACCGTGCAGGAGGAGATCGGGGCCTACGGGGCCAGGACCGCCGCCTTCCGGGAGAACCCGGACCTGGCGGTGGTGGTGGACGTGACCCACGACAGCGCCACCCCCGGCATGGACAAGGCCCAGGTGGGGGAGGCGGAGCTGGGCCGGGGGGTGGTCCTGGACATCGGCCCCTTCGTGGACAAAGGCGTCTTCCGGGGCCTGAAGGAGGCGGCGGAGCGGGAGGGCATCCCCTACACCCTCCACGCCCACGGGCGCTGGTCCGGCACCGACGCCGACGAGGTGGCCAAGGTGCGGGAGGGGATTCCCACGGGGATCCTCTCCATCCCCCTGCGCTACATGCACTCCCCCGTGGAGATGGTGGACCTAAAGGACGTCAAGCTGGCGGTGCGCCTCCTCGCCGCCTTTGTGGCGGGGGTGTAGCCGTGCTCACCTTCAAGGAGGCCCAAGAAAGGGTGGACGCCTGGATCTCCTCATTCCAGGAGGGCTACTTCCCTCCCCTCCTCATGCTCGCCCGCCTCACGGAAGAGCTCGGGGAGGTGGCCCGGGTCCTGGCCCACCGCCACGGCAAGAAGCCCAAACCGGGGGAGGAGGAGGGGGACCTGGCCATGGAGCTCGCCGACCTCCTCTTCGTCCTCATCTCCCTGGCCAACCGGGAGGGGATTGACCTGGAGGAGGCCTTCCTCAAGGCCATGGAGAAGTACCACTCCCGGGATAGGGGGCGCTGGACCCAGAAGGGGTGATCCCCACCTGGGGGCCCTCCCCCTTAGAATGGGCCCGTGGGAGATCCCCTCCTCGAGGCCCGGGGGCTTCACAAGCGCTTCGGCGCCCTGGAGGCGGTCAAGGGCGTG
This sequence comes from Thermus kawarayensis JCM 12314, assembly GCF_055393575.1. Taxonomy (NCBI): domain Bacteria; kingdom Thermotogati; phylum Deinococcota; class Deinococci; order Thermales; family Thermaceae; genus Thermus; species Thermus kawarayensis. Next base: position 246,874 of record NZ_AP043756.1, read on the forward strand.
AGCCTCGCCCTGCGCCCGGGGGAGATCCTGGCCTTTCTGGGCAAGAACGGGGCGGGCAAGACCACCACGGTGAAGATGCTTGCGGGCCTCCTCCTCCCCGACCAGGGGGAGGTGCGCCTCCTGGGGAAGGACCCCGCTCGGGACCCCTGGGCCCTCCGCCACCTGGGGGCGGTGCTGGAGGGCAACCGCAACGTCTACTGGCGCCTCACCCCTTTGGAAAACCTGGTCTACTTCGGGGTGGCCCGGGGGCTCTCCCTGGGGGCGGCCCGCAGGCGGGCCCTGGTCCTCCTGGAGGAATACGGCCTTTGGGAGAAGGCCCGGGTGGAGGTGCGCCACCTCTCCCGCGGGATGCAGCAGAAGCTCGCCCTCCTCCAGGCCCTGGTCCACGACCCCGAGGTGCTCCTCCTGGACGAGCCCACCCTGGGCCTGGACGTGGAGACCGCCCTCCTGGTCCAGGAAAAGGTGCGGGCCCTGGCCAGGGGGGGCAAGGCCGTCCTCCTCACCACCCACCAGCTTTCCGTGGCCGAGGCCCTGGCCGACCGCGTGGCCATCATCCACCGGGGAAGCCTGGTGTTGGAGGGGGAAAAGCAGGCCCTGCTTTCCCGCTTCGCCGGGGAGCACTACGTCCTGGAGCTGGAGGTCCCCCCGCCCGCCGAGGTCCTGGGCCGCCTCCGGGCCCTCGGCGTGGAAGGGGAGGGGCCTTTTCTCTTCCGGGGGGACGGGGAGGCGCTTTGGCGGGTTCTGGAGGCGGTGAGGCCCCTTCCCCTGAGGCGGGTGGCCAAGGCCGAGGCGGACCTCCTGGAGGTCTTCTTGAAGGCGGTGGCCCGTGCTTGAGCTTCTCCTGGCGGAGTTCTGGCGAAGCCTCCTCACCCTGCGCCGCTACCCCCTGGAGCTCGTGGGGGCGGTGGTGACCCTAAGCCTCCTCTTCTACCTCCTCTTCCTGGGGGCCCGCTTTTTGGCGGGACCAGGCGCGGAGTTTGGGGGGAGGCTCGAGGCCGTGCTGGCGGGCTATCTCCTTTGGACCTTTACCCTTTCCTCCTACAACAGCCTCTCCTTCGGCCTCATGGAAGAGGCCCAGACGGGCACCCTGGAGCAGGTCTTCCTCACCCCCTACGGCCCCATCCCCCTGTTCCTGGTCCGCAACGTGGCGGGCCTCCTCGCCCAGGGCCTCCTGGTCCTCCTGGTGGCCCTGACGCTCATGGCCCTCACCGGGGCCCGCCTGGCCTTCACCCCGGGAGGGGTCCTGCCCTTTTTGGTCGTGGTCCTGGGGGGGTACGGCCTGGGCTTCGCCATGGCCTCCCTGGCCCTCCTCTTCAAGCGGGTGGGGCAGGTTTTGGGGCTCTCCCAGTTCCTGCTCCTCTTCCTCCTGCAGGCGCCGGGGAGCGGGGTGTTCCTCTTCCTGCCCCTGGCCCCGGGGGCGGCCCTGGCCCGCAGGATGCTGGCGGAGGGGGCTCCCCTGGAAGCCTGGAGCCTGGGGCTGGCCTTCCTGAATAGCCTCGCCTACCTCCTCCTGGGGCTTTGGCTCTTCCGGATGGCGGTGGGCCGGGCCAAGCGGCTCGGGCTTCTCCACGGGTACTGAGCGGGGGCTTCGCCCACCCGGGCCGCGCGGGGCCCCCTTAGAGGCCGTAGAGGGCGGTAAACTTCCGCTCCAGGTAATCCAGGAAAGGGCGCTCGCTGGGAGGAGCGCCGGTAACCCGCTCCAGCAGGGCACGGGGCCTATACCGGCTCCCCTCGGCGTGGATCTTCGCGCGGGACCAGTCCAGGAAGGGCCGGAACTCCCCCCGGGCGAAGAGGGGCTCCAGGGGGCCGAGCTCGGCCTCGGCCTTCCGGAAGAACTGGGCGGCGTAGAGGTTGCCCAGGGTGTAGGTGGGGAAGTAGCCGAAAAGCCCCCCGGACCAGTGCACGTCCTGCATGACCCCGTCCTTGTAGTCCTTGGGGGCCACCCCCAGATAGGCCCGGTACTTCTCCTCCCAGGCCCCGGGGAGGTCCTCCAGGGAAAGCTCCCCGCGGAAGAGGGCGAGCTCCAGCTCCAGGCGCACCAGGATGTGGAGGTTGTAGGTGACCTCGTCCGCCTCCACCCGGATGAGGGAGGGCTCCACGGCGTTGATAGCGAGGTGGAAGTCCTCCAGGCGCACGTCCTCTAGGCTCGGGAAGACCTCCTTGGCCCTTGGGAAAAAGCGCTCCCAGAACCCCAAGGAGCGGCCCACCAGGTTCTCCCAGGTGCGGCTCTGGGACTCGTGGATGCCCAGGGAGACCGCCTCCCCCCTGGGGGTGCCCCAGTGCTCCTTGGGCAGGCCCTGCTCGTAGAGGGCGTGGCCCATCTCGTGGAGGGTGCCGAAGATGCCGGCGTTGAAGAAGTCCTCGTAGTAGCGGGTGGTGATGCGCACGTCCCCGGGGCCGATGGGGATCTCAAAGGGGTGGGCGGTGGGGTCCAGGCGTCCGGCCTCGAGGTCGTACCCGCAGGCCCCAAGGAGCTCTAGGGCGAAGGTCCGCTGGGCCTCCACCGGGTAGGGGCGGTGGAGGAGGGAGGTGTCGGGCCTCCTAGGACTTCCTAAGATCCGGTCCAAGAGCCCCCGCAGGCCCTCCCGGAGCTCGCCGAAGAGGGGGAGGAGCTCTCTCGCCCGCATCCCGGGCTCGTACCCGTCCAGAAGGGCATCGTAAAGCTCGCCATAGGGAGGGTCCCCGGGGGCCGGGGGGAGGCCGTAAAGGATCTCCGCCTTCTCCTTGGTGAGGGCATAGACCCGCCCCAGATAGGGCAGGAAGCCCTGCCAGTCGTTCTTGGGCCTGGCCTCCTCCCAGAAGCTCTCGCTCTCGCTCTCCGCCTGGGCAAGCTCCACCGCAAGCCTTTCCGGGATGGCCCGCATCCGCTCGTAAGCCTGGCGCCACTCCCGGACGTTCACCGCCGCATCGGAGAAGGGGTCCCGCACCAAAGCGCTCCCCTCCACCGCCGCAAGCCACTCCCCCACCCGGGGGTCGGTCATGCGCTGGTGGAGGAGGCGGGCCAGGGCGGCCATCTGCCGGGCCCGGTGCTCGTGCCCCTTCCTGGGGATCATGGTGCGCTGGTCCCAGGCGGCCAGGGCCCCCAAAGAGGCCAGGTAGGCGGTCTCCCTTTGGAACTCCAAGAGGTTTTGGTAAGCGGTTTCCGGCGTCACGGGGCCATCCTACACCCAAACCCTCCAAAGCTCTGTGAAAACCGGGCCACCCCGTAAAATGCCCCCATGTGGCCCTTTTTCGCCCTGGTCTTAGGCCTCGTGGTGGGCTCCTTCCTCAACGTGGTCATCCACCGCTTGCCCCGGGGAGAGTCCCCGGTCTTCCCCCCTTCCCACTGCCCCCACTGCGGCCACCGCCTAGGACCCTTAGACCTCGTCCCGGTGCTCTCCTACCTCTTCCTAAGGGGGAGGTGCCGCTACTGCCAAGCCCCCATCTCCCCCCGTTACCCCCTGGTGGAGGCCCTGACCGGCGGGCTTTTCCTCCTCACCGCCCTCTTCTACCCCCCGGGGGCGGAGGCCCTCCTGGTCTTCCTCTTCCTGGCCCTCCTCGTGGCCCTCTCCTTCATTGACGCGGACACCTTTGAGCTTCCCGACCCCCTCACCTACGGCCTCCTCTTCCTGGGGCTCCTCTCGGCCTGGCTCCTCGCCTTCCCCCTCCCCTTCGGGGAAAGCCTGGACGGAAGCCTCCTCGCCGCCGGGGGGCTTGGCCTGGTGGCGGGGTACGGGAACCTCTTCCTGAGGCGGTTTAGGGAGGGGCGGGCCGAGGTTCCCGTGGGGCCCCACCAGGTGCACATGGCGGCCCTCTTCGGGGCGCTTTTGGGCCCCGGGGTGGGGATGGCCCTGGCCTTCCTCGCCTGGGCCCTTTCCGCCCGTACCGGGCGGGCCGTGGTCCTTCCCGACCGGCTCACCCTGCCCCTTTTGCCCCTCGCCTTCCTCCTTGCCCCCGCCCTAGGCCTGGACTTCCTGGAAAGCCTTAAGGGAAGCCTCCTCGCCGCCGGGGGGCTCGCCCTCGCCGGGGGGCTTTACTGGGCCTTCCGCCCCCTCCCCGAGGAGGAAGAAGAGGAACCCGTGGCCATGGGCTACGGGGACGTGAAGCTCCTTGGGGCTTTGGGGGCTTGGCTTGGGCCCTACGCCTTCCTGGCCCTCTTCCTGGGGGTCTTCGCCGGGGCCCTTTTGGGCCTCCTCTTCCGCCAAAGGAAACTCCCCTTCGGCCCCTACCTGGCCCTCGGGGGGGTGGTGGCCTTCTTCTTCGGGGAGGCCATCTGGAAAGGCTACCTCCGCCTGTTTGGGCTTTGAACGCATGGGGGGAGAACCTGGGTGCTAGCCTGAAAGCATGCGGGAAGCAGGAAAGCCCGCTTTCCACGGAGGACAGCATGGGACGTTCTGCAAAAGTGCTGCTCGTAGCGCTTGGCCTTTTAGCCCTAGGTCTTGCCGCCTATCTCTGGGCCTCCCCATACCGCTTCCTGCGCGCCCTGCAGGGGGCCATCCTGGAAGGGGACCGGGCGCGGCTTGAGCGGATGGTGGACTTCCCCCGGGTCCGGGAGGGGCTGAAGTCTCAGATTCAGGCCCAGCTCCTCAAAGAAGCGGGCCAGGCGGGGGAACAAAACCCCTTCGCCGGACTGGCCTACCTTCTCGTGGCTGGGATGGTAGACCCCTTGGTGGACGCCCTGATTTCCCCCGAGGGCCTGGCCGCCCTGGGCACCGGGGTTGAGCCAGGACAAGCCTCCAAGGAGGAGGTGAAGAGCTGGCGCCTCCGATACGTGGACTTCCGCACGGCCTACGTCCACCACCCCAAGGACCCCCAAAGCCGCCTCTACCTGGAAAGGCAAGGACTTTTCGGCTGGAAGGTGGTGCGGATGGAGCTTCCCATGGAGTAGAAAGGGTATCCTGCCCTCATGGACCTCACGCCCGTCCTGGCGAAAAGGCGAAGCGTCCGCCGCTTCAAGCCCGTGCCCATCCCCGAGGAGGACCTGGAGAAACTCCTCTTCGCCCTCCAGCGGGCCCCCACGGACGCGAGCGCCCAGCTCTACTCGGCGATCCGAGTGCGGGATCCAAGGCTTAGGGACGAGGTGGCCCGGCTCTCCGGGGACCAGGAGCACATCAGGCAGGCGGCGGAGTTCTTCCTCTTCCTGGCGGACATCCACCGCCTGGAGCGCCTCCTCGCCCACCGGGGGCAAAGGATGGCCTTCTGGCCCAGGACCGCCCTCCACTTCGCCCTCCTGGACGCCGGGCTCGCCGGGGCCTACCTCGCCCTCACCGCCGAGGCCCTGGGCTACGGGGTCTGCTTCATCGGCGGGGTCTTGAACGGGGTGGAGGCCCTCGCGGACCTCCTTGGGCTTCCCCCGGGGGTCCTCCCCGTGGCGGGCCTGGCCGTGGGGGTGCCCGACGAGGAGGGCCCCCCTAGGCCAAGGCTTCCCCGAAGGCTCGTGGTCCACGAGGACCGGTACCGCCCCTACACCGAGGAAGACCTGGAGGAGGCCTACCGGGCCATGGCCCCCTACAGCCGGGTGGGGGACTGGAACCGGGTCTTAAGGCGCTACTTCGCCCAAGGGGGCACCATGGAGGCCAGGGAAAGGCCCTACGGCCGCACCCTCGCCCGACAGGGGTTTGACCCGGACCTGCCCCCGGGGGCCCCCTTCTACTCCCTGGGGGCCCTCCTGGAGGAGGCTCTGGAAGGGGCCCGGGGGGTGCTCTTCCGCAAGGGGGAGGCTTGGCTCGAGGAAGAGGCCCGGGCCTTCCGGGGGGAGGGAAACCCGGGGGAAGCCCTCCTCACCGCCCTGAAGAAGGCCCGGGGAGAGGTGCCGGACTGGCCATGACCCGCCGCGCCCCCCGGTAGACCTTCTGGTAGAAGGGCGCCTCGAGGCTCTCAATCACCACCCGGCTCCCGTAACTAGAGGCGTGGGCGAAGACCCCCCGGCCCAGGTAGATCCCCACGTGGTCCACCTCCCTCCCGCCGAAGCTGAAGAAGACCAGGTCCCCAGGGCGGAGCGCCTCCACCGGAGAGAAGGCCTGGTACTGCTCCTTCGTGGTCCTGGGCAGGGCCACCCCCAGCTCGGCGTAGACCTGGGCCACGAAGGCCGAGCAGTCCAGGGCGAGAGGGGAGTTCGTCCCGTACTTGTAGGGCACGCCCAGATAGCGGAGCACGGCCCGGAAGAGGGGGCTTTCCGGGTCGTAGTCCTCAGGAGGAGGGGAAGCCTCGGGGGAAGGCCCCGGCGGGGTGGGCGGGACGCTCTCGCCCTCGGCCTGGGCCCCGGGGAGGAGGAGCCTCTGGCCCACCTTAAGTTCCGCCGAGGCGAGGCCGTTTAGACGCATGAGTTCCTCCACCGTGGTGCCGTAGCGCCGGGCCAGGGAGAAGAGGGTGTCCCCCGGGGCCACCACGTGCACCCGGGCCCTCTCGGGAAGCTTGAGCACCTGCCCGGGCTGGATGAGGAAGCTTTCCAGGCCGTTTAGGCGCATGAGCTCCTCCACCGTGGCGCCGTAGCGCCGGGCGATGGAAAAGAGGGTGTCCCCGGGGGCCACAGTGTGGGTGGGCTGGGCCAGGGCACCGGGAAGGGACCAAAGCAGCAAAAGAAGCTTCCTCCAGGGCATGGTCCCATTCTACGAAGAAGCCCTAGGCGGTTTGTCCGCACCCAGGACCTCCCCTCTCCCCCTGTCCTGATCCCTTGGCCCAAGAGAGGACCTTTCCTTGGCATCACCCCTGAGGAGTCTCCCCAGCTTGGCCCCCGGGCCAAGGTGTGCTACAATCCCTCAAGGCGGGGGCCGTTAGCTCAACTGGCAGAGCACCGGTCTCCAAAACCGGGGGTTGGAGGTTTGAGTCCTTCACGGCCCGCCAGATGGCCCCTTTAGGGGCCTTTTCCTTATGAAGGAGTACCAGGTCCTCATCGTGGGGGCGGGGTTCTCGGGGGCCGAGGCCGCTTACCGCCTGGCCCAAGGGGGAGTGCGGGTGGGCCTCCTCACCCAGAGCCTGGACGCGGTGATGATGCCCTTCCTGCCCCCAAAGCCCCCCTTTCCCAAAGGAAGCCTCCTGGAACGGGCCTACGACCCGAAGGACGAGCGGGTCTGGGCCTTCCACGCCCGGGCCAAGTACCTTCTGGAGGCCGAGAGGAACCTCCACCTCTTCCAGGCCACGGCCACGGGGCTCCTCCTGGAAGGAGGGCGGGCGGCGGGGGTAAGGACCTGGGAAGGCCCCCCCGCCCGGGCCCAGCGGGTGGTGCTGGCGGTGGGAAGCTTCCTCGGGGCGAGGCTTTACGTGGGCGAGGTGGAGGAGGAAGCCGGGCGGCTTTCCGAGGCCAGCTACCCGGACCTTCTGGAGGACCTTATGTCCCTGGGCTTCCGCTTCGTGGAGCGGGAGAGGGAAGTGCCGGAAACCCCCACCACCCCCGGCTACCGGGTCCGGTACCTGGCCTTCCACCCGGAGGAGTGGGAGGAAGAACGCTTCAGGCTCAAGCGCCTGGAGGGGCTTTACGCCGTGGGCCTATGCGTCCGGGAAGGGGACTACGCCCTCATGAGCGAGGAGGGGAAGCGCCTGGCGGAGCACCTTCTCCATGAGCTTGGGTAGGGGCCTTTCCCGGGGGTCCTCCCCTTCCCCTTCCCAGAGGGCCCCGTGGACCTCCACCAGGAGCCTCCGGTGGGTGAGGGCGTGGCGCACCACGCCCAGGAGGCGGGACCTTACCCCGAAGGCCGCCTCCCTCATGGGGAGCTCCCCCGGGGGAAAGAGAGGCACGCCGTAGAGCCCCCGGAAACGCCCCTCGAGCCTTTCCAGGTACACCCCCTTCCGCCCGAGGAGGACGAGGGCGACGAGCCTTTCCTCCCTCACCCGGCGCTCCCGGGGCCGGGGGTAGCGCCCAGGGTCCTCCCGGCCCCGGCAGAAAGCCTTTAGGGGGCAGGTCTGGCAAAGGGGCTTCCGGGGCAGGCAGACCGTGGCCCCAAGCTCCATGAGGGCCTGGTTCCAGGCCCCGGGGTCCACGCCCCCGGGGAGAAGGCTTTGGGCGAGGGCGAAGAGGCCCTTCTCCTTGGGGCGTTCCAGGGCGAAGAGGCGGGAGAGGACCCGGCGCACGTTCCCGTCCACCGCCGCCACCCGCTCGCCAAAGGCCATGGAGGCCACCGCCGCCGCCGTGTAGGGGCCGAGGCCGGGAAGCCCCTTAAGCTCGGCGAAGCTTTGGGGCAGGGCCTCCACCCTTTGGGCGAGGCGGTGGAGATGCTCCGCCCTGCGGTAGTAGCCCGCCCCCTGCCAGGCCTTGAGCACCTCCTCCAGGGAAGCTTCCCGGAGCATCTTTAAGGTGGGAAATAGATCCAGGAAGCGGTGGTAATAGGGAATGGCCTGCTCCACTCGGGTCTGCTGCAGGAGGACCTCGGAGACCAGGATGCGGTAGGGGTCCTTCTCCCCCCGCCAGGGGAGGGGGCGGGCGTGCTCCCGGTACCAGGCGAGGAGGGCTTCCTGCCAGGCTTCCACGCTAGAGGAAGGTGGGGCCAAGGAAGAGGCGCCTGTGCTCCACCATGAGGCAGCGGTCGGTCACCACGGGAATCCCCGCCTCTTCCAGGGCCTTCTCAAACTCCGGGTTCTGGATTCCCGACTGGAGCCAGACCAGGCCAGGCCTTAGGGCCAGGACCTCCTCCAGGTGGCCCAGGAGGGCGGAGGAAGGCCGGAAAACGTCCAGGATGTCCACGGGCTCCTTCAGGTCCAGGAGGCTTGCCACCACCTTCTCCCCGAAAAGCGCCTCCCCTTGGAACCTGGGGTTCACGGGCAAAAGGCGGTAGCCCTGCTCACGGAGGTACTTGGGCACGTAGTGGGCAGGGCGGGAGGGGTCCTTGTGGGCCCCGAGGACGGCGATGGTCCTGGCCTGCTGCAAAAAGCGCTTTAACTCCCGGTCCTGCATCAGCGCACCCTCCCCTCCAGAACCCTGGCCACCCTCTGGGCCTCGAGGAAGCTTAGGCGCGGGGGAAGGCCCTTGAGATAGGGCACCACTTCCTCCGGCTTCAGCACGGGAAGCTGGCCCACCCGACGACCTTCCAAGCGCCCGCTCACGAAGACCAAAAGGGGCTCCACCTCCACGCCCAGAAGCTCCCGCAACTTGTGGGCCTGGCGCCAGGCCTGGCGAACCAGGTCGTCCCGGCGCTCCCCTCGAACCCAGAGCCTCCGAGGGTCCGCCCGGATGGAGCCCGTGTAGTTCTTCACCTCCACGTTGAAGACCCCGGCGGGCCCCACCACCACGTGGTCGGCGTTCTCTCCACCTAGGTCCACATCGTGGAACACCCGCCAGGTGGAGGGGAGACCCTCGAGGACCTGGCCCACCCGGGCCTCCCCCAGGTAGCCCCGGGCCTTGGCCACCACCTCGCGCTCCACTTCCTTGTCCTGAAGCAGGCGCACCACGGCCAAGAAGGCCAGGGGAAGGGCCAAGGCCCCCATCCAGGGAGCGAAGAGTGTAACGAGGAGCCAGACTGCAAGACCGAAGCCCAAGAGGACGAGGGCGATCCGTCCCAGCCTTCGGGCGAGGGTCTTCCCTGCGCTTCCCACCCTGCGCGCCATAAGGGCCTCCTAAGGACGGTAGTCCAAAGGCCTCAGGTAGAACTCCCCTATGGCCGTGGAGGAAAGGAGGGCCACCGTGGGGAGGGCCCTCTTCCAGTGGGTGCGGTTCACCCCCTCCTTCACCCGCCTAAGCTCCTCCTCGGTGAAGCCCAGGCCCAGGATATAGGCGTCGGAGTAGCCCTTGAGGTAGTGTTCCAGGATAACGTCGGCCCGCAGGTAGCGCACCCCCAAGTCGGCCTCGTCCGTCTGGCCGGGGATGAGGTCGGCGGTGGGGGGCTTCTTCACCACGGCCTCCGGCACGCCCAGGTGCTCGGCAAGCCGCCAGACCTGGGTCTTGTAGAGGTCCCCCAGGGGGTTCACGGGGGGGGTGTCGTCCCCGTGCCAGGTGAAGTAGCCGAAAAGCCTCTCGGTCTTGTTCCCCGTGCCCAGGGGAAGGGCCTGGTAAGCCTGGGACTTGTCAAAGAGAACCATCATCCGTGCCCGGGCCATGACGTTCCCCTTGCGGTGGGGGGTGATGTCCGGGGTGAGGGCGGCGTAGGCCTCCACCATGGGGGTGATGTCCACCTCCTCCAGAGCCACCCCGAAGGTCTCGGCCACCAGGTGGGCGTGCTCCCGGGAGGTGGGGCTGCTCTCCCGGTAGGGGAGGAAGAGGGCGTGGACCCTCCCCGCCCCCAAGGCCCGCACCGCCAAGGCCAGGGTGGTGGCGGAGTCCACCCCACCGGAGACCGCCACAATGGCCTTCTCGTAGCCGCGCCAAGAGAGTTCCTCCTGGAGGAAACGGGTGAGGAAGTCGGCCACCAGGGGCCAGTTGAGTTCCAGGAACTCTCTCGCCTTGGGTGCCTCAACGATTCGCATCCCGCCTCCCTAAGACCCGCTCCAGGTCGGGAAGGAGAAGGGGCAGGCCCGCCTCGAGGTCGGAAAGAAGGGGGCTATCGTAGCGCACCGGGGGGATCCTTTCCCGGTCCAGATGGAAGAGGAGGGCCGCCTCCTCAAAGAGGGGGGCCTCGGCCAGGACCCTCCCGTCCGGCCCCACCACCAGGCTCCCCCCGCTCATCCCCTTCCCTCCCTCAAAGCCCACCAGGCTCGCCACCACCACGTAAAGCCCGTGCTCCGCCGCCACCGCCTGGGCGAGGGTGCGCCAGCGGGCCACGTTCTCGGGAAGGGGCCCCTGGAAACCTCTGGCCGGGCTCGCCGCGGGCACGTAGATGACCTCTGCCCCGTCCAAGGCAGCGATGGTGGCAGTGACCGAGTGCCAGAAGTCCTCGCAGATGAGGAGGGCCGCCCGGCCAAACCGGGTGGGGAAGGCCTCCACCCGCCTGCCCCGGGCCAGGTAGCGCTCCTCGTCAAAGACCCCGTAGGTGGGGAGGAAGACCTTGCGGTGCACGTGGACCACGCGGTGGGGAAGCTCCAGGTAGGCGGCGCTGTTGTAATAGGCCCCCTCGTCCCGCTCGTAGAACCCCACCACCACGTCCAAGATCCCCTCCCAGGAGAGCCTCCGGTGCATCTCCGAGAAAAGCTCCAAAAGCTCAAACCGGGTGAGGGCGAGCTCCCTCACCCCTCCTTGCAGGAAGTAGCCGGTGAGGGCCGCCTCGGGGAGGACCACCACCTGGGGGGCATGGGAGCGGAGGGCCTCGAGGTGGGCCTTCAGCCGGTCCAGGCTCTCCCTAAGCCGGCTCTTCTCCGGCCGGAACTGAAGAAGGGCGTGGAGCACCTCTTCCATCACGCCTCCTCCGGAAGGTAAAGGCGGGGGTTGGCCCCGGGGAAGGGGTTGTCCCGGGCCTCGAGGGCCCTTAGCTCCTCCGGGGACACCCCTTTGAGGAGGTGGAAAAAGGCCCGGGCGTGCTCCTCGTAACGCTCCTTGGCGTAGGCCTCCGCCTGCCCCGTGTCTATGAGGAAGGGCCAGTCGGAGGCCTCCAGGAGGAGAAGCTCCCGCATGGCCTGCTGCAGTACGCCGGGAGGGAGTACCCCCTGCCGCGCCGCCTCCCGCATGGCGGCCTCCGCCCGGTAGACGGTGCGCCAGTAGTCCAGGGTCTTCTCGTTGAGCCAGACCCCATGATCCCCGCCCCGGCCCCAGGAGCCCTCGGGAAGCGCAGTCCGCACCGCGGGGCCCTGCACCGCCTCCCTGGCGGTCACGGGCCTCACCTTGGGGCTTCTTGCGAGAAGCCTCAGGACGGCCTCGAGCCAGGCCACCCCCTCGTACCACCAGTGGCCGAAAAGCTCGGCATCGTAGGGGGAAAGGATGACCCCGTGGGGGTGCCCCTCGGCGAGGCGCTCCAGGAGGCCCAGGAAGTGGCGGGCGTGCTCCTCGGCCTTGGCGAAGGCCGCCTCGGGGTCATAAGGGGCCTTGGCGGCCAGGTCCGCCTGCCGGTGGGTCACCCGCCAGTGGTGGAGGCCGGAAAGGGGGTCCTTGCGGTGAAACTCCCGGTAGAGCCCCTCCCCGGGGTAGCCATGGTGGGCGCTCCACACCTGGAGGGCGGTCTCCTGATTGCGGGCGAGGACCCTGAGGCCCGACTCCAGCTCGTAGACGTAGTAGGTGGCCTCTTTGCTCTCCACGGGGCCCAGGGAGGCCTCGCCGTAAGGGGAGAGGGGCCTTCCCCCCTGCACCAGATGGGCGTCCACGAAGGTGTAGCGGATCCCGGCCCGCATCAAAAGCTCGTCCACCCCGGCCCTAAGCCCCTCGGGGGGGCCCTCCACCGGGGGCTTCCAAGGCCCCTTGGGGCGGTAGGCCATCTCGGGAAGCCAGAAGCCCGTGGGGTCCTTGGCGAAGTGGCGGCGGTAGGTGGCCACCCCGGTCTTGATCTGGGCCCAGAGGGCCTCGTCGTAGCCCAAAAGGGGGGAGTAACCATGGGTGGCGTTGGAGGTGAGGAGCTCCACCTGCCCCCGCTCCTGGGCCCGCCGGAAGAAGGCCGGGAGGTCCCCCCCCAGGTGGTGGAAGTGGTCCAGGGTGAGTTCAAAGAAGGCCACCTGGTGGCGGGCGCTCTTTTCCAGCTCCGTGCCCTGGTAGCGCAGGTAGTCCCCCTGGGCCCGCGAGAGGCGGTCCTTGGCGTAGGCCAGAAAGCCCTCCTTCACCTGGGCGTCGGCGAGCTGCTCCGCCAGGATGGGGGTAATCCCCAGGGTAAAGCGGGCCTCCACGCCCTCCGCCCAAAGCCGTTCCAGCATGCGGGCCAGGGGCAGGTAGGTCTCGGCCATGGCCTCGTAGAGGGTTTCCTCCCCAAAGGGCCACTTCCCGTGGGCCCGCACGTAGGGAAGGTGGGCGTGGAGGACCAGGGCGAAACGCGCCATGGCCTTAGCGTACCACGGTGCCTTCCCCGGAAAGCGCCCGCCTTATGGGGTTTTCCACCCGGGCGTCGGCGAAGACCACCCGCTTCACCCCGCCCTTCACCGCCTCCACCGCCCCCATGACCTTGCGCTTCATCCGCCCCTGGGCCAGGGCTAGGTACTCCGGGTCCTCCACCCTGTCCACGGGGATCTCCCGCACCAAGGAGGCCTCGTCCGGGTAGCGGGCGAGGAGGCCGGGGACGTTGGAGAGGTAGACCAAGGCCTCGGCCCGGTAGACCCGGGCGAGGAGGGAGGCGATCTGGTCCCCATCGGTGTTGATGGCCTCGTTCTCGTAGCTTAGGGCGGGCGGGGTCAGCACGGGGAGGTAGCCCGCCTGAAGGAGGAGGTCCAGAAGGGCCTTGTTCACCTCCTCCACCGTGCCGGTGTAGTCCCCGCGGTGGATCTTGACCTTGCCGTCCTCCACGTACTTGACCGCGGTCTTCCGCCTGCCCAGGAGAAGCCTCCCGTCCAGGCCGGAAAGGCCGATGGCGTTGGCCCCCTCCCTCTGAAGGAGCTCCACCAGGCGCTTGTTCACCAGGCCGCAGTAGACCATCTCAAAGATCTCCAGGGTCCTGCGGTCCGTGAGGCGGCTCACCTGCCCCCCGGGGTGGGTGAGGAAGCGGGGCGGGTGGCCCAGGGCCTCCGCCACCTTGTTGGTTTCAGCGCTCCCCCCGTGGACCAAAAGGAGCCTCACCCCCTCCTTCCACAAGGAGGCCGCGTCCCTGGCCACAGCCTCGTAGTTGATCCCCTCGGCGCCTCCCACCTTAACCACGATCACAAGCTCACCTCCCACGTCCGGAGCCCCGCCAGCATGGGGTGGCCTTAGGGGTGGAGCCCCGGGAAGTCCAGCCCCAGGGTCTCGGGCCAGCCCATGCGCAGGTTCAGGGCCTGGAGGGCGTGGCCGGCGGTGCCCTTCACCAGGTTGTCTATGGCCACCATGACCACGAGCCTCCCCGTGTCCTCCTCCAGCTCAAAGCCGATGTCGGCGTAGTTGGTGCCCTGCACGAACCGGGGGTCGGGGTAGCGGTGGATGCCCTTCTTCTGCTTGACGATGCGGACGAAGGGCTCGCCCCCGTAGGCCTCCCGGTAGGCCTGCCACACGTCCCTCTCGCTCCAGCCGTCCTGGAGGAAGGTCTGGGCGGTCATGAGGATCCCCCGCACCCGGTCGGTGGCGATGGCGGTGAGGTGGACCTCGGGGCGGCCCGGGAGGTTCTCCACCACCTCGGCGGTGTGGCGGTGGCCCGTGGGCTTGTAGACCCGGATGGACCCCGCCCGCTCGGGGTGGTGGCTCGCCGGGCTGGCCTCGGCCCCAGCCGCCGAGGTGGAGATGAGGAGGGTGACGAAGATGGGAGTGGGCTTCAGGACCCCGGCCTTAAGGAGGGGGTAGAGGCCGAGGAGGGTGGCCGTGGCGTTGCACCCGGCCCCGGCCATCCAGTCCGCCCCCCTCAGGGCCTCCCGGTAGAGCTCGGGCACGGCGTAGACGAAGCGGCCGAGGAGGTCGGGCCGGGGATGCTCCCCGTAGTACCTGCGGTAAAGCCCCGGGTCCTTCAGGCGGAAGTCGGCGGAAAGGTCCAGGAGGATGGGGGCGAGGGCGGCGTAGCGCTCAAACTCCCGGGCGAAGACCCCGTGGGGCAGGGCCAGGACCAGGATGTCCACAGGCTCCAGCTTCTCCGGGGGGACGAACTTAAGGTTCGTGCGCCCTCGGAGGTTGGGGTGGACGAAGTGCACGGGCTCGCCCGCGAAGCGCCTCGAGGTCACCTGCTTCACCTCCAGATAGGGGTGGGAAAGGGCGAGCCTGAGGAACTCCCCCCCGGCGTACCCCGAGGCCCCCACGATGGAGAGGGTTTTCTTATCGGTCATGGAGCCACCTCCTAAGCTCCGCCACCAAGTGTTCCACCGCTTCCCGTAACGTCATGAGGCCAGGCTCCACGCGTAGTTGAGGATCTCCCCCGGGATGTCCACCCCGGTGGTGTGCACCGAGTTCTTGAACTCCATGGTGTGGTTCACCTCGTTGACCAAAAGCCCCCTCTCCGACTCAAAGAGGTCAATGGCCACCACCCCGCCCCCCACGGCCTTGGCCGCCCGCACGGCAAGCTCGGCCATCTCCTCGGTGAGGGGGCAGTTCTCCGCCTGCCCGCCCCGGGCGGTGTTGGTGATCCAGTGCTGGCTCCGCCGGTAAATGGCGGCGATGGCCCTATCCCCCACCACGAAGACCCTTATGTCCCGCCCGGGCTTCCTCACGTACTCCTGCAGGTAAAGGAGCTGGTGCTGGAAGCCCCCCAGGACCTCCTTGTGCTCCAGGATGGCCTCCGCCGCCTCCCGGTCGGTGATCTTGGCGAGGAGGCGGCCCCAGCTCCCGATGACCGGCTTCAAGACCACCGGGTAGCCCCAGGCCTCCATGAGCCTAAGGGCCTCCTCGGCCTCGGTGAGGAGGGCGGTCTTGGGCTGGGGAAGGCCCGCCCTCGAGAGGGCCACGCTGGTGGCCCACTTGTCCCCGCAGGTCTCTATGACCTCCGGCCGGTTCACCACGGGGATGCCCAGAGCGGTGAGGTAACGGGCCACGGCCAGGCCCCGGGACTGGCTCACGCACCGCTCTAGGGCCACCGTGACCCCTTCCAGCTCCTTGGGCCTTTCCCCCAAGACCATGGGGAGGGCGGGGACGTACACCTTCTTGTAGGGAAGGCCCAGGGCCTCGGCCCGCTCAAAGAGCATGCGCTCGTCGGGGCGGATGCGGTCGTAAAGGATGGCCAGCATCTAGCCTCCCGAAAAGCCCCACCTAGGGCCCCGCTCTGGCCTTCGCCAGAGCGGGGTGCTTAAGCCGGCGTGGGGTGGTATCACTCTCCCCAGTCCTCCGCCTCCTCGGGGGCGGGCTCGAGCCTCAAGGGGTCCAAGGCCACCACCTCGAGCTCGGCCCCACAGTCCTCGCAGACCACGAGCTCGCCAAGCTCCGGGTTCTCCAGCCGAAGCTCCGCACCGCACTCAGGACAGGTGGCTACCATTCCTCATCCTCCTCCACATCGCTCCAGTCGGGGACGAAGCGGAAGCCGCACTCGGGGCACTCCACCTCCTGGCCCTGGTCCTCCTCGGAAACCTCAAAGGTGTGGCCGCAACGGGGGCAGTCCACGAAGAAACCCTCCAGGCCCTCCTCCGTCACCTCCACCTCCAAGGGGTCCAGGGAGACCACCTCCAGAAAGGCCCCGCAGGCCTCGCACTCCAGCACGTCCCCCACCTCCAGGGTTTCCAGGTCCTCCGCCAGCACCAGGCTGGCCTCGCCGCACACCGGGCAGACGATCTCCAGGTCCTCCATGACTAGAGTCTACTCCCCCGGGAAGCGCCCGTGCTTCTTGTAGTAGTCCAGGAGGGAGCCCTCCTTGAGCGCCTCCAGGAGGAAGGGAGGCGGGGGCTTGAGTTGGAAACGCGCCTCGCCCCGCAAAAGAACCCCCCTCTCCAGGTCCAGCTCCACCTCGTCGCCGTCCTCTAGCGCATCCACCACCTCCTCTGACTCAAAAGGGACGATCCCCAGGTTCACCAGGTTGCGGAAGAAGATGCGGGCGTAGCTTTTGGCGATGACGGCCCGGATGCCCAGGCGCTTTAGGGCCTCGGGGGCGTACTCCCGGCTGGAGCCAAGCCCGGCGTTCCGCCCGAAGACCAGGAGGTCCCCGGGGCGCACCTCCTCCGCGAAGCCGGGCCGCAGGTGGGCGAAGGCGTACAGGTGGAACCGGTCCTCCCCCACCATGAAGGGGGCGTACTTTCCGGGAAGGATGTCGTCGGTGTTCACGTGGTCGCCGAACTTAAAGACCCTAGGCATGGGCTTCCTCCAGTTCCTCGGGGGTGGTGAGGTACCCCGCCACGGCGCTGGCCGCCGCCACCCGGGGGCTCGCCAGGTAGATCTCGGCGTCCGGGGCCCCCATGCGCCCCCGGAAGTTGCGGTTGGAGGTGGAGACGCACACCTCCCCCGGGGCCAAAACCCCCATGTGCCGCCCCATGCAGGGGCCGCACCCAGGGGTCCCCAGGGTGGCCCCGGCCTCCAGGAGGGTGAGGAGGGTGCCGTCCCTGGCCGCCTCCTCCAGGACCTGGGAGCTTGCGGGGACCACCAAAAGCCGCACCCACGGGGCCACCTTCCTTCCCCTAAGCACCTCGGCCGCCGCCCTCAAGTCCTCTATGCGCCCGTTGGTACAGGTGCCGATGAAGACCTGGTCCACCCGCCTCCCCTTGACCTCGGCCACCTCGTGGACGTTGTCCACGTAGAAGGGCACGGAGACCCGGGGGGTGAGGGCGGAGAGGTCTATCTCCACCTCCTTGGCGTAGGTGGCCTCGGGGTCGGGGTAGAACCACTCGGGCACCCGGTACATCTCCAGGACCTCCCCGCTCGGCACCACGAGCCCCGCCTTGGCCCCCGCTTCCACCGTGAGGTTGGCCAGGGTCATGCGCTCGCCCCGCGTGAAGGCCTCCGCCCCGTCCAGGAGGTGGATCTCCACCGCCATGTAGGTGGCCCCCTCGGCGGTGAGGAGGCGGACCATCTCCAGGGCGGCGTCCTTGGCCGTGGCCCCCTTGGGGAGCCTCCCCCGGAAGACCACCTTCACGCTCTCGGGCACCCTAAGCCAGGTGCGGCCGCTGGCCGCCGCCAAGGCGATGTCCGTGGCCCCCATCCCCGTGCCGAAGGCCCCCACCGCCCCGTAGGTGGTGGAGTGGGAGTCCGAGCCCACCACCACCCAGCCCGGCTGGGCCAGGCCCTCCTCTATGAGGACCTGGTGGCACACCCCCCGGCCCACGTCAAAGATGCGGATGCCGTGGCGCCTGCCCCACTCCCGGATCTCCTTCTGGGCCTTGGCCACCTCCAGGTTCGCCGCCGGGGCCACGTGGTCAATGACGATGGAAACCCTCTCCGGGTAGCGGGGGGTGGCGTTTAGGTACTCCAGGCGCTTGAAGAAGCTCCCGGCGATGGAGTCCACCACCATCACCTGGTCCACCTCCACCACCACGAGCTCCCCCGCCCGCACGGGCCTTCCCACCTTGTGGGAGAGGATCTTTTCCGCCAGGGTCTGGGGCATCTTCACCCTCCTTCTCTGCTTTCTATAATGAGGCCATGGGCCGGTATTGGATTCGGGTCTACCCCGATCCCGAGGAGCCCGGGGTTTGGCTCGCCGAGGTCCCCGCGGTACCCGGGGTACGCTCGGACGGGGACACGCGGGAAGAGGCTATCAGAAACGTCCGTGAAGCCCTCGAGGCCATGCTGGAAGCCCTCCGGGCAAGAAACCTCCCCATCCCTGAACCCGACGAAGAGTGGGTGGAAATCCACGTAAATGCCGCCTAGACCTGAAGAAGTGGTGCGCAAGCTCAAGCGCTTAGGCTTTGAGGAGGCCGGAGGGAAGGGCAGCCACCGCGTCTTTCTGCACCCTGACGGACGGCGCACCGTGGTCCCCTTCCACCGCAAGGAGCTCAAAAAAGGCACCTTCCTAGGCATTCTCAAGGACATCGGCCTCACCGAAGAGGAATTCCGGAACCTCTAGCCTCATGCCGTGATCCACTCCCTGAGGATCCGGTCCAGCTCCTCCAGGGTGAGCTGGCCCCGGTCGGCCAGGGCCTTGATGTGCTGGGTGACCCGGTGAAGCTCCTCCTCGCCGTAGTGGAGGCCGAGCTCTTCCGCCCGGGCCTTGATGGCGTGCCGCCCGGTGAGCCTCGAGGCGATGATGAGCTTCCGCCTCACCCCGAAGACCTCGGGAGGATAGGGCTCGTAGGACTCGGGGTTGATGTAGATGGCCTTCAGGTGCATCCCCGCCTTGTGGCTGAAGGCCGTCTCCCCGGTGATGTAGTTGTTGAAGGGGATCTCCACCCCCACCATCCGGGCGATCATCCGGTCCAGCTCGGGGAGCATCTCCAGCCTGTACTTCCCGCGAACGTACTCGGGCTGGAGGGTGTACATACGGGCCAAAAACCCTCCCAAAGGCGTGATCCCGTTCCTCTCCCCTATCCCCAGGATGGTGGTGTCCACGTGGGTGGCCCCGGCCTCAATGGCCTCAAAGGCGTTGGCGACGGCGCATCCGGTGTCGTTGTGGCCGTGGAACTCTATGTCCACGCCGGGCCCCACCACCCGCCGCACCTCCCGCACCAAGGCGTAGACCTGGCGGGGCGTGGCGATGCCCACGGTATCCGCCAGGCCCACCCGGTCCACGTAGGGGGCGATGGCCTGGTAGATGGCCAAAAGATCGTGCTCGTCCGAGCGGAAGGTGTCCTCGGCGGAGAAGCGCACCTCCACGTGAGGGGCGTTTTCCCGGATGTACTGGATCACCTCCTGGGCCTCGGCGATGATCCGGGGGATGTCCCGCCCGTGGGCAGCCCGCAGGTACTTGCTGGTGCCGAAGAGGAGGTCAATGCCCTGCACCCCGGTCTCCACCGCCACCTTGGCCGCATCCAGGCGGGTCTGGATGTGGGTCACCACCTTGGCCTTCAGGCCCAAGGAGGCCAGGACCTCGGCGTCCCTGCGGGACTGGGGCGAGGCCATGGGGGTGGTGACCTCAATGTACTCAATGCCGAAGGCGTCCAGGGCCTTGGCGATCTCCACCTTGTCCTGGGTGGAGAAGTTGGCCCGCTCAAACTGCTCCCCTTCCCGAAGGGTGGAGTCTATGATCTTCCATTCCCGCATACGCCCCTCCCAAAAGAAAACCGGCCCGAACTCGGGCCGGGGGATGAGGAACCCTTAGAGGGCTATCCTACCCCCCGGCGGCCGAGTTTTTTCTCGCGGGCCAGCATCTTGCCCGTAAGGGTATACGAAAACCCCCCTTTTGTCAACGCCCAAACCGCCTTTCGCGGGCCTGGTAGCTCCTTAGGGCGCGCAGGAAGTCAATCTTGCGGAACTCGGGCCAGAGCACGTCGGCGAAGTAGAACTCCGAGTAGGCGGACTGCCAGAGCAAAAAGCCGGAAAGCCGGACCTCCCCCGAGGTGCGGATGATGAAGTCGGGGTCGGGAAGGCCCGCGGTGTAGAGGTGGCGGGCGATGTCCTCCGGGGTCAGGGCCTGGGCCACCTCCTTGGGGGAAAGGCCCCGCTCCTCCGCCTCCAGAAGAAGCTGCTTCACCGCGTCCACGATCTCTTCCCGCCCCCCGTAGCCCATGGCGATGTTGAGGACCATGCCCTGGTGGTCCCGGGTGCTCTCCTCTAGGCGCTCCAAGGCCCGGAGCACCTCCTCGGAGAACCCTTCCCGCCGGCCGATCACCCGCACCCGCACCTGGTTTTCCAGGATGCGGTGGTCCTCGGCCATTCTCTCCGCCTCCCGCACGAAAAGGCCCATCAGGGTCTCCACCTCCTCGGGGGATCGGCGGAAGTTGTCGGTGGAGAAGACCCAGACGGTGACGGTCCGGATACCCATCTCCAGGCACCACTCCAGGACCTCGTAGGCCTTCTGCACCCCAAACTCGTGCCCCTTTGTGGGGGAGAGGCCCAGGGCGCGAGCGTAGCGGCGGTTTCCGTCCAGGATGAGGCCCAGGTGCCTGGGCATGGGGCCTCCCTTCACCTCCCTTAGGAGGCGCTTTTCGTAGAGCCAGTACAGGGGGCGGGAAAGGGAAAGGAGGCGGCGGAGCATACCTTACCCACCCTAAGGGTGCGGTATGAGAAAGAAAAGGGGGCGGCCTCAGGAGGGGTAAAGCTCCCGGGCGATGACGAGGCGCTGGATCTCCGAGGTCCCCTCGTAGATCTCCGTCACCTTGGCGTCCCGGTAGTAGCGCTCCACCCGGTAGTCCCGGTGGTAGCCGTAGCCTCCCAGGACCTGGACCGCCTCCCGGGTCACCTCCACGGCCACCCCGCTGGCGAAGAGCTTGGCGGCGCTGGCCTCCAGGGTAAACCTTTCCCCCCGGTCCTTCTTCCTGGCGGCCTCGAGGACCAAGGCCCGGGCGGCGGCGATCTTCACGTGCATGTCGGCGATCTTGAAGGCGACGGCCTGGTGCTCCCTAAGCTTCCTCCCGAACTGCTCCCGCTCCTCGGCGTAAGCCTTGGCGATCTCGTAGGCCCCCCGGGCGATGCCCACCGCCTGGGCGGCCACGCCCACGCGCCCCGAGTCCAGTCCGGCCAAAGCGTAGGCCAGGCCCCGCCCCTCTTCCCCCAAAAGGTTCTCCTCGGGGACGAAAACCCCCTCCAGGCGCACCTCGGCGGTGTGGGCGGCGTGGAGGCCCATCTTCTCCTCGGGGCGGCCGAAGGAGAGCCCGGGGGTGCCCTTCTCCACCAGGAAGGCGCTGATACCCTTCTCCGTGCGGGCCAGAACCACGTAGAGCTGGGCCTGTCCGGCGGAGGTGATCCAGCTTTTCACCCCGTCCAGCACGAACCCCCCGGGAACCCTTCGGGCCTGGGCGCGGAGGCTTTTGGCGTCGGAGCCCGCCTGGGGCTCGGTGAGGCAGAAGGCCCCGATCCACTCCCCCCGGGCCAAGGGGACGAGGTAGCGCCGCTTCTGGGCCTCGGTGCCGAAGCGGAGGAGCATGTACTGGGGAAGCCCGCTGGTCACGGAGAGGATGACCGCCACGCTGGGGTCGGCGGCGGCGATCTCCTCCAGGGCCAGGGCCCAGGTCACCGAGTCCAGCCCCACCCCGCCCCACTCCTCCGGGGTGGTCATGCCCAGAAAACCCAGCTCCGCCAAGGCCCGAAGCTGGGGCCAGGGGTACTCCCCCTTGCGGTCGTACTCGGGGGCCAGGGGGTAGAGGACCTCCTTGGCCACCTGGCGCACCGTGTCCAAGACCAGCTTCTGCTCCTGGGTGAGGGTCATCGGCCCTATCGTATCACCGCAGGCCGGCAAAAAAGCGTCATCCCTCACCCCACCTCTTGGCGCGCTGGCCGGGAAGGCCCAGGTGGTCCAGGATGCGCTGGGTGATGAAGCCGAGGAGCTCGGGGATCTCCCGGGGACGGTGGTAGAAGCCGGGGCTTGCCGGGAGGATGGTGGCCCCGGCCTCCGCCGCTTGAACCATGGCCCTGAGGGTGGGAAGGGGGAGAGGGGTCTCCCGGGGCACCAGGACGAGGGGGCGCTTCTCCTTGAGGTGCACGTAGGCCGCCCGGGTAAGAAGGGTGTCGGCGAGGCCATAGGCCACCTTGGCCAGGGTGGTGGCCGAGCAGGGCACCACCACCATCCCCCGGGTGGGGAAGGAGCCCGAGGCGATGGGGGCCCCCAGGTCCTGGTCCTTGTAGACCCGGGCCGCCAAGGGGTGGAGGTCCTTGGGGCTTAAGCCCATCTCCTCCCAAAGCACCCTTTTGGCCCCCTGGGAGATCACCAGGTGCACTTCGGCCACGCCCGTTAAGGCCTCCAGGAGGTCCAGGGCGTAGGGCATGCCGCTCGCCCCCGAAAGCCCCACCACCACCCGCACGGGCTCCGCCATGCCCTCCATCCTAACGCCCGCGCCCCCGGCCAGCCGAAACCCCCTCCGGCTTGGCCGGAGAGGGCGGGTTTGGTGGGCCGTGCAGGATTCGAACCTGCGACCTACCGATTAAAAGGCGGTTAAAACCAATCCTTCCACGTATTGTAGTGTCCTCCTGGACAGGGTTTTTGCCACTTGACACCCCTCCTCATCTCGCCCGGGTTGCAGTACGGTTGCAGTCCACTACTCGGAACCTATTTACTTACCAGGGGAATCCCCTTCGCTTCTTTGCGCTTGAGAGCCTTCCGGCACCTATCCGCCCCGCAAGTCTTTTGTCCTTTTTTACCGAAGAAAGGGCTTCCACACACGGGGCAGAACCGGAGGGAGCGGGAGGAGTAGAGGGCAGCAAGCTCCAGGTAAACCCACTCCACCACCCCGCAACGCACATGCACTGGACCCGGACGGCCAAGCGCCTTGAGGGACTGGGCAAGGGACCAATCGGCCCGGGCCAGCACCTTAGGCCAGGCCTGAGCCCAGAAGTATTCGGCCACGGCGGGGAGCCCCCCTTCCGCCACCCTTTCCTCAATGACTCTGAGGGCGTGGTAATAATCGTGGAATCCGTTTCCAAAAAAGAAGAGATGCCCCCGCCAATAGAGGGGCTTCGCCCCGAGGGCGCGGTAATGGGGGGACTCGTTTTCCAATCTGCGCCTGAGGTCGTCAAGGATGGAGAGGGGGTCTGCCGAAAGGGTCCTGTATTCCTTGAGGAAGTCCAGGTAGGCGCGGACCTCAGAAGCGAAGCTGTGCCAAAAGGGGATGGCGTCGCCCGAGCCGTAGGGGTCTAACAAGCCTATCCTCTGGGCCACCCGGAGCGTTCTGCGGATGAATACGGGGGACGTGGGCGGGCGGCGTAGGGCTAGCCCCCCGAGGTGGCCCACTTCCCGGTAGAGGGGGAAGGGTGGGTCTGGGTCTGGCGGCCACTCAAAGAAGGCGTGTTTGCGAACCAAACGGGGGTACGTCAGTGGGGGCACCGGTTTGCCCCCTTCCCCTTCGGGTACACGGTTAAAAAACGCAAGAAGGAGGTCTAGATAGGACCGTTCTACTCCTGGACCAAAGGGCTCGTCCCCCAGGTAGTGCCCCACCAAAAGGGTGGGGGCGCTCAGCCTGAAGTTTAGTCGCGTGCTCGTTTGGGGGTCGTAGCGGCTGCCCAGAAGTCCCGGGATTCCAGCGGTAGCCCCCTCTGGCCCCAGGGGCAAGTATGACCACGGGGACCTGCCCCGCGTCCAATCCCAGGGGGGGACTTCTTCCGGCCCGTAGGCCACGGTGAGGGGGGGCCGCGCGGTCGCGGGGGTCAGGGCCACGGGCAAGTGGAGAACCCCTCTCAGCAATGTCCCGCCAAAAGTCCGGTCTGAACCCGCTTCCATCACGGGACATCATAAGCCATCCTGAGGCTATGAGTGGCTTGGAAATCCTCAGAGTATCGGCAGAGGCCCACGGTTACGGCGTGCGGGCGGCTTATAGCCCCCCACAAGCGGCAAAGATTCTCGGAATCGGGGAGAACACCGTGTATGCCTACATCCACGCGGGCGCCCTCCGGGCGGTGCGCGTGGGGCGGCGTTTCTACATCCCGGCCACTGAGCTTGTGCGGTTTCTGGAGGGTGAACAAGTTGCCCCCGGGTTGGAGGGCCGGGGGCGGTAAGGGGGGGTGCGGATGATGCGCCTGGGTCCATTTTACCACGCCGCCCTTCGCTACGCCGCCTCGGGCTACCCGGTCCTTCCCCTCCAGCCTGGGGAGAAGCGCCCCCACCCGGGGCTGGTGGGCCACGGGCTCAAGGAGGCCACCCGGGAGGAGGAGCGCATCCGGGAGTGGTGGGGCAAGGCCCCCCAGGCCGGGGTGGGCATCCTCCCCGGCCCCGAGGTGCTGGTGCTGGACGCTGACGGGCCGGAGGTGGTGGCGGCCCTCCTCGCCCGCTGGCCGGAGCTTGGGGGGGCTCCCTTGCAACGCACCCCGAGGGGCGGGGGGCACTTCTTCGTGCACGTGCCCCTTCACCTGGGCGCTTCCTTGCGCACGGGGCGGGGCAAGGGGCTCTCCGAGCTGGGGCCGGTGGACGTGAAAGGGTTAGGGCGCGGCTACCTGGCGGCCTGGCCCACCCGGCTTCCCACCGGCTCCTACGTCTGGGAGCGCTCCCTGGTGGTGCCGGAGTCCCTTCCCCCCTGCCCCGAGTCCTTGCTTGGGCTCCTCCTCCCCCCGCCGCCACCGCCCCCTCTGGAGGTACGCCCTGAACGGGGGGCGGCCAGTCCCAAGCGGCTCCGGGGGCTTCTGGAGTGGGCGTGCCGGGAGGTGGCCGCCACGCCCCCCGGAAACCGGCACAACCGGCTCCTGGCCCTGGCCCGGCTCATGGGGGGGTACTGCCACCTGGGGCTTGACCCCGAGGAGGCCGCCCACGCCCTGGCCCAGGCCGGGGTGGAGGCGGGGCTTTCCTGGGGGGAGGCCCTGAGGACGGCCAGGGACGGGGTGAGGTACGGGACGCTGGCCCCCCTCTCCCTTGAGCCCTCTGCCCCTCTCCCCCCTCGCACCTACCGGGCCCGCGTCTACGCCCGGATGAGGAGGTGGGCATGACCTTCCAGGACCTCCTCAAGCGGGTGGAAGGGGCCAAGGCGGAAAACCTCCCCGCCCTCCTCCCCGAGCTTTTCAAGGCCGTCTACGAGGGGGGGCTTTTGGACACCGAGCTGGAAGCCCTCTTCCTGACCCTCAAGAAGAAGACCGGGGTGAGCGTAGCCGCCCTCCGGAAGGACTGGGCCCGCTACCGGGCCACGCGGGACGCTCAGGCCCGGGAGGAGGAAGCGCCCCCCATCACCCCCGAGGCCCGGGAGGCCGCCCGGGAGCTTTCCGAGGACCCTGCCCTCCTCCACCGGGCCATAAAGACCATCGGGACGCTTGGGGTGGTGGGGGAAGAGGAGAACCGGGGGCTTCTCTACCTGGCCCTCCTCTCCGGCAGGACGGAAGCGCCCATCAGCATCCTGGTCAAGGGACGCTCCTCCTCGGGGAAGTCCTTCCTGGTGAAGCAGACCCTGGCCCTCATCCCTCCCAGGGGCTACTACGAACTCTCCAGCATGAGCGCCAAGGCCCTGGTGTACGCCGACCTTGACTTCCAGCACCGCCACCTGGTGCTCTACGAGGAAGACGGGCTGAACTCGGAGGAAGCCCTTTACCTGGTGCGCACCCTCCTTTCCGAAGGGCAAATCCGTTACCTCACCGTGGAGAAGTCCCCCCAGGGGCGCATGGTGGCCAGGGAAATCGTCCGCCCCGGCCCCACCGCGCTCGTCACCACGCTCACCCGGGGGCTCACCAAGGAGGACAACGAAACCCGAACCTTCTCCCTCTACATGGACGACACCAAGGGCCACACCCTCCGGGTGGTGCAGGCCCTGGCGGAACGGGAGGCCCTGGGGGCGCGGCCCGAGGTGGACCCCGCCCCCTGGCACGCCCTCTACGAGCTTCTTCCCCAGAGGGAGGTGGCGGTCCCCTTTGCCCCGGCCATCGCCCGGCTCCTGGAGGCCCAGGACCTCCCCGAGGACCTGACCCGGCTCCGGAGGGACTTTGGCCGCTTCCTGACCCTGGTCAAGGTGGTGGCCCTCCTCCACCACGCCCGGAGGGAGGAGCGGGGGGAGCGCCTGATGGCCACCCTGGAGGACTACGCCCTGGCCTACCACCTGGCCGCACGCCCCCTGGCCCGGAGCGTCCACACCGTGAGCCCCCAGGCCCTGGCCCTGGCCGTGGCCGTGCGGGAGGTGCACGAGGCCAAGGTGGAGGAGCTTCAGGGGAAGGTCCCCGAGGAAAGCGTGGCCGTCTTCGTGAAGGACCTGGCCCGCCATCTCCGTTGGGCCAAGCGCACGGTGCAGAAGTGGGTAGACCAGGCCGAGGCCGCCGGGCTGGTGGACGTGCAGAGGGACGGGAACCGCCTGGCCATCCGGCCCGTGGAGGGCGCGCCCCTGGAGGAGGCCGCCTTCCGGCTCCTCCCCGAGCCCGAGCGGCTGGCCCGGGAACTCGGGGAAGGGGGTAGCTACGTGCACCCCCTCACCGGGGAAACGTGCGCGCTCTATCTCCCCAAAACCGCGTGCGCGTTCTCCTCAAAAACCGGGGAGAACGCCGCCCTGGACGAGGAAAACCAACGCGCACGCCATGCGCACGACCGCGCACGCCCCTCGGAGGAACGCCCTTCTGGAGAGGAAAAACCCCGTGCGCATTCGGAAGTGGCTTCCCCATCGCAAAACCCGGAGGAACGCGCACGCTCCGAGCTGGAGGCCATAGCCAAGAAGGCGGGGTGGCGCCTCTTCAAGGTAGTCCCCAACCGCCCCCCCACCCTGGAGGGTGGCGGGGACGAGGTGGAGGTGGAGCTGTGAACCCCTGGCGTAAGCTCATCACCCTGGCCCCGGCCCTGGCCGCCAAGGTGCGGGCCATGCGCCCCCCCAAGCTCCGGGTGGTGGCCGATGGCCGGGTGCTCTACTGGGCCCTGGCCGTGCCGGAGGAGGAGGACCTGGAGGCCCACGCCGCCTGGCCCGGGCAGAACGCCCCGGCCCTGGAAGCCTGGATTGTGGAGCGCCTGGCCTTCCTGGAGGAGGGCTGGCCGGAGGCGAGGGAGGTGGAGCTTCTGGGAGTCTGGGCCGGGGACCCGCCCCGGCTTGAGCCCATCGCCCGGGCCCGGGTGAAGGTCAAGGAGTCCAGGGAGGTAGGCCATGCCTGAGCGTGCGCGAGTTTCGGGAAGTGCCGTCCTGGACGGGAGAGAGAATGCGCACGCACTCTGTGCCGTCCAGGACGGCACTCCTCTCCCATGCGTGCGCGGCCATGCGCATAGCGTGCGCGAGGGTTTGTGCCGTCCCGGAGGGCGTTTTCCCGCATTCCGGGAGGGAACGCGCACGCGGTTTCGGGAAGATAGAGAGGCGCGAACCTCCAGGGAGGTGGCCCATGCACCCCGCTGACGCCCTGGCCCGGTACTTCTGGGAGCAGGGGCTGGACGTGTTCACGGACCCCCTGGAACCTCCCGGCCACCTGGTGGTGCGGGACGGGGGATATACCCGCGCCTTCTCCCCGCACGAGATTGAGGCCCTGGCCGCCTTCCTCCTGGGCCTCGGACTCATGGACGGGAAGGGCCGGCCCCTGAAGGCAAGTCCCCTCCGGGGGGTGGAGGAGGAGAAAGCATGACCCCGAGGGAAGTCCTGCCACACGAGGAGGGTGCGGCACCGCCGGAAGTCCCGTACCCCGAGGTGCGGCCCGAAGACCCTTCCCCCCTTCACGCCGTGAGCAGATGGGTGGTGTCCGTGTGGCCGTGGTGCCGTTTCGCGGGCATCACGGCCAGGATGTGGCCCTACCTCGGGGGACGCTTCCTGAGGGAAGCCGTGGACCTGGGCCCCCTCGGGGTGGTGTGGGTTGACCCGCCCAAGACCCTCTGGGCGTGGCAACCCCCGGGGGGTGAGGGATAGGGAGGTGAGGGGAATGCCCACACGCAAGAGAACTCTCGGAGATTTAGACGGGGCCACGAGGTTGGTGTGGAAAGGGCTAAAGCGGGCCGCCCAGCTTCTGGACCACCCTGACCCCCAGGTGGCCTTACGGGCCGCCCACGCCGTCTTCCAGGGAGCCACGGCTTACGCCAAGCTCCAGGAGGTGCGGGACCTGAAGGATAGGGTGGAAGCGCTGGAAGCCAGGGTGATTGAACTCAGGAGGGCGATATGAGGAGCGTCTTGAGGAAGGTGGAGCGGCTGGTGTGGGAGCGGATGGCCCGGGAAATCCCCCTGGTCCTGGTAGTCTACGATGGGCAGGCCTGGCGCCCCCCGGAGGAGGAGGTGCGCCAGGCCGTGGAGGAGGCCAGGAGGTTAGGGAGGCGAGTGGCGGTCCTTTACGCCCCCGAGCCCGGGGAGGCTTCTCACCAAAGTTAAGTCTATAGCGCTAGAGTCCGATGAGTGTTCCTCCGAAGAACCGGCGGACATCGTGTCCGCTGGTTCTTCATCACCAGACTCAACTTTGATGAGAGAACCCACCCGTTGCCGCACCCCGTTCTTGGCCGGGGTAGCCTTTCCTGGAAAACGGCACGGGCTAGAAAGACCCAGAACCTTCCCCACACGAGGGGAGGAGCCTTCCCCCCTAGCGCGTGGGGGAAGATGGCGCAAACTTTCGCCTGGAAAAACCTGGTGGGTTGCCCCAGGCTACTCCCCCTTCCCGTCAACGGCTGACGGGTTACCCGGGCCGCGAGGCCACCCCCATCTTCGCGAAACCAAACTTTCGCGAACTAGGATGTTGCCCCTGTTGGTGTGGTAAAATGCCGCCATGCCGCGAGGTGAGAACCTGAGGGCCATCCCCCCCGAGGAGCGGGCAAGGCGGCTTGGGGTTGCCCCTCTGCTTCCGGGTGAGGCGGGGCGGCAAGTCTACGTGAGGGCCCCCAAGGCGGTGTTGGACGCCTTTCTGGCCCTCACGGCAGGGGAGCGGGGTGATGTGGTAAGGCTGGGCCTCGAGGCCCTTAGGAGGGGGCATGCCGAAGAAGAGGGGAAATAGCGAGGGCACCATCTTTTTCCACAAGAGGAAGGGGTTGTGGTGCGGGCAGATAAGCGTGGGCCGGGGAAGCGATGGGCGGCTGAAACGCACCACCATCTACGGGAAGACGCGGCAGGAGGTGGCAGAGAGGCTGGCCGAAGTAGCGGCCCAGGCCGCCAAGGGCATGTTCCCCATCCCTGAGGCGATTACCCTCCGGGAGTGGGCGGAACGGTGGCTAGACCGCAAGAGCAAGGAGGTGCGGCCCAAGACTGCCCTGGCTTACCGCCAAGACCTGGCCCGCTTCCTGGAGGAGGTGGGGGGAATCCGCCTGCAAGCCCTCCGCCCCCACCACATCCGCACCGCCCTTGACCGTATGGCGGCCAAAGGAGCTTCGCCCCGGGCGTTGCGGATGGCCCTGACCCTAGCCCGGGCGGTGCTGGAAGACGCAATGCGTATGGACCTGGTGCCCCGCAACGTGGCCCGGGCGGTGGACTTGCGCACCCCCCCGAAGCCCCCTGCCTTTCGCGTCCTTAACCCGGAGGAGGTGGAGCGGCTGGTGGAAGCCGCAAGGCCAGAACGGCTTTTCCCCGCCATCTACCTCGCCCTGAGCACGGGGTTGCGGCGGGGGGAGCTTTGCGGGCTACGGTGGGGACACGTGGACCTCGAGGCCTGGACCCTCCGGGTGGAAGAAAACCGCATCACCCTGAGGGGCAAGGCCGTGGCCTCCCTCCCCAAGACCCCCCGGGCGGCCAGGGTCATCACCCTGTCTAGCGATGCCGTGAGCGTCCTCCAGGAGTGGCGGGCCAGGCAGGAGGAGGAGCGGGCCCACGCCGGGGCCGCGTGGGAGGACACCGGGCACGTCTTCACGGACCCCCTGGGCCGTCCCATCCACCCCGACACCCTCAACCACACCTTGAGAAGGGTCTGCGATAGGGCCGGGTTGCCCCGGCTCAGGGTCCATGACCTTCGGCACATCCACGCAACCCTCATGCTCAGGAGGGGCGTCCCGGTGGAGGTGGTGGCCGAAAGACTCGGGCACGCCACCCCCGCCTTCACCCTAGCCCAGTACCGCCACGTGCTACCCGACGAGCACCGGACCTGGGCCCTCAACTTATCGGAACTTCTCTCGGGAACTTCCCGGGCGAGGGCGTAGCCCCTTCCCGGGTTGCAGTACGGTTGCAGTACCAAGCACCCCCCGGCCACGCTACCGGGGGGTGAAGCATTGTGTCCTGGAGCTGGTGGGCCGTGCAGGATTCGAACCTGCGACCTACCGATTAAAAGTCGGTTGCTCTGCCAGCTGAGCTAACGGCCCAAAGCCTTCCCGATTATAGGGGGCTAAGAGGCCTTGCGCAAGCTTTCCATGATGAAAAGCCCCAAGGCTTCCTCCCTCACCCGCCGCCTTAGGGCCTCCAGGTCAAAAGGCCGCGGCGTCAGGGCCTCGAGGGCCCGCTTGAAGAGGGGCGCCTCCTCCAGAAGGGCGAAAAAACCGGGGTCGGCCCAAGGGGGCACCCAGGCCCCGCTCCGGCAGAGGAAGACCCGGTGGAACTCCCCCTCCACCCTCCCCCCGGGGTCCACCACCCGGGCCACGGGCACCTTTGGCTCGGGCTCCGAGGAGGGGTCCCGCCAGGGGGGGTAGTAGACCCGAAGCCTCGCCCCCAGGCGGTGGTAGAAGACCATCCAGTCGTCGCAGGCGGGCTCCTCCCCCAGGGGGCGGTAGCCCGCGTCGTGGTGGGCGTCAAAGAGGACCACCTCCTCCACCCCCCGGCGCACCTCGGGGTGGAAGGCAAGGGCGTTGCTTTCGGCGTAGTAGAGCACCGCCCCCGGGGCAAAGGCGAAGCGCCCCCAAAACCCCTGCCAGCCCCGGGCCTCGGGCAGGGGAAGCCCCCGGAGGAGGAAGGCCAAGGCCCGCTCCTCCCAGGCCTCCAGGAGGTAATAGGGGGTCTCAAAGTGGGCCCAGGCGAAAAGGGGGGCCAGGGGGTCCCCAGGATCTTGGGGCACGGGGAAGAAGTAGTCAAAGTCCACCACCAAAAGCCGCATCCCCTATTCCTCCATAGCAAAGGCCCCCGCCCGCGGGCGAGGGCCTTGGGCAAGAAGGGCTACCAGATGTAGAAGATGGTAACGATGAAAAGCCAGACGGCGTCCACCAGGTGCCAGTACATGCTGGCGGCCTCGAGGGTGCCGTGGTGGTGCAGGGTGATCTTGCCCCTGAGGGCCTGGAGGTAGGCGAGAACGAGGCCGAAGCCCCCGATCACCACGTGCAGGCCGTGGAGGCCCACGATGGTGAAGAAGGCCGCCGTCCAGAGGTTCTCCTGCCAGCTGGAGTGGTGGTGGAACTGGTAGAACTCCCAGGCCTGGAAGAGGAAGAAGAGCGTCCCCAGGAGGATGGTGACGAGGAGGCCGAAGCGGAAGGGGCTGAAGCGGCCTCGGCGGAGGTCGTGGTGGGCGAAGTGCACGGTGAAGGAGGAGCTCACCAGGAAGAAGGTGTTGAGGAGAGCAAGCCAGAGGGCGGGCCGTTCCTCAGGGGGGACCGCATGGCCGGAGAGGCGGAGGTAGAGGTAACCGGCGATGAGGATGGCGAAGAGTCCCACCTCGGAGACGATGAACCAGGCCATCCCCATCCAGGCGTTGGACTTGCCCGAGACGGTGTGGTGCTCCACCGGGTGGCTGTACTCGTCCTCCAGGGCCCAGCGCACCAGGCCGTAGGCGAAGAGGGCCAGGAAGACCCACATCCAGACGTTGGGCACCGGCAATGCGGCCACGCTCACGAAGAAGGCGAACAGGGTGGCCGCGGAGTAGAAGGGCCAGAAGGAGCTGTTGGGCAGGTGGATGTGGCCCGGGTCCTCGGGCTTGAGCTCCACCCTCTTCTTGGCCCAGTCGTAAAGGGGGCGCTCGGAGGGGAACTCCTTGGGAAGGGCCACGTCAAAGTTGTGGGCCTTGGGGGGCGAGGCGGTGAGCCACTCCAGGGTGTAGCCGCCCCAAGGGTTCTCGGGGGCCTTCTCTCCGGAGCGCAGGCTCTTCCACATGGCGTAGATCCAGACCAGGCCGCCCAGGCCCAGGATGTAAGCCCCGATGGTGGAGAGGAGGTTGAGCTCGGGCCAGCCAGCGATGTCGGCGTTGTAGGTGTAGTAGCGCCGGGGCATGCCCAGGTAACCCAGGACGTACTGGGGCAGGAAGGTGAGGAGGTAGCCCACCAGGAAGAGCCAGAAGTGAAGCCTGCCCAGCCTTTCGTCGTACATCCGGCCCGTCATCTTGGGCCACCAGTAGTAAAGCCCGGCGAAGGCCCCGAAGCCCGAGCCCGCCATGAGGACGTTGTGGAAGTGGGCCACCACGAAGTAGGAGTCCTGGAAGTGGTAGTCCAGGGGGGTCATGGAGAGCATGACCCCGGTGATGCCCCCCAGGAGGAAGTTGAAGATGAAGCCCAGGACCCAAAGGAGGGGGGTCTTCATCTGCAGATGCCCGCCCCAGAGGGTGCCGATGATGTTGAAGAGCTTCACCCCCGTGGGCACGGCGATGAGGGCGGTGAAGAAGGCGAAGGCGATCTGGAAGATGGTGCTCTCCCCCACGGTGAACATGTGGTGGGCCCAGACCATGGTGCCCAGGACCACGATGCCCATCTGGGCCCAGACCATCTGCCGGTAGCCGAAGAGGGGCTTCCGGGCGAAGGTGGAGGCCACCTCGGCCAGGATGCCCAGGTAGGGGAGGAGCATCACGTAGACCGTGGGGTGGGAGTAGAACCAGAAGAACTGCTGGAATAGGACGGGGTCCCCGCCGATCTCCGGGTTGAACCAGGTGAGGCCGATCTTCCGGTCCAAGAGGACGAGGAGGGTGGCCGAGGTGAGCCCCGCCAGGGAGAAGAGGTTGAGGACGCTGGCGGCGAAGACGCTCCAGACGTAGATGGGCATCTTCCAGAGGCTCATCCCTTGGGCCCTTAGGTTGTAGATGGTGGCGATGAAGTTGGCGTTGCCGAGGAGGCTGGAGAAGCCCAGAAGGAGGATGGCCGCCATGTAGAAGTTCACCCCGCTCCCCGACTGCACGGAGAAGGGGTAGTAGAAGGTCCAGCCCACCGCCGGGGCCCCGCCGGGGAAGAGGTAGCTCATGAGGGCGAGGAGGATGGCCCCCAGGAAGGCCCAGTAGCTGAAGGCGTTCACCCGGGGGAGGGCCACGTCCCTCGCCCCCAGCATCAAGGGCACCACGAAGTTGCCGAAGCCGGTGAGCCCGGCCTGGATGATGAAGAAGAAGAGCATGGTGGCCCCGTGGAGGGTGAGGATCTGGTTGTAGTGCTCCCCGGTGAGGAAGTGGTTGTTGGGCACCGCCAGCTGGGTGCGGATGAGGAGGGAGAAGACCCCCGCCAGGGCGAAGGCGAAGAAGGCGGTGGCCGTGTACATGAGGCCGATCTTCTTGTGGTCTACTGTGGTAAGCAGGTCCCAGAGGAGCGCCCAGAAACCGGTCTTTGGCTTGGTGGCGATGGCCATCTCCTAACCTCCTAGAACTTGGGGAGGGCCTTGAAGTCCACGCCCTCCACCTTCAGGCCCTCGAGGTACCGCACCAAGGCGTCCAGGTCGCCTTGGGAAAGCTGGGGGAAGCCGGGCATCTTGGCCCCGGGCTTCAGGGCGTTGGGGTCTTTGATCCAGGCCTTGAGGTTTTCCGGGGTGTTCTCCACGATGCCAGCGGCGATGGCGGTGCGGTTACCCAAGAAGCCCAACTCCGGGCCGATGACCGCCGGGGGCATCTTGCCCTGCACCCCGTGGCAGGCCGCGCAGTTCTGCTGGAAGACCTGTTGCCCATGGGCGTCGGCCACCGGGGGCGTGTAGGCCTTGGCCTGTTCCACGAAGCGGTCAAACTCCTCCTTGGGCACCACCAAGACCCGGAAGAGCATGCGGGCGTGGCTCGGCCCGCAAAGCTCGGCGCAGAAGCCGTAATAGTTGCCGGGCTCCTTGGGGGTGAAGTAGAGAAGGGTCTTTTGTCCCGGAATGGCGTCCCGCTTGCCGGCAAGCCCCGGCACCCAGAAGGAGTGGATCACGTCCTTGGAGGTGATCTCCAGCTCCACGGGCACCCCGGCAGGGAGGACGAGCTCGTTGGAGTTGCGAAGGCCGAGGTCAGCGTAGTAGAAGTCCCACCAGAACTGGTGGCCCGTGACCTCCACCTTGAGGCCGCCGGGGATGGGCCGGTTCACCTGGATGAGGGCCATGGCCGTGAGGCCGAAGAGGACCAGGATGATGGCCAAGGGGATCAGGGTCCAGACCACCTCGAGGCGGTCGTTCCCGTGGATCTGGGGAGGCTCCCCTTCCTGAGCTGGCCTCGCCCGGAACTTGAGGACCACGTAGGCCAAGGCCCCGGCCACCACCAGGAAGACCAAGAAGGAGAAGAAGTAGACCCAAGGGTAAAGGAAGGCCACCTCCTGGTTGTAGGAACCCCCGGGATGGGTGATGGCCACCCGGTGGCTTCCCTGGGCCAGGGCCAAACCCCATAGACTGAGCGCCGCAACACCTCTCTTCATCCACTCCCTCCCTAGATCACCCGATCCACCGCCATGGCCACGAAGAGGAGGGCCAGGTAGAGCATGGAGTATTTATACAGCGAAACCGCCGTCCTCCGCTCGGGCTGGCGGTAGAGGGCAAGGCTCTTAAAGATAAGCAAGCCGTTAAGGAAGAGGCTCGCCACCAGGTACAAAAGGCCGAGCTCCCCCAGGGCCAAGGGCATGAGGGAGATGAGGGCGGTGAGGAGGGCGTAGAGGGCGATCTGCATCACCGTGACCCGCTCCCCCAGGACCACGGGGAGCATGGGCACCCCCACCGCCCGGTACTCGTCCTGGATCATTAGGGCCAGGGCCCAGAAGTGCACCGGGGTCCAGAAGAAGATGAGGGCGAAGAGGTACCAGGCGAAGAGGTTGAGGTCCCCGGTCACCGCCGCCCAGCCCACCAGGGGCGGGAAGGCGCCCGCCGCCCCGCCGATGACGATGTTCTGCCAGGTGCGCCGCTTGAGGTAGAGGGTGTAGACGAGAACGTACCAGATGAGGCCCATGAAGGCCAGGGTGGCGGCGAGGAGGTTCGCCCCCCAAAAGAGGAGGGCGAAGGCCAAGACCGCGAGAGCGAAGGCGAAGAGAAGGGCGTCCCGGCTGGAGATCCTCTGGGTCACGGTGGGCCTTCTTGCGGTGCGCTTCATGCGGGCGTCAATGTCCCGGTCCACCACCATGTTGATGGCGTTGGCCGCCCCCGCCATCATGTACCCTCCCAGGGCCACCACCAGGAAAAGCTCGAGGCCCGGCCAGCCCTGGGCGGCGATGAACATGGCGAACAGGGCGGTGAAGAGGAGAAGGCTGATGACCCTGGGCTTGGTGAGGGCCAGGTAGTCCTGCCAGGTGGCCCCCCCGGTCCCCCGGTGGACCTCCGCCCCCCCTTCGCCCAGCTCCACCCGCCTCGCCCCCCGCTCAAGGGCGGAGGCGGCGAGGAGCAGGAAGAGGAGCCACACGGCATAGGCCAGGAAGAGGTGCAAGAGCTGCATCCAGACCGGGGCCTTGAGGGCCACGTTCACCAGCCCCGCCAGAAGCTGGGCCCCGTAGAGGTAGGCCACGGCGTGGGCCAGCCGCCGGGTGAGGGGGGAGGGGCGCAGGTGGGCCACCAAATACCCGGCGAAGACCACGTAAAGCCCCACGCTCACGGCGATCAAGGGGTGGAGAACCCTGAGGCGCACCAGGAAGTGCTCCCCGGGGGTCAGGGAGCGCTCCAGGGCCTCGAGGGTGTTCCGCACCGGGAAAAGCAGGTCGCCCAACGCGGTGACCGCCCCGCTCATCCCCAGGAAGAGGAGGGCGAGAAGGCCGAGGAGGAGGGCAAACCCCACCGCCCCCTGCCCCCTCAGGCGCAAGGGAGCACCCCCAGAGGCCCACCAGGCGGTGAGGGCCAGGGAGGCGAGGAGGAAGTAGGTGTTGGCCAGGTGCACCATCTGCACCACGGCCCTCTCCGGGCTCACGTTGTGGGCCGTCCAGCCGAAAAGGACCAGGGAGGCCCCCACCAGGCTTTCCGTGACCATGAAGAGGAAGGCGAGCCCCGCCCCCAACCGCCCCGGGTGTCCCTTGGGGAAGAAGCGAAGGGCCAGAAGGAAAAGGCCCAGCACCGAGAGGAAGGCCAGGCCCGAGGTGACCCGGTGGGTGAACTCAATGAGGGTCTCCACCTGGGGCGCGCGGGGGAGGATCTCCCCGTTGCAGGTGGGCCAGTGGGAACCGCACCCGGCCCCTGCACCCGTGGCCCGCACGTAGGCCCCCCAAAGGGCCACCAGCACGTTCCAGAGGAGCACCCCCCAGGCGTAGCGGCTAAGCGAGGTCTGGCTCATGGCAAATCCGTCCCCCAGACGGTAACGCTTACCATTCTGCCAGAAAGGCTTGGGGGAAGGTGAAGTACATTTGTCCCTTCCACCCCTAGGAGCCTAATACCCCCGGCCCCTACTTGGCAAGGGGCCGGGCGCCACGCGCCCCTCGGGTTTACCTCAGCCCACCCGAGGACCCGCCCGGCGCACGGCTTCCGACACCCCATCGGCATACTTTTGGAAGTTTTCCTGGAACAACGCCGCAAGCCGTTGCGCCTGGCGGTCATAGGCCTCCTTGTCCGCCCAGGTTTCCCGGGGGTCCAAAAGCTCCCGGGGAACCCCGGGGGCCTCGAGGGGCACCTCAAAGCCGAAGACCGGGTCCACCCGGAAGGCCGCCCCGTCCAAGGCCCCGGTGAGGGCGGCCTTGAGGAGGGCCCGGGTTACGGGCAAGGGGAAGCGGCGCCCCACCCCGTAGGGCCCCCCGGTCCAGCCGGTGTTCACCAGGTAGACCCGGGGGCCGTGCCTCCGGATCTTCTCCCCTAGCATGGCGGCGTAGACCCCGGGGTGCATGGGGAGGAAGGGGGCCCCGAAGCAGGCGGAGAAGGTGGCCTTGGGCTCGGTGACGCCCCTTTCCGTGCCCGCCACCCGGGCGGTGTAGCCGGAGAGGAAGTAGTACATGGCCTGCTCCGGGCTTAGCCGGGCGATGGGGGGAAGGACCCCGTAGGCGTCGGCGGAGAGGAAGAAGATGGCCCGGGGGTGGCCCGCCATCCCCGACTCCACCACGTTCTCCAGGTGGGCGATGGGGTAGGAGGAGCGGGTGTTTTCCGTCTTGGAGTCGTCGTCCCACTCCACCCGGCGGCTCTCCGGGTTCACCACCACGTTTTCCAAAATCGCCTCAAACTGATTGGAGGCCCGGTAGATGAGGGGTTCCTGCTCCGGGGAAAGGCGGATCACCTTGGCGTAGCACCCCCCCTCGAAGTTGAAGACCCCTTCCTCGCTCCAGCCGTGCTCGTCATCGCCGATGAGGGGGCGGTCCGGATCGGTGGAAAGGGTGGTCTTCCCGGTGCCGGAGAGGCCGAAGAAAAGGGCCACGTCCCCCTCCTTCCCCACGTTGGCCGAAGCGTGCATGGGGAAGACCCCTCGCTTGGGCATGAGGTAGTTCATCACCGTGAAGACGCTCTTCTTGATCTCCCCGGCGTACTTGGTGCCCACGATGAGGATAAGCCTGCGGGCGAAGCTGATGCCCACGAAGACCTCGCTCCTTGTGCCGTCCCGCTCGGGCTCCGCCTGGAAGTGGGGGGCGTGGACCACGGTGAAACCCGGCTGAAACCGCTCCGCCTCATCGTCCTCGGGGAAGCGGCGGGGCAGGAGGAACATGTTGCGGGCGAAGAGGGCGTGCCAGGGGCTTTCCGTCACCACCCGCACCCCCAGGCGGTAGCGCCGGTCCGCCCCGGCGTAGAGGTCCTGCACGTAGAGGTCCCGCTCGGAGAGGTAGGCCACCACCCGCTGGTAGAGGGCCTGGAAGGCCTCCGGGGCGAAGGGCTGGTTCACCTCCCCCCACCAGACCTCCTCCTCCACCTCGGGCTCCCGCACCACGAACTTGTCCTTGGGGCTTCTCCCCGTGTAGGGGGTGGTGTCCACCACCAAGGGCCCCTTGTGGGCCAGGAGACCCTCTCCCCGGGCCAGGGTGTGCTCCACCAGGATAGGGGAGGCGGTGTTCCAGAAAACCTGCTTTCTCGGCGTTATACCCAGATGGTTCAGGCGGTCCATACGGGCCTCCTCCCGTCCATCATAAGGGATTTCCACGCTTCCATTAGCCCTCCCCGTACCCGGGGCGGCCGAGGAGGGCGAAGGTGAGGCGCTTGCCCAGCTCCACCCCGGGCTGGTCAAAGGCGTTCACCCCCCAAAGCTCCCCCAGGAAGGCGGTCTGCCACATGAGGTGCTGGAGAAGCCAGCCCACGGGGTAGGGGGAGACCTCGGAGAGGTAGAGGGCGTAGACCCTCTGGCCCCCCTCGGCCAAGGCCCGGTAGGTGGCCTCGGCCTCGGCCTTTAGGAGCTGGAAAAGGGTCTTGCCGAAGAGGTAGGAGGCCTCCTCCAGGCCCTCCACCCGGGGCAAGGGGAGGTCTTCCGTGGGGCTTTCCGGCACCACCAGGGCGATGAGCTTGTCCAGGGGGCCTTCCCGGAAGAGCTGCACCTGGGCGTGCTGGTCCTGGGGCCCCAGGGCGGGGAGGGCGGTGGTGCCCACCCTTTGGCCCTCCCGGTCCACCTTGCCCAGGGACTCGTCGTGGAGCTGGACGAACCAGGCGGGAAGGTACTTAAGCCGCTCCGAGTAGACCATGAAGACGTGGACGGGGAGGTGGCGGTGGAGGTGGAGGAGGAGGGCGGTCTTCAGGGGGAGGCTTTCCTCCAGGGGGGCAAGGGCGGTCTCGTTGGCCTTGCGGGCCCCCATGAGGAGGGCGTCCAGGTCAGCCCCGGCGAAGGCCAAGGGGAGAAGCCCCACCGGGGAAAAGACCGAGAAGCGCCCACCCACCTCGGGGGGAATGGCGAAGGCCTTAAGCCCCTCCCGCTCGGCGAAGGCCCGCAAGGGGCCCTCCTTGGGGTCGGTGGTCACCACCAGGTGCCGGCGCCAGGCCTCCCCCAGGTGCGCTTTAAGCCAATCCAGGAAGACGGCGAGGCCCGCCAGGGTCTCCGCCGTGGACCCCGACTTGGAGACGGCGTTCACCAGGGTCTTCCCGGGGTCCAAGGTGCGGAGGAGCCTGAGGACGGGCTCGGGCTCCACGTGGTCTACGTAGTGGAAGCGCACCCCGCTCTCGCGGAAGGCGGCCTCCAGAGCCTTAGGCCCCAGGGCGCTTCCCCCTATACCGATAAGGACGAAGTCCTCCACCCAAGGGCTCGCCTCGCGGTAGCGGCGGACCTCCCTTAGGGTCTCCGTGTCCTCGGGGAGGTCCATCCAGCCGAGCATGGCCCCGGGAGCCTTGCGCTTGGCGAGGAGGCGCTCCCGGGCCTCTTCCAAAAGGGGGGCGTGCTGGCGCAGGGCCTCGGGGAAGCCCTGGAGGAAGCGGGTGTCCAGCCGGAGCATGAGTGCAGTTTACACCCTTGCGCAGCCTCCTTTACCGGAGGAAACTAGGTCCTAGCCCACGCCCCTCCGGGCGCTCGGGCGGAAGGGAGGGCACCCTCTGATCCCACCCCATCCTGGCGCAAGCTAGGATGGGGCCCCGGCAAGAGGCTCCTTTGGGGCTCACCGGGGTTGGTGGGCCGAAAAGGGTATGAGGCACTCTTTGGTGGGCTTTCTCGTGGGCTGGACCCTTCTCCTCCTGGCCCTGGGCACCGGACTTCCCGCCCTTCTCGGCCCTCCCCTGCTCCTCCTCGGGCGGAGGTTTTACCCGGAGGGCTTCCTGTGGCTCGCCTTCCTTCCTGGCTTCTTCCACGCCCCCCAGGCGGGGTGGCCCCTCCTTTGGGCCAAGACCTCCTTGGCCCTTCTCCTCTTCGGCCTCTACCTGAGCCGGGAGAAGGGCCTCTGGGCCGCCCTTTGGCTCCTCCCCCTCGCCCTCTACCTGGGGCCTTGGGGCCTCGGCCTCTGGGGCCTTCTCCACGGGTTCCACCTCCTGGCCCGGGCGGAGGGGGTGGCGCTCGGGCCCCTTCTTCCCCTTCTCCTCGCCGCCTTGGGGTTTGGGCTCGGCCACCTTTCCCTGCCGGGCCTTCCGGCGCTTTCCCTTTCCGCCCCCGCCCCCACCTTCCGGGCAAGCCCCGGGGAGGCCGGGGGGCCCGGGGGGAGCGTGGCCTACCTGCCCCCGGAGGAGGGCTTTCCCCTTTGGGTAGGGGTGGTGGACCGCCTCCTGGCCTACGCCCTCCCCCTCGCCCTGGTCCTCCTCCTGGCCCTGGGCCTTCTCCTCCTGGGCCAGAGAAGGGGCCTCCCCCTCTTCCGCGGCCTCCACCTCCTCCCCCTCCTCCTCGCCCTACCCCTTCTCCTCGGCCTCTTCTTCCTCCTGGGAAGCCTGGGGGGCGGGGAAGGGGCCGGAGGCCAGGGGGGGGTAGGCCTTCCCCCGCCTTCCCCCCCTTCCCAGGGCCCCGCGGAGAGGGTGCCCGGGCCCAGGGCCCTGGGGGAGGTGGGGATGGCCCTGGCCGGGCTTTCCGCCCTCTTCACCCTGGCCCTCCTCCTCGCCCTCTTGGCCTGGGCCTGGCGGGGGCGGGGAGGCGAGGGCGGGAAAGGCGAGGGGGCGGCCTTCCCCTTCCCCAGGGCTTTCCAGAGGCCCCTCCCCGCAAGCCGGGTGCGCCGGGCTTACCGAGAGGCCCTCGAGGCCCTAAAGGGGGCCGGGCTCCCTAGGCGCCTTGCCGAAGGCCCCGTGGAGTACGGGAAGCGGGTGGGGGCGGCCTTCCCCGAGGCCCATCCCCCCCTGGCCCGCCTCACCGCCCTCTACCTCCCCGTGCGCTACGGGGGGAGGGCCGAGAGGGAGGAAGCGGAGGAGGCGGAGGCCCTCGCCCTGCGTATCCTGGAGCTATGCTCTACGAAAGGGTCCAAAGCACCCTAAGGGGCCGGGTCCTCCTCCGGGAGGAGACCTTAAGGCTCGCCCTCGCCGCCCTCCTCTCCGGGGGGCACCTCCTCCTGGAGGACGTGCCGGGCACGGGGAAGACCACCTTCGCCAAGGCCCTGGCCCGGGTCCTGGGCCTCTCCTTCGGCCGGATCCAGATGACCCCGGACCTCCTCCCCCAGGACCTCACCGGGGTCTACCTCTACCGGGAGGGGAGCCTGGTCTGGGAGCGGGGGCCCATTTTCGCCCAGGTCCTCCTGGTGGACGAGCTGAACCGGGCCACCCCCCGCACCCAGTCGGCCCTTTTGGAGGCCATGGGGGAGGGACAGGTGACCCTGGAGGGGAAGACCCATCCCCTCCCCGAGCCCTTCTTCGTCCTGGCCACGCAAAACCCCGTGGAGGAGGAGGGCACCTTTCCCCTCCCCGTGGCCCAACGGGACCGCTTCGCCGCGCGGCTCGCCCTGGGCTACCCCGACGAGAAGGCCCTCCTAGAGGCCCTGAGGGGCCAAGACCCCCTGGAGGGCCTGGCCCCGGTCACGGACGCCGAGGAGGTCCTGGCCCTGAGGCGGGAGGCGCGGCGGGTGCGGGTGGAGGAGGAGCTCACCGACTACCTCCTCGCCCTCGCCCGCTTCCTCCGGGGGCGGGAGGGGGTGCGGCTTGGCCCCTCGCCCCGGGCGCTTCTCCAGGTGGAGCGCCTGGTCCAGGCCCTGGCCCTCCTGGAGGGGCGGGACTTCGCCTTACCTGAGGACCTGAAGGCCGCCTTCCGGGCCGCCATTCCCCACAGGCTTTTGCTCGCCATCGAGGCCGAGCTTTCCGGCCTCACCCCCGAGGGCCTGGTGGAGGAGGCCCTGGAGGCGGTGCCGGCCCCGGTGGAGGCGGGGTAGATGGCGGCTTTCGCCCTCCTCCTTCTCCTCGCCCTGGCCTTGGCCCCCCGCTGGCTCCGGGCGCGGGCTCAAGCTTTGGGGTTCCTTCCCGGCTTTCCCGGCAAGGCGGGGGAGGGGTGGGTGGAGGTGGAGGTCCAGGCCCCCCTCCCCGTCCTCCTCCGGGCGGAGGTGGGGGGCTCGGCGGCCCTGGGCCTCGGCCCAAGGGAGGTCCTGGCCCTCGCCTGGGGGAGGGCGAGGCTTCGCCTTTCCCTCCCCTACCGCTACCGCCGCCGGGGGGCGCACGCCTTGCCCACCCTCCACCTCCGGGCGCGGGGGGTCCTCGGCCTGGGGGAGAGAAGGCTCGCCCTTCCCCTGGGGGAGGCCCTGGTCTACCCCGCCCTAAGGCCCCTTCCCCCCTCCTCCCCGCCCCCGCCTTCTTCCTGGAGGGAAGGCGGGCCCCACGGGGGCTTCCCGACCCCTTGGAGGCGGTGGGCCTCCGCCTCTACCGCCCCGGGGACCCCTTGAGGCTCCTCGCCCGCAGGGCGAGCCTCCGCCTGGGGCGCCCCGTGGTGCGGGAGGTGGAGAGGAGGCTGGAAGGCGGCCTCTTCCTCCACCTGGACGCGCAAAGCCTCCACCCGAGCTACCTGGACCACGCGGCAAGCCTCGCCCTCAGGCTCCTCCTGGAGGCGGAAAGGAGGGGGGAGCGGTACGGGCTTTCCGCCGGGGTGGTCCTGCCCCTGGGCCGGGGGAAGGCCCACCTGAGGCGGGCTCTAGAGCTTCTCGCCCGCCTCGCCCCAAGCCCCGCGCCCCTCCTCCCGCCCCCGGCCCCCTGGGGGAGCACCTACGTCCTCCTCACCCAGAAGGCGGAGGAGGCCTTCCTAAAGGCGGCGCTTAGGGGGGCGCGCCGCGCCCGGGAGGGGCTTTTGGTCCTCCTCCCCGAGGGCTACTTCCTCTTCCCCGGGGAGAGGGGAAGGCCCGTCCACGGCAAGCCCCCCGCCCTGGAAAGGGCCCTCCGCTACCGGGAACTTCTTTCCGCCCACGGGATCCGGCTCCTCGTGGTGCGGGGGCACGAGCCCTTTAGGGGAAAATAGGGGCATGGGCTATGTCCCGCCCCCCACCCCCCAGCACGGCCTCGAGGAGG
Source organism: Thermus kawarayensis JCM 12314 (assembly GCF_055393575.1). NCBI lineage: Bacteria > Thermotogati > Deinococcota > Deinococci > Thermales > Thermaceae > Thermus > Thermus kawarayensis. Next base: position 289,393 of record NZ_AP043756.1, read on the forward strand.
GCCCCGTCCTCCTCAAGGACGGGCGCACCGCCCTCCTCCGCAGGGCCACGAAAAAGGACCTCCCCCTCTTCGTGGAGTTCCTGAGGCGGCTTTCCCCCGAGTCCTTGCGCATGCGCTTCTTCTCCCCCATCTCCCCGGAAAAGGCCGCACAGCTCCTCCTCTCGGCCAAGCCCGAGGAGGAGAAGGTCACCCTCGTGGTCCTGGCCGGGGAACCCCTGAGGATGGTGGCCACGGGGGAGTACGTCCGGGTCAAGGGGGAGGACACCGCCGAGGTGGCCTTCCTGGTGGAGGACGCCTACCAGGGGAAGGGCCTCGGCACCCTCCTTCTGGAGAGGCTCGCCCTCATCGCCGCCAAGCGGGGGGTGCGCCGCTTCCAGGCCTTCGTCCTGGCGGAGAACAAGCAGATGCTCAGCGTCTTCCAGGAAAGCGGCTTCCGGGTGCGGGCCCACCGGGAGGGGGGGGAGGTGGAGGTGGTCTTTGAGATCCTCATGGAGGAGGAGGCGGCCAGGCGCTTTGAGTGGCGGGAGAAGGTCTCCACCATCGCCAGCCTTCACCCCTTCTTCTTCCCCCGGGGGGTGGCGGTGGTGGGGGCGAGCCGCGACCCGGAGAGCATCGGCTACCGCGTCCTGGAAAACCTGATCTTCGGCCGCTTCCAGGGGCCGGTCTTCCCGGTGAACGAGGCCATCGGGAAGGAGGGCGGCACGGTGGGGCCCCTCCTCGCCTACCCCAGCGTGGAAAGCCTCCCGGGGCCGGTGGACCTGGCGGTGATCGCCGTGCCCAAGGAGCGGGTCTTTGGGGCCCTCGAGGCCTGCGGCAGACGGGGGGTGCGGGGGGCCATCGTCCTCACCACGGGCTTCACCCCCAAGGAGGCCCAGGAGCTGGCCGACAAGGCAAGGCGCCTGGGGATGCGCCTTTTGGGCCCGGGCTCCCTGGGCCTCGTCCACACCCACCCCGGGGTGCGCCTGGCGGCGGGCCTAGCCCCTTTGCCCAAGGAGGGCCCCCTGGCCATCTCCAGCCAGTCCGGCACCCTGGGCCGGGCGGTCATGGCCTACGCCGAGGGCATGGGCCTGGGGGTCTCCAGCTTCGCCTCCTTGGGGGCCAAGGCGGACATCTCCTCTAACGACCTCCTGCAGTTCTGGGAGGAGGACGAGCGCACCGGGGTCATCCTCCTCTACCTGGAACGCTTCGGCAACCCCAGGCGCTTCTCCCGCCTGGCCCGCAGGATCGGGAAGAAAAAGCCCATCCTGGCCGTCCATCCCTCCCGCGATCCCCTGGTGCGCACCCTCTTCGCCCAGGCGGGGGTGGTGCGGGCCAACGGCCTGGAGGAGGCCTTTGACGTGGCGGCCCTCCTCGCCCTGGGGCGCCTCCCGGAGAACGGGCGGGTGCGCCTCGTCTCCAACGCCTCCGGCCCCTCCAACCTGGCCATGGAGGCCCTGAGGGAAGGGGGCCTGGAGGTGGAGCACGTGGACCTGGGCTCGGAGGCCCGGGAAGAGGACTTCAAGAAGGCCCTGGAGGAGGCCCTAAGGGGGGAGGCGGGGAGCGTCTTTCTCCTTTACGTGCCCATGGGCTTTGCCCGGGAGGAGGCGGTGGCGCGCCTGGTCCAGGAGGCCAGGACGGAAAAGCTCCTCCTGGCCTGCTTCATGGGCCAGGACGGGCCCCGGGCCAGGCTTCTGGGCCAGGCGGTCCTCTACCGCTTCCCCGAATCGGCGGCCATCGCCCTCGCCCGGGCCTGGGCCTACCGGCGCTTCCGGGAAGAACCCCTCCTCTTCCCCGACTTCCAAGACCTCAGGCTGGAGGAGGCCCGGAGGCTATTGGAAGGGAAAAGGGCCCTGAGGCCCGAGGAGGCCGAGGCCCTCCTACAGGCCTTCGGCCTGCCCCTGGGGGAAGGGGAGGGCCTCCACCTCAAGCTCCACGCCGCCCCCCACCCCCTCTTCGGCCCCGTCCTCACCCTCCTCCTCCCCACCCCCTTGGGGGACCAGACCCTGGGCCTCCGCCTCACCCCCCTGACGGAAGGGGACGCCCGGGAGCTCCTAAGGCCCTTGGAGGGCCGCGCCCACCTCGAGGCCTACAAGGAGCTCGTCCTCCGGGTTTCCCGGCTTTTGGAGGAGTTCCCCCAGGTGGAAACCCTGGAGCTCCATCTCCAGGGCCCCCGGGTGGCCCGCCACCGGGTGGTCCTGGCGGAGGGCGCATGGAGATCCTGAGCCCCAAGAACCCCCGGGTGAAGGCCTGGGCGGCCCTGAAGGAGCGCAAGGAGCGGGAAAAGACGGGGCTTTTCCTGGTGGAGGGAAGGCGGGAGGTGGAAAGGGCCCTGGAAGCCGGGCTGGAGCCCGTGGCCCTCCTCCTTGGGCCCAGGGCGGACCTGGAGGCGCCCCTTTCGGGGAAGGCCGAGGTGGTGCGCCTGGGGGAGGCCGCCTTGGAGCGGGTATCCAGCCGGGAAAACCCGGCCCAGGTCCTCGGGGTCTTCCGCCTTCCCCGTAAAGACCTCTCCCGGGTGCACCTCCCCCCCCATCCCCTGGTCCTGGTCCTCCTGGGGGTGGAAAAGCCGGGGAACCTGGGGGCCATCGTGCGGAGCGCCGACGGGGCCGGGGCGGACCTCGTCCTGGTGGCCGAGGGGGTGGACCTCTTCAGCCCCCAGGTCATCCGCAACTCCACGGGGGTGGTCTTCTCCCTCCCCGTCCTCCCGGTCCCCCAGGAGGAGGCGGCCCGTTTCCTAGAGGAGAAGGGCCTCTTCCTGGTGGCCGCCACCCCCCGAGGGGAGAGGGTCTACTGGGAGGAGGACTACCGAAAGGGGGTGGCCTTCCTCCTGGGGGCGGAGGACCAGGGCCTGCCCCCAGGGTGGCTGGCCCGGGCCCACGCCCGGGTACGCGTCCCCATGCGGGGCCGGGCGGACAGCCTCAACGTCTCCGTCACCGCCGCCCTCCTCCTCTACGAGGCCCTGCGCCAGCGGTCCTTATAAGGGTCCCCTCAACCCCCTTGACAAAGGCCTGCCCGGGCAGAATAATGACCCTTGGTTGACACTCTCACCCTTTGAGCGTCAAAGGAGGGAGTGGATATGGCTGCGGAGGTGAAGACGGTGATCAAGCCCCTAGGCGACCGGGTCGTGGTGAAGCGGATTGAGGAGGAGCCCAAGACCAAGGGCGGCATCGTCCTGCCGGACACCGCCAAGGAGAAGCCCCAGAAGGGCAAGGTGATCGCGGTGGGCACGGGCCGCATCTTGGAGAACGGCCAGAAGGTGCCCCTCGAGGTCAAGGAGGGGGACATCGTGGTCTTCGCCAAGTACGGCGGCACCGAGATTGAGATTGACGGCGAGGAGTACGTGATCCTCTCCGAGCGCGACCTTTTGGCGGTCCTGCAGTAAGGAGGTGAACCATGGCGAAGATCCTGGTGTTTGACGAGACGGCTCGCCGGGCGCTGGAGCGCGGCGTGAACGCGGTGGCCGACGCGGTGAAGGTGACCCTTGGCCCCCGGGGCCGGAACGTGGTCCTGGAGAAGAAGTTCGGCTCCCCCACCATCACCAAGGACGGGGTGACGGTGGCCAAGGAGATTGAGCTGGAGAACCACCTGGAGAACATCGGGGCCCAGCTCCTCAAGGAGGTGGCCTCCAAGACCAACGACGTGGCCGGCGACGGCACCACCACCGCCACCGTTTTGGCCCAGGCCATCGTGCGGGAGGGTCTGAAGAACGTGGCCGCCGGGGCCAACCCCCTCGCCCTCAAGCGGGGCATTGAGAAGGCGGTGGAGGCCGCGGTGGAGAAGATCAAGGCCCTGGCCATCCCCGTGGAGGACCGCAAGGCCATTGAGGAGGTGGCCACCATCTCCGCCAACGACCCCGACGTGGGCAAGCTCATCGCCGACGCCATGGAGAAGGTGGGGAAGGAGGGGATCATCACCGTTGAGGAGTCCAAGAGCCTGGAGACCGAGCTGAAGTTCGTGGAGGGGTACCAGTTTGACAAGGGGTACATCTCCCCCTACTTCGTCACCAACCCCGAGGCCATGGAGGCGGTCCTGGAGGACGCCTTCATCCTCATCGTGGAGAAGAAGGTCTCCAACGTGCGCGAACTCCTCCCCATCCTGGAGCAGGTGGCCCAAACCGGCAAGCCCCTTCTCCTCATCGCCGAGGACGTGGAGGGCGAGGCCCTCGCCACCCTGGTGGTGAACAAGCTCCGGGGCACCCTGAACGTGGCCGCGGTGAAGGCCCCCGGCTTCGGTGACCGCCGCAAGGAGATGCTCAAGGACATCGCGGCCGTCACCGGCGGCACCGTGATCTCCGAGGAGCTCGGCTTCAAGCTGGAGAACGCCACCCTCTCCATGCTGGGCCGGGCCGAGCGGGTGCGCATCACCAAGGACGAGACCACCATCGTGGGCGGCAAGGGCAAGAAGGAGGACATTGAGGCCCGGATCAACGGCATCAAGAAGGAGCTGGAGACCACCGACAGCGAGTACGCCAAGGAGAAGCTCCAGGAGCGCCTGGCCAAGCTGGCGGGCGGCGTGGCCGTGATCCGGGTGGGCGCCGCCACCGAGACCGAGCTCAAGGAGAAGAAGCACCGCTTTGAGGACGCCCTCAACGCCACGCGGGCGGCGGTGGAGGAGGGCATCGTCCCGGGCGGCGGCGTGGCCCTCCTCCGGGCCATCAGCGCCGTGGAGGAGCTCATCGCCAAGCTGGAAGGGGATGAGGCCACCGGGGCCAAGATCGTGCGTCGCGCCCTGGAGGAGCCCGCCCGCCAGATCGCCGAAAACGCCGGCTACGAGGGCTCCGTAGTAGTGCAGCGCATCCTCTCCGAGGCCAAGAACCTCCGCCTGGGCTTCAACGCCGCCACCGGAGAGTACGTGGACATGGTGGAGGCGGGCATCGTGGACCCCGCCAAGGTGACCCGCTCCGCCCTCCAGAACGCCTCCTCCATCGGCGCCCTCATCCTCACCACCGAGGCGGTGGTGGCCGAGAAGCCCGAGAAGAAGGAGTCCACCCCCGCCCCCGCAGGCGCCGGGGACATGGACTTCTAATCCCACCCATGCTGGCCCAGGCCAGCATGGGGCCCCGGTAAAAGCAAGCTTCTCCGAGTCGGTAGAGGGTGGGGCCGGGTAAACCCGGCCCCCCCTTTTTCCACCCCCCGGGGTGGCCCTAAAAGGGCACCGCCTCTTCCCTGCCCCCTCCGTTCCCCCCTTCCAGGAAAGCCTCCCGGTCGGGCACCAGGTAGGCGCGGAAGCCCTCGGCCTCCAGGGCCCTCAGGGCCTCCTCCCCCACCCGGGCCTCCCGGAGGGCGAAGAGGGCCTCCCCAAAGGGGCCCTGGACCCGCACGTAGAGGGGCAGGGGCCCGGGGTGCTCGTCCAGGAGGCCCTTGAGCAGGGCCACCCCCTTTTCGTCCAGGAGGGCGTGGTCCACCTCCACCTCCAGGGCCTTGGCGGCCTCCCACACCTCCTCATGGGTCCACACCGCCTGGGCGATGACCCGAAGCCCCCCCTCCTCCCGCTCCACCTCGGCCAGGACCAGGAGGGGGGTGTCCTCCTTGAGCTTGGGGGAGACTCCCTCGTAGGCCCGGCCGAAGACCACCGCCTCCAGGGCCCCGGTCTCGTCGGAGAGGGTGAAGCGGGCCATCATGCCCCCCGAGCGGGTGGGCTTGCGCGCCACGTCCTCCACCATGCCCGCCAGGAGGACCCGGGAACGGGGAGGAAACCCCCGGACAAAGTCTTCCAGCTCCTCCAGGGTGCAGCTCGCCGCCTCCCTCAAGCCCGGGTAGCGGAGCACGGGGTGGCCGGAGACGTAGATGCCCAGGGCCTCCTTCTCGTAACGGAGCCGGGTGATCTCGTCCAGGGGAGGGGTCTCCAGGAGGGGCGGCTCCTCCACCTCGGCGAAAAGCCCCCACATCCCCGAGCGCTCCCGCTCCCGGACCCCCGCGGCCCAGCGCAGCAGAGGGTCTAGGGAGGCGAGGAGCCGGGCCCGGTCCCCGAAAGCGTCCATGGCCCCCGCCTTGATGAGGGACTCCAAGGTGCGCTTGTTCACCACCCTCTCGTCCAGGCGCTTCAGGAAGTCCCCAAGGCTCTTGAAGGGCCCGCCCCGTTCCCGCTCCTCGAGGATGGCCAAGGCCGCCCCCTCCCCCACGTTCTTCACCGCCGAAAGCCCGAAGAGGATCTCCTCCCCCACCACCTTGAAGTCAAAGCCCGAGCGGTTGATGTCGGGGGGGAGGACCTCTATGCCCATGGCCCGGGCGTCCCGGATGTACTCCGCCACCTTGTCGGAGTCGTGCCGCTCCACGGAGAGGAGGGCGGCCATGAACTCCACGGGGTAGTGGGCCTTCACGTAGGCCGTCTGGTAGGAGAGGAGGCTGTAGGCCGCGGCGTGGGAGTTGTGGACGATGACGTCCTCGGCCACGAAGGTGTGGGTGCCCTCCACGGTGAGGTCAAAGACCTCCTCCTCGCCCAGGGGCTCCACCGCCTCCACCCGGTCCCAGTAGACCTCGGCCTCGGCCAGGCGCAGGAGGGCCAGGCTTCCCGTGAGGGCGGCAAGCCGCTCTAGGGTAGCCCGGGAAAGCCCGCGCCTCCCCCTGCCTGGGCGGAGAAGCCCCTCGGCCAGGCCCGCCTTCCTCAGGAAGGCCGCCACCTGGCCCTGGGCCACCCGGGCCACCTCCTCCTTCACCTCTTCCAGGAAGGCCAGGGGTAGGACGTCCTTGGTGCTCCGGCCCGCCCCCCAGGAGGCGAGGAGGGCTTCCAGGTCCTGCCGCCTTTTCCCCACCAGGTAGGGGCCCATGGCCTCGGCGAAACGGCGGGCGGCCTCCAGCCCCCCCAGGAGGTAGACCGCATACCCCTTGCGCCCCCCGGCGAAGCGCTTCTCCACCAGTCGGGACTGAAGCCCGAGGCGGAGGAGGAGGTGCTGCACGCCCCGGGCCAGGTCCGAGGAGGCGGTGGCGTAGTGGATGAGCCTGCCCTTGGGGTCCACCCCCCCGTCCCCGGTCCAAAGCCGTCCCAGGAAGCGGGCCAGCTCCTCGGGCGGCAGGCGGTAGACCTCCTCCGGAAGGCGCTTTTCCCTGGCGCCAAGCCCCAGAAGCCCCATCCGCTTGAGAAAGGCCACCGCCCCCGACTCCGCCCCCCGGTCCTGGCGCCCCACGTAAAGGTGGGCCACGCCCCGGCGCCAGGCCACCCGGGTGCGGGTGTTGGGGAAGCGCTTCAGGGCCTCCTCCATGGCGGCGAGCTCCTCCTCCGAGGAGGTGTAGAGGTAGAAGCCGGAGGGATGGCGAAGGTTCCCCTCGGCCAGGGCGAAACCCAGGAGGTCCAGCTCGTGGTCCTCCAGGTGGGCCGAAGGCCGGTAGGGCAGGTGGCGGGGTAGGGCCACGTAGTCCCCGGGAGCCAAGGCCCCAAGGGGCCGCCACCCTCGAGGGGTGTACACGGGGTGGTTGGCCGTGGCCTCCAGGACCCTTCCCGTGGCGGTGCGGAGGGCGTAGACCCGGGCCCTCCCGCTTGGGAAGGCCGCCACCACGGGCCTCGGCGCCAGGCGGAGGCGGGCCTCGTCCAGGGAAACCACCCAGACCCCCTCCACCCCGCCCCGGACGATCTCTCCCACGCTCACCACCCTCCCGGTGCGCCAGTCCACCACCTTGGCCCTTGCAGGCAGGCACTTGTTGAAGCCATAGTTGGCGAAGGCCTCCAGCATGTCAAAGAGGCGGTTGGCCTCCTCCTCGGGCACGCCCCGCTCCTTGGCCCCCCGGACGAAGCGCTCCCGGTGGGCCTTCATCTCCTCCACCTTCTTCTTGCCCATGGAGTTGTGGACCACAAGGTCCCCGGCCACGAAGTTGGCGAAGGGGGGCACCTGAAGGTCAAAGGTGCGGGCCTTTCCCAAAGGCTCCACCGCCACAATGGGGTCCCACAGAACCTGACCCTCCGCTAAGGCCACAAGGCCAGGATCGGCAAAGGCCTTCCCAAGGAGGAGCAAGCGGTGACGGGAAAGGTAGCGGCGCGGCGTTTTTAGGTTGAGACCGCTGGAAAGGTGGCCGCCCGCAACTCCCACCCTCCTTCCTGCCTCACTCCAAGAAATCCTGCTCCTCCTCTTGGTCTCGGAGATGCGGTAGGCCACTGAGGAGGGCACGAGGCGAAGGTGCCAACCCTGTCCTGGAAGCCGCCTTTTCGCCTCGGCCTCCAGGGCAGCCATCCGCTCGCGCTTGGCCCCAAGGAGGTGGGGGCCGATGACTTCCGCAAAGCGGAGGATATCTTCCCGCCCCGAGATCAGGACCTCGTGGGCTCTAGGCCCCTTGGAACGCACCTGGCCTACGATTCCTAACCGAAGGAGGAGATGGGCCACGTCCTGCACCAGACCTAGGCTCGCTGAGCTGTAGGAGATCCGCTTTTTCTCCACCGAGCCGTCGGTGCTGAAAAGACGCCCAAGGAAAAGGGCTAAGGCCTCTCTCCGGTAGCGGAACACCTCCTCGGGGACCCGCTTCTCCTCTGCCTTGGCCACCATCCCCGCCTCTTCCACGAGGCGCTTCACCGGGTCCTGGGCCCCGGCGCTCGGGGGCGAGCTGGCCAGGGTCACCACCCCCGTGGCGGGATGGACGTAGGCTTTGACCCTTGCCCCCAAGGCCTCGGCGCACCGCCGGTAGGCGGCGAGGAGTTCGGGATCCTTGGAGTAGAAAAAGGCGTTGGGCTTTGGCCCCCTCGGACCGGAAAGCCTCGTGTTCCCGTCCCCTAGGAGCAGGGCCAAAAGGGTGATCCGTTCCTCGGGCGGGGCTTGGTGCCCACCTGTGGGAAGCTCTGCGGGAACGGCGATGGGGGTACCGAGGGGCAGGTCGTGGAGCGGTTTCCACCCCTCCAAGGTCAGGAGGGGGTGGTCAGGGGTGAGGACCAGGGTGCGGCCGCTTCGGGTTTTAAGCCGGACCACCTCCCGGACGCCGCTTTCCAGGACCGCCAGCACCGGGACCCGGTAGAAGCGGTAATCGGGCCCCAGGGAGAGGACCTCCATCCCGGGCTTCACCGCCTCTATGGGGACCCTCTGTCCCGTGGCGGCATCCAAGACCAGGCTCCCTTCCGCCAAGCACCGGCGCAGAAGGTCCGCCTCCCCCAGGGAGTACCCCGCCACCTGGGAGGCGATCTGCATGATCTGCTCCTGGTAGACGGGGATGCCGTAGGTCTCGTCCAGGATGGGCCTTAGGTACTTCTCCGCGTGGGGGAACTCGCCGTAGCTCACGGGCTCCAGCCCGTGGTGGCGGCGGATGTAGGTGGGGATGTGCTCCATGGGGCCCGGGCGGTAGAGGGAGACCAAGGCGATGATGTCCTCCACCCGCCTGGGTTTGAGCCCCCGCACCGTGGCCGTCATCCCCCCGGACTCCAGCTGGAAGACCCCCTTGGTCTCCCCCCGGGAGAGGAGCTCAAAGGTCTTGGAGTCGTCCAGGGGAAGGGTGTCGTAGTCCAGCTCCACCCCACGGGACTCCTTGACGATGCGCTTGGCCTCGTCCAGGAAGGTGAGGGTGCGGAGGCCCAGGAAGTCCATCTTCAAAAGCCCCAGGGCCTCCACCGCCCCCATGTCGTACTGGGTCACGGGCCGGCCCTCCTGGTCCCGCATGAGGGGAACGAGGTCGGTCAAAGGCCCGGCGGCGATGACCACCCCGGCGGCGTGGACGGAGGCGTGGCGGTTCAGGCCCTCGAGGCGCATGGCCACCTCCAGGACCTCCCGCACCCTGGGGTCCTTCTCCATCTCCGCCTTAAGCTCCGGCACCACCTGGACGGCCTCCTGGAGGGGCTTGGGCTTGCCAAACTGCACCGGGATGAGCTTGGCCAGCTCCTCCGCCTTCTTGTGGGGGATGCCGTATACCCGGGCCACGTCCTTGAGGGCGGCCTTGGAGGCGAGGCTTCCCAGGGTGCCGATCTGGGCCACCTTCTCCTCGCCGTAGCGCTCCCGCACGTACTGGATCACCCGGTCCCGCTCCCGGTCGGAGAAGTCGGTGTTGATGTCGGGCATGGAGACCCTCTCGGGGTTCAGGAAGCGCTCAAAGAGGAGGCCGAAGCGCAGGGGGTCAATGTTGGTGATGCCCACGGCGTAGGCCACCAGGCTCCCGGCGGCGCTCCCCCGCCCGGGCCCCACGGAGATGCCGTTCCTCCGGGCCCAGTTGATGTAGTCCTGCACGATGAGGAAGTAGCCGGGGAAGCCCATGCGCTCAATGACGGAAAGCTCGTAGAGAGCCCGGTGGAGGATGGCCTCCGCCGTCCACTCCCCCACCCCTTCCAAAGGGGGAAGCTGGGCCCTTAGCCCCTCCCAGGCCCCCTCCTCCACCTGGGCCAAGGCCCAGGCCAAGGCCTCCCCGTCCCCGTGGGGCGGGAGCTTCCCGAGCCTCCGGAAGATTTCCCGGTAGAAGGCCTCGGTGATCCGGTCGGGGTAGCGGCGGAGGAGGCCCCTGAAGGTGAGCTCCCGCAGGTACTGGGCCTCCGTGCGCCCCTCGGGGAGGGGGAAGCGGGGGATGCGGTAGACCATCTTATCCCCGATGGGGAGGTCCACGTTGCACATGCGGGCGATCTCCACCGTGTTGTCAAAGGGCTCGTCCCCCCACTCCGCCTCGGGGAGCATGGCCCGCATCTCCTCGGGGGTCTTCACGTAGAACTCGTCGCAGGGGAAGCGCCAGCGCTCGGGGTCGTCCAGGGTGCTCTTGGACTGGATGGCCAAAAGGACCTCGTGGGCCCGGGCGTCCTCCTTGCGCACGTAGTGGCCGTCGTTGGTGGCCACCATCCCGAGGCCGTACTTCCTGGCGAACTCCTTCAGGACCTCGTTGACCTTCCTTTGCTCGGGTAGGCCGTGGTTCTGGATCTCAATGAAGAAGCGGTCCTTGAAGATGGAGAGGTACTCCTCAAGCCGGGCCTCCGCCAGGTCCAGGCGGTCTTGGAGGATGAACTGGGGGATCTCCGCCCCCAGGCAGCCGGAGAGGGCGATGAGGCCCTCGGCGTGCTCGCGCAGGATCTCCCGGTCAATGCGGGGCTTTTCGTAAAAGCCCTCCAGGTAGGCCCGGCTCGCCAGGCGCACCAGGTTCTGGTAGCCCCTAAAGTCCTTGGCCAGGAGGGTGAGATGGAAATAGCCCCCGTCTAGGCCCTTGCCCCGCTTGCGGTCAAAACGGCTCTCCGCCGCCACGTAGGCCTCGTAGCCGAGGATGGGCTTGATGCCCATGGCCGTGGCCTTCTTGTAGAACTCCACCGCCCCGAAGAGGTTGCCGTGGTCGGTCATGGCCAAGGCCGGGTCCTCGGGGGTGGTCTCCTGGACCCACTTAAGGAGGTCGGAAAGCTTGGCCGCCCCGTCCAGGAGCGAGAACTGGGTGTGCTGGTGCAGGTGGGCGAAGCGGAGCTTGCGGCCCATGGTCCCCAGTTTACCTTGCGGGAAGGGACCGGGGCAGCTAAACTAATGCATGAAATGATGCATCGCAAGCGCGTCTTAAGCGCCACCGAGGCCCGCGTCCACTTCGGCGAGGTGCTGAAGCGGGTGGAGAAAGGGGAGGTGATCGTGGTGGAGGGGCGGGGCAGGCCACAGGCGATCATCCTCTCCGTGAAGGCCTACGACCACCTTACTGCGGGGAAGGAGGACCCCTTGGAGACCCTCCTCTCCCTTAACCGGGCCATCCGCGCCCGCTTGGGCAGGCCCCTTATACCCCCTGAGGAAGTGGTTTCCGCCCTGAGGGAGGAGCGGGACCGTGAGCTGGGTGGTGCTGGACGCTAGCTTCCTCCTCCACCTGCTTTTGGCGGCAGACCCAAAGGCCGAAGCCGTACGCCTCTACCGGAGCTGGAGGCAGGAAGACCGCCCCCTTGCCGCCCCCACCCTGGCCCTCTATGAAGCGGCCAACGCCCTTTACCGCTACGCCCTCGCCGGGGAGATGACCCTGGCCGAGGCCGAGACCCTCCTAGGGCATCTCCAGAGGCTCGGGGTCCGGTTTTTCGCCGAGCCCTGGACTCACACCCGGGCCTTAGAACTGGCCTGGGTCTTGGGCCTAAAGGCCGCCTATGACGCCCACTACCTGGCCATGGCCGAAGGGTTTCAGGGGGCCTTCTGGACCGCCGACAAAAGGCTATACCAAAGGGCCCTCGAGGGCCAGGCCCAAGGTCTCCTCCCCGGCGTTTCCCTTCACCTTCTGGAAACATGACCCTGGGTGAGCTCCGGGAAGAGGTCTGGAACGCCCTGGCCCGCTTTGACCTCGCCCTCCACCCCACGCCCCCCCACGGCCACCACCCCAACTTCCTGGGGGCCAGGAGGGCGGCGGAAAGGCTTTTAAGAACCCCCGAGTTCCAGGGGGCCAGGCGGGTCCTGGCGGGGATGGACGCCGTCCTAAAGCCCCTAAGGGAGGAGGCCTTGCGCCAGGGGAAGGAGCTCCTCCTCCCCCACCCCGACCGTCCGGGGGAGTTTCTGCTCCTAAAGGACGTGGACCCGAGGAAGCTCAAACGGGTGCGGGAGGCCTACCGCTTTGGGGTCCGGGTGGCCCTGGAGGAGGCCTCTCCGGACCTCGTCCTCATCGGGGCGGTGGCCGTGGACGAGGAGGGGGGCTGGGTGGGGAAGGGGTACGGCTTCCCCCAGGACTGGCTAAGGGTGGGGGCCCCCTTCGCCACCCTGGCCCACCCGGTGATGGTCTACCCCAGGCTTCCCGTTAAGCCCGAGCGCCGGGTGGACCTCATCGCCACCCCGCAGAGGCTCCTCCGGTTTTCCTAGAGGGCGAACTCCCGGAGGAGGCCCTCGAGGTCCAGGGCTTCCCGTTGCCCTTGGGCGGGGTAGGCCTCGGGGTAGCGGGGGAGGTAGGCCTTAAGCCGCTCCTCAAAGGTGGGCACCTCCGCCTCCCAGAACACCCCCACCGGGATCCGCTCCCCCCACTCCAGGGCTTTCTCCTGGAAAAGCGCCATCTTGCGGTCCAGCTCCTCCGGGGAAAGCCCTGCGGGGACGTGGGGGTCGTAGCCCTCTTCCTGGAGCTTGTAAAGCCTGGGAGCGAACCACTCCTTGGTGTGCAGGTCGTTGTAGGTGGGGCAGGGCTGGAGGACGTGGAGGAAGGCTAGGCCCCTGTGCTCAATCCCCTCCTTGATGAGCTCCTTCAGGCCCTTCACGTTGTAAGCGTAGCCCCGGGCGATCCAGGTGTAGCCCGCGGAGAAGGCCAAAAGCAGGGGATTGAGGCGGCCTTGAGGGTTGGGCTTGGGGAGGCTTTTGGTCTTCTCCCCCAGGCCCAAGGTGGGCCCGGCCTGGCCCTTGGTGAGGCCGTAGACCTCGTTGTCGTAGAGGATGTAGAGCATGTCCACGTTCCGGCGCCCCGCGGCCACGAAGTGCCCGGCCCCGATGCCCAGGCCGTCCCCGTCCCCGCCCACGGCCACCACCGTGAGGTGGGGGTTGGCCAGCTTAGCCCCCTGGGCCACGGGAAGCACCCGGCCGTGGAGGGTGTGGACCCCGTAGACGTTCAGGTAGTGGGGGGTCTTGGCCGAGCAGCCGATGCCCGAGAAGACCGCCGTCTGGCTGGGATCCCGCCTCAGTTCAAAGAGGGCCATCTGGAGGGCGGAGAGGATGCCGTAGTCCCCGCACCCCGGGCACCAGTCGGGCTGCTTTTCCGCCTTGTAGTCCGCAAGTTTGAGCTCCAGCATCTCAGACTCCCTTCCTAAGCACAAGCCTTTCCGGGGCCTGGCCCTCCCTTACCGCCTTCAGGGCCTCCACGGCCTCGTCCAGGGTGATGGGCCGGCCGTTGTACTTCACCACCCGGTGGTGGACCCGCCTCAGGGTTTCCTGCTGCACGAGGTCGGCGAGCTGCCCCGAGTAGTTGTGCTCCACCGTCACCAGGGTCTTCCCCTCCAGGAGGGGGGCGATCTCCGGGAAGGGCCAGAGGAGGCGGAGGTGGAGGTACCCCACCCCGGGAAGGTGGTCCAGGGCCTCCAGGAGGGTGCCCTTCACCGTCCCCCAGCCCAGGACCAACACCTCCCCATCCCGGAAGAGGGTGTACTGGTCCGCGAGGGGGATCTCCTTGCGGGCGAGCTCCAGCTTCCCCATGCGCTTTTCCATCTGGAGCTCCCTGAGCTCCACGTCTTCGGTGATGTGGCCCAGGGGGTCGTGCTCGTCGGAGGTCATCCAGTAGAAGCCCCCAGGGGTACCGATGGGGATGAAGGGGGAAAGGCCGTCCTCCCCCGGGGCGTACCGCTGGTAGGGCCCGAAGCCCTCCCGGGGGGAGAGGCGCTTCTCCCCGTCCAGGGAAAGCACCTTCAGGGCCTCCTTGGGAAGGCTCTGGGCCAGGGAGGCCAGGAACTTGTCCAGGAGGTGGACCACCACCGTCTGGTAGCGCCAGGCCCAGGCGAGGGCCTTCTGGGCGTCCAAGAAGGCGTCCAGGATGTCCCCCGAGGCCAGGACGAGCCTCGGGTACTCCCCGTGCCCGCCCCTTATGGCGAACATCAGGTCCCCCTGCTCCGTGCGGGTGGGAAGCCCGGTGCTGGGCCCTCCCCGCTGGTAGAGGGTCACCACCAAGGGAGCCTCGATCATCCCGGCGAAGCCCATGCCCTCGGCCATGAGGCTGAAGCCGGGGCCGCTGGTGGCGGTGGCGGCCCTGGCCCCGGTGAGGGCAGCCCCCACGGCCATGGTCACGGCGGCGATCTCGTCCTCGGTCTGCACCACGGCCACGTCGGCCCCCTGGAAGGCGGTGTGGGCCTCGAGGTAGACGCTCTCGTCCGTGGCCGGGCTAATGGGGTAGTAGGTCTGGAAGCGGAGCCCCCCGGCGAGCTTGCCCAGGGCGGCCGCCTGGGCCCCGGTGAGGTAGACCCGGCCCGGCTCGTAGCCGTTGGCCTTGAGGTTCAGGGAAAGCTTGGGAACCTCCTCCTTGTAGACCGCCTCGGCCACCTTTTGGTTGAGCTCCAGGACTTTTCCCCTAAACTGCAGGGCCAGGGCCTCCAAAAGGGGCTCCAGGGGGTAGTCCAGGAAGTGGAGGCTGGCCGCCACGGCGATGGTGTTCAGGGTGCGCCGGGCCTGCAAGGAGGGCACCCCAAGCTCGGCCCCTATGCGGTCCGCCACCTCCTCGTAGGGGTAGGGGAGGGGCTGGACCCCCGCCTCCACGTAGGCCTGGAGGATCTCCTTGAGGCCCGGGTCCAGTTTGCCGAAGCGCCGGGAGAGGTCTTCCGCCACCCGGTGGTCCAGCATGGGGAGCTTGTGGACCGTGAGGTCCAAGACCTTGGGGTCGTAGAGGAGCACCCCCCCTTCCCGCACCTCCCCCAGGTGGCGGGCCAGGGTCTCCCCGTCCAGGGCCACCAGGAAGTCCACCTTTTCCCGGAAGGCCCGGACCGGTTTTCGCGAAAGCCGCACGTCCAGGTAGGAGTGCCGCCCCATGATGTTGGAGTGGTACTCCCGCTTGGTGGCCACCCACCATCCGCCCTTGCCCATGGCCCGGGCGAAGAGGGTGGCCGCCGTCTCTATCCCGCCCCCTTGGGGGCCGCCCACGCGCCAGGTGAAGTCATCCATAACTCCCCCTCCGTTCTCCGATACCCTACTCCTTATGGGGTGGGGTTGGCTAGGGGCGTTTGTACACTACTCCTCCCGGTCCGCCCGGTGGAGCCTCCGCCCCCACAGGCTTCGGGGGGCGTGGTGCTCCAGGACCAAGGCCCGCACCTCCGGGTCCCCGATCCGCTCCGCGGCGTAAAGGGGATGGTGCCGGCGCACCTGGAAAGCGCCCACAAGCCCCCGGCGCAAAGGGTAAGGGGGCACAGGGGGAGCATAGAGCCCGGTGAGGACCCGCTCCAGGGGGCGGTAGGGCCTTAGGGCCTTCCCGGCGTCGTGCAGGAGGGCGGCCCTCACGGCGAAGGCGGGGGCCTCGGGGTGGCGGGCCAGGAGCCTCTTGGCCACCCGCACCCCGTGGGCCCGGTCCCGGGGGTCCATGGCGAGGTAGAGGGCCCGCTCCTCCCCCACCAAAAACCCCAGGGCGAAGGCGTCGTCGGGAACCTCGCGGGCGAGGAGGGCCCGGAGGAGGCGGCCAAGCCGCCGGAGAAGCCCGGGCATCCCTAGATGAACTTCTTCAGCATGGTGGCGATCTCCTCGGGCTTCTTGGGGTCTACCTTGCCCTCGGAGACCTCGGCGGCGCAGACGTTCAGGAACTCGTGCAGGATGAGGGTGGCCGCCGCCTCCATGGCCTTCTTGGTGGCGGTCATCTGGGTGAGGACCTCGTCACAGGGACGGCCCTCCGCCACCATCTTCTGCAGGCCCCGCACCTGGCCCTCTATGCGCCGAAGCCGCTTCAGGATGTTCTCCACGGTCTCGCTTCCCAGCTCGGTGGTCCGGGTCATGGGAGCATTATATACCAGTACCCCCTATGTTTTCCTCGCTCAGCGGTTCCCCGGGCTCGGCCACCTCCCTGGGCCTGCGCACCCAAAGGAGCCTTCCCCCCAGGAGGCGGGCCAGGCGGGAAAGGACCGCCTGGGGGTCCTCGGCGGGGGGCGGGGAGGCTTCCCCTTGGGGCTCCGGGGAGAGGGGCGGGTCCACCTCCCCGGGAGAGGGGGGTAGGGGTACTGCCCCGTCCGGTGGGGAGGGCCTGGCCCGGGGAGGGAAGGAAGGCGGGGCCTTAGCCTCTAGGCTTTTTTTTTCCAAGAGAAAGGCCAGGTCCTCCACCCCGAAATGGGCCTGGGCCAGGGGCAGGAGGACCTCCTTTTGCTCCTCGGCCTTCTTGTGGTGGAAGGCCTTGTTCTCGGGGAAGCGGAGGAGGAGGGTGGCGCCCTCCACCTCCGGCCTCGCCTCCCGCACGAAGGCCCTGAGGGTAGGCTTCAGGGCCTCCAGAAAGGCCCGCCACCGCCCGCCGAGGTCCACCGCCTCCTCTTTGGGCCTGGGGGGTGGGGCGGGGTTCGGCTCGGGCAGGGGGGCCTCCTGGGGCCGGGGCGGGGAGGGCCTGGGAAGGGCCTGGAGGAGGGCGGCCTCGAGGCCCAGAAGGTCGGAACGCCTGGCGAGCCTTTCCAGGGCCTCGTCCAGGGCCGTGAGGGCCTCTAGGAGCGCCTCGGGAGAGGCGGCAAGCGCTGCCCCTCCAAGCCCATAAGCGGCGTAGAGCCCCTCCCTCAAGACCTCCATGAGCCCGGAGACCAGGCTTCTTGGGGCGAAGCCCTGGGCGTAAAGCCGCCTGGCCTCCGCCAAGGCCTCCCCCACCCGCCCCCCGGCCAGGGCCTGGGCCAGGCGGGAGAGGGCCTCCTTGGGGGGAAGGCCCAAGGCCTCCTCCACCCTGGCCCGGGTGAGGGGGTCCGGGAGGAGGAGGAGGCGGTCCAGGAGGCTTTCCGCATCCCGCATGGCCCCGTCCGCCAGGCGGGCCACCAGGAGGAGGGCCTCCTCCTCGGCGCTTCGGCCAAGGTCTTCCAGGATGCGCCTAAGCTTCCCCGCGATCTCCTCCTCCGTGAGGCGGCGGAAGCGGTAGTGCTGGGTGCGGGAGAGGATGGTGGGGGGCATCCTCTCGGGCTCGGTGGTGGCGAAGACGAAGAGGACGTGGGGCGGGGGTTCCTCCAGGGTCTTGAGGAGGGCGTTAAAGGCGCTCTTGGAGAGCATGTGGGCCTCGTCCAGGATGAAGACCTTCCTGGGGGCGGAAAGGGGGGCGAGGAGGATCCTCTCCCTCAGCTCCCGCACGTCCTCCACCGAGTTGTTGCTGGCGGCGTCTATCTCCACCACGTTGGGGTGGGTGCCCCGCTGCACCGCCTGGCAGTGGGCGCAGGCCCCGCAAGGGCGTTCCTCGGCCTCGCACCCCACCGCCATGGCCAGAAGCCGCGCCGTGGTGGTCTTGCCCACCCCCCTCGGCCCGGAGAAGAGGTAGGCGTGGGCCAGCCTCCCCTCCCGGATGGCCCTAAGGAGGGGCTCCTTCACGTGCTCCTGGCCCACCACCTCCTGGAAGGTGAGGGGGCGGACCCGGCGGTACAGGGCGCTCACAAGGGCTAGTATAGAGCGTGGTGCGGAGCTTTCTCTCCTTGCACGCCAAGGCCCCCCTGGAGGAGGTGGCGGCCTGGGTAAAGGGGCGTACGGGAGGGGCCGGGGTCTACCTGGTCCCCGACCCCCCCTGGACCAGCCTCTACCACGAGGCCCTCGAGGCCCAGGAAGACCTCGAGGCGGTGCGCTCCTTCCTGAGGGAGCTTTCCGGGCTGGGCCGGGCCCTGGCCTTCTGGGTCCAGGCGGAGGAGGACGGCCTCTTCCTCCTGGCGGAAGGAAAGGAGGTGGTGGCGGAGCTCCGGCAAGGCCCGGAGCTCGGGGAGGCCTTGCGGGCCTCGGAGGAGCTAAGGCCCCTCCTGGAAAGGGCGAAGGCCCTGCCCCCAGAGCACGCCGTCCGGGCCCTGGCCACCTTCTTCGGCCTCCACCCGGACCACGCCCTTTTGGGCTTTTTAGACCTCCTGGAGGCCGAGGAGGAGGGGGCTTTGCCCGAGGAGGTGGTCTACCTTGAGTGAGCCCCTTCTGGTGAAGGTGGGGGGAAGCCTGAGGGGGGCAGAGGCCCTGCTGGAGGAGCTCGCCGCCTACCCCGGCCCCCTGGTCCTGGTCCACGGGGGCGGCCCCGAGATCGGGGAGTGGCTGAAGCGCCTGGGGTACGAGAGCCGCTTCGTGGGAGGCCTGAGGGTCACCCCTCCGGAGCAGGTGGAGGTGGTGGAGATGGCCCTCTGCCTCACGGGGAAGCGCCTGGCCTCGGGGCTTTCCCAAAGGGGAAGGAAGGCCCTCGCCCTCTCGGGGCGGGACGCCCTCTGCCTAAAGGGAAGGGCCCTGCCCGGGCTCGGCCGGGTGGGGGAGGTGGTGGGGGTGGAGGCGGGGCTCCTTCGGGACCTCCTGGAGAAGGGCTACACCCCCCTCCTCGCCCCCATCGCCCTGGACGAGGAGGGCCCCTTAAACGTCAACGCCGACACCGCCGCTTCCGCCGTGGCCGGGGCCCTGGGGTGGCCCGTGGTCTTCCTCACCGACGTGGAAGGGGTCTACCGGAACCCCAAGGACCCGAAGACCCGCTTCCCCCGGCTTACTCCAAAAGCGGTGGAGGCCCTGAAGGAGGAGGGGGTGATCCAAGGGGGCATGATCCCCAAGGTGGAGGCGGCCCTCGCCGCCCTCAGGGCGGGCGCCCCCTGGGCGGCCGTGGCCAAGGGGGAGAGGGGGGTATTGGAGGCCGTCCGCCAAGGGGAGGCCGGGACCCGCTTCACCCTGGAAGGAGCCTGAGGAAGGCCCGCATGAAGGCGGGGAGGTCCTTGGGGCCCTGGGCCGTCACCAGGTTCCCGTCCACCACCACCCCCTCCTCCTGGTAAAGGCCCCCGGCGTTGACAAGGTCGTCCCGGATGGAGAAAAACCCCGTCACCTTCCTCCCCCGCACCACCCCGGCGCTCACCAGGACCCAGGGCCCGTGGCAGATGGCCCCCAGGGGCTTCCCCGCTTCCGCCACCTCCCGGACCAGGGCCAGGACCTCGAGGCTCCGCCGCAGGTAGTCGGGAGCGAAGCCCCCGGGGATGAGGAGGGCGGCAAGCTCTCCCGCCTCCTTGGGGCCCACCTCCGCCTTCCAGGCGAAGCCCGACTTGGCCCGGTACTCCCTGGCCTCGAGGCCGATGACCACCGGGGCGTGGCCTGCCTCTTGTACCCGGTAGTAGGGGTAGAGGAACTCCCGCTCGTCAAAAAGGTCCGCCAGGAGAATCCCCACTCGCCTCACGCCACACCTCCAGGAACGCCTTCAGGATATTCCCCGTGACCCCCCAGATGTCCACCCCCCGCCAGGGGAAATGCCAGACCGTGCGCCCCAGGCGCACCTCGCTCCAGGGCCTCACCCTCAGGAGTTCCTCCAGGGGGGCCAAGAGGACCTCCGCCACCTCCTCCGGGTTGGGGCGGAGGCGGGGAAGGTCGGGGCGGTAGACCACCACCGGCTGGACCAGAAAGCCCTGGGGGGAGAGGGCGGCGGGGAGGAAGCCCAAGGGCTCCGCCCCTTCCAGGCCCACCTCCTCCTCGGCTTCCCTCAAGGCCGCCTCCACCACCCCCTCCCCCGGCTCCACCACCCCTCCGGGGAAGCTCACCTGGCCGGCGTGGGTGGGAAGGTGGGGGCTCCTCTGGGTGAAGAGGAGGTACCCCCCCAAAAGGGGCACGGCCACCGCCGCCAGGCGGAAGCCCGGAGGAGGGGCTAGCTCCCCTGGCAGGCCCTGAGGAAGCGCCTTCTTAAGGCGCTCTCGGGGTCCTGGCCCCTCTTGGCGAAAAGCCCCAAAAGCTGCCAAAGCGCCTCCTCCCAATCCCCCGCCTCCAAGGCCCTCTTCAGCCCCTCCTCGCTTCCCGGGTCCACCCCCTTCCGCTGCAGCTCGTAGGCCCGGAGCAGGGTGGAAAGCCCCTGGGAGAGGCCGCAAGGGTCCCCCTTCTTCCCCTCCTTCGCCTTCAGATCCTCCCAGCGGGCCTTCACCTCCTCCGGGGTCTTGGCCTCGGCCCCGGCGAAGACGTGGGGGTGGCGGCGGATGAGCTTTTCCACGATGGCGGCCTCCACGTCCTTGTAGGTGAAGCTTCCCTCCTCCTCGGCGATGACGCTGTGGAAGGCCACCTGCAGGAGGACGTCCCCAAGCTCCTCGGCCATCTCCTTGGGGTCCCCCTTCAGGAGGGCGTCCGCCGCCTCGCTGGCCTCCTCCAGGAGGTAGGGCACCAGGCTCTCGTGGGTCTGGGCCCGGTCCCAGGGGCACCCCCCAGGGGCCCTCAGGCGGCGCATCACCTCAAGAAGCCGCTCCATGCCCCCCATTCTCCCTTAGAAGAAGCCCCCCCGCCAGGGAAAGCCCCACGAGGAGGAGGGAAAGGGGGTCCAGGGGGGCGGGCTCCAGGGCCCACCCCCCGGGCCCCGGGGCGGGGAGGCCCGTGGTGCGGGTGAGGAGGAACAAGGCGAAAAGCGTCCCCACCAGGTACCGCCCCGCCCTAAGCCACCCCGCCCCCAGGCGCACCTCCAGAAGGGGCAAAAGGAGGAGGGAAAGGCCATAGCCAAGCTCCAGGGCCAGGAGGACCATGAAGAGGAGGCCGTACCAGAAGCCCGGGGTCGCCAGGGCGAAGGCGGGGTCCTTGATCCGGAAGACCTCCCCGCAAAGCCCTCCCCCCAAGGGGGTGTCCCCGAAGCCCAGGAGCTGGAGGAAAAAGGGAAGGACGAGGAGGAGGCCAGCCAGGCGCATGGCCCCATGCTACCGGTCCCTGAGGGCGAAGACCAGGGCGGCGAGGAGGGCCGAGGCCCCGCCGAAGCCGGCCAGGTACACAAGCCCAAGCAAAGGTCCCACCGCCCCGAGCCGCTCCGCCACCAGGTAGCCCACGGGGCCGGTGAGGACGGGAGCCTTCAAGGCGGCCAGGAGCCCCACCCGGTGGACCTCCTGGGGGTTCAGGAGGAGGGCGAGGGTGAGGAGGCCCTCGAGGGGGTAGTCCTTAAGCCGCACCCCCAGGGCCACCACCAAGGGACCGTAGAGCACGTTGAGGAGGCCGAAGAGGGCGAAGCCCAGGCCCAAGGCCCGCCGCTCCTCCAGGAGAAGGGCGGCGAGGAGGGCCGCCACCCCCACCCAGAAGAGGAGGACCCCAAGCCCGGAGAGGAGGAGCCAAAGCCCCGCCCCCGGGGAAAGGCCCAAGAGCCCGGCCCCCAGGAGGAGGCCCAGGAGGAGGGGCGGGGCGAGGGCGAGGGAAACCCCCAGGACCCCCTCCAGGAAGGCCCGTCCCGGCCGGGCGGGAAGCCCCAGGAGAAAGGCCCACTCCTCCCGGGAGGCCAGGAGGGGCACGGCCAGGGCCAGGACCAGGGGGGGGAGGAGGAGGAGGAGCCCCGAGTAGAGGCCCACCAGCCCCACCCCTTCCCCCCGCCCCTGGAAGCCCAGGGCCAGGAGGGGGGGCAGGAGGAGGAGGCCCGCCGCCCAGGGGTTGCGGGCCGTCTCCTTGAGGAAGAAGCCCGTCATGGCACCTTAGGGGGAGGCGGGAAGAAGTCGGTGGGCACCCAGGTCCTCTTCCTGCCCTCCTCCAGGGCCTCCTTCCAGGTGAGGATGCGGCCGCCCCGCCGCTCGGGCCGGTCCTTCAGGTGGGCCTCCAGGCCCTCCCGGCTCCCGAAGGCGAGGAGGCCCGAGCCCATGGGGGTGCGGATCCTGGAGTTGTGGTAGAGGAGGGCCTTTTCCGCCTCCACCCAAAAGGCCCGGGTCCTCTCGCTCCGGCCGAAGTCCGCCAGGTACACCTCCCTAGCCTGAAGCCTCGGCCCCCCCCAGCCGTTCAGCTGGTCCAGGAGGCAGGCGGGGTCGTCGTAGAAGAAGGCCTTGCCCTGGGGGTTCAGGGCCTGGGCGGCGTAGCGGGCGTCCAGGATGGTCATGAAGCAGTAGGGGCAGGCCTCCACCCCCACCCTGAGGTCCCGGGGGGCCGCCTGGGCCCGAAGGAGGACCAGGAGGACCCCGCCCGTGGCCCAGCGGAGAAATCGGCGCCGCTCCATGGGAAAGAGGTTACCGCAAAAGCCCCGCGTGCTGGGCCAGAAGGGCCACCAGGTTCATCTCCGGCAAGGGGGCGAGGTCCCAGAGGGTCTGGAAGCTGTAGAAGCGCTGGCGGCCGTGCTGGGCCTTGTGCTTCTCGGCGAACTCCTGGGCCTGCCTTGCGCTGGCGAAGGCCAGGAGCCTAGCGTTCATGACCACCATCATCCTCTCCCCCCAGTAGTAGGTGGCGGAGCGGGCGGGGACGAGGCGGACCGTCTCCTGGGGGCGGGCGGGATCGTAAGCTCCCCGGTCGGTGACGTAGAAGGTAGCCCCTTCCCCATCCCTCAGGCCGTGAACCCAGGCGTAGTTCACCATGCAGGCGAGGCTCTCAAAGTGGAGGGCGCCCACCGCCTGCTTGGGGTCGTGGGGCGCGGGGCGGGGCTCGGCGAAAGCGATCTGGCTGTAGGTCTGCTCAAAGAACCCCTGGGGGAAGGTGCGCCCCCGCCACTGCCCTTCCGGGGTCTTAAGGGGCATGTTGCAGAAGGCGCAGCTCCCCGCCTCCCAGGGAATGGGCTTGGGCGGCACCAAGGCCCCCTTGGCCGGCGCCGCCCCCATGCCCTGGTCCCCGTGGCCCATCTGGGCCAGGACGGGGGAGGCCAGGACCAAGCCACCCAAAACCTTGAGCGCTTCACGCCGATTCCTCATAGAGCACCTCCATTAGCCAGGGGAGGCGTTCTCCCCTCTGGCCCAAAAGCTTCCCGGGGGGGCCTTCCTCCAAAAGCCTCCCCCCCTTCAGGAGGACCAGGTGCCGGGCCAGGGCGGCCTCCTCCAGGCTGTGGAGGGCGAGGAGGACCAGCCCCCCCTCCTTGGCCCCCACCCAGGCCCAAAACCGCTCCCTCCCCCTGGGGTCCAAAGCGGCGGTGGGCTCGTCCAAGAGCCACACGGGAGGGTTGCCCATGAGGCTTGCCGCCAGGGCCAGGCGCTGGCGCTGCCCTCCCGAGAGGGCCCCCACCCGCTTCCCCAGGAAGCCCTCGAGGCCCATGCGGGCCACGGCCTCCTCCAGGGCCTCCCTGCCCAGGCCCTTGGCCTTCCGGGAAAGCTCCAGGACCTCCTTCCCGGTGAGGTGGGGGAAAAGCCTTGGGCTTTGGGGCAGGTAGGCGCGCAAGGGAAAGACCCGGGGGTCCCTGGGGGAGCGCCCCAGGAGGAGGACCTTTCCCCCGTCGGGGCGGAGCCTGCCGGCGAGGAGGGCGAGGAGGGTGCTCTTCCCCGCCCCGTTGGGCCCGAGGAGCCCCACCACGCCTTCCCGGAGGCCCAGGGAAAGGCCCTCAAGCCTCCCCCGCTTCACCACGCTCTCCAGCGCCACCACAGCACACCTCCCAACCCCCCCAGTAAAAGGATCCAGGGCGAGGCCCCGCCCTCCTTGGGCAGGGACCCGGGCCTGGGGTCGGCCAGGGCCAGGCGCCGAAGCCCCGGCACCTGGGCCTCCACCCCTTCCCACAGGACCACCCCGGGGGAGAGGGCGAAGAGGGAAAGCTCCGGCTGCCGGGCCAGGAGGAGGGCGAAGGTGGAGGCGGGCAGGTGGGGCACCGGGAGGCCGGAGGCCCGGTCGTAGGCGTTGCCCAAGACCCTGGCCCGGGCCTGGGGGTCGTCCACCAGAAGGTCGTAGAGGTTGCCCAGAAAGGCGTTTTGCTCCACCCGGGCCGAGTTCGCCCCCCGCTCCCGGGTGAGGCGGAGGGCGGTGCCGTTTTCCCGGAAGGCGTTCCCCAAAACCGCCACCTCCCGGGCATCCATGAGCACGAGGCCCAGGGTGTTGGCGGCGAAGAGGTTCCCCGCCACCTCGGTCCCCACCTCGTCCTGGACCAAAAGCCCATAGCCCACCGGGCTTCTGTGCCCGTGGAGGCGGTTTCGCGCCACCCGGTTCCCCGCCCCGTGCATGACGGCGTTGCCCACGGCGTTCTCCCGGCTCTCGTTCCCCTCCACCCGCACCTCCCAGGAGAACATCACGTGAAAGCCGTAACGGCCGTTGCGCTCCAGGAGGTTTTCCCGGATGGCCATGCTGGGGCTGTACTCCACATAGATGGCGTCCATGTAGCCCGAAAGGCGGCCCCCCTCCACCCGCACCTCCGGGCTCCGGTAGACCAGGACCCCGGGGGAGGCCCCCAGGCCCCTCGCCCGGAGGCCCAGGATCCGGGCCCGGGGCGAGTCCTCCACCCGCACCGCCGTGGGGGCCCCCTCCACCTCCACCCCCTCCAGGAGGCACCCCTCGCACCCCCGAAGGTAAATGGCGGCGTCGGGCTCAAAGAAGTCGTCCTCGAGGCCCGCCCCCACCACCCTCAGCCCCCGTACCCGGATCCCCGGGGCCAAGAGGGAGAGGGTGTGCCCCCGGTCTCCCCTGAGGACGGCCCCCTCCCCCTCCACCACCGTCCCCGGGGTGCGGAGGACCAGGGGACCCTCCACCTCCCCCTGAAGGCGCAAGACGGGGGCGGCCAGGGCCAGGCCCAGGAAGGGGAGGAGGAAGGCCCGCATACGCCCTCAGGGTAGGTGGGGGGAGCGGGACATTTGTACTTCGCAACACCGAAGACCTTTTCCCCGTGCTAGCCTGGTACCTATGAGGCGCTTTGCCCTCCTCCTTCTCCTCACCCCGGCCCTGGCCCAGGTGGTGGCCACGCCGGGCTGGGTGCGCCTGGTGCCCCCGGTGGTGGCGGACACCGCCGCCTACCTTACCCTGGAGAACCGGGGGAAGGCGCCCGCCCGCCTGGTGGGGGCAGAGACCCCCATGGCCAAGCGGGTCTCCCTCCACCGGGACTATCGGGAAACGCGCCAAGGGCAGGCGGTCCTGGGCATGCGCCCCCTGCCCTACGTGGACATCCCCCCAGGGAGCAGGGTGGCCTTTAAGCCCGGGGCCTACCACCTGATGCTGGAGGGGCTTAAGCGCCCCCTCAAGGCCGGGGAGAAGGTGGAGATCACCCTCCTCTTCCAAGACGGAACAAGGCTCAAGGTACTCCTTCCGGTGGAGATGCGATGAAAAGGTTCTGGCCCGCCCTCATCCCCGTCCTGGTGCTCCTGGCCCTGGCCTACCTCCTCCTGCCCCGGGGGCACACCTTCTACGGCACGAGGCTTCTGAACCCCAAGCCCGTGGACTTCACCCTGGAAGGCCTCGAGGGCCCCGTGCGCCTTTCCCAGTTCCAGGACAAGGTGGTCCTCCTCTTCTTCGGCTACGTGCACTGCCCCGACGTCTGCCCCACCACCATGATCGCCCTGAAGCGGGCCTACGAGAAGCTTTCCCCCAAGGAACAGGGAAGGGTGCAGGTGATCTTCGTGAGCGTGGACCCCGAGCGGGACACCCCGGGGATCGCCGACCGGTACGCCAAGGGGTTCCACCCGAGCTTCCTGGGCCTTTCGGGAAGCCCAAAGGCCATCCAGGAAGCGGCCCAGACCTTCGGGGTCTACTACCAGAAGACCCAGTACCGGGGCCCGGGGGAATACCTGGTGGACCACACCGCCACCACCTTCGTGGTGAAGGAGGGGAAGCTCCTCCTGCTCTTTAGCCCGGACAAGGTGGAGGCCACCGAGAAGGTGGTGGCGGACCTGCGGGCCCTTCTGTAAACCCAGGTATGGACCCCAAAGGATTCTTGGAAAGGGCCAGAGAGCTCACCCGCTCCGCGGCGGCGGAGGTGGAAAGAAAGCTCCAGGAACTCAAGGAGAAGCTGGACCAGGACAAAGACGGCCGCCCCGACGTGCTGGAAAGGGCCCTGCGAGAGGCCGAGAGGGCCCTGGAGGAGGCCCGGGCCAGGCTGGCCGAGCTGGACCGGGACAAAGACGGCCTACCCCACAAGCTCAAGGAGCTCTCCGAGGCGGCCAAAAGGGCGGCCGAGGCCGCCAGGGCCAAGGCCGAGGAGGCCGCCCGCCTTCTCAAGGAACGCCTGGGAGGCAAGGAAGGGTGATCCCCTGCCTCCCCCTTTCCTCCGCCCTGCCGGCCCGGGGAAGCTACCGGGGCCCCCATGCTGGCTTGGGCCAGCATGGGGTGGTATACCCGGCGGCCCTCATCCCAGGGCCACGTCCAGGATCATCATCAGGGCGAAGCCCGTCATGACCCCGAAGGTGGCGATGTCCCCGTTGCCCTCTGCCTGGCTCTCGGGGATCACCTCCTCCACGATGACGAAGACCATGGCCCCCGCCGCCAGGGCCATGAGGTAAGGGAGAAGGGCGAACATCTCCTGGACCAGAAGCGCCCCCAGAAGGGCCCCCACGGGCTCCACCATGGCGGAAAGCTGCCCGTAAAACCACGCCGGCCCCGCCCCCACCCCGGCCCGCCGCAGGGGCCAGGCCACGGCCAGGCCCTCAGGCAGGTTCTGCAGGCCGATGCCCAGGGCCAGGGCCACGGCCCCGCCCAGGGTGGCGGTCCCCGTGGGGTCCAGCCCCACCGCTCCGAAGGCCACCCCCACGGCCAGGCCCTCGGGGAAGTTGTGCAGGGTGATGGCGAGGATCAAAAGGGTGGTGCGCCGCCAGGGCGTGGCCAGCCCCTCCACCGCAGCCTTCGGGTCCAGGTGCACGTGAGGAAGGAACCGGTCCAGAAGGCGCAGAAGGCCCCCACCCAGGAGGAACCCCACCGCCGCCGGCACCCAGGGCGCCCCACCCCGGGCCTCGGCCATCTCCATGGCCGGAAGGAGGAGGGAGAAGATGCTGGCCGCCAGCATCACCCCGGCGGCGAAGCCCAGCATCCCGTCCAGGAGCTTGCGGCTGGGCTCCCGGGTGAGGAAGACGCTGGCCGCCCCCAAGGCGGTGAGCCCCCAGGTGAAAAGCCCTCCCATGAGGGCGTGGAGGATGGGGGATTCCATGCCCCTATTTTAGGGATACCTAAAATCCCGGGCAAGCCCGGGATGGGGTATCCTGAAATAAGGTATGCTGGATAAGCTTAAGCGCTTAGAAGACGAGTACCGGGAGCTGGAAGCGCAGCTTGCGGACCCCGAGGTCCTCAAGGATCCCAAGCGCTACCAGGCCCTCTCCCGGCGCTACGCCGAGATGGGGGAGGTCCTCGGTCTCATCCGCGAGTACCGCCGGGTGCTCACGGATTTGGAGCAGGCGGAAAGCCTTCTGGAAGACCCGGAGCTGCGCGAGGTGGCCAAGGCGGAGAAGGCGGAGCTGGAGGAGCGGAAAAGGGCTTTGGAGAAGGAGCTGGAGCGCCACCTTCTGCCCAAGGACCCCATGGACGAGCGGGACGCCATCGTGGAGATCCGGGCAGGGACGGGGGGGAGGAGGCGGCCCTTTTCGCCCGGGACCTCCTGGAGATGTACCTGCGCTTCGCCGAGGAGGTGGGCTTTGAGACCGAGATCCTGGACTCCAACCCCACGGACCTGGGCGGCTTCTCCAAGGTGGTCTTTGAGGTGCGGGGGCCCGGAGCCTACGGCACCTTCAAGTACGAAAGCGGGGTCCACCGGGTGCAGCGGGTTCCGGCCACCGAGACCCAGGGCCGCATCCACACCTCCACGGCCACGGTGGCCGTCCTGCCCAAGGCCGAGGAGTCCGACTTCCAGCTCAACATGGACGAGGTGCGCATTGACGTCATGCGGGCCTCGGGGCCGGGGGGCCAGGGGGTGAACACCACGGACTCGGCGGTGCGGGTGGTGCACCTGCCCACGGGGATCATGGTGACCTGCCAGGACTCCCGGAGCCAGATCAAGAACCGGGAGAAGGCCCTCATGATCCTACGAAGCCGCCTTCTGGAGATGAAACGGGCGGAGGAGGCGGAAAAGCTCCGCCGGACCCGCCTCGCCCAGATCGGCACCGGGGAACGCTCGGAGAAGATCCGTACCTACAACTTCCCCCAGTCCCGGGTCACGGACCACCGCATCGGGTTCACCACCCACGACCTCGAGGGCGTCCTCTCGGGAAAGCTCCAGCCCCTTCTGGAAGCCCTCAAGCGGGCGGATCAGGAGCGCCAGCTGGAGGCCATGACGGAAGCGTGATGCGCCGGGAGATTCTGGTGGTGGCGGCCATCCTCCTGGACCGCCAGGGGCGGGTGCTTTTGGTGGGCAACGACTGGAGCCGAAGGGGGCAGGTGCGCTACACCCTCCCCGGGGGCACCGTGGAGCCCGGGGAAACGGTGCTGGAGGCCCTGGTGCGGGAGGTGGGGGAGGAGACGGGCCTTAAGGTGAAGGCCATTGAGCACCTGGCCTACGTCATCCAGGTGGAGGACCGCCGTAAAAACGAGCGCACCCTAGCCATGGCCTTTCGGGCCAGCTACGAAGGCCTTCTGAACCCTAAAGACCCCGACGGTCACATCGTGGAGGCCCGCTTTTTCACCCCGGAGGAGGCCGCCCAAAGGCTGGCCAACCACCGCCCCCTGAAAGAGCCCCTGCTGGACTACCTGCAGGGGGAACGGGGCCGCTTCTACGCCTACCCGGGGTGGGGCCCCCCGGGGGTGCGGGTTTAAGGGCCAAGCTTGCGCTTGAGGTAGGCCATAAGCTCCTCCAGGGTTCTGCGGAGGGCCCTTTGCTCCTCGGCCAGGGCCTCGAGGGGGTCTTTGGCAGGCTCCACCCCCGAAAAGGTCTTGAAAAGCAGGGTGGCGTTGCCGCACCGGGGGCAGACCACCTCCGCGGGCCGGACCGAGGGGGCGTAGAAGGTGCGGGTGCCGCACCGGGGGCAAAGGAGGTACTTGGCCCCCAGGGCCTCCCCTTTGCGCACCGCCTCTTCCAGCTCCTTGGCCTCCTCCCGGGGAAAGCCCAGGAAGTAGTCCTCCCCCACCCTAAAGGGGTCCAGGCTCTCTTCGGTGCTCCGCAAGTCCCCCCGCTTCCCCTCCGGCACCTCCCAGGTGAAGCCGTTCCAGCGGAAATGGCGGAGGTGCTTGCGCCCCTCCAGGTCCTCAATCTCCAGGATGAGCTGTAGGTGGGGGTCCTTGGGGTAGTAGTAGAGGCGCACCGCCTGGACCCCGGAGAGGGCCTTGGTGCGGGGGAAGGCATAGGTCAGAGGGCCTTCCCCCTTGGCGGGATAGCCCACCAACCGCTCCACGTCGTAGACGGTGAGGCCAGGCCGGTCCACGTCTCCAAAGAGGAGGCGCTCCACGTACCGGAAGGCGGCCTCGAGGCCAGGATCCACGACAAAAGTCTACCCCGGAGTCCGCCCCCTGGGTAGGGAGGCCCTAGGGCCAGGCCACGCAGTAAGGTCTGAGCACCGCGTACCCCCCACCCCCGTACCGGGACAGCATGGCCTCCTGCACCCCCTTCTCGGGCCAGAGGTAGTCCACCACCAAAGGGGCGTCCTCGTTCTGGGCCCCGCCCAGGTTCCACTGGCCCGCCTCCCTGCCCACGGGCCGGAAGTGGTCGGGGCCGTAGCCGTCCTGGCTACCCACCAGCACATAGAAGCAAACCCTCTGCCCCGGGGCAGGGTTGAAGTGCTTCTTGTCCAGTTGCACGATCACCTCCTTGTCCGCGGGGTTGCTTCCCACCACCACCCCCTCGGCGGTATCGGCGCCCTCGGGAAAGCCCACCCTCTGCCCGTACTGGGGCCAGCCCGCCACCTTGAGAAAGAGGTCCCAAGGGTGCTCCGGGTCAAAGGCCACCTTGGCCCCCTTGGCGAAAGTGTCGGTGCGCCCCCCCTCCTTGAAGTCCAGGTAGACGTTGAGGAGCTGGTGGCTGAAGCCCGCGGGGGCCCCCCAGGGATTGGTCATCTCCTTGAAGGTGAAGACGAAGGTCCAGGTGGCCCCCCCGTCCAGAACCCGCATCCCTAAAAGGTCAAAGAGGCCCCGGAAGGGGGCGAAGGCGTTGTCCTTCGGGTAGGTGTAGGTGCCGGGACCGTGCTCGTCCCCCTCAGGGTCCTTTATGGCCAAAACCTCTTTCCCGGCCAGGCGCTGGGGCAGGGAGAGGGCCAGGGGGCTGTTGTTGGGGGCCGTGTCCAGAATCCGCCCCCCCTTCTCCAAAACCACCGCCAGGCGCAGGGTATCCCCCGCCTCCGCCTTCAGGGTGGCGTAGGGAATGCGCATCTCCACCACCTCCCCCACGTAAGCCCTTCGGCCCGCCAGGTCCGCAGGGGAGCTAGCCAACCTCCAGATCCCGTCCCGGTAGGCGTAGCGCACCAGCACCGCCTCCCTTTCTTGTACCCGGTCCATGTCCAGGGTGATCCTTTGCTGCAGGGGAAAGCCCAAGGAAACCGCGCCCCCTTCGGGGAAGGCGGCTCCGCCCTCCTCCCCCGGCGTGGTGGCGTAAACGTGCAGGCGGAAGCCCTGGCCCACCAGGTCCCGGGCCGAGACCCCGTCCCGAAAATCCACCCGTAGGTAGACGTTCTGCTCGTCAAAGCCCAGGTAGACCCCTTGGAGGAGGTCGTCCGGCGTCTGCATGGTGGTGCCGTCGGCATCGGGCAGATGGGCGGCCCCCTTCCATTCCTCCGGGGGATCCACCCGTCCATCCAGCCGAGGCGTTATCCGGCCCGGAAACCCTTGGGGCCGCGCGGGAGGGCGGACGGCCACGAAAAGCTCCTCAGGAGGCTTCTGGCCTAAGGTCTGGTAGACCGCCTGGAGGAGGGCGCGGAAGGCCTCGTCAAAAGGGGGGTTGTTGGGGAAGCCCGTGTCCTGGCCGTACCACCAGAACCAGTCGGAGGCCTCCGCAGCGTAGACCAGGCCCATGGCCTTCTCCACCACCTGGGGGTTTCCGCCCCCCTCTTTGTAGGCCAGCACCGCCTGCCGGGCGCGGCTTAAGCGGTCCCAGGCCTCGTTCTCCTCCGGCTCCCCGGCCCACATGGCGAAGTCCCCGGCCCACCCGCCAGCCCCCAGGCGGGCGATGGGCACCGAAGGAAGCCCCAGGACCTCGGAGAAGCGCACCGTTTCGAGGGTGCCCCTGGCCTGCTCCTCTGCCAGGCGCTTGTAGAGGAGGCGGCGGAAGGCGTTGCCGTTTTCGGGGTAGTTCTCCCAGGCGTTCTCCCCGTCCAAGGCGATGGTGAGGACCGCCTCGGGGTTTTGCCCGATCACCTGACGGCGGATCTCCAGAAGGGCGGCGATGAAGTCCTCCACCGCCTGCTGGGCGGGCATCTGGCTGTAGCTGAAGCCGATGCGGTCCGAGAGGTCCCGATGCCGGAAAAAGAGGACCACCCGCTTGCCGTCCTTTTCCACGCGGTAGAGGCGGGTTAGGGTAAGAGGGTTCACGGGGAAGCCGCTTTTACCCAGGATGGCCTCGTCGGTCACCAGGAAGCCAATCCCCTCCCTTGCGTAGAGCTCCGCCGCCTTCTGGCTCACGGCCCCCTCGGGGGGCCACATGCCCAAAGGCTCCTTCCCGAAGAGGGTCCTGAAGTACTCCTTTCCCGACCGCACCTGCCAAAGGGCGTCCTCGGGCCAGGCGATGGGCTCCTTGGGAAGGGGCAGGGCCGGGTTGGACTCGCGGACGGCCTCCTTGTCCAAGAGGATGGGGAGGATGGGGTGGTAGTAGGGTGTAGTGATGAGGTCAATCTGGCCCCGCTCCCAAAGCCTTTGGTGCAGGGGCAGGATAGTAGCCATGAGCTCCAGGTGCTTCTTTAGGACGTAGTCCAGGTCCTCCTGGGTGAAACCGCGGTCCTTGTTGCGGAGGGCCCTCAGGCGGGGGTCGCGCTCAATATAGTCCCGGTTGATCCAAAGGAGGTTCCAGAGCACCCGAAGGTCGGTGAGGTCCTGGTCGGTAAAGGCTCCGCCCCGGTTCTTTTGCGCCTGGAGCTCCCGGTAGCGGGGGCTTGCCTCCACGAAGCGGGGATTGATGTCAAAGAAGCGCTCTGCCACGAAGGCCCGTTCCTCCGGGGTGAGGGCGCTTGCGGGCTTTTCGGAGACCCGCCAGTAAGCGTCCCTGGCCTTGCCGGAGAGGTAATCCTGGATTTGCTTAAGCAGGGTGGAGGTGTAGTCAAAGGTGACCTTGATCTCGGGAAACTCCAGGAGCACCTCGGCCATCCAAGGGTAGTCGTTCACCCCGTGCATGCGCACCCAGGGTCCCTCGTACTGGCCGGTGATGGGGTTTTCGTAAGGAGGCTGGTGTTGGTGCCAGAGGATGGCCACCTTGAGGGACTGGGCCAGGCCCGTGGCCAGGAAGAGGGCCGCCGCGAAGAGCTTTCCCTTCACGACTTCACCCCCCGCCCGTTCATGGAACCGCCTTTTGGAGCCATGCGCCCATTCTACGGCGGGAAGGCGGGGATAATGGTCCCATGGCCCTCCTCTTCACCCCTCTAACCCTTCGGGACCTCAGGTTCAGAAACCGCCTGGCCATGTCCCCCATGTGCCAGTACTCGGCCACAGGAGAAGGAGAGGTCACGGACTGGCACCTCCTCCACTACCCCACCCGGGCCCTGGGCGGGGTGGGGCTCGTGGTGGTGGAGGCCACAGCGGTCCTCCCCGAGGGGCGGATCAGTCCCTTTGACCTGGGGATCTGGTCCGAGGACCACCTCCCGGGCCTTAGGGAGCTTGCGAGGCGCATCCGGGAGGCAGGGGCGGTGCCGGGGATCCAGCTCGCCCACGCCGGGCGCAAGGCGGGCACGGCCCGCCCTTGGGAAGGGGGGAGGCCCTTGGGTTGGAAGGTGGTGGGGCCGAGCCCCCTCCCCTTCGCCGAGGGCTACCCCGTGCCCGAGCCCCTGGACGAGGGAGGGATGGCCCGGGTCCTCGAGGCCTTCGTGGAGGGGGCCAAGAGGGCCATCAGGGCGGGCTTTTCGGTGGTGGAGCTCCACATGGCCCACGGCTACCTGCTCTCCTCCTTCCTCTCGCCCCTTTCCAACCGGCGGGAGGACGCCTACGGGGGGAGCCGGGAGAACCGCATGCGCTTTCCCCTGGAGGTGGCAAGGGCGGTGCGGGAGGCCCTCCCCCCTGAGCTTCCCCTTCTGGTGCGGGTCTCGGCCACGGACTGGGGGGAAGGGGGGTGGGGCCTCGAGGACACCCTGGCCTTCGCGGAAAAGCTCAAGGAACTGGGGGTGGACCTCTTGGACCTCTCCTCGGGCGGGGTGGTGCCGGGGGTGAGGGTCCCCGTGGCCCCCGGCTTCCAGGTGCCCTTCGCCGACGCCGTGCGGAAGCGGGTGGGGATGAGGACGGGGGCGGTGGGGCTCATCACCACCCCCGAGCAGGCGGAGACCGTGCTCCAGGCGGGAAGCGCCGACCTCGTCCTCTTAGGCCGCGTGCTCCTCAGGGACCCCTACTTCCCCTTGCGGGCGGCCAGGGCCCTGGGGGCGGAGGCCCCTATCCCGCCCCAGTACCAGAGGGCCTTTTGATGCCCCTCCACGGGCCCCTCTGCCCTATCCCTCGCTTCCCAGAAGCTCCAGGAGGGCCCTGCGGTGCGCCTCGTAGGCCGCCCGGCCCTGGGGGGTGAGGGCCACCCAGGTCCTCGGCCTTTTGCCCCGGTACCCCTTTTCCACCCGCACGTACCCGGCTTCCTCCAGCCTGGCCAGGTGGCTGGAGAGGTTGCCCTCCGTGAGGCCCAGGGCGTCCCTGAGCCAGGAAAACTCCGCCCGGGCCCCCTCCCCCAGGGCATAGAGAAGGGCCATGATCCGGAGGCGGGTCTCCTGGTGGATCACCGGGTCCAGCGCCAAAGGAGCACCCCCCCGTAGACCAGGGCCCAAAGCCCCACCGCGCCCATCCCCAGGTGGAAGAGGTGGGGGAAGGCCCGATAGAAAACGAGGTCCACGGCGAAGAGCCCTAGCCCTGCCCAGGCCATTCCCGGGATCCGCCATAGGGTGCCCAGGTAGGCGTAGGCGAAGGCCACCAGGCTGACCAGGAAGCTTTCCCCCCTAAGGTCCGTGGGCGGGAGGAGGAGGAGCCAGTGGAGGAGGGCGAAGAGGGTGAGGAGGGCCCAGAAGTAGAAGGTCTGGAGCCCCAGGAAGGTCCTCACGCTCACCCCCTGCCGGGCCCCCAGGTAGAAGGAGAGGAGCCCGCCCAGGGGGCCCGCCACCGTCCAGAAGCGCCCTCCCACCTCCGGATTCCAGGCCAGGAGAAAGCCTCCCAAGGCCCAGAGCGCGCCCCAAAGCACGAGGGCCCATCCTCCCAGGAGGGCGAGCCTTAGCCGGGCCTCCCCCTCCGCTTGGTCCAGGCGCTTTAAAAGCGTCCGGGCTTCCTCCCGTTTCACGGCCTGCCTCCCCCCAGGAGCACCCTAAAGTACCCGCCCCCTCCGGCAAACCCCAGGGGAAGGGCGTACCCTCCGCCGAGGCCCAGAAGCCAGCCCCCTTCCCGCCCGAAGAGCAGGAAGGCCCGGACCCCCAGGTCCAGGAGAAAACCGCCCCCCGCCCGGCTTTCCCCACCAAGGCCCAGGACGGGAAGGAGGTAGAACCCCTCTCCCCAGGGGAGGAGGGGACCCATCAGAAAGGCCCCGCCACTACCTGAAGACCCGCCCCAGGCCTCCCCGCCCAGGGCCACCCCTTGGAAGACCCCGAAGCCGCCCCCGCCCCCCTGAAAGCCGCCCTGCTGGAAGCCCAGGAAACCGTACCCCAGGGAGCCCCCCAGGGCCGGGGCGAGGAGGAGCCAGGTCCAGACCAGCGCCCGCTTGGCGTTCATCTTTCACCTCCACAAATAACTTTGTACTGCAAAGTTATCGGCGCGTCAAGGGGTGGCCTCGAGCCCGCATGGGAGGTAGACTCCTCCCATGCGGGCCATACGGGTGCACGAGGTGGGCGGACCGGAGGTCTTGAGGCTCGAGGCGCTTCCCCTCCCCGAGCCCGGGCCCGGAGAGGTCCTGGTCCGCCTTCAGGCCATCGGGGTCAACTACATTGACACCTACAAGCGGAAAGGCCTCTACCCCATGCCCCTCCCCTTCACCCTGGGGGAGGAAGGGGCCGGGGTGGTGGAGAAGGTGGGGGAGGGCGTGGTGGGGGTGGGGCCCGGGGACCGGGTGGCCTTCGCCAACGTGCAAGGCGCCTACGCCGAGTACCAGGTGGTCCCCGCGGAGAGGCTCGTGCCCGTCCCCGTGGGCCTGGACCCCAGGCTTGCCGCCGCCGTCCTCCTCCAGGGCATGACGGTCCACTACCTTCTGGAGAGCACCTACCCCGTGGCCCAGGGGAGCCAGGTCCTGGTCCATGCGGGAGCGGGGGGGGTGGGGCAGCTCCTCATCCAGTGGGCCAAGCGGAAGGGGGCCACGGTCTACGCCACGGCCAGCACGGAGGAAAAAAGGAGCTTGGCCCTGGAGGCGGGCGCCGACTACGCCCTCCCCTACGAGGGCTTCGCCCAGGCGGTGAAGGCCCTCTCCGGGGGCGGGGTGGACGTGGTCTACGATGGGGTGGGGAAGGAAACCTTTGAGGGAAGCCTCGAGGCTCTCCGCCCCCGGGGGATGCTGGTCCTCTTCGGCCAGTCCTCGGGGCCGGTGCCGCCCACGGACCCCCAGGTCCTGAACCGCAAGGGAAGTCTCTTCCTCACCCGCCCCACCCTCCACCACTACACGGCAAGCCGCAAGGAGCTCCTTTGGCGGGCCGGGGAGGTCTTTCAGGCGGTGCGGGAGGGGTGGCTTAAGGTGCGCATCGGGGCCGAGTACCCCTTGGAGAGGGCCCGGGAGGCCCACGAGGCCTTGGAAGGCAGGAGGACCACGGGCAAGGTCCTCCTAATCCCTTAGGAAGCGCTCCTTCCAGGCCCTAAGCCCTTCCTCGGGAAGCCCCGCCCCCCGCACGGTGCAGGCCAGGGCGGAAAGGGCCACGGCCCCCTTCAGGACCTCCTCCAGGTCTTCCCGGGAAAGGGCCCCCAGGTTCCCCTTGCCGTAACCCTTTCTGCCGAGGAGGGCGAGGAAGGCCGCGGCGAAGGTATCCCCCGCCCCCACGGTGTCCACCACCGCCACCTTCTCCCCAGGCGCCCGCACCTCCCCCTCCCCCAGGAAGGCCACCGCCCCCTCGGGGCCCAGGGTGAGGACCTTTAAGGGGAGGGGAAGGCGCCTCACCCCTTCCACGGGGCCTTCGGGAAAGAGGAGGCGGGCGTCCTCCAGGGAGAGCTTCAGGAGGTCCGCGCGGGCGAGGTAATCCGCCACGAGGTCCCTTTCCGCCGCCTTCGGGGGGTGGCGCAGGTTGGGGTCAAAGGAGACCAGGGCTCCCTCCTTCCGGGCCTCCTCCAGAAGGGCCGCCAGGCCCTCTTGGGCGCGGGCCTCGAGGGCCAAGAGGGAGCCGAAGTGGAAGGCCTTGGCCCCCTTCAGGGCCCCGGGCCCGGGGCGGAAGGGCCCTTGGAAGGGACGGTGGAAGCTATAGCGGGCGTTTCCCTCCCGGTCCAGGCGCACCAGGGCCAGGGGCATGGGGCCTTCGTGGCGCTGAAGCCGGGCCTCTATACCCCGCCTGGCCATCTCCTCCTCGCTCCAGGCGGAGAGCCAGTCCGTCCCCACCTCCGAGAGGAAGCGCACGGGAAGCCCAAGCCGCGCCAGAACGCTCGCCGTGTTGAGGAGGGAACCCCCCAAGGCCCCGGTGAAGCGCAAAGAGCCCTCCCCCTCCAGCACCAGGTCCACCAAGGTTTCCCCAGCCAGGGCCAGCATGATGCCCCACTTTACATTCCCCCCGGGGCCCGGTGGTATAATCTTCCGGAACCTAAGCGAAGTCCTTGTTCCGTCGTGCGGCGCGGTTTATCTAAGGAGGTGGAGGATGCTCGGTGGATATGCCCACAGGATCGCCCGTATTGACCTGAGCGCGGGGAAGGTGGAGTACTTCGCCCCCGACCCCAAGGACCTGGAGATGTACGTGGGGGGAAGGGGCCTTGGGGTGAAGTACGTCTTTGAGAACGGCCCCCAGGTGGACCCCCTGGGCCCGGAGAACCTCCTCTGCATCATGAACGGCCCCCTCTCCGGCACCCGGGCCAAGATGTCGGGGAGGCTGGCGGTGGTCACCAAAAGCCCCCTCACGGGCACCGTAACCGACAGCCACATGGGGGGCTGGACCGCCGCCAAGCTCAAGTGGGCGGGGTTTGACGGCCTCCTCATCAAGGGGGCTTCGGAAAAGCCCGTCTACCTCCTGGTGAAGGACGGGGAGGTTTCCATCCACGAGGCCACGGACCTCTGGGGCAAGACCACCCACGAGGTCCACCGCATCCTCCGGGAACGGCACGGGGAGGAAGCGGACGTGATGGCCATCGGCCCCGCTGGGGAGAACCTGGTGCGCTTCGCCAACTGGATCAACAACGACGAGCGGGCGGCGGGCCGTGGCGGCACCGGGGCGGTGGCGGGGAGCAAGAAGCTCAAGGCCATCGTGGTGGTGGGCAGGCAGGAAAAGATGCCCCAGCCCAAGGACCCCGAGCTCTGGCGGGAGGCGGACCGGCTGGCCTCGGCCACCATCAACGACCCCAAGAACGTCACCGCCCCCAAGAAGGGCGGCCTCTCCCTCTATGGCACCAACGTCCTCATGAACATCACCAACGTCATGGGGGCCCTGCCCACCTTCAACGCCCAGCACACCTGCATTGAGGGGGTGGAGAAGATCTCCGGGGAGTACATCCGCGAGCACCGCCTCATCAAGGACAACACCTGCCACGCCTGCCCCGTGGCCTGCAAGAAGATGGTGGAGGTCCACATCAACGGCAAGACCATCCGTTTTGAGTCCTACGAGTACGAGTCCGCCTGGGCCCTAGGGGCCCACTCGGGCCACACGGACACCGACTGGACGGGATACGCCATCTACCTCTGCAACGCCTACGGCATGGACACCATTGAGGCGGGGAACGCCATCGCCGTCCTCATGGAGGCCACGGAGAAGGGCTACTACCGGGGCGAGGACGGGGTCCGCTTCGGGGACAAGGAGGGGGAGGTGCGGGTCCTCGAGGCCATCGCCTACCGCCGGGGCGTGGGGGACATGCTGGCGGAGGGCCCCGCCCGCTTCGCCAAGACCATCGGCCACCCGGAGATCTCCTTGGAGGTCAAAGGGCAGTCCATCCCCGCCTACGACCCCAGGGGGCTCAAGGGGATGGGCATCGCCTACGCCACCTCCAACCGGGGGGCCTGCCACCTTAGGGCCTACACCCCGGCCTCGGAGATCCTTGGGGTTCCCTACAAGACCGACCCCCTGGCCTGGGAGGGGAAGGGCAAGCTCACCAAGCTTTTCCAGGACCTCTCCGCCTTCACCGACTCCCTGGACCTCTGCAAGTTCAGCCAGTTCGCCGAGGGCCCGGAGGAGTACGCCAAGCAGCTTTCCGCCTACTGGGGCCGCCCGGTGAGCCCGGAGGAAATCCTCAGGATCGGCGAGCGCATCTACAACCTGGAGCGCTACTACAACAACCTGGCGGGCTGGGCCGAGGGCTCGGACTACCTGCCCGAGCGCTTCCTCAAGGAGCCCTCCGACTGCGCGGGCTCCAAGGGCCAACTCACCGAGCTAGAGCTCATGCTCCAGGAGTACTACCAGGAGCGGGGCTGGGAAAAGGGCGTGGTGCCCCCCGCCAAGCTCCAAGAGCTGGGCATCCTCTCCCAGGCCGCCGACTAAAGGCCAGCGCCTTGGTTCTGCGACACGAAGGCCCTTCTGGGGCCCCCGCTCTGGCGCAAGCCAGAGCGGGGTACTTGGCCTCCCTCCCGGGGGAACCCTGGCCTTCCTTTAGACTCGGGGTATGCCCAAGGTAAACCTCTACGCCACGTTCCGGGACCTGGTGGGGAAAAGCCAGCTTGTGGTTCCAGGGAGCACCGTGGGGGAGGTGCTCTCCCACCTGGTGGGGGCCTATCCCGCCCTAAAGGGGGAACTCTTTGCGGGGGAAGACCTGGCGGAGCGGGTCTCGGTTTTTCTGGAGGGCCGGGACGTGCGCTACCTCCAGGGCCTCTCCACCCCCCTCTCCCCCGAGGCCACCCTGGACCTCTTCCCCCCGGTGGCGGGGGGCGGGTTTGAACGGACCTTCGGGGCCTTTCCCCCTTGGCTCCTTGAGCGCTACCTGGAGGAGTGGGGCGGGACGAGGGAAGGGGAAGGGGTCTACCGCCTCCCCGGGGCCCGGGTGCGCTTCCGGGAGGTGGAGCCCTTAAGGGTGGGAAGCCTCGCCATCCCCCAGCTTCGGGTGGAGGTGGAGGGCGAGGAGGCGGAAGCCTGGTTTAACCGCATCGCCTTCGCCGCCAGCCGGGGCGGGGGCTAAGCAGCGGGGGCCCCCAAGGGGCCTTCATGCCGCAGAACCAAGGCGCGGGCGCTTACCCTGCTTCCGGTTTCCTTCGCCCTGCCGCCCCGGGGAAAGGGCGTTACCGGGGCGGCACCCAGGGCTCCCCGCGGAAGAAGCCGTAGACCAGGCGGCCCACCACGCCCCCCAGGAGCACGAGGCCCAGGAGGTTGGGGAGGGCCATGAGGCCGTTTAGGGTGTCGGAAATGGCCAGGAAGGCCTCGAGGCCCCCCAAAGGCCCCACGAAGGCCAAGGTGGCGAAGGTGAGGCGGTAGGGCCAGCGAATCCCCTCCCCGAAGAGGAAGGCCGCCGCCTCCTCCCCGTAAAACCCCCAGGAGACCATGGTCCCCAGGGCGAAGACGGCCACGGTGAGGGCCAGGATGGCCCCGCCCAAAGGGTGGGCCTGGAAGAGGGCCTGGGCGGCCTCGGCGGCGCTTCCCCCTTTCTGCCAGAGGCCCGAGGCCAGGAAGGCGAGGGCGGTGAGGCTGGTGACCAGGAAGCTCACGAACATCTCCGTCACCCCCCAGAAGCCCTGCCGCACCGGGTGGTCCACCTGGGCCTGGGCGTGGGCGATGGGGGCCGAGCCCAGCCCCGCCTCGTTGGCGAAGATGCCCCGGCCAAGCCCGGCGTTGAGGGCGGCGAAGAGGCTATAGCCCGCAGCGCCCCCCAAAGCCGCCTCCGGGGTGAAGGCGGCTCGGAAGACCAGGGCCAAGGCCTCGGGGATATGGGCCCCGTAGAGGACCAGGAGGGGTCCCACCGCCCCCAGGAAGAGGAGAAGCTTCAGGGGCACCACCACCTGGGCGAACCGGGCCACCCACACGATCCCCCCGCCCAGGACCACCCCCACCAGGAGGGCCAGGAAAAGGCCCACCAGGGCCGGGGGGACCCCCAAGGGGACCAAGGCCCCGCTCACCGCCCCCGCCTGGGAGAGGTTGCCGATGCCGAAGGCGGCCACCGCCGCAAAGAAGGCGAAGAGGTGGCCCAAGAAGCGCAGCCTGGGGAGCCCCCGGGAGAGGTAGTACATGGGCCCGCCGGACACCGAGCCGTCGGCGAAGCGCCGGCGGAAGTGGACGGCCAGGGTGGCCTCGGCGAACTTGGTGCCCGTGCCGAAGAAGTAGCCCACCCACATCCAGAACACGGCCCCTGGCCCCCCAAGGAGAACCGCCGCCAGCATGCCTAGGAGGTGGCCGGTGCCGATGGTGGCGGAAAGGGCCACCATGGTGGCCTGGAAGGGGGTGATCTGGCCGCCGAAGCCATAGGCCCGCTCGCGGATGGCCCCAAAGGTCTCGGCGAAGGAGACCCGGAGCATCCGGAGAGGGGCTTGGAACCAACGTATCTGGAATATAACCAAATAAGCCCCCACCAGGAGGAAGACCAGCTTCATGGGGAAGCCGTAAACGATCCGGTTCAGATACTCGTTCAGAGCCAGGATATCCATACCTACACCTCCGGCACCGCCTCCACCTTATCCCCCCGGCGGAGGCGGAGGCGCCTCAGGTCCTCCTCCAGAAGGCCGAGCCGCCCGGGGATGTTGGGCCTAGGGCGGACCTCCATCGCCGCCTCCCGCCCCAAGAGGCGCAGGCGAAAGCCATGGCGGATGGCCCGGGCCCACTCGGCGTACAGGGCCTCGTCCACGTAGGCCACCCCGGAGCCCGGGCCGTAGATGGGAAGGACCAGGAGGGAGACCGGGGACACCTCCACCCGGGGGACGGCCTCGAGGACCCTCACCTGCAAAAGGGTGTGCAGGACCCGGGCCAGGCGCAAGACCCCGGGGGCCATGAGGACTTGGGCGATGGGCTTCCCCTCCACCTGGGCCAGCACCTGGAGGGTTTCTGGGGAAAGCTCCACCTCCCCGCCCCTGGGGTTTAGGCGGAGGACGTAGCTCCAGTCGCTGGGAAGGCTGAGCCCCTGCCATACCTCCTGGGCCTCGGCCAGGCGGGCGGGGACGGCGAGCCCCCCCAGGAGGGTGGTGTGGGGCGGAAGGGCCTCGGGCTCGAAGGTGAAGGGGGCCCGCCTAAGACCCGCCAAGAGGTCCAGGGCCTCCTCCCCCTCCAAGGAACGCTCCCCCGCCTGGGCTTTGGCGTGGACCACCTGGCCTCCCCGGAGGTAGACCTCCGCCTCCAGGAAAGGGGGCTTGAGGACGAGCCGCCCGGTGCGCCCGGCGCTCATGAGGGCGCCCACCAGGGCGGGAAAGGGAAACTCGGCGAGGTTGCCCGCAAGCATTCCCCCCCGTTTTACCACGCTCCTTCGCCGACGTCCAGGCGGGGTATGCTGGGGCATGCACCTCTTGCTCCTCCACGGGTTCACCTCCCACCCCGTCCTCACCCTGGGCCCTCTGCCGGAACGGCTGAAGGAAGCGGGGTTCGCCGTGAGCCAACCCGCCCTTCCCGGCCACGGTACGAGGCCCGAGGACCTCCTGAAGGTGGGCTTTCAGGACTGGCTCATGGCGGCGGAAGGGGCCTACCTGGAGCTCCCCGAGCCCCGGGGGGTGGTGGGGCTTTCCATGGGGGGGCTTTTGGCCGCCCACCTTGCGGCCCGCCACCCCACCGAGGCCCTGGTGGCCCTGGCCCCGGCCCTGGGCCTAAAGAACCCCCTCGCCCCCCTGGCCCCCTACCTCCACCGGCTCGTCCCCCGCTTTCCCGGCCCCCCCTCCATTGAGGACCCCGAGCTCAGGAAGCAAAACCCCAACTACCCCTACTTCCCCACCCGGGCCGTCCTGGAGCTCCTCGCCCTCATACGGAAGACCCCGGAGGCCCTCCCCCGGGTGAAGGCCCGGGCGCTGGTGGTGGAGGCGGGAAAGGACCGGGTGGTGAAGGGGGTGCGCCGCTACTACGAGCTTTTGGGAAGCCCCAGGAAGGACTACCTGGTCTTTCCCCATAGCGGCCACGACCTCCTCCTGGACCGGGACCGGGAGGAGGTGGCCCGGGCGGTCCGGGACTGGCTAGTTGCAAGTAGTAATCACTTACAATAAAATGAAGGCCATGGACGCTTTGCCCATCTCCCCCTCAAGCGTCTTCCTCTACGCCCTCCTCACCGCCATCGCCACGGGCCTCGGGGCCCTCCCTTTCCTCTTCACCCAGAACATCCTGAGCCGGCACCTGGGCCTGGCCAACGCCGCCGCCGCCGGGCTCATGCTGGCTGCCAGCTTTGGCCTTATCTACGAAGGGGTCCAGTACAGCCTGGGCCGCACCCTCCTGGGGGTCCTCCTGGGGCTTTTCTTCATCCAGCTCTCCCACCGCTACCTCCAGGGCCGGGAGGTGAGCTTCGGCGCCCTGAACGGCCTGGACGCCCGTAAGGCTCTCATGATCGTGGGCATCATGACCCTGCATTCCTTCGCCGAGGGGGTGGGGGTGGGGGTGGCCTTCGGGGGCGGGGAGGCCCTGGGGGTCTTCATCACCCTGGCCATCGCCGTGCACAACATCCCCGAGGGGCTGGCCATCAGCCTGGTGCTCATCCCGCGGGGGGTGGGCGTGCTGGGAGCCGCCCTTTGGAGCGTCTTCTCCAGCCTCCCCCAACCCCTTATGGCCGTGCCCGCCTTCCTCTTCGTGGAGGCCTTCAAGCCCGCCCTGCCCGTGGGGCTGGGCTTCGCCGCCGGGGCCATGATCTGGATGGCGGTGGCAGAGATCCTCCCCGAGGCCCTCAAAGAAGCCGAGGCCGAGGGGGTGGCCACGGTCCTCACCCTCTCCGTGGCCCTCATGGTGGCGCTGCAGATCCTCCTCGGGGGCTGAGCCAGACCCAGGGGAGGGGGGCCTCGAGGTGGAGGGCTTCCAGGGTGGGGCGCACCCGGAAGGCCAGGAGCCGGACCCCGGCCTCCTGGGCCTCCCTGGCCGCCTGCCCCAAGGCCCGGTCCATGGGGTCCAGGGCGAAGGCCCGGGCCAGGGGGTGCTGCACCACCCATACGGCCAAGGCCTGATAGCCCTCCCGGGCGAGGCGGGCGAGGAGGCGGAGGTGCCGGGCCCCCCTGAGGGTGGGGGCATCGGGAAAGAGGGCAAGGCCCCCCTCCACCCGGTTGCAGTTTTTGGCCTCCAGGAACGCCTCCCTTCCCCTAACCCGGGCCCGGAAGTCCAGCCTTTCCCCGGCCACGGAGACCTCCCGCTTCAGGTCCTCCAGGGGGCCAAAGAACCCTTCTCGGAGGAGGGCCTCGAGGACCCGGGCGGCCAAGGCGGCGTCCACCCCCACCAGAACCCCTTCCCGCTCCACCAAAACCAGGCGGCCTAGGGTCCTGGGGGTGGGCTTAGGGTGGTAGTGGCACGGGGTACCGGGCAGGAGCAGCTCGGCCATGCGGCCGCTATTGGGAAGGTGCAGAGGCCCCACGTCCGCCTCCACCAGGAAGCGGTTCTTCCGCAGGAGGAAGCGGCAGGGAGC
The DNA here is from genome assembly GCF_055393575.1 of Thermus kawarayensis JCM 12314. Taxonomy (NCBI): domain Bacteria; kingdom Thermotogati; phylum Deinococcota; class Deinococci; order Thermales; family Thermaceae; genus Thermus; species Thermus kawarayensis. The sequence goes on from NZ_AP043756.1 coordinate 333,080, forward strand.
AAGGGGGGGCAGGGGCACCATGGCATAAGGAAAAGGCCCGGGGCTACCCGGGCGCTTGGCGGAGAGGGCGGGATTCGAACCCGCGGCACCGGTTTTCCCGGTGCAACACCTTAGCAGGGTGCCGCCTTAGACCACTCGGCCACCTCTCCAAGCCCTTGGCGGAGGGTGAGGGATTCGAACCCCCGGTGGGGAAGACCCCACAGCGGTTTTCAAGACCGCCGCCTTCAACCGCTCGGCCAACCCTCCAAGGTCTGGCCGCAAGCCTTACTATGGGGCAAGGCCCCCTCCCTGTCAAGGGGAAGCGCTCCACCAAAGCCTCCACGGCGGGCACCACCGCGTGGTGCAAACGGGGGGCGGTGGGGGTCCTCATGAGCCCTCGGCGAGAAAGGGGGCCAGAACCTCCCTCAGGGCCTTGCGGCGGGGGTAGGCCCTAAGGAGGTTCCGGGCCATGGCCCTAGCCGCCTTGGGGTCCAGGCGGGAGGCCCTGGCAAGAAGCCCCGCCGCCTCCTGGTAGGCCTTGCGGGTGCCCTTTTCCACCCCCCGCCCCGCCGCCTCCAGGTAAAGCCGCACCGCCTCTTGGGGAAGCCTGGCCTCCAGGGCCTCCGCCAAAGCGGGGTAGGCCTCCGGGGGGGCCCGCCGGAGGAGGCGGTCCAGGGCCTTCCAGTCCTCCTCCAGGAGGTGGATGCGGGCGAGGAGGGCGGGGTCTTGGACCTTTCGCAGGAGGTGCGGCCTCTCCTCGGCGAAGGCCCGGCCCAGCTTGGCCTTCAGGGCCAGGTAGTCCTCCAGGTTGGGCCTCAGGGCAAAGCGGGCCCGGTGGTCCTCGAGGCTCCCCCGGTGGGCGGCGAGGAGGTCCAGAAGGGGTAAAAGCCTCGGGTCCTTGCCGAACCAGGCCACCGCCTCCTCGGCGTAGCGCAGGGCCTCCTCCCGCCTCCCCAAGGCCAGGAGCCGCCCCACGAAGGCCAGGTAGTCCTCCACCCCCTCCAGGCCCTCCCGGAGGAGGGCCAGCCCCTCCTCCTCCCTTCCCAGGGCCAAGAGGAGCTCGGCCCTTAGGGCGCGGGCCAGGGGGGAAGGTTCCCTCTGCAAAAGGGGAAAGAGGGCCTCAGGCCTTTCCTTCCCCAGGGCGAGAAGGGCCTCCTCCAGGGAAGGGGAAGGGGCCTTGAGGTAGAGGCGGAGGAGGAGGGCGGGGTCGCCCCGGACCTCCAGGTAGCGGGCCAGGGCCGCCCTGAGGTAGGGCTCGGGGTCAAAGGGGGCCTGGAGGAGGGCCTCCATAAAGCGCCCCACCTCCCTCTCCCCCGCCCGGGGAAGCTTCAGGAGGAGCCTCTTCGCCTCCTCCTCCCCCCCTCCCAGGCGGAAGGCCCGCCGGAGGGCCCCGACCCCTTCCAGGAAGGCCTCCTGGGGAACGAGGGCCTCGGCCAGCCAGAGGGCCACCTCGGGAAGCTGGGCCAGGGCTTTGAGGAGACCCCTGGCCTCCTCGAGGGAGAGGCGGTCTAAGGCCAGGAGGAGGTCCTCCTTGGGCCTTTGGGCCAGGTAGGCGTAGAGGAGGGCCGCGGCGTGCTTGCAGGGGAAGAAGGGGTAGGGGCAGGTACAGGCCCCCGCCATCCCCGGCCCCACCTCCACCCGGTAGGGCGCGGGCTCGGAGCCCTGGACTTCTCCCAAAAGCCTCCCCCCCACCCGGTAGACCCTGAGAACCCGTCCCTCCTGGGCATAGGCCAGGCCCCGGGCGAGGACCTCCTCGGGGAAAAAGGGGGCAAAGTCCTCCTCCTTCTCCGGGGGAAAGGGGCCCACGACCCCAGTTTGCTACAATGAGGCCAGCGGTATCAAATGACCCTAGCCGCCACCCTGAGGGAAGCCGACCTCTTCCGCCCCCTTCCCAAGGGCTTCGTGCAGTGCCGGGCCTGCGCCCACTTCTGCGCCGTCCCCGAGGGGGGGACGGGGAAGTGCAGGGTGCGGCGCAACCTGGGGGGAAGGCTCTACCTGGTCACCTACGGCAAGGCCGCCGCGGTCCACCTGGACCCGGTGGAGAAGAAACCCCTCTACCACTTCCACCCCGGGGAGGGGATCCTCTCCGTGGGCACCGTGGGGTGCAACCTCTTCTGCGCCTTCTGCCAGAACTGGCAGATATCCCAGTTCCGGGAGTTTCGGGTCTCGCCGGAAGGCCGTCTGGACCGCCCCATCGGGGAGGACTGGCCCCCGGAAAGGCTCGTGGCCGAGGCCGAGGCCCTGGGGGTGAGGCTACTCGCCTACACCTACAACGAGCCCGCCGTCTGGATAGAGTACGCCCGCGACACCGCCCGCCTGGCCAAGGCCCGGGGCATGAAGAACATCTTCGTGACCAGCGGTTTTGAGACCAAGGAGGCCTGGGACTACATCAGGCCCTACCTGGACGCCGCCAACGTGGACCTCAAGGGCTTCACCGAGAGGTTTTACCGGGAGATCTGCGGGGCCCGGCTCAAGCCCGTGCTGGAGAGCCTGGAGTACCTGGTGGCCAGCGGGGTCTGGGTGGAGGTCACCACCTTGCTTCTGGAAGGCCATAACGACTCGGAGGAAGAGGTCCGGGCCATGGCCAGGTTCCTCAGGGGGCTTTCTCCCGAGATCCCCTGGCACCTCACCGCCGCCCACCCCGATTACCGGATGCCGGACCTCCGGCCCACGCGGCACGCCACCTTGGTGCGGGCCTACGAGATCGCCAAGGAGGAGGGCCTCCGCTTCGTCTACGTGGGAAACGTCCTGGACGAGGAGAGGAGCTCCACCTACTGCCCGGACTGCGGGAGGCTTCTCCTGAGGAGGCGGGGCTTCCGGGCAGAGGCCCTCTGGGAGACCCCCGGGGTCTGCCCCGGGTGCGGGAGGAGGGTCCCCGGGGTATGGACCTGGTGAGGCCCCCCGCCGTGGCGGGACGCTTTTACCCAGGGGAGGGGGAGGCCCTCCGAAGGCTGGTGGAAAGCCTCCTCCAGGAGGCCAAAACCCCGCCCCTTCCCGCCCTCCGGGGGGCCCTCTCCCCCCACGCGGGCTACCGCTACTCGGGGAAGGTGGCGGCCGAGGCCTTCCGGGCGCTTGGGGCCTGGCGGGGAAAGGCCAGGCGGGTCCTTCTCCTGGGCCCGAGCCACTTCGTGGCCTTCCGGGGGGTGGCCTTCTTCCCCTACCGGGCCTGGCGCACCCCTTTGGGGGAGGTGGCGGTGGACCTCTTGGGCGGGGAGAGGCTTCTCGCCCTGGGGCTTCCTTTCCGGGAGTACCGGCCCCCCTTTGAGGAGGAGCACAGCCTCGAGGTCCTCCTCCCCTTCCTTCAGGTGGCCCTCCCGGGCGTCCCCATCCTCCCCCTTCTCTTCGGGGAGGTGGACCCCGAGGAAGCGGGGGAGGCCCTCCTTGGGGAGCTCGGCCCGGAGGACCTGGTGGTGGCCAGCAGCGACCTCTCCCACTACCACCCCGACCCCCTGGCCAGGGGGATAGACCGCAAGACCCTGGAGGTGGCCCTGGCCCTGGACGCCGAAGGCCTGGCCCGGAGGGAGGCCTGCGGGGCCCTTCCTTGGGCCAGCCTCACCGCCTTGGCCAAGGCCCTGGGGTGGCGGCCCAGGCTCCTGGCTTACGCCACTAGCGCCGAGGCCGGGGGGGAGGAGGAACGGGTGGTGGGGTACGCCGCCCTCGCCTACCTAGAGGCGGAATAGGGGCCGGAACCAGGGGATGGAAAGGAGGAGCACGGCCAGGGCCAGGCCGAAGAGGAGGCGGGCCAGGGGCCTCCCCTTGCGCGCCTGGGCCAGCCCCCCGTGGGCCAGGCCCAGGGCCACAAGCCCCCCCACCCAGTGCTCGGCCACGAAGAAGCGGGCCTCCCCCGGGGTGGCCAGGGCCGCCTCCAGGTTGGCCAAGGCCCCCTGCACCAAGGGGCTCAGGAAGGCCAGAGCCACCCCTAGGGCCACCTGGAGGGTGAGGGTGTGGGCGAAGAGGGCCCCGGGCCGGGGCTCGGGCCGCCCCAGGGCGTAGAGGCCAAAGGCCAGGACCAACCAGCGCACCAGGTTGTGCAGGAAGAGCAGGGCCTCGTACATGGGAAGAGTCTACCGGCTAGGCCCCCCTCCTTCCCGGAAGGAGGTCACGAAAGGAGGAGGAGGGCCTCCCGCAGGTCCTTCACCTCCAGGTGGGCGGGGTAACGGGGGTCGGGCTTGCGGAAGCCTCTGTCCACGAAGACGGCCCGTATCCCCGCAAGGCGGGCTCCCTGGACGTCCCGCTCCGGGTTGTCCCCCACCATCACCGCCTCCTCCGGCCCTGCCCCGAAGGCGGCCAGGGCCATGCGGAAAAGCCCGGGGTCGGGCTTGCCCAGGCCCACCTCCCCGGAGATCAAGGTGAGGGCGAAGGCCCCCCCAAGCCCCGCCCCGAAGAGCTTTTCCCGCTGGAGGTCGGGCACCCCGTTGGTGAGGAGGACGGGGACCGCCCCCCTTTCCCTCAGGGCCTCGAGGAACTCCGGCACCTCGGGGAAGAGGGGGTAGCGCCGCCTTTCCCGGAAGAAGGCCTCGGCGAGGGCCCGCGCCCTTTCCCCGGGCCCCCCGAGGCGGGAGAGGGCCTCCCGGAAGACCCTTTCGCGGAAGGGCCAGGCCCACTCCGCCAGGGCCTCGAGGCCCGGGGTGGTGTAACGGGCCCAGAGGGCCTCCAGGGCCGAGTGGCCGATCCGCTCCGCCCAAGGGTAGAAGGGGGCCTCCCGGAAGAGGACCTCGGCCCGCGCCCGCACGGCGGGGTAAAGCCCCTCCACCCCCACCTCCCGCCCCAGGGCCTCCAGGACCTCCTGGGTCACGGCGTGGTCCCGGAGGAGGGTGTCGTCCAGGTCCAGAAGCCAAAGCCGCGCGGCCACTACCCCTCCCGCACCAAGACCGGGTTCTCCCCGGGGTCAAAGAGGAGGAGGTGATCCCCCGCCTCGCGAAAGGGGAGGCCGTACTTGCCGAGGCGGAGCTTCTCGTGGGGAAGGCTCTCCACCAGGAAGACGATCCGACCCTCCTCCAAGGCCACCCGGGCGAAGCCCTGGCCCTCGGGCCTCGGCCTTTGCGGTCCCCGCTCCACCCCTCCCGCCCCGGGCCGGAGGAGAAGAAGGGGGCCCTCCTTGGGGGAGAGGAGGGCCTCCCCGGGGAGGAAGCTCCTCCAGGGCCAGGCCCAGGGCCTGGTAAAAGCTCACCCCTTGGCCGAGGTCGGGCACGTAGACCAAAAGGGTCTCGCTCATAGCCTCCTCAGGAAGCGGCGCAGGTCCTCCTCGTCCCCCACCACCTGAAGGAGGGCCAGATCCTCGGGGGCGATCTCCCCGTGGGCCTTAAGGAGGCCAAGCCAGTAAGGGTCCACCGCCAAGGGCCGCCCCAGGCCCCGCCTCAGGTAGAGGAGGTTCCAGGCCAGAAGGAGCTCCGCCAGGGTTCCCACCCCCCCGGGCAGGGCCAGATACCCCGCCCCCAGGTCCAGAAGCCGGCCCATGCGCTCAGGAAGGGTGGCGGCGGGGAGCTCCAGGTCCACGAAGGGGTTGGGGGCCTTTCTCTCGGGGAAAAGGGCGGGGGCCGTCACCCCCACCACCAGGCCCCCCTTGGCCTTCGCCCCCTTGGCCAGGGCCTCCATCCCTCCCTGGTACCCGCCGCAGGCCAGGCCAAAGCCCTCCTCGGCCACGACCTCCCCGTAGCGCACCAGCCTGGCGTAAGAGGGATCCTCCGGGGAGAGGCGGGAGGAGACGAAGACGGAGAGAAAGCGCATCTAGCGGCAGCGGACCACGAGGACGGGGACGGAGACCCGGTGCAACACCCCTTCCGTCACCGAGCCCAGAAGGAGCTTGTCCAGGCCCGTGCGCCCGTGGGTGCCCATGACCAAGAGGTCAAAGCCCTTGGCCGCCTCCACGATGGTGGGGATGGGGGTTCCTTCCCTCACCTCCCCCGTGGCCTCCACCCCCTTCTCCTGGGCTAGGGCCAGGGCCTTCCGTATGGCCTCTTCCCCGGCCTTTTTCAGGTCCTCCAAGAGCTCCAGGCCGTAGGGGACGCTTTCCGGAGCGATCCAGATGGCCTGGGCGGGGTTTTCCAGAACGTAGAGGAAGTGGACCTTGGCCCCCAGAGCCTTGGCGAGCCCGAGGCCGTGCTCCAGGGCCTGGAAGCTGCAGGGGCTGCCGTCTGTGGGCATGAGGATGGTCTTGTACATGGGCACCTCCTTGTTTCCATCATACGGCAAGGCGCTTTAGACTCGGGCCATGTGGATCTACGGGCGGAATCCGGTCCTCGAGGCCCTCAAGGCGGGCCAGGTGCGGCGGGTGCTGGTGGCCAAGGGGGTGGAGGGCTGGCTCCTCCGGGAACTCAAGAGGCTGGGGGCGGACTACACCCTGGTGCCCCGCATTGAGCTGGACGCCCTCCTCAGGACCACCCACCACCAGGGGGTGGCGGCGGAGGTGGAAGAACCCCCTTACGCCACCCTGGAGGACGCCCTCCGCCTGGCCGAGGCTCGGAAGGAGACGCCCCTTCTGGTGGCCTTGGACGGGATCACCGACCCCCGGAACTACGGGGCCATGATCCGGAGCGCCCTCGCCCTGGGGGCCCACGGGGTGGTCTCCGAGGAGCGCCGCTTTGCCCCCCTCTCCCCCCTGGCCCTGAAGGCCAGCGCAGGGGCTGCCCTAAAAATCCCGGTGGTGAAGGTGAAGAACCTCCCCCGGGCCCTCAAAGACCTCAAGGAGCGGGGCCTTTGGGTCTACGGCCTGGACGTGCGGGGGGAGAAGACCCCGGGGGAACTGGACTTCCGGAGGCCCCTGGTCCTGGTGGTGGGCTCGGAGGGGGAGGGCATGCGGAGGCTGGTGCGGGAGACCTGCGACGAGCTCTTCCGCATCCCCATCCGCCCCGAGGCCGAGTCCCTGAACGCCTCCGTGGCCCTGGGCATCGCCCTCTACCAGGCGGGCCTCGCCCGGGGTGTAGGATAGGGGCGTGGACTGGGTCAGGCTCCTCTCCCGCCTCCTCCAGGCGGAAAGCCTTCCCGGGCAAGAAGGGGAGGCGGCGGCCCTCCTCCTGGAGGCCCTCAAGGGGCTGGGCCTCGAGGCCGGCCTGGACGAGGCGGGCAACGTGGAGGCCCTTCTGGGGGAGAAGGGGCCCGAGGTGGTCCTCACCGGGCACCTGGACGTGGTGCCCGCAGGCGACCCCGCCCGCTGGCCCCACCCCCAGGGGGCCGTGGCCGAGGGGGCCCTTTGGGGCCGGGGGGCGGTGGACATGAAGGGCCCCCTGGTGGCCATGCTCATGGCCCTGGAAGCTCTTTCCAAAAGGCCCCTGAAGGGGAGGGTGCGCTTCCTGGCGGTGGTGCAGGAGGAGGTGGGGGGCCTGGGAAGCCGCTACGCCGCGGGGAGGCTTTCCCCCCTGGCCTTCGTCCTGGGAGAACCCTCGAGGCGGAGGCTCGTGCGGGGGCACCGGGGCCGGGCGGAGGTGTGGGCGGACTTTGAAGGGGAAGAAGCCCACGCCGCCCTGTCCGGGCCGGAAAACCCCCTCTTTGACCTGGCGGAGTACCTCCTGGCCCTAAAAGAGCTTTCCCTCCCCCAAGGGGTGAAGCTCACCCCCACCCGGGTGGACACCTACCCCGGGGCCAGGAACCAGACCCCCGGGGTGGTGCGGCTCTACCTGGACGCGCGCTACGAGCCGGAGGCCGACCTGGAGAAGCTTTTAGAGCGCCTGAGGACCCTGGGCCCCCCCTCCCTCTACGTCCCCGAGGAGGAGCGGACCTCGGGGGAGGTGCGGATGACCCTCCCCGCCCTCTGGCCCCCCTACCGCCTCCCGGAGGACCACCCCCTCCTCCAGGCGGCCCTTAAGGCCCTGGGGCAGGAGGAGGCGGGCTTTTGGCCCTTCACCACCGACGCTCCCTACCTGGGGGCCAGGGCCCCGGTGCTGGGCTTTGGCCCCGGGGACCCCGCCTTGGCCCACACCCCCAAGGAGCACATCCCCCTGGCCGAGGTGGAGGCCGCGGGCAGGGAGTACGCCCTTCTGGTGGAGGCCCTATGGAACGCCGCCTAGTGGCCGGAACCCCCTACCGGAAGCTCCTCACCGCCCCCAGGCCCGTGGCCGAGGGGCTCAAGAGGCGCCTCGAGGCCAAGGGCATCCCCGTGCTCTTGGAGACCCCCTTTGCCGGCCTTCCCGAGGCCGCCTTGGGCACCTACATGGGGGATGTGGCCCTCTTCGTGCCCGAGGCCCTTTGGGGGGAGGCCGAGGCCCTTCTGCAGGAGGAGGTTCCATGACCGTGGTGGGCCTGGACCTGGGCGGGACCAAGATCGCCGCCGGGGTCTTTGACGGGGAGAGGCTCCTCTCCAAGGTGGTCCTTCCCACCCCCAAGGAGGGCGGGGTAGCGGTGGTGCGGGCCCTGGCGGAGGCGGTGCAAAAGGCGGAGGAGGGGGCGGGAGCGAGGGGAGAGGCCGTGGGCCTCGGCACCCCGGGGCCCTTGGACTTCCGGGAAGGGGTCATCCGCTTCACCCCCAACATCCCGGGGCTCCTGAACTTCCCCATCCGCCGCCTTCTGGAAGAGGCCACGGGGAGGCCCGTGCACCTGGAAAACGACGCCAACGCCGCCGCCCTGGCCGAGCACCACCTGGGGGCGGGGAAGGGGGAGGGGAGCTCCCTCTACCTCACGGTCTCCACCGGCATCGGGGGGGGCGTGGTCCTGGGGGGGCGGGTGCTCCGGGGGGAAAGGGGGCAAGGGGGGGAGCTTGGCCACCTGACCCTCCTCCCCGGGGGGCCTCCCTGCGGGTGCGGACTGGAAGGGTGCCTCGAGGCCCTGGCGGCGGGGCGCGCCCTGGAGCGGGACGCCGCCTACGCTTACCACCGCCCCGTGGACACCCGGGAGCTCTTCCGCCTCTTCCAGGAGGGTGACCCCAAGGCCAGGCGCCTCCTCCTCCAGGCCGCCCGCTACGTGGGGATAGGCCTCGCCAGCCTGGTAAAGGCCTTTGACCCCGGGGTGGTGATCGTGGGCGGGGGCATCGCCCTGAACGCCCCCGAGGGCTACTGGGAGGCCCTGGAGGCCGCCTACCGCCACTACCTCCAGGGCTGGGAGGCCCCGCCCTTGCGGAAGGCCCTTCTGGGAAGCGAGGCGGGGCTTCTGGGGGCCGCCCTCACGGCCTTCTTGGAGGTGAAGGATGGAGGTGGGTAAGGTTCTGGTCTACGCCGGGCTTTTCCTGCTCCTTCTAGGGGCCTTGCTCCTCTACTTCCCCAAGCTCTTCGCCTGGTTCGGCCACCTGCCGGGGGACATCCGCATAGAGCGGGAAGGCCTTCGGGTGTACCTTCCCCTCACCTCGTCCCTTCTCCTTTCCCTACTTCTCTCTCTGCTCCTCCACCTCCTCCGGCGTTAGGTCCAAGGCCTCTTCCGCCCCGGGGCGGGGCAGGTAGCCCCTTAGGGCCAGCTCCGCCACCCCCAGGCCAAAGAAGCGCAGGCTGAAGGGGCCCGGGGGCAGGAGATAGCGGTGAAGAAAGGCCTTCTCCAACCTCACACAAGCCCTCCTTCTCAAGGTGCGCACCTCCAAGAAGAGCCCTGTCCGCCAACCGCGATCCCCTTACGGGGCTAAGTGGTTTGCAACCCCGGGAGTACGGCGAGGAGGACGACCCCAAGACCTACTGGTCGCAATCCCCTTACGGGGCTAAGTGGTTTGCAACATGAGGGTCAAATACGCCCGGATCCGCGGCGGGGTCGAGTCGCAATCCCCTTACGGGGCTAAGTGGTTTGCAACTTCTAGTCATCGACCTGGGAGGGTTGCCCTCCCAGGAGTCGCAATCCCCTTACGGGGCTAAGTGGTTTGCAACGGGACTCTGAGGTCCTGACCGAGGTCTGGACGGAACCCGAAAGGTCGCAATCCCCTTACGGGGCTAAGTGGTTTGCAACTGGCCTTTGAGCGGGTGAAGGCCCCGGGCACCCTCGGGGCTTGTCGCAATCCCCTTACGGGGCTAAGTGGTTTGCAACAGGTGGTAGAAAAGCGCCACCAGGTGGCCGACCTCGGGTCGCAATCCCCTTACGGGGCTAAGTGGTTTGCAACAGAAGGGGATGAGGTGAAAGTCATTGTAGAGTTCTGAGAGTCGCAATCCCCTTACGGGGCTAAGTGGTTTGCAACTTTCCGGGTTTTGACGGCTAATGAAGGGCTTTCTTCTGGGGTCGCAATCCCCTTACGGGGCTAAGTGGTTTGCAACAAGAGTGAAGCGGTAAGCTTCGTAGACACGGCAAAGGTCGCAATCCCCTTACGGGGCTAAGTGGTTTGCAACTCTACCCCCCTGAGAACTCCGTCCTGGACGGTGCCCTCAGAGGGGGGGTTTGTGAGAAAGATGAAGTCTGGAATATGCATGGGGCGAATAACGGGGGTTTTTGGGGGTTTCTGCCGTCCAGAACTCACAGCAAAAGGGGCGATGAGAAGGAGAAAACGCATACTGCCCATCCCCAAGGGAAGAACTGGCTTTCAAGGTCCCCACCTGGAGGCCCAGGTCAGGGGAAGTATAGCACACACAGCAACCTTGGAGCGGGTCAAAGTTTATAGGAAGAACGCCGTCCTGGAGATAGCTATGCTTTTCAAAGCGCAAGGAATGGCTTTTGCGCCGCAATTTTGCGCACAGGTATAGCGTGGCCTATGGCCAGAGGTAGAAGGGCGTGTACTCCCCCCTCCCCAGGAGGGCCGCCTTCAGGCGCCGGGCCTGGACCTCTATGAGCTCCATCAAGGGCTTGCGGAAGCCAAGGGGGTGGGTCATCTCCTCCCACAGGCGCTCCTCCACCAGGGCGATGAGCCGCTTCCGCCCCTCCTCCTTCAGGTACACGCCCCCCTCCCGCACCTCAGCGTGGGAGGGGGTGAGGAGTCCCCGCCGGAAGGCGGAGAGGACCGCCTGGTCCACGGCGGGTGCTCCAGGTGGGGGCGGCGAGGAAGGGCGTGGAAGTTTCTTCGCGAAAGCTACCTTTTTTCGCGGACACCGAGGGAAGGAGGGTCCCGAAAGCGCCTTCCTCGCTGACCAAAAGGCTGCACGGGACAGCGCCCAGGTACGGAGGAACCCCCCGCCAAGGCGGGGGTTCACTTGAGGTGGCTCAGGAACTCCTCCCGGGTCTTCTGGCTCTCCCGGAAGACCCCCAGCATGGCGCTGGTGACAGTTCGGGAGTGCTGCTTCTCCACCCCCCGCATCATCATGCAGAGGTGGACCCCCTCCACCACCACCCCCACCCCTTGGGGCTTCAGGACCTCCTGGATGGCCTCGGCGATCTGGGCCGCCAGGCGCTCCTGCACCTGGAGCCTGCGGGCGAACATGTCCACGATGCGGGCAAACTTGGAGAGGCCCAGGATCTTGCCGTCCGGGATGTAGCCGATGTGCACCTGGCCGAAGAAGGGAAGCAGGTGGTGCTCGCACATGGAGTAGAACTCAATGCCCTTCACCACCACCATCTCGCTCCCCTCGGCCTGGAAGACGGCACCGTTGACGATCTCCTTAAGGTCCTGGCGGTACCCTCGAGTGAGGAAGGCCCAGGCCTTGGCCACCCGCTCCGGGGTCTTAAGAAGGCCCTCCCGGTCAGGATCTTCTCCGATGGCCCGGAGCCACTCCGCGGAGAGGGCCTCGAGCCGCCCCAGGTCCACCTCGGTTTCAAAGGTCAAGCCGGTTTCCTCTAGCTCCACCATCTTGCGCTCCATGATGCCCCCCCTCTGCCCTTCCCTATGTGGCCCCGGGCTCACTCCGGAGCCAGGAACCCCTCCTCCAGAAGGGGCAAGGCCTCCTCCGGTCCCAGGGGAAAGCCCTGGGCCACCCGCCTGAGGGCCTCGAGGGCCTCCTTTCTGGTGCGCTTCAGGCGAAGGTGCACCTCGCTGAAGGGGTTAAGGGCGTCCTGGCCCCTTAGGGTGAGGCGGTAGCGCCTCGGGGGTTCAAGGGGGGAAAGGGCCTTCCGGTAGCGCTCGGCAAGGGCCTGGTAACGGGGGGCGTTTCCCGGGGGGTCTACGGGGCGTACCACCCTGGCCGGAACCCCTAAGGCCAGCATCCCCTCGGGGACCTCCGTCCCCGCCGGCACCACCGCCCCCGCCCCCACCACGGCGTTTCGGCCCACGCGGGCCCCGTTGAGCACCACCGCCCCCATACCGATAAGGGCCCCCTCCTCCACCACCGCCCCGTGGACCACCGCCCGGTGGCCCACGGTGACCCGGGCTCCCAGGAGGCAGGGGAAACCGGGGTCGGCGTGGAGGACGGCCCCGTCCTGAACGTTGGTCCCCGGGCCCACCACCACCCTTTCCAGGTCCCCCCGGGCCACGGCCCCGAACCAGAGGGAAGCCCCCTCCCCCACCTCCACATCCCCCACCACGAAGGCCCCCGGGGCGATGAAGGCCGTGGGGTGCACCCTGGGGGCCTTCTCCTCAAAACGGTAGACGCTCAAGGGCCACCTCCAAAAGCCCCAGGTCCTCGGGAAAGGCCAGGAGGGCCCGGGCCTCCTCGGGGGAAAACCACCCGGCCCCGGTCATCCCCTTTTCCCAGCGGGGCTCCCCTTGCCCGCGCATGAGGAACCAGTGCACCTCCCGCTCCACCCCCTTGGGGTTCACGTAGCGGGTGGGGTAGAGGGGAAGGAGGACCTCCGGCCTAATCCCCGTCTCCTCGTAGACCTCGCGCACCGCCGCCTCCAAAAGGCCCTCCCCCTCCTCGAGGTGGCCTTTGGGGAAGACCCAGAAGCCCATGCGGTCCCGGAGGAGGAGGACCTCCCGCCTCTCGTTGAAGACCACACCCCCTGCTCCTAGCTCCATCCGAACCTCTCCTTGAGGTAGGCGAGGGTGGCCTCGTCCACCTCCGGCCCCCCCTGGTAGCGTTCCTCCAGGTTCTCCATGCCGATAAGGGCCAAAAAGGCCCGCTCCGTCTCGGGGCCGAAGACCCCATCCACCCCGGTGGCCGCCACCAGGCCGAACTGCCGCTTTTCCAGGTGGGGATCGGTGCGGCGGAAGGCCTCCAGGACCCCCTGAGGGCTCGCCCCCGCCTCGAGGAGGGCCAGGCCCTGGGGCCCGAAGCGGGGGTTGGCGTAGGACTGGGTGGCGAGGGCCCCCACCCCCGCCCGGGCGAAGGGCACCACCGCCCCCACCGCCAGGAACTTGCTGGCCACGGCCACGCCCAAATCCCCGCTTTGGGGGTCCTTGGCCACCAGGGAGAAGGTGGCCGCCCACATACCCTTATCCTAGGGCCTTTGGGGGACCGGTGCGCCCACGTGGACCACGGCAAGGCCACGCCCAAGGGGAAGCCCGCCGGGAAAGCCAAGACCCCGCCGCGGGTCTGGCCACGGCGGGGACCCAGAAGGGTGGGCCTTACTCCTCTTCCCGCTCCCCGTAGGTTTCCAGGGCTTCCTGCCACGCCTGGCTGATCTCCTTGGCCTGTTCCATGGTGGACCTCCTAAGGCTAAGGGTAGGGCCCGGGAGGGCAGGAGGGGTCAAGGTAAGGGGGCTTCCCGTACACCGGGAAGCGGTGTAACCCCATGGAGGGTACACCGGGCTCAAGCCCCCACCGGCTTAAGGGGCTCGGGACTGCAAGAGGGCCTCGGCCTCGAGGCGGGCCAGCACCCTCTCCAGGCTTCCCCCCTGCCAGCGCTCCACGGCGTAGGCGGAGAGGGGGAAGCGCTCCTTCAGGCGTTTAAGAAGCCCCAAGGCATCCTCGGGGCGGCCCGCCTGGAGGACCAAAAGGTACCCCCCGGGGAGGGCGAAGGCCAGGTCCCCCCGGCGAAGCTCCTTTTCCAGGCCCTCCGGGGCCACCGGGGTGGCGAGGTAGACCAGGACCAGGGGCCGCCTCAGGGCCAGGCCCTCCAGGGCCCCCGCCAGGCGCAGGAGGTCCTCCCGCGTCCCCACCCCCGGCAGGGGAGGGAGAAGGGGGGCCTGCTGCCCCGTGCCCAGAAGGAAGGCCACCCCCAGGGCCACCGCCCCCAGCACCCCTCCCAAGGCGGCGTACCCAGGGGCCCGGAGACCGGTGAGGAAAAGGGCGCTTTCTAGGGAAAGCTGGAAGGCGAGAAGCCCCAGGCCCAAAACCAAGAAGAACTGCACGGGAAAGGCCACGGGGAAGCGGGAATACAGGCTTCCCACCGCCGCCACGAGAAGGGCGGCCATCAGGAGGCCCAGGCCCCGCCCCACCTCCCCCACGGGGTCCACCCCCACCAAGGGGACCAGGCCCAGAAGGAACAGGCCCCACGGCAAGAGAAAAAGCGCCCGCATTCCCCTCAAGCCTACCACACGCCCCCTTACCATGAAGGGGTGGAGCCCCTGGCCGAACGCCTCCGGCCACAGAGCCTGGACGAGGTCCTGGGCCAGCCCCACCTCACCGGCCCCCAGGGTCTTCTAAGGCGGATGCTGGAGGCGAAGCGGCTTTCCTCCATGGTCCTCTTCGGCCCCCCGGGCACGGGGAAGACCACCCTGGCCCGGCTCCTGGCCGAAGGGGTGGGGAGGCCCTTCCTCAAACTCTCCGCCGTGGAGGCGGGGCTTAAGGAGGTGCGCCAGGCGGTGGAGGAGGCCAGGGCGAAGGGGGGCCTCCTGCTCTTCCTGGACGAGATCCACCGCTTCAACAAGGCCCAGCAGGACGCCCTCCTCCCCCACCTGGAGTCGGGCCTTCACACCCTCATCGGGGCCACGGCGGAAAACCCGGCCTTCGTTCTCATCCCCGCCCTCCGCTCCCGCCTCCGCTTCTTTCCCTTGAGGCCCCTCACCGAGGCCGATCTCTTCACCCTCCTCAAGCGGGCCCTCGAGGACCCCAGGGGGCTTCCCGGCACGCCCTACGAGGAGGAGGCCCTAAGGCTCCTCGCGAGCGCGGCCCAGGGGGACGCCCGTTTCGCCTTAAACACCCTGGAGCTTGCGGCAAGCTTCGGCCGGGTGGACCCAAAGAGCGTGCGGGAGGCCCTGGGGGCGGAGCGCTTCGGCATGGACCGGGAAGGGGACCGCTTCTACGACCTGGTCTCCGCCCTCCACAAGTCCCTGCGTGGAAGCCACGTGGACGCCGCCCTCTACTACCTGGCGAGGCTCATCCGGGGCGGGGCCGACCCCCGGTACCTCGCCCGGAGGCTCATCCGGGTGGCGGTGGAGGACGTGGGCCTCGCCGACCCCCTGGCCCTCCGCCTGGCCGTGGCCGCCCAGGAGGCCTATGAGGCCCTGGGAAGCCCGGAAGGGGAGCTCGCCCTGGTGGAGGCCGCGGTCTACCTGGCCCTGGCCCCGAAGAGCAACAGCCTCTACGCGGCCTGGAAGCGGGCGGAAGAGGCTGCGGCCGCCCACCCCGAGGCCGAGGTCCCCTCGAACCTGAGGAACGCCCCCACAAGCCTCGCCCGCGCCCTGGGCCACGGGAAAGGCTACGCCTACTACCACGAGGACAAGGAGGGAAGCTTCGCCCAGCCGTACCTGCCCCGGGGCCTCGAGGACCTCCTCCTCTTTGAGGCCCTGGGGGAAGGATGGGAGGAGAGGGTGCGGGAGCGGCTTAGGGCGCTAAGGGAGAGGTTCCAAAACGCCAGGCAGCGGAAAGGCTAAGGAGAACCCCTGTGCCCCCGAACCCGCCGAGGGCGCCTATCTCTCCCAGCCACTCCCCGCCGTACACCCCCGCCGAAAGCTGGTAGGCCAAACCCCACCCCTGTCCCGGAACCCCCAGGAGATGGAGCCTGGGCGAGAGGTAGTACCCTCCCCCGCCCAGGATGACCCCCCCGTCCAGGTCCACGGGCACCCCCTGGCTCCAGTCCGCCCCCTCGCCCAAAACGGGCGGGAGGGTGAGGCCCGCATCCAGGGCCACCCCGGGGGTCAGGCCCAGCTTCACGCCTCCCCGAAGGCCCCACTGGAGGGAGAGGTTGTACTCCCAGACCCCATCCCCTTGGGCGTAGCCCAGGTAGGGCAGAAGGAGGACGGGCGACCGGCCACCAAAGGGGTTGGCCGAAAGGGTCCCCCCCAAGGACCACTCCGTCCCCCGCGCCGGCTCCGGCGGCCGTAGCATGGCCACGGGAACGCACCCCGAAAGCCCGAGGACCAACCCCACCACCAGGGCGCGCATGGTTATCCTCCTTAAAGACCAGGGTAAAGGGGGGTAGGGGCGGGGTCAAGATTACCCCTTCAACCCCTCCTCAAAGGTGGCCACCACCCGCCTCTCAAAGAGGAGGTAGAGAAGGGCGATGGGAAGCACCGAGAGGAGGGCCGCCGCCGAGAGGAGCCCCCAGTCCGTGGGGTACTTGCGCTGGAGGTCGGTGAGCCAGGTCTGGACCGTCCAGAAGCGGGGGTCGGAGACCACCACCCGGGGGTAGAGGACCAGGTTCCAGTGGGCGGCGAAGGCCAAAACCCCCGCCGCCACCAGGGTGGGGCGCACCAGGGGAAAGAGGATGCGGAAAAGGAGCACCCGGTGCCCCGCCCCATCCAGCCGGGCCGCCTCCAAAAGCTCCTCGGGCACCCCCCGCATGGCCTGGTACACCAGGTAGAGGACAAAGGGGCTGGCGGCAAAGGGCAGGACCAGGGCCCAAGGGGTCTCCAGGAGGGAAAGCCGCTTGAGGATGCCGTAGAGGGGCACCAAGAGGAGCTCCGCCGGGACGGCCATGAGCACCAGGTAGAGGGGGAGAAGCCCAAGCCCGGCCCTTAAGGCGTAGGCGGCGAGAAGGGCGGTGAGGAGCTGGAGGAGCACCACCCCTGAGGAAAGCCCCAAGGAGAAAAAAAGCCTTCCCCAAAAACCCTCCTTCCCCAAGGCCCTCACGTTCTCCAGGCTGAAGCCCAGGCGGGAGAAAAGCTCCCCCGAGTACACCGCCTCCTTGGGCATGAAGGCGGCGTAGGCCATCCAGAGGAAGGGGAGAAGGACGTAAAGAAGCACCAAAAGCACAAGGGCGTGCCGAAGAACGCGGCCCACACCCCCACTATACCGGCGTAAGATGCCCTCATGAAGCCCCTTTCCGGCATCCGGGTTCTGGACCTTTCCCGGGTTCTCGCCGGCCCCCTCTGCACCCTGATCCTGGCGGACCTGGGGGCCGAGGTGGTCAAGGTGGAGCCCCCCTGGGGGGACGAGACCCGGGGCTGGGGCCCCCCTTTCGTGCAGGGGGAAAGCGCCTACTTCCTCTCCGTGAACCGGGGCAAGCGGAGCCTGGCCCTGGACCTGAAGGCCAAGGAAGGCCAGGAAGCCCTGAGGCGCCTGGCCCAGAAGGCGGATGTCCTGGTGGAGAACTTCAAGACGGGAGACCTGGAGCGCTACGGCTTAGGCTACGAGCGTCTAAGGGTCCTGAACCCCCGCCTCGTCTACCTCTCCATCACCGGCTTCGGCCACACCGGGCCGAGGGCAAGGGAACCGGGCTACGACGCCGCCCTCCAGGGCTACACCGGCATCATGTCCGTCACCGGAGAGCCCGAGGGGCCCCCCATGAAGGTGGGCGTGGCCTGGATTGACGTGATGACGGGGATGATGGGGGCTTCGGCCGTGCTCGCCGCCCTTCTGGAGCGGGAGCGGAGCGGGGAGGGCCAGCACATAGACCTCTCCCTCTTTGACGTGGGCCTCTTCGCCCTGGCCAACCTGGGGGAAAGCTACCTCCTCACCGGCAAACCCCCTAAAAGGCTGGGGAACGCCCACGCCCAGATCGTTCCCTACGGGGCCTTCCCCGCGGGGGACGGCTGGCTCATCCTGGCGGTGGGGAACGATGAGCAGTTCCAGAGGCTCTGCCGGGTGTTGGGGCTTCCCGAGCTCGCCCTGCGCTTTCCCCAAAACGCTGAGCGCGTGGAACACCGAGAGGAGGTGGTGGAGGCCCTATCCCAGGTGCTCCGCACCCGGGACAGGGCCTACTGGCTGGCGAGGCTCAGGGAAGCAGGGGTCCCCGCCGCCCCGGTGAACGATCTGGCCGAGGCCTTCCAGGACCCCCAGGCCGAGGCCCGGGGGGCGGTCTGGACCCTTTCCCACCCCCTTTTGGGGTCCCTTCCCACCCTGGCCAACCCCTTGCGCTTCCTCTCCAGAACCCCCGCAGGGCCCACCCTGCCCCCGCCCCTTTTGGGAGCGCACACGGAGGAAGTGCTCCTAGAAGCGGGTTACACCCCGGAGGAGGTGCGGGGCCTTGTGGAAAAGGGGGTGGTGCGCACGGCGGAAGCCCCAAGACCCGGGGAGTAAACCCCGTTCAGAAGGCACTTTTTCAACCAAGGCCCGTGAAGAAGGCGAGAAAGACCCTGTGGATAACCCTGTGGATAAAGCGCCCCCGGCTACCCAGCGGCGCCCGACCCGGAGCGCTTAGGGCTGCTTCCTTCCGGACCTGACCCGGTTCACGCCCGGACCGCCGCGCTGGACCGGGGGCTTGGGTAGTATAGCATCCATGGAAGCCTTAAGGCTAGAGGGCCTGGGCAAGCGCTACGGGCGGAAGCCCATCCTTTCCGGGATCAGCCTTTCCGTGCGGCCGGGGGAGGTCTACGCCCTGGCGGGCCCCAACGGGAGCGGCAAGACCACCCTCATCCGCCTGGTCACGGGGCTGGCCTTCCCCACGGAAGGGCGGGCCCTCCTCCTGGGAGAGGACGTGCACAAAACGCCCGCCGCCCGGCGCCACCTGGGGGCGGTGGTGGAGGCTCCGGCCGCCTTCTACCCCTACCTTACGGGGCGGGAGAACTTGCGCCTCCACGCCTACCTCGCCGGGGTGCGGGAGGAGGCCCGCATCGCCGAGGTCCTGGCCCGGCTCAAGCTGCTGGCCGTGGCCGACCAAAAGGTGGGCAGCTACTCCCTGGGGCAGAGGCAACGCCTGGGCCTGGCGGCGGCCATCCTCCCCCGGCCCAAGGTCCTGGTGCTGGACGAGCCCACCTCGGGCCTGGACCCCGAGGGGGTGGAGCTGGTGCACGGCCTCCTCCGGGAACTCTCCCAGGAAGGGGTAGCGGTGCTCCTCTCCACCCACCACCTCCCCGAGGTTGCCCGCTACGCCCACAAGGTGGGCATCCTGGGCGGGGGTAGGCTTCTGGACGAGGTGGCCCTTTCCGGAAGGGAGGCCTACCGCCTCGAGGCCCACCCCCCAGAAGGCGCCCTCGCCCTCCTCAAGACCCTGCCCCAGGTGGCCTGGGCCAGGCTCCAGGGCGGGGCCATCCTCTTTGAGGGGGATAGGGAGGCGGTTCTTAGAGCCCTTCTCCGGGAGGGATACCGGGTGGAGGCCCTCGCGCCCCACCGCTTTGACCTTCTAAGCTACTACCAGGACAGGGTGAAACATGCTTAGGCTCTTCCTCTTTGAGGTCTTCAAGCTCTTCCGCCTCCGCTCGGTGGGGCTCGGCCTTCTTTCCGCCTTCCTCCTTCCCTTCCTCTGGGCCCTGGCCCCCGGGCTTAAGGAGGTCTACGGCCTGGTCCTGGCCTCGGGGTGGCAGGTGGTCTCCTTGAGCCTGATGGCCGGGATGGAGTTCCTCTTTCCCTTCCTGGTGGTGATGGCGGCCAGCGAGTCCCTGGGCAGCGAGGTGGCCCAGGGCACCCTCAAAAGCCTCCTCCTCCGCCCCTTGCCCCGGACCAGCCTCCTCCTGGCCAAGCTCCTCTCCGCCCTTCTCTACCCCTTCGTCCTCCTCTCGGCGAGTTTTCTGGGGGGGCTTTTGGCGGGCCTGCCCCACGGCCTAGGGGCCTTCTACGGGGGCACGGGCCTGGGAGAAGGGGGGTTCGCCGGGGTAGGCCTCCTCACCCCGAAGGAGGCCCTCCTGGAGCTCCTCCGGGCCCACCTCCTGGCGGGGGCGGTGCTCTTGCCCCTCGCCTCCCTGGCCCTTCTCTACGGCACCCTCTTCCTCTCCACCACGGCGAGCGCCCTGGCCGCCGTGGCCACCCTTCTCCTCATGCGCCTTCTGGTGGCCTTCCCCGCCCTCACCCCCTTCCTCCTCACCACCTATCTAGACCTGTACCTGAGGCCGGAGGCGGCGGGGCTCGGCCTTTCCCTCCTCCTCATCTACACCCTGGGCTTCGCCTTCCTGGGGGCCCTGGTCTTCGGGCGAAAGGACCTCTAAGTGCCCGCACTTTGGCCATGGGACGCCCAAGCCGGGGCTATGGGGAGGCTTTCTGGGGGCCCCCACCGTGGCGAAAGCCGCGGTGGGGTACTTAGAGGAAGCGTCCCCCCACGAGAAGGGGCTCCCCGTCCAGAAGAAGCCTCCCTTCCCTCAGGGAGAGGACCAGGTCCCAGTGGAGGGCGCTCTGGTTCTTTCCCCCCGTTTCCGGGTAGCTCCGGCCCAGGGCCAGGTGAACCGTGCCCCCCATCTTCTCGTCTAGCAGGACGAGGCCCGTAGGGCGGTCCAGGGCGAAGTTGGTGCCGAGGCCCACCTCGCCAAGCCGCCTCGCCCCGGGATCGGTGGAAAGGGCCTCCCTCAGGTAACCCTCCCCCACCTCCGCCCTGGCCTCCACCACCTCCCCCCGGGAAAAGCGCAGGTGGATCCCCTCCACCCTCCTGCCCCCCACGAAGGCCGGGAGGTTGAAGCGCACCTCCCCCTCGGCGGAATCCTCCAAGGGCCCGGTGAAGACCTCCCCCGAGGGCATGTTGCGCCGCCCGTCGGAGTTCACCCAGGTGCGGCCCGCCACCGAAAGCGTGAGGTCGGTGCCCGGGGCCTGGAGGCGAAGCTCCCTCCCCGAGGAAAGCCTGGCGATAAGCCTCTCCTGGAAACGGGAAAGCTCCCGCCAAGCGGCCACGGGGTCCTCCCGGTCCAGGAAGAGCGCCCTTTCCAGGTAGGCCCGGAACTCCCCGGTGCCCATCCCCGCCCCCACGGCGTAGCCCACCGTGGGGTAGAGGGTGAGGGCCCAGCGCTTCTTAAGCCTTACCTCCTGCAAGGGCCACCAGGCCTTCTGGTGGCGCAGGGCGAGGGCAGGGTCTAAGGAGGCCGCCTCCAGGGGGTTCTCGGCGGAGAGGATGCGCAAGAACTTGTCCGCCCGCTGGTAAAGGGCCCACTCCGCCTCGGGGATTTCCTCTAACCACCGCCCGCCATAAAGGAGAAAATCCCGCCCCTCCGCGGGGTAGCTCAGGCGGAAGAAGGGGTAAGCCCCTCGCCGCAGGAGGGCCCGCTTGAGGTGGGGCAAGAGGGGAAGGGCCGGGGTTTCCGCTTCCACCAAGACGGTCTCCCCGGGACCGGCCTCCAGGCAGTACTCGGCCAAAAGCTCGGCGAAGCGCGCTTCCACCCTGTTATCATAGGGGCAAGATGGCAGAACCCAGGATCACGCCTTTGGCCCGGCGCCTCGCCGAGGAAAACGGCATAGACTGGCGGCAGCTCCAAGGCACGGGCCCCGACGGGACCATCGTGGAGCGGGATGTCCTGGCCTTTCTGGCCAAGCTGATGGCCGGGGAGGTGGACCTTCCGCCCATGCCGGAGGCCCCCCCGCCCCTGCCCCCGGAGGAGGAGCTTAAACGGGCCCAGGAGGCCTTGGGGAAGGAAGGGGTAGACCTGGCCGACCTCATCCCCGAGGCTCCCAAGACCCCTACCCTCCAGGTGGAGGAGGTGGCAGAGGAGGAGCTGGACCTGGACTTCCCCGAGGTGGACCTGGACCTCGAGGAGGAAGCCCTCCTCCTCGCCGAGGAGCCCGCCGAGGAAGCCCCGGCCTCCCTGGAGGCGTGGGAGGAAGACCTCCTCGCCCCCGAACCCCCGGAGGAGGAGCTTCTCCAGGCCCTCGAGGAGGCGGAACCTCCCCTGGCCCTCCAGGAAGAAGTCCAGCCCTTGGCGCCCCCGCCCCCCCCGGCCGGCGCCCCCACCCTGGGCGTGGCCCCGGCGCCCACGCCCATCCCTGCCCCCCCGGCCGCCCTTCGGGTCTACCGGAGGCGGGTGGAACCCCAGGGGCTGGAGGAGGCCCTTGCCCTCTTCGGGCGGGTCCACGGGGTGCCCAAGACCCCCCTGCCCTTCCTCCTGAAGGCGGCGGAAAGGGCCCTGGCGGAGATGGAGCTTCCCCTTAGGGCCCTCGTGGGCCGGGTGGAAGGGGAAGGGGTGCGGGGGCTCAAGCCCGCCCCCTCCTTCCTCGCCCTCTTCCGAGGGGAGGACGGGGAGGAAGGGGAGGGCCTCCTCTGCTTCGCAGGCGAGGAGGAGGTGCACACCGGCCGCCCAAGCCTCTTCCTCTCCCCGGAGGGCCTCCTCACGGTCTCGGGGCTGGAAGCCCCCGTGGCCAAGAAGCTCCTGGAGCGGGTGGCCCTTTACCTGGAAAACCCCCTGCTCCTCCTGGCCTAAGTGCCCGCGCCCTGGTTCTGCCCCTACCTAAAGGTCCAGGAAAGCCCTCTCGGGAGAAGGCTCCCCGCCCGTTAAGTACCCCACCGCGGCTTTCGCCGCGGTGGGGG
Source organism: Thermus kawarayensis JCM 12314 (assembly GCF_055393575.1). Classification (NCBI taxonomy): domain Bacteria; kingdom Thermotogati; phylum Deinococcota; class Deinococci; order Thermales; family Thermaceae; genus Thermus; species Thermus kawarayensis. The sequence continues at coordinate 355,244 of NZ_AP043756.1, forward strand.
CCCCAAAAGAGTCTCCCCCCAGCCCCGGCTTGGGCATCCCATGCTGCGAAACAAAAGTGCGAGCGCTTAGCGGCGCCGCCGCTTCCTCCGCCCCCCGGGGATGGGCTCCGGGGCCCCCAGGCCCTGGAGGCGGGCCTCCAGGGCCCGGATCTCGTCCCGAAGCCGCGCCGCCCGCTCAAAGTCCAGGGCCTCCGCCGCCTGCCACATGAGAAGCTCCAGCTCCGCCAGGCGCTCCCTCAGCTCCTCCCGGGAGAGGTCGGCCTCGAGGGGGGTCTCCTCGTACCCCTCGGGGCGGATCACCGCCCGCACCTCCTTCCGCACGGTCTCCGGGGTGATGCCGTGCTCAAGGTTGTAGGCCTCCTGGAGGGCCCTTCTCCGGTTCGTCTCCTCTATGGCCCTCCGCATGGCCTCGGAGAGCCGGTCGGCGTAGAGCCAGACCTCCCCCCCGGCGTTCCGCGCCGCCCGGCCCATGGTCTGGATGAGGCTCCTTTCGCTCCTCAAGAAGCCCTCCTTGTCGGCATCCAGGATGGCCACCAGGCTCACCTCGGGGAGGTCCAGGCCCTCCCTTAGGAGGTTGATCCCCACCAGGCAGTCGTAGTGGCCAAGCCGGAGGTCCCGGATGAGGGCCTGGCGCTCAAAGGCGTCCAGCTCGTGGTGGAGGTAGCGCGCCCTTATCCCGTGCTCCACCAGGAAGCTCGTGAGCTCCTCGGCCATGCGCACGGTGAGGACCGTGACCAGGGTGCGCTCGCCCCGGCTAGCCCTCTCCCTTATCCCCTCCATGAGGTCCAGCACCTGGTTCTCCGTGGGCTTGACCCGCACCAGGGGGTCCAGAAGCCCCGTGGGCCGGATGATCTGCTCCACTACCCGCCCCGAGTGCTCTAGCTCAAAGGGCCCGGGGGTGGCGGAGACGAAGACCACCTGGGAGACCTTCTCCAAAAACTCCTCAAAGCGGAGGGGGCGGTTGTCCAGGGCCGAGGGCAGGCGGAAACCGTAGTCCACCAGGGTCTTCTTCCTGGCGTAGTCCCCCCGGTACATCCCCATTAGCTGGGGCACGGTCACGTGGGACTCGTCCAGGAAGACCAGGAAGTCCTCGGGGAAGTAGTCCAGGAGGGTGTAGGGGGGTTCGCCTGGGGCCTTCCCCGTGAAGTAGCGGGCGTAGTTCTCCACCCCCGGGCAGGTGCCCATGACCCTCAGCATCTCCAGGTCGTAGAGGGTGCGCTCCTTGAGGCGCGCCGCGTAAAGGACCTCCCCCCGCTCCTCAAAGTAGCGGACCCTTTCCCAGAGCTCCTTCTCTATCTCCTTGAGGATCTCCTCCAGCCCTTCCGGGGAGAGGTAGTGGGTGGCGGGGAAGAGGACGAACCCGGGAAGCTCCCGCAAGCGTTCCCCGGTGAGGGGGTGGACCTGGAGGATGCGCTCCACCTCGTCGCCCCATAGCTCCACCCGGATGGGCTCGGTCTCGTAGGCGGGGAAGATCTCCAACACCTCCCCCCTCGCCCGGAAGCGCCCGGGGGCGAGGTCTATCTCGTTCCGCTCGTAGCCCAGCTCAAGAAGCCTCTCCAGGAGGGCCTCCCGGGGGTAGGCCATGCCCCTTTCCACCACCAGGTTCCTGGCCCTATACTCCCTCGGGTCCCCCAGGCCGTAGATGGCCGAGACCGAGGCCACCACGATGACGTCCCGCCGCGTGAGGAGGCTACGGGTGGTGGAGTGCCTCAGGCGCTCAATCTCGGGGTTGATGCTGGCGTCCTTCTCAATGTAGAGGTCCTTCCCCGGCACGTAGGCCTCGGGCTGGTAGTAGTCGTAGTAGCTGATGAAGTACTCCACGGCGTTTTCCGGGAAGAGCTCCCGGAACTCCGCCGCCAGCTGGGCCGCCAGGATCTTGTTGGGGGCGAGGACCAGGGCGGGCCTTCCCAGGGCCTCTATGACCTTGGCCATGGTCACCGTCTTCCCCGTGCCCGTGGCCCCGAGGAGGGTAACGTAGCGCTCCCCGTCCCTTAGGGCCTCCACGAGCCCGGCCACCGCCCTGGGCTGGTCCCCTTTGAGGTCTGGCCCCCGGTAGCGGAAGGTCATCCCTTAGAGTATAGGGCCCCCGCCCGGTCTTTACCGGGGTCCCGAATGGGGCCCCCACCCCGGCCTTGCCAGGATGGGGAAAGAAACCCCCCGCCCCTCTGGGGCGGGGGGCAGGGCGAGAGGGCTTAGAAATCCACCTTGTAGCCGATCTTGAAGCCCCGGCCGTAGGAGGTGCTACCGGGCGTGCGGGCGAGGTCCGTGAGCACGAACTCCCCGTAGGCCACGCTGAGGTTGTAGTAGTCCGCCTGCAGGTAGAAGCCCTCCACCAGGCCGGACTGGGTGCCCGGGGTAGCCGTCCAAGGAGCGCCAATGGGGTCGGGGGAGCGGTAGACCCGGTCGCGGGCGAAGTTGAAGGCCTGGTTGCCCGAGCCCACCGTGGGCAACCCGGCACCCGCCAGCTTATCCCCCTCGTAGTGGGCGTAGGCCACGCTGAAGTTGAGCTTCGGGGCTAGGAAGTCGCTGATCTTCACCCCGGCCCGGTAGTAGAGCTCGTAGGTGGTAACATTGCTCGGATTAGCCGTGTAGGACGTGGTGCGGTAGGAAACCGCCCCGTCCAGGCTGAGGCCGAAGAGGAGGGGATCGGTGGAAACCTGCACCCCGGCCTTCAGGGTGGTGTAGCTGGGATCGGTACCGCCGCCAGCAAAGCTGTGGTAGCGGAAGCCCGGAGAGAGACTTAGGATGGCCAGCTTGAAGGGCTTGCTCAGGCTGGCGTAGACCTGGATATCCCTGCGGTCGTAGCTACCACCGCCGGGCCTATAGAAAGCAGCGTACTGAGCGGTGAGGTTGAGGGTGGGGATGAGGGCGTCCTGAGCGCCGCCATCGTGAGCCAGCTTTACACCGAAGCTAGAGGAGTACTCCTGGTTTTCATTGAGATAGGAGTAGCTCCCAAGGGCGTCCACGAGGTTCGCGCAGACGAAGTAGTTGTTCCCACTATCGCAGGCGCGGTTGTAGAAGCCCGTCAGGCTGAAGCCCCGGAACTTGCCCAGGGCCACGGCCGCCCCAAGGGCGTCGTTGACGCTACCCGGGGACTTGTTGTAGTCGCCCTCGCTCTCGGCGTAGCCCTTGAGGGTGATGGGGCCGAAGCCCACGCTGGCGGAGACGCCCAAGCCGCGGGTGTTAGCCCCGTAGGGCGCCCCGGCCCTCAGACCGCCATAGTAGTTGGTGTCCTCGTTCTCCGACATGCTCGCCTGGCCGTCGGCGTACTGCGGGTCCACGGCGTGGTAGTTGGCGGAGAGGGAAAGGGGCCCGAGCTTCGCCTCGGCCTGGGCGTAGTACGCCCAGTCGGAGAGAGTGTTGTCAAAGAAGTTGGCGAAGGGGCTCCCGGGGGTCTGGGAGGAGACCCAGAGCCCGGAGAGCTTGGCAGGGCCCAGCTCCAGGCCGCCGTCCACGCCGATGGCCGAGCGGTTGCCCAGGTTGGTGGCGTAGTTCAGGGCCAGGTTGAGGGCGGAGAAGGGCTTGAGGGCGGTGCGGATGCCGAAGTAGTTCCCCGCTTGGAGAGCAGGGTTGGGATCGTTAGCCGTGGTGCCTGCCACCCCTGCCACCAGGGTTACTTCGGGAGCCAGGGGGAACTTGGTGCCAGAGAAGGTAGCCACCATACCCTGGCGGGGGTTAACAGCCTCAGGATCGTTGTCGTTGGCGAAGAGGTAGTCGTTGAACTTGAAGCTGCTCACCGCCCGGCTGTAGGCCACGCTGAAGGGCTGGCCGTCCACGTTCCCCTTGACGCTCGCGGCGTTGAGGCGGATGGTGGGTGCGCCGCTAAAAGTGGTCCCAAAGGCCACGGGCACCTGTAGGGTGGCGCTGGCCTCGGAAACGTTCACGCCCTGCTGGCCGGGCTGGGCTACCTTGACGCCGAAGGTGAGGGCGACGCTCCCCAGGGAAACATTACCCTGATTGCTATCTCCAGCCTGGATATTGGAGGCGAAAGCGGCGTAGGTTCCCGTGGAGAAGGCATTGCCCGGGAAGAGGCGGTCTATGTCAAAGTTGGTGCCTGTATTGGTCACCACCGTGCCGTAGGTAGCGGAGAGGGAGCCCTTGATGGAGTACTGCACCTTGGAGAGGTCGGCCACCTGCCCTTCCAGCTTGGAGACCTTCTCGGAGAGGCCCACCAGGTCGGAGCGCAGGGCGGCAGCGAACTCCTGGACGGCGGCCACGTCCTCCTTGGTGGCGAACTCCTCAAAGTTCACCCCCTGCAGGTCGGCGAGGCCCTTCTCCAGGGCGGTCACCCGGTCCTGGAGGGAAAGGACGTCCTGGTTGAGGAGGACGGCGAGCTCGTTCAGGGCCTGGATGGCCTGGGCGTTGGCCTCCACCTCGGTGCCGAGGGCGGCCACGTCGCCCTTCACCCCCTCCACGTCCTGGGAGAGGGCCTGGAGCTGCTCGGCCAGCTGCTGGGCCTGGGCCAGGGCGGTGTCGGCGGCGATGGAGGCGGCCTCCACCCGGTCCGTGAGGTCCTGGAGGGCGGCCTGGTCCATGCCGGGCTCGGGAGCCGGCTTGGCCTTCAGCTCCTCGATCATGGCCTCGAGGCGGGCGATGTCGTCCTTGGTGGCGGCGCTGTCCTCCAGGGCGGAGACCCTAACGCCCAAAGCGGCGAGCTCGGCCGCCAGCTCCTGCACGGCGTTCTTCAGGGCCTCAATGTCCTCGGAGGACATGGCCTCCATGGTGGGGGATTCGCCCTTGGCCTTCAGCTCCTCCTCGATCTGCTGCAGGAGGCGGTAGATGATGAGGGCGGCCTGGTAGCGGGTGAGGGTCTCGTTGCCCCGGAAGGTGCCGTCCGGGAAGCCTACGATGATGCCCTTGGCCGCCAGGGCCTCCACGGCCTCCTTGGCCCAGTGCCCGGCGGGCACGTCGGAGAACTGGGCTAGACCGAAGCCCATGGAGAGCACGGTCAAAAGCCCTGCCAGTAGCGTCACGAGCCTTTTCTTCATACTCCTTCACACCCCCTTCAGGGTTTCTCGGGAAGAGGGTGCGGGCGAGTTTCCGCGTTTCCTCTCCCACCCAGCTTCCCGGGATGCCAGGGAAAAACCCAAAGGCCCCATGGGCCGGTTTTCCCTTGCATCCGGGGCTATCATAAAAGCCTCATGCCCTGGGTGTCAAGCCCCTCGTCCTTTAGGTTTTGGTATACTCCGGCGGGGGGTGAGAGAGGGGAGGAAGAAAGCGGTCCAGGAAGGCGGGAAGCGCAGGGGGTCTTCTGGCCTGACGAGGTGGCGGACCCTTCACAGGGATAACCGGCCAAAGCCGGGAAAGGTTGAGGAATCCGCGGATGCCGCCCGGGGTGCGCCCGCCCCGCCCGCCTGAGAAAAGCCCCGAGGGAAAGCCTTAACGGGACAACCGAGGGGCAGGGCGTCGGAAAAGGCTTTTGGCCCTTAGGAGGGCATGGGTGGGCCTGGTTCCGGGCCCGCCTTAGAGGAAGTAGGTATGTGCGGCATCGTAGGCTACATCGGTTTTCGTAATGCCACGGACGTCCTCTTGGACGGCCTGAGGAGGCTGGAGTACCGGGGGTACGACTCCGCGGGGGTGGCGGTGCGCACCCCGGAGGGGCTAAAGGTGGTGAAGCGCTCGGGGAAGCTTTCCGCCTTGGCGGAGGCCCTCAAAGGGACGGGCCTGGAAGGCCCCTTGGGCGTGGGCCACACCCGCTGGGCCACCCACGGGGCCCCCACCGACCCCAACGCCCACCCCCACACCACGGAGGACGGGAAGATCGCCGTCATCCACAACGGCATCGTGGAAAACTACCTGGAGCTCAAAGAAGCCCTCCTCGCCCGAGGACACCGCTTCGCCTCGGAAACAGACAGCGAGGTCCTGGCCCACCTGGTGGAGGAGAAGTACCGGGGCGACCTCTTCCAGGCCCTAAGGGAGGCCCTAAAAGAGGTACGGGGGGCTTACGCCGTGGTGGTGGTCCACGAGGACCGGGAGGAGATCGTGGCCGCCCGCACCGTGAGCCCCTTGGTCATCGGCCTGGGGGAGGGGGAGAACTTCCTGGCCTCGGACGTACCCGCCCTTCTGCCCTACACCCGGCGGGTCATCTTCCTCCACGACGGGGACCTGGCCCGGATCACCCGGGAAGGGGTGGAGATCACGAACCTGGAGGGCCGCCTTCTGGAACGGGAAGTGGTGGAGGTGGACTGGACCCTCGAGGCCGCCGAGAAGGGGGGCTTCCCCCACTACATGCTCAAGGAGATCTACGAGCAACCCTGGGTCCTGGAAAACACCCTGGGGGGCCGCCTGCGGGAGGAGGAAGGGGACGTGGACCTGGGCCTCGCCCTGGACCCCAGGGAGGTGGACCGGGTCCACGTGGTGGCCTGCGGCACCGCCAGCTACGCCGGGCTTTACGGGAAGTACCTCCTGGAGGCCCTGGCCCGCATCCCCACCGAGTGGGATGTGGCCAGCGAGTACCGCTACCGCAATCCCGTGGTGGACGGGCGCACCCTGGCCATCGCCATCAGCCAGTCTGGGGAGACCATTGACACCCTGGAGGGGCTAAGGGAGGCCAAGGCCAAAGGGGCCCGCTCCTTGGGGGTCATCAACGCCAAGGGAAGCACCCTCACCCGGGAGGTGGAGGAGGTGCTCTACATCCACGCCGGGCCGGAGATCGGGGTGGCCTCCACCAAGGCCTACCTGGCCATGCTGGCGGCCATGGCCCTCCTCGCTGTGCGCTTCGGCCGGGCCCGGGGTACCCTGGGAAGGGAGGAGGCGAGGAAGCTGGTCCACGAGATGCGCAAGCTTCCCCGCCTGGTGGAGGAGGTCCTGGAAAAAAGGCCCCTGGTGGCCCACCTGGCGGAGAAGTACCACCAGGCCCAGGACTTCCTCTTCCTGGGGCGGCACGTCCAGACCCCCACCGCCTACGAGGGGGCCTTGAAGCTCAAGGAGATCAGCTACATCCACGCCGAGGCCTACCCCGCCGGGGAGATGAAGCACGGGCCCATCGCCCTCATCAACGAGCACCTCCCCGTGGTGGTCCTGGCCACCAAAGGCCCCCTCTACGAGAAGACCCTTTCCAACATCCAGGAGGTGCGGGCCCGGGGAGGGAAGGTCATCGCCATCGCCACCGAGGGGGACGAGGAGATCAGGAAGCTCGCCCAGGACGTGGTCTACGTGCCCGAGGTCCACCCCCTCCTCGCCCCCATGGTGAGCGTGGTGCCCCTGCAACTCCTGGCCTACGAGATCGCCGTCCTTCTGGGGCGGGACGTGGACCAGCCCCGGAACCTGGCCAAGAGCGTCACCGTGGAATAGATTAAACTATATCCAAAAACTTGGCCACCGCCTCCGGGTCCAGGGTCCTGCCCGCCTGGGCCCGGAGTTCTTGTAAGGCCTCCTCCCGGGTCCAGGCCCGCTTGTAGGGGCGCTGGGAGACCAGGGCGTCCCACACGTCCACCACGGCGAAGATGCGGGCCTCCAGGGGGATCTCCTCCCCCTTGAGCCCCCGGGGGTAGCCCGAGCCGTCCCAGCGCTCGTGGTGGTAGAGGACCACGTTGAGGGCCGTCTGGGAGAAGAAGGGAAGCCCGCGAAGGATCTCAAACCCCACCTCGGGATGGGTCTTGATCAGCCGCCACTCCCCGGTGGTGAGGGCGGCGGACTTCCTGAGCACCTCGTCGGGGAGGGCCAGCTTCCCCAGGTCGTGAAAGTAGGCCCCAAGGCGCAAACCCTCTAGGTCCTGGAAGCCCAGGGCCCGGCCAAGGCCCACGGCGAGCTCCGCCACCCTCTCCGTGTGCCCCTGGGTCTCCAGGTCGCGGTACTCCAGCACCCGGGAAAGGGCCTTCAGGGCGGCCTCACGGGTGCGGGCCAGGGCGTTCAGGTGAAAGAGGCGTTCCAAGGCCTCCTCCAGCCTCCTGGCCACCACCTGGAGCAGGGCCTCGTCCTCCTTCCGGTGGGGCACCCGCTCCCCGAAGGAGCCCAGGGCCAGGACCCCGTAACGCCTCCCCTCGGGCTTCAGGGCCACCAGGAGGGCCGAGCGCAGACCGCTTTGGGCGAAGGGCTTCAAGGCCCCCGGGAAGGTGGCGTAGTCTTCCACGTACACCGGACCCTCCCAGAGGGAGGGGTGGCCCAGAAGCCCCTGGCCAAAGCGGATGGGATGGGCCTCGTAAAGCCGGGGAAAGCCCTCCGGGTAACGGCCCGCCATCACCGCCGGGCGCACCACCCCCTCCTGGAAGAGGTAAAGGGCCCCCCCGTGGTAGGGGGTGAGGCGGAGGAGGGTTTCCAAGGCTTCCCGGGCCATGGTCAGGGGATCCCGGGAGGCCTCCAGGGCCAGGGAAAGCTCCAAGAGGGCCTTGGAGCGCTCCGCCTCCCTCCTGGCCTCCTCCAGAGCTGCGATGCGGGAAAGGGCCATCCCCGCCGCCTCCGCCAGGGCCTGCAGGGAGAAGCGTTCCTCGGGAAGGATCTCCCCCACCCCTCCGGCGGTGTCCATGGAAAGAACCCCCAAGACCCTTCCCTCGGGGCTCCGCAGGGGCACCCCCAGGTAAGCCCCGGGCTGCACCTTCCCCGAAAGGAAGACCACCCGGGGATCCTTGGAGATATCGGAGATGAAGAGGGGCTCCCCCGACTCCAAAACCCGCCAGGACACCCCCTTGCCCCGGGGAAGGCGGAAGCCCAGCTTATCGGCGGAAAGCCCCGCCGCCGCCACCAGTTCCAAAGCGTCCTCCTCCGGCCGGTAGAGGAAGAGGAGGGCCGAGGCCGCCCGGGTGCTCTCCTTGGCCGCCTCCACCGTCTTCCGGTAGACCGCCTCCCGCTCGGTGAGGGGGGCCAGGAGGCGCCAAGCCTGGACCAGGGCCTCTAGGCGCCTTAGCTCCAGGGCCTCGAGCCTCATGACCGGCCTATTCTACCAGCCCTGTCCCCCAGGGGAGGGGAAGGAGGCGCAGCTCGGGCTCGGCCTCAAAGGCCCGCCGCCAGGGAAAGCGGATCCCCTGGAGGTCCAGCCTGCGGTTCTCCAGGAGCACGTGGGGCCAAAGGGCCGCCACCTCCCGGGCCTCCTCGGGCAGGGGCTCGGGGAAGCGGGCCCTCACCCAAGGCCTCCCCACCTCCCCCCACCAGTACTGGAAGTAGGCCTCGGCCAGGCGCCCAATCCGCGCTTCCTCCCTCCCAAGGAAAAGCCCCCCCTGGGCCAGGGCGCTCCCCAGGTTGTTGGCCGGGGTGCCCCAGGCGGCGTAGGCGGCGAGGCGGGCGTAGAGGCCGAGGCCCTGGAGGTAGGCCATGAGGCCGGCATCCCCCCGGTTCACCCGGGAGAGGTCCGCCAGGGCCACCCGGTGGCGGGCCATGAGGTCCATAAGCTCCAGGGCCGCTCGCCGGGGGTCCCCGCCCCCGTGAAGGTAGAGGACGAGGTGGGGGTCGGCCTCGAGGCCCACCTCCTGGGCCCCGGCGCTCTCCAAGACCCCGGCCACGGTCCTTCCCAAGGGCACCCCCTCGTAGGGGGTCACCCGGGCCGGGGAAAGCCCCTCCCCGTACGCCACCGCCACCCTAAGCCCGGGCCTCAGGGCCCGGAGGAGCAGGACCTGCCCGGCCTCGTCGGCCCCGGGGCGGTTTGGGTAGGGAAGGGCGCGGGCCTCCCGGGGGGCGGGGGAGTTCCTTAGGGCATCGTCCCAGACCGCCTCCAGGTACACCCCCCGAAGGTCCCCCCAGGGGGCGAGGGCCCGCAGGGCCTCGAGGTTCCGTTCCCTTCGGGTGGCGTCCCAGCGGGGCACCACCCCGAAGAGGTAGAGCCTCCCCCCGTGGCGCACCCGCCAGGAGAGGAGGGGGGCGAGGCGGGCCAGGGCGTCCTCGGGGAGAAGGCCCAGGTGGCGGCTCTGGAGGAGCCCCCCGTAGGCCAGGGCGTCCAGGCTGGCCACCAGGCCCTCCCCCGGGGTGGAAAGGAGCCAGGCGCGAAGCCCCGAAAGGTCCGCCCCCTGGGCGCCCCGGTACACCTCCCGGGGCGGGCAGAGGACCAGCTCCCAGGCGCACGGGGCCCAGTTGGGGGGGCGGTCGTCCAGGGGAAGGTAGAGGAGGGGGCTGGAAAGGGCGGCGGAGAACCCTAAGAGCAGGGGGAGAAGCCGCCGCATACCCCGGGCAGGCTCCTCAGGGAGAAGTGGCCCCGGTGCTCTTCTCCTTGGCCTCCCTCTCCGCCAGGTACTTCTCCGCCATCATGGCCGCCCGGGTGCCCGCCCCCACGCTGGTGGTGAGCTGGCGGTAGATGGGGTCGGCCACGTCCCCGGCGGCGAAGATCCCGGGAACCGAGGTGAAGACCTCGTCCCGCACCGCCACGTAGCCGTCGGGCCTGAGCTCCACCACCCCCTTTAGGAAGGCGGTGTTCGGCTCGTGGCCGATGAAGACGAAGACCCCGTCCGTGGGGTAGACGTACTCCTCCCCTGTCTTCAGGTTTTTCAGGCGCACCCCCGTCACCTGCTCCTCCCCCAGGACCTCGGTGACGATGTGGGAGAAAAGGAAGCGCATCTTGGGGTTCTGGAAGGCGCGGTTCTGGGCCACCTTGTTGGCCCTAAGCTCGTCCCGGCGGTGGACCAGGGTCACCTTCTTGGCGAACTTGGTGAGGTAAAGCCCCTCCTCCACGGCGGCGTCCCCCCCGCCCACCACCACCACCTCCTTGTCCCGGTAGAAGAAGGCGTCGCAGGTGGCGCAGGTGGAAACCCCCCGGCCGTAAAACCTTTCCTCCCCGGGCACCCCCAGTTTCCTGGGGTTGGCCCCGGTGGCGATGATGACCACCCGGGCGGGATAGCTTCGCTCAAACCCCCGCACCAGGAAGCCCTCCTCCGTCTTCTCAATCCCCTGGACCTCGTCCATAACGATGCGGGCGCCGAACTTCTCCGCCTGCTGCACCATGCGGCCCGCCAGCTCCGGCCCAGAGACGCCCTCGGGAAAGCCCGGGTAGTTCTCCACCTCCTCCGTCTGGGCGATCTGCCCGCCGGGGAGGCCCTTTTCCACGATCACCGTCTTGAGGCCGCCCCGGCCCGCGTAGATGCCAGCGGTGAGCCCGGCGGGACCCCCGCCGATGATGACCACGTCGTAAAGCTCCTCCTGAGCGCCGCTTCCCGCAAGTCCCGTGAGGGTGAACTCCATGGGCACCTCCCTGCTACCACCCTACACCCCCACATACCTGGTGGGGGTATACAGCGCTTTACAGTTTGCGGAGGGGAAAAGGTCCTGTCAAGAAAGGAGAGGCCCTCCGAGGCGCCTTGGTGACCCCAGGGGGATTCGAACCCCCGTCTCGGCCTTGAGAGGGCCGTGTCCTAGGCCTCTAGACGATGGGGCCGCGCGCGGCTCGGAGGGCTTTGGTGACCCCAGGGGGACTCGAACCCCCGCCGCCGCCTTGAAAGGGCGGTGACCTAACCGCTAGTCGATGGGGCCAAAGATTGGCTGGGGTGCGTGGACTCGAACCACGACCGGCGGATCCAGAGTCCGCTGTCCTGCCGTTAGACGACACCCCAGCGAAGGCGCCCGAACCCTCGGGCAGAGGTTATGGTACACTCTGAGGGGCGGATTGGCAAGCCCCTTGGCTATGGAAGAAAGCCTTTTGCAACTCCTAAGCCAGTACATCTCCCGCCGGGCCGCGGAAGGCCTCTTGCGCAAGGCCCTGGCCCAAGGAACGCCTTCCCACCCCGGGGAGTGGGCCAGGCTGGCCGAGGAAGTGGTCTGGCCCGAGCTGAAGCGGCTTCTGCCCTTCCAGGAGATGCCGCCGGAACTCAAGGCCTGGGTGCGGGAGCTCAAGACCCTGGCCCCCCCGGAGCCAGAGGCCGAGGAGGAAGAGGAGGAGGCCGCCCTCCTGGAGGCCGTGGACCTCGAGGACCCCGCCCTTCGGGTCCACCTGGCCCAGCGCCTGGCCCGGCTGGAGGGCGTGGTGGGGGTGGTGGTGGCCGGCCAGAGGGAAAGGGAGGCCCTCTTCGCCGGGGAGCCCGTTTCCCTGGACCCGATCCATCTCTTTTTGCGGAGGCAGGGGTACCGGACCTTTTATGCGGTGATCGCGGACACGGTGGTGGCCCTCCGCGCCCTGGACCGGGGGTTCGTGGGGGTGCTGGCGCACAAGGAGACCAACGTGGGCCGCCTTCTGCACGCGCTTAGGCGGCTGGCGAGCAGCGCGGAGGTGGAGGGATGAGAAGATGGCTCTTCGGGTTGGCGTTCCTGGGCTTGGCCTTGGCCGCGCCCCTTCCGGAGCTTTACGACCGGCTGGAAGGGGCCCTGGCCCGTGTGGGCACGGGAAACCCTGACCAGGCCCTGGCCGCTTTGGATCAGGCGCAAGGCCTCCTGCGCCAGGAGGCGGAAAGCCTGCCCCCGGTCCTGCGGGACGCCGCCCTCGGCAACCTCCAGGAGGCCCGGCAGGCCGTGGCGCGGAAGAGCCAGGCGGACCTTGAGGCCCGCCTCCTCCTGGTCCGCCACCTCGTGGGCAAGGCCCTTTACGACGGCTATTTCCAGGCCCCTCCATCGGAAAGGGCCGCCTACCTCGCCCGCCTGGTCCGGGCCACGGGACTCGGCCAGGGAGTGGGCCAGGAAGTGGCGGGGCTTCCCCTCGAGGAGGCCAGGAGGCGCCTGGAGGAACGCTTCCTGCAACGGATGGCCGAGGACCTGGCCCAGGCCCTCTCCGCCTCCTCCCGTCCCCAGGCCTACCTGGCCCTGGCCCGGGCCTACGCCCGCTACCTGGTGGTCCAGGACAGCCCGCAAAGCACCCTAAGGGCCCAGGACTTCGTCCAGGCCCTGGCCAAGGTCTCCGGGGGCGAGGCCTTCCGAGGCGGGGTGCAGGAACTGCAGAAGAAGGTGGCCGCCTGGCGAAAGGCCCTGGGGGGGCAGGGAACACCCTCCCCGCCCGCCGCCACCCCCGCCCAAGGAAGCGCCCTTCCTTCCCCATCCCCCCCTCCCGCCCTACCTGCCCCAAGGCCTTCTCCCCCCGTGGCCCCTTCCACCGCTTCGGAGCCGGGGGAGGCCCCCGTGGAAACCTTTTACGTCCCTCCATGGATGGACCCCGCCACCGCCAAGGCGGTGAGAACCCAGGCCCACGCCCTGGGATACCAATACAACTTTGAGCTACTAGAGGCTTTCCAAGAAGTGCAGAACGAGGTGGGCCTGGCGGTGACCGCCCTAGGCCGAGGGAACGTGGACCAGGGGCGGTACCACCTGGACCGGGCCCTCTGGAGGTTCCGCGCCGGGATAGAGCCCGTCTTCTCCCAGGTAGACCCTGTCCTGACGGAAAAGGTTTCGCGGGGGCTTGTCCACCTCTCCACGGCCACGGGGTTGCGCACCCTGGACGCCCTCACCCTCTACGAGGCCTTGGACGAACTCCGCCAGCGCTTCAGCCAAGGCCCCCGGGCCAACCCCTGGCTGGACCTGAAGCTGGCTCTGGTCCAAACGGCGGGCATCCCCCGGGCGGTCTTTTTCCTTCTGGCCTCGGCCCTGGCCTTCTTTCCCCTCTACCTCATCCGCCTCACCTTCGGCGGGCGCAACGTCTACTGGAACCTCCTGGGCCTGGCCTTTCTCTTGCTCTTCCTGCCCATCGTGGCGGAAGGCCTGTCCTACTTTGGCTCCATCCTGGCCGAGTATGGGGGGTTGCCCGCCTTAGGCCTCCTGTCCAACCTGTCCATCGGGCAGGGTTTGGTGCCCTACCTGGCCTGGGGGCTCACGGTGTTCGCGGTGGTGGCCCTGGCCGGGGCGGGCCTTCGGGGCATCGCCGCCCAGTTCGGCCTCCTCCGGGAGCGGGGGGCCGAGGTGACCGCCACCGGGATGGAGGGAAAGCCCGCCACCACCCTCACCAGCGAAACCATCGTGGAGTGGGACGAGGAGTTCTAATGCCCCCCTATGCTGGCTTGGGCCAGCATAGGGCCTCCTGCGGCCTCCCCTTGCCCGGGCCGGGATGCGGGGGCTACTCCAAACGGGTTCCCGGGCCCACCCCGTACCCCCGGGCCCAGTCCGCGGCGGGCATGGGGCGCCTGCCCTCGGGCTGGACCTCCAGGAGGCGGATGAGCCCCTCCCCGGTGCCCACCAAAACCCCTTCCCGGTCCACCGCCTGCACCACCCCAGGGGTCCCTTGCCCGGCCTCGGGGCGCATCCTTAAGACCTTCACCCTCTTGCCCCCGTGGAAGAAGAAGCTTCCGGGCCAAGGCTGCACCCCCCGGTGGCGGTTAAAGACGGCCTGGGCGCTCTCCCCGAAGCGGATCCGGCCTTCCTCCTTGGCGAGGAGGGGCGCGTAGCTGGCCTCCCCCTCCTGGGGGACGGGGGTGCGCTGGGGAAGCTCCTCCAGCACCCTTAGGAGGAGTTCTATCCCCTGGTCGCGGAGCCTCTCGGAGAGGGCCACCGCGTCCTCCTCCGGGAGGATCTCCGTGCGCCAGACGGCGTAAAGGGGCCCGGTGTCTAGGCCCTCCTCCGTTTTCATGATGGAAACCCCCGTCTCCTTCTCCCCGCGGATGAGGGCCCACTGCACGGGGGCAGGCCCGCGGTACTTGGGAAGGAGGGAGGGGTGGAGGTTGAGGAAGCCGTAAGGAGGAATCTCCAGCACCTCTTTGGGCAGGACCTTGCCGTAGGCGGCGGTGACGGCCACCTCCGGGGCGGCCTTTTTGAAGGCCTCCAGAAACTCCCGGTTTCCCTTGAGCTTGGCGGGCTTGAGCACCGGGAGGCCGTGGGCCTCGGCGTACCGGGCCACGGGGCTTGGGGTGGGCTTCAGGCCCCTTCCCTGGGGCTTATCCGGCTGGGTCACCACCAGGACCACCCGATGGTGGCGGTTCAAAGCGTCCAGGACCGGCACCGCCCAGAGGGGCGTGCCAAAGAAGGCCACCCTCATCCCTGGGAAAGCTCCTTTAGAAGGGCCCGGGCTTCCTTTTGGAAGCGGGCGAGCTCAAAGCGGTTTTCCTCCAGAAAGGCCTCCCGCTTGGGCCTGGGCAGGCGCTCAAAGAAGAGGATCCCGTCCAGGTGGTCTATCTCGTGCTGGAAGACCCGGGCCAGGTAGCCCTCGAGCTCCAGGGTCTTTGGGGTCCCTTCCTCGTCCTGGTAGGCCACGCGGATGCGCTCGGCCCGGGGCACCTCCTCGGAGTAGAGGCCGGGCAGGGAGAGGCACCCCTCCGTGCCCTCCAAAAGGCCCTCCCGGTGGGTGATGACGGGGTTGGCCACCACAAAGACCCGGCGCACCAGGTGGCGCAGGGGCCTTTCCTCCTCCTCGGGCTCGTCGGCGTACTCCACGGCCACGAAAAGCCGTTGGGAAAGGCCGATCTGGGGGGCGGCAAGGCCCACCCCCCGGGCCTCAAACATGGTTTCCAGCATGTCCTCGGCGAGCTTTTTGAGGCCGGAGAAGTCCTGCACCGGGCGGGCCTTTCTGCGAAGCACCGGGTCCCCGTAGAGGCGGATGGGGTAGATCATCCTATTCATTCTAGCGCAAACCGCGCCCTTCCCCAAACCTGGCCCAGGGGGCGCACCCCCTCGGGGAGGTCCAGGATCCAGGGACCCACCACCTCCCCGGGGCGGAACCCCCCCTGGGGCCTGGCCTCTACCGCCTCCAGCCCCTCCAAGGCCTCCCGGGGCCCCACCACCTCCAGGGTCTTGGGGGTGTAGTCCAGGACCTTGAGGCCCGGGGGAGGCTTCAGGGCCAGGGCCACCTCCTTGCGGAAAAGGGCCCTTTCCCGGGCCACCACCTTGACCCTCGAGGGGGAAACCTCCACCCCGGGAAGAGGACCTTCCGGCCCGAAGGCGGTGAGGGCCACCTCCCCCGTGCCCAGGTCTATCCCCAAGGCGCTCACCGCCACCTCCACCCGGCTCCTGGGGCCCTTGGCCTCCACCCGGTCGGGCTCCGTGTGCACCCAGGCCCCCGGGGCGTAGACCTCCACGGGCAGGGTGCGGGTGAGGAGGGCCTCCACCCTCCCCTCCACCCGGGCCGGACGCACCTCCAGCACCTCCACCCCTTGGGGCACGGCCACCTGCACCTCCCGGGAGAAGGGCCCCTCCACCCCGGAAAGGTCCAGGTAGGCGGAGACGGGCAGGTTCCGCCCCTCCACCAAAGGCGCAGGCCCCTGGACCCTGAGGAAGACCTCCTTGGGCACCCCCTCCGCCACCCCCTGCTCCAGTCCCACCACCTGCAGGGGGGTGCTCAAGGCCCGCTCCACCACAGGGGCCCTCTCCCGCAGGGAGTACCAGACGGCCAGGGCCGCCAAGAAGGAAAGCAACCAGGCAGGCCAGTCACGCATGGACCACCCCCTTGAGCCTCTCCCGCAGGGCTTCCAGGGAAAGGGGCGGGGAAAGCCTTCCCCCTTCCGCCACCCTTATGGCCCCGGTCTCCTCGCTCACCACGATGACCAGGGCGTCGGAAGCCTCGGAAAGCCCCAGGGCCGCCCGGTGGCGGGTGCCGAGGCCGAGGTGGGCCTCGGAAAGGGGAAAAACGCAACCCGCAGCGAAAAGCCTTCCTCCCCGCAGGATGGCCCCGCCGTCGTGGAGGGGGGTGCCGGGATGGAAGAGGGTGACGAGGAGCCGGGCGGAGAGCCGGGCGTCCAGCACCTCCCCGGTGGCGGCGTACTCCCCCAGGGGGGTACGCCGTTCCAGGGCCAGAAGGGCCCCGTAGCGCCGCTCGGCGAGGCGGGCAAGGCCCAAAAGGAGCTCCTCCAGGGCCAGGGAAGGCGCCCTGGGCCCTTGGGCCCGGCCCAGGCGCTCCAAAAGCCCCCTCAGTTCCGGCTGGAAGACCACGATGAGGGCGAAGGCCCCCAGGGTGGCGGCGTTGCCCAGGAGCCAAGACAGGGTGGAAAGGCCCAGGAGGCTGGCGGTGAACCAGACCAGGAGGTAGACCAGAACCCCCCGCACCAGGTTCAAGGCCCGGGTGCCGGCGATGAGGCGCCAGAGGTAGTAGAAGAGGACCGCCACCAGGAGGATGTCCAAGAGGTCGCGCCAGGTGAAGGGCATGGCCTAAAAGAGGCTTGTTCCGGGGCCCTCCCAGGGGAGGCCGAAAAGCTTCGCCCAGGTGGCCCCGAGGTCGGCGAAGGTCTCCCGGGTGCCCAGGTCCCCCTCCACCCCCGGGCCCACCCAGAGGAGCATCCCGTACTCCCGGGTGTGGTCGGTGCCGAAGAAGGTGGGATCGTTGCCGTGGTCGGAAACCAGAAAGAGGTGGTCCTCAGGCCCCAGGGCGGCGAGCAACCTGGGCAGGAAGGCGTCCACCTCTAAAAGGGCCCCCCCATACCCCTGGGGGTCGCGGCGGTGGCCGTACCGGCTGTCAAAGTCCACCAGGTTGACGAAGACCAGGCCCCGGAAGTCCTCCCCGAGAAGGGCCAAGGTCTTTTCCAGGCCGTCCCGGTTGTCCTTGGTCTTGAGGGCGCGGGTGAAGCCCCGCCCCGCGTAGATGTCGGGGATCTTGCCCACGCCCACCACCTCGAGGCCCCCCTCCCCGAGGGCGTCCAGGACGTTCCTGGGGGGCTTTAGGGCGAAGTCCTTCCGGAGGTGCTCCAGCCGGTAAAACCCCCCGGGCTCCCCGGCGAAGGGCCGGGCGATGACCCGGGCCACCTGGTGCTCGCCCACGAGCATTTCCCGGGCCACCTGGCAAAAGCGGTAAAGCTCCTCCACGGGCACCACGTCCACGTGGGCCGCCACCTGGAAGACGCTGTCGGCGGAGGTGTAGACGATGGGAAAGCCCGTCTTGAGGTGGGCTTCCCCGTAGTCCCGGATGGCCTCGGTGCCGGAGTAGGGCTTGTTCAAAAGCCATCCCCCAATGCCCACGGCCTGGGCCCAGGCCTTGAGAAGCTCCTCCGGGAAGCCTTCGGGGTAGGTCCGGAAGGGCTTTTCCAGGAATATGCCCACGAACTCCCAGTGGCCGGTGGTGGTGTCCTTCCCGGGGTTCACCTCCTTCATCCGGCCAAAGGCCCCCCGGGGGCGGGGGGGCCTCCCCAGGGTGTGCACCCCCCTCACCCAGCCCAGGCCCAAGGCCGCCAGGTTGGGGAGGGCCACCCCGGTCTTGAGCACGGTGTGGTCCAGGGTGTCCGCCCCCTCGTCGCCGAAAAGGGGGGCGTCCGGCAGGTAGCCCAGGCCCACCGAGTCCAAGACCACGGCCACCGCTTTCAAGACCTGAGGCCCTCCTCGTCCTCCTCTTCCTCCTCCTCCGCCAGGGCCATGAGCTCCTCCGGGGTCATCTCCGAGAGGGCCCGCACCGCCTGAAACTCCTCCACGAGCCCCTGGATCTCCTCCATGGCCTCCTTGAGGGAGAGTTCCCCGTCCTTATACTCGTCCAGAACCTCCTCTATGGCCTCCAGGATCCCCACCGCGGCGCTCGCCTGGGAGAGGGCCTGGGCCAACTCCGAAAGCCTTTCCGCCAGGTCCATGCCCCCATGCTACCCCAAAAGCTCGGCCAGGCGGGAAAGGGCCCGGCCGTACTTTTTGGCGAAGGCCCCGTGGCGGTAACCCTCGGGGAAGAGGCGCTCCAAAGGCTCCCCCGAGGCCACCAGGGAAAGGCCAAGGTTGTAGAGCTGGTCCACGAGGTGGACAAAGCGCAGGGCGTCGTTCTGGTCAGGGATGGGCTCGAGGCCCATAATATAGACCACCTCCAGGCCGTCAAAGAGGTAGCGGTAGCGGATGGGGTGGAGGGTGCGGAGGTGGGCGAGGAGCTCAGGGAAGGCGTCTAGGCTCTTTCTCCTCGTGTCCTGCCGGTAGGCCTCCAGAAGGGCCTGGTGGGTGAGGGGCTTGGGAAAGCGGCCCGGGTCGCGGTGGCGGAAGTCCTCCCCCTCTATGCGCTCCACGGCGAAGCGGCGGGCCAGGCTCTGGATCTGGTGCCTGAACTGCTCGGCGTTGAACCGCCCCTCCCCCAGGGCCCCCGGCGGGGTGTTGGAGGTGGTGGCCACCCGCAGGCCCCGCTCCATGGCGAGGGAGAGGAAGCGGGTCACCATCTGGGCGTTCCCGGGGTCGTCCAGCTCAAACTCGTCCAGGAAGAGGTGGCGAAGCCCGGCAAAGCGCCCGGCCCCTTCCCTGAGGCCCAGAAGCCCCAGGGTGTAGGTGAGCTCCTCAAAGGTGAGGAAGGCCTTAGGACCGGGGGCCTCCAGGTAGGCCGCCACCAGGAGGTGGGTCTTCCCCACCCCGAAGCCCCCGTCCAGGTAGATCCCCTGGGGCCCGGGCATCCCGGGGCGGAGGAAACCCCGGGGACGGTCCTTGACCCAACTTCGCAGGCGCTCCTTGGCCAGGGCCTGGGAGGGGTAGCGGGGGTCCGGGCGGTAGGCCTGGAAGGTGGCTCCACGGAAGCGGGGGGGCGGGGCGAAGCCCTGAAGGAGCTTGTCCAGGTCCACCTCGGGGTAGCGTTCGGCGAGGCGCATGCCAGGGATTGTACGGGACCCGCCTTCTCCTTTTGCTACCCTATTGGGGTATGGTGCGGCTTTACGGCATCCCCGGGTGCGGCCCCTGCGAGATCGTGAAGATGTTCCTGGCACAGAAGGGCATCCCCTTTGAGTTCGTGAACGCCCGGCAGGACCCAAGGGCCGCCCAGAAGATCGCCGAGCTCGTGGGCAGCCCCACCGCCGGGGTGGTGCTGGAGTGGGAGGGAAAGGTGGAGGCCATCCGGGGGGTATCCCCGGCAAGCCTCAACGCCTGGCTCGCCCGCTACCGGGCCCAGGAAGCCTGAAGGGCCTCCAGGTGGTGGGCCTCGTGGTAGGCGGCGGCCCTGAGCCAGCCCAAGGCGGTGAGCTCCCCGAAGAAGGGGTGGGGGAAGGTGGCCGGATTCCCTGGGTCGGCCCTTCCCGTCTCCTCCAGGAGGAAGGCCCGGGCCTTTTCCAGAAGGGCCATGACCTCCTCCAGGGAAAGCCCCCCCTTGGGCCGCACCCCTTCCGGGGCCTGGGGCTTGCCGTCCCTGACCTCCCCGGGGACGAAGGGCACGGGGGGCAGGCTCTCCCCAGTCGCCACCCGGCGGAGGCGCCTCAGGACCCGGGCGGTGGAGTCCTCCACCAGGGCGATGTGCTCCGCCACCATGAGGGGGGTCCAGGCCCCCTCCCGGAGGGGAGCGGAAAGCCAAGAGGGGTCCGCCTCCCGAAGCAGGGCGAGGAGGGCCTTGCGGCTTTCCCCAAGCCGCTTCAGGGCCTCTTCCCAGGTGCCGTAGTCCTCTAACCGGACCATGCCTTAGTGTAAACCGGCCTAACAGGCCCTTTTTCCCTGGCTATAGTTGGGCACATGCGGGTCGTCTGGGTGAGCGAGGCCAAAAACCGCCTCTCCGAGCTCCTCCGTGAGGTGCAGGCGGGGGAGGAGGTCCTCATCCTGGACCGGGGATGCCCGTGGCCCGCCTCTCCCCCGCCCTGGGCTCTGGGACCCAACGCCAGGGTCTCCTCCGCCGGGGAAAGGGAAGGCCCCTCCTGGAGGAACGGGAGGAGGGATGAGGTTCTGGGACACCTCGGTCCTCGTACCCCTCCTGGTGCGGGAAGCGGCCACACCCTGGGCGGAAGGTCTCCTCGCCGAGGACGGGGAGATGGTGGTGGCCTGGGTCGCCGAGGTGGAGGCGGCCTCGGCCCTGAGCCGGAGGAGGCGGGAAGGGGTCCTTAAGGACGAAGACCACGCCTTGGCCCCAAAGCGCCTTCGGAGGCTCAAGGCCGCCTGGCACGAGGTCCTCCCCGCAGAAAGGGTGCGCCGGGAAGCTCTCCGCCCCCTCCAGGCCCACCCCTCGAGGACCCTGGACGCCCTTCAATGGTGGCGGCCGAGGGGGACCCGGAAGCCCTGCTCCTGGTCACCCTGGACGGGCGGCTGGCCTTAACGGCCTCCCTGGAGGGCGTTCCCGTGTTCGGACCTTCGGTATAATCCCGGCATGCTCACCGTGGACCTTTCGGGCAAAAAGGCCTTGGTCATGGGGGTAACCAACCAAAGGAGCCTGGGCTACGCCATCGCCGCCAAGCTCAAGGAGGCGGGGGCGGAGGTGGCCCTGAGCTACCAGGCGGAAAGGCTCCGCCCCGAGGCGGAAAAACTCGCCGAGGCCCTGGGAGGGGCCCTCCTCTTTCAGGCGGACGTGACGCAGGACAAGGAGCTGGACGCCCTCTTCGCCGGGGTGAGGGGGGCCTTTGGAGGGCTGGACTACCTGGTCCACGCCATCGCCTTCGCCCCCCGGGAGGCCATGGAAGGGCGGTACATAGACACGAGGCGCCAGGACTGGCTCTTGGCCCTGGAGGTCTCCGCCTACTCCCTGGTGGCCGTGGCCCAAAGGGCGGAGCCCCTCCTCCGGGAAGGCGGGGGGATCGTCACCCTCACCTACTACGCCAGCGAGAAGGTGGTGCCCAAGTACAACGTCATGGCCATCGCCAAGGCGGCCCTGGAGGCCAGCGTCCGCTACCTGGCCTATGAGCTCGGGCCCAAGGGGGTGCGGGTGAACGCCATCTCCGCGGGGCCCGTGCGCACCGTGGCCGCCAGGAGCATCCCCGGCTTCACCAAGATGTACGACCGGGTGGCCCAGACCGCCCCCCTCAAGCGCAACGTGACCCAGGAGGAGGTGGGAAGCCTCGGCCTCTTCCTCCTCTCCCCCCTGGCGAGCGGCATCACCGGGGAGGTCATCTACGTGGACGCCGGCTACCACATCATGGGGATGGAGCTGGAAGGGTAGCCCACCCCCCCTTTTTTCCACCGGGCCTCGGCTAGCATGGAGGGGATGAGGCGACCTACCCCCACGGTCTATGTGGGCCGCGTCCCCATAGGGGGCGCCCACCCCATCGCCGTGCAGTCCATGACCAACACCCCCACCCGGGAGGTGGAGGCCACCGCCGCCCAGGTCCTGGAGCTCCACCGGGCGGGAAGCGAGATCGTGCGCCTCACGGTGAACGACGAGGAGGCGGCGAAGGCCGTGCCCGAGATCAAGAGGAGGCTCCTCGCCGAGGGGGTGGAGGTGCCCCTGGTGGGGGACTTCCACTTCAACGGCCACCTCCTCCTGCGCAAGTACCCCAGGATGGCCGAGGCCCTGGACAAGCTCCGCATCAACCCGGGCACCCTGGGCCGGGGGCGGCACAAGGACGAGCACTTCGCCGAGATGGTGCGGATCGCCATGGACCTGGGGAAGCCCATAAGGATTGGGGCCAACTGGGGAAGCCTAGACCCCGCCCTCCTCACCGAGCTCATGGACCAAAACGCGAAGCGCCCTGAGCCCAAAAGCGCCCACGAGGTGGTCCTCGAGGCCCTGGTGGAAAGCGCCGTCCGCTCCTACGAGGCCGCTTTGGAGATGGGCCTGGGCGAGGACAAGATCGTCCTCTCCGCCAAGGTCTCCAAGGCACCTGATCTGGTGTGGGTCTACCGGGAGCTGGCCCGAAGGACAAGGGCCCCCCTCCACCTGGGCCTCACCGAGGCGGGGATGGGGGTGAAGGGGATCGTGGCCTCGGCCGCCGCCTTAGCTCCCCTCCTCCTGGAGGGCATCGGGGACACCATCCGGGTCTCCCTGACCCCAGGCCCCTCGGAGCCCCGCACCAAGGAGGTGGAGGTGGCCCAGGAGATCCTCCAGGCCTTGGGGCTTCGCACCTTCGCCCCCGAGGTGACCAGCTGCCCCGGGTGCGGCCGCACCACCAGCACCTTCTTCCAAGAGCTCGCCGAGGAGGTGAACCGCCACCTCAAGGCCAAGCTCCCCGAGTGGCAAAGGGCCTATCCCGGGGTGGAGGGGCTCAAGGTGGCGGTGATGGGCTGCGTGGTGAATGGCCCCGGGGAGAGCAAGCACGCCCACATCGGCATCTCCCTCCCGGGCGCCGGGGAGGAGCCCAAGGCCCCGGTCTACGCCGACGGGAAGCTCCTCACCATCCTCAAGGGGGAAAGGATCGCCGAGGAGTTCCTCGCCCTGGTGGAGGAGTACGTCAGGGCCCGCTTCGCCCCCAAGGCCTGATGGACCCCTTCCGCTTCCACGTAGAGGCCCGCGCGGGAAGGGCCCGGGTGGGAAGGCTTTCCACTCCCCACGGGGCAGTGGAGACCCCCCTCTTCATGCCCGTGGGCACCCAGGGCTCGGTGAAGGGCCTCATGCCTCGGGACCTCGAGGAGATCGGAAGCCAAATCCTCCTCGCCAACACCTACCACCTCCTCCTGAGGCCAGGGCCCGAGAGGGTTAGGGCCCTCGGGGGGCTTCACGGCTTCGCCGGGTGGAAGGGCCCCTGGCTCACGGACTCCGGGGGCTTTCAGGTGATGAGCCTCGGGCACCTCCGGCGCATAGACGAGGAAGGGGTGGCCTTCCAAAGCCACCTGGACGGAAGCCTCGTCAAGCTCACCCCGGAGGGGAGCATCTACGTGCAGGAGGCCCTGGGGGCCGACCTCATCATGGCCTTTGACGAGTGTCCCCCCTACCCCTCCCCCCGGGAGTACCTGAAGGCCTCCCTGGAGCGCACCCTGCGCTGGCTGGAAAGGAGCCTAAGGGCCAAGACCCGGCCCGACCAGGCCCTCTTCGGCATCGCCCAGGGGGGGACGGAGCCAGATTTAAGGCGCCGCTCCACCCTGGAGACGATCCGGTTTGATCTCCCGGGGTACGCCATCGGGGGCCTGGCCGTGGGGGAGCCCAAGGAGGCCATGTTCGCCATGGTGGAGCTTTCCACCGCCCTCCTCCCCGAGGACCGCCCCCGCTACCTCATGGGGGTGGGCCACCCCGAGGACCTGGTGGCGGCCGTGGGGCTTGGGGTGGACCTCTTTGACAGCGTCTATCCCACCCGCACGGGCCGCTTCGGAAGCGCCCTCGTCCCCGAGGGACGCCTCAACCTGAAAAACGCCCGCCACCTGGAGGACCCAAGGCCCCTGGAGGAGGGGTGCGACTGCTACGCCTGCCGGACCTATAGCCGGGCCTACCTGGCCCACCTGGTGCGCGCGGGGGAGATGCTTGGGGGGATTCTCCTCTCCCTTCACAACCTGCGCCACCTCCACCGCCTCACCGAGGAGGCCAAAAGGGCCGTAAGGGAGGGGCGCTACGGCGACTTCGCCCGGGCCTTCGCCGAAAGGCGCTTCGGCAAGGAGGTGCCCCCCTGGTTCCGCGAGGCCTTGGCCGCCGGGGGCCACTGGTAACGCCACCCCATGCTGGCCCAAGCCAGCATGGGGGCCCCGGCAAAAGGCTCCTCGGGGGTTTACCGGGCCTGGTGGACCGAAGAGGGTATAAAATCTCCCCGGTATGACGCCAAGGCACCTTATCCTGGGCCTCCAACACACGGTGGCCATGTTCGGGGCCACGGTTTTGGTCCCCCTGCTCACCGGGCTCAACCCGGCGGTGGCCCTCTTCACCGCCGGACTCGGCACCCTGGTCTTCCACCTGGCCACGGGGCGGATGGTCCCCGTCTTCCTGGGCTCCAGCTTCGCCTTCATCTCCCCCATCCTGGCGGCCAAGGGGGCGGGTTTCTCCTTGAGCGCCATCGGAGGGGGGATCGCGGCCGCGGGGCTCGTCTACGCCCTCTTCGCCCTCCTCGTCCTCCTCATCGGCTCCGAAAGGGTGCGCCGGGTCTTCCCGCCCGTGGTCACGGGCCCGGTGATCGTGGTCATCGGCCTCACCCTGGCCCCCGTGGCGGTGGAGATGGCCAGCAAGGACTGGCTCCTCGCCGTCTTCACCTTCCTGAGCGCCGTGGTGAGCGCCGTCTTCTTCCGGGGGCTTTTCCAGATGATCCCCGTGCTCCTCGGGGTGGGAGCGGGCTACCTCCTGGCCCTTCTCCTGGGGCGGGTGGACCTCAAGCCCTTGGCCGAGGCCCCCTGGGTGGGCCTCCCCCCCCTCACCCTGGCCACCTTGGAGTGGGGGGCGGTGCTCCTCATCGCCCCCGTGGCCTTCGTGACGGTGATGGAGCACATCGGGGACATCCTCACCAACGGGAGGGTGGTGGGGAAGGATTTCTTCGCCCGGCCTGGCCTCCACCGCACCCTCCTGGGGGACGGGCTCGCCACCAGCCTCGCCGGGCTTCTGGGCGGCCCCGCCAACACCACCTACTCGGAGAACACGGGCGTCCTGGCGGTGACCCGGGTCTACGACCCCCTGGTCCTGCGCATCGCCGCGATCTTCGCCATCCTGCTTTCCTTTTCGCCCAAGCTCGCCGCCCTCCTCCAAACCCTGCCCCAGGGGGTTTTGGGCGGGATCTCCATGCTGCTTTTCGGCATGATCGCCTCCATCGGCATCCGCACCCTGGCCGAGGCGGAGATTGACTTCACCCATAGCCGCAACCTCATGGTGGTCTCGGCCGTCCTGGTCCTGGGCCTGGGCGGGGCGGTGGCCAACCTGGGGGCGATTCAAGTGGCGGGGGCGGAGGTGCCCCTCAAGGTGAGCGGCATGGCCCTGGCCGCCCTGGCGGGAGTGGCGCTGAACCTCCTCTTGCCCGGGCAGCTGGAGCCCGAGGAACTGGCCACGGAGGAGGAGCGGCTTCCCTAGGCCCCTGGACTTCTTCAGCCTTCCCGGTAAAAGCGGCTCTTCCGGTAGTAGTCCTCTAGGAGCACCTTGAGGAAGGCGGCGGCGGGCACCCCTAAAAGGGCGCCCCAGAGGCCGAAGAGGCTCGCCCCCACCAGGATGGCGGCGATGGCGGTGATGGGGTGGAGCCTAGTGGCCCGGCCCACGATGAGGGGGCCCAGGAGGTTGCCCTCCAGCTGGTTAGCGAGCCAAAGCACCAGGAGGGCGAGGAGGGCCTTGAGCCACCCCCCCGTGGCCGCCAAAAGCAAGGCGGGCACCCCGGAGACGATCACCCCCACGAAGGGGATGAGGTTGAAGATCCCCGCCAAAAACCCCAGGCTCGCCGCCAGGGGCACTCCCACCAGCCAGAGCCCCACCCCCACGATAAGCCCCACGCAGAAGGCCACCAGGAGCTGGCCCCGCACGTACCCGCCCACGCTCCGGTCCAGCTTGGCCGCAAGCTCGGCCACCAGGGGCTGGTAGGGCTCGGGGAAAACCCGTAAGGCCGCCCGGCCCAGGCGGGGCAGGTCGTAGAGGAAGTAGATGGAGAGGGTAAGGGCGGTGAGGAGTTGGAAGAGCCCGCCCAGCAAGGAGGCGAAAAAGCCCAGAAGGTTCCCCCCTTGGGCGAAAAGCCCCTGCAGCCAGCGAACCAAGGTTTCCAGAAAGCTTTGCAAAAGCCCCTGGAGGTGGCGGGTGGCCTCGGTGAGGATGGGCTCGAGGCCCTTGGGCACGGGCACGGCCCGCACCCGGTCGGGCAGGCCCGCAAGCCACGCCAGGAGGGGTTCCAGGAGGCGGGGAAGCTCCTGGGCCAGGCGGGAGAGCTCCGCCACCGTCTGGGCGGCGAGGAAGGAGGCCAGGCCCAGGAAGAGGCCCAAGCCCAGGTAGACCAAGACCACCCCCAGGACGCGGGGAAGGCGCCTGGCCTCAAAAAAGCGCACCAGGGGGTGGGTGAGGTAGGCGAAGGCGAAGGCGGCGAGGAGCACGGAGAGGGCTGGCCAGGCCCGGACCAGCAGGCGGTAGGCCAAGTAGAGGAGGAAGAGGTAAACCAGAACCCGGACGTAGGGGTTCTCCCAGACCCGGAGGAAGGCCTCCCGCATGGGGCTATTCTAAGCCGAAGAAGGCCTTGGCCTGGCGCAGGAGCTCCTCGCCGGCAAGGCCCTGGAAGAGGAAGGGGCTTCGGTCGGGCTCCCCCTCCCAGACCTCAAAGAGGAGCCTGGGCGCCCCGCCCTGGAGGCCGGTGTTCCCCAGGTAGCCGATGGGGTCTCCGCGGTGAACCCGGCTTCCCACTCTAAGCCCGGGGTAGGGGGCCTGGAGGTGGGCGTAGACGCTGGTGCGGCCGTCGGGATGGCGGAGGTGGACCTCGAGGCCCCGAAGCCGGTCCATCTCCTCGGGGGAAGCCCCCTCCCTCACCCGCTCCAATAGGGCCCGAAAGTCCTCCGGACCGGGCTCTTTATAGTCCCGGTCCACCTTCACCACCTCGCCAAAGAAGGCGGCCACCACCCCCATCCCCCGCACCACGGGCACGCAGGCGTCCCCGTTTTGGAACACGAAGCCCGCGCTCACCCCCTTGCGGTAGGGTCGGGGGGCGCCCGGCAGGTTCTCGGGGCGGGAGGGCAGGCAGGCCCCGGGAAGGGGCAGGAGGTAGCCCTCCGGGACCCACTGGGCTTTGGCCCGGTAGACCGCCACCTCCTGGCGCAAGGCCGCCACCTGCCGCCCCCGGGAGGTCAAGGCCAGGGTCGCCACCAGGGCGTAGAGGCCCACGGCCAAAAGGAGGTAGTGCCCCGGCTTCCAGCCCACGGGGCCATACTAAGCGGCCGCAGGTGGGTTCCGCAACCCGCAATCCCCGGCGCAAAAGGCCTGGCGGCGAAGGGGTATCAGAGGAGCTTGAGGAGCTCCTTCTTGATCTGCTTGGCGGAAAGGCCTTCCAGCTTCAGGCCCTTGGCCCGCTCCAGGAGCTCGTAGACCTTGGGGATGTGGCTTGTGGCCACGCGGAAGGTGACCTCCTGCCCCGCCACCCGGACCCGCACCTTCTGCAGGTTGGGGTACTGGCGCCTCTTGGAAATCCCGGTGGTCTTCTTGCCCACGCCTCCTTGCCGCTTGGCCTTACCCCGCCTTTCTATGCTGTTGGCCACGATGGGCCGCTTCCCGCTGATCTCGCACACCTTGGACATGGCACCCTCCTGCCCGAAGGCAAACCCTTTGGAGTATAGCACAAGGTAGACTTTTGGGGATGCCCACGGTGCTCGTACCCCTGCTCCTGGCCCTGGACCAGATCCTCAAGCTCTGGGCTCTGGAAAACCTCTCCCCCGTGCCCAGGCCCTTTCTCGGGGACCTCCTTTACCTCACCCTGGTGCGGAACAGCGGGGCGGGCTTTGGCCTCCTGGAGGGCCGGGCCTACCTCCTGGGGTGGCTGAGCCTCCTGGTGGGAGGGGTTCTCCTCTTCCTCCTGGCGAGGCGGCCCTACTCCTTCTGGCGGGCCTTGGCCCTCTCCCTCCTCGCCGCGGGGGCCCTGGGCAACGGCGTGGACCGCCTGGGCCGGGGGTGGGTGGTGGACTACCTGGACCTGGGCACCCCCATCCCCCTGGTGGCCAACTTCCCCGTCTTCAACCTGGCGGATGTGTGCGTGACCCTGGGGGCCCTTCTCCTCCTCGCCCCCGGGAAGAGGCGCCGCTACTGAGCCAGGGCCCGGGCGAAGCGCTCCAGGGCCTTCTTGAGGTTTTCCTCGCTGGTGGCGTAGGAGAGGCGGACGTGGCCAAAGGCGGCGAAGTCCGTGCCCGGGACCACCGCCACCCCCGCCTCCAGGAGCCTTTCCGCCGCCTTCACCTCGTCCTCGGCGAAGGGAGCGGTGTTCAGGAGCACGTAGAAGGCCCCGCTGGGGCGCACGGCCTTAAGGCCCATCCCGGAAAGTTCTTCCAGGAGGAGGTCCCGCCTTCTGCGGTAAGCCCCGCGGGCCATCTCCACGAAGGCCCGGGAGGCCTCCTGGTTGGTGAGGGCCTCGAGGGTGGCCCACTGGGCGATGGTGTCGGGGCTGGTGGTGGACTGGCTGGAGACGTTGGCCATGGCCTGGATGACCGCCTTGGGCCCACAGGCGTAGCCGATGCGCCAGCCCGTCATGGCGAAGGCCTTGGCCGCCCCGTTCACGGTGACGGTGTGCTCGGGGGCCACCCGGCCCGGGGAGAAGTGGACCCCCTCGTAGATGAGGTGCTCGTAGATCTCGTCGGAGACCAGGTAGAAATCGTGCTTCACGGCGAGCTCCGCCAAAGACCTCAAGACCTCCTCGGGGTAAACCGCCCCCGTGGGGTTGTTGGGGGAGTTCACCACCAGGGCCTTGGTACGGGGGGTGATGGCCTGGCGCACCCTTTCGGGGTCGGGGACGAAGCCCTCCCCGGGGAGGGTCTCCACCTCCACCGGCACCCCCCCGGCGAAGCGCACCATCTCGGGATAGCTCACCCAGTAGGGCGCGAGGACGATGACCTCGTCCCCGGGGTCCAGGATGGCCTGGAAGAGGTTGAAGAGGGCCTGCTTCCCCCCCACGGTGACGATGGTCTGGTCAGGGGCCACCTCCAAGCCGTTTTCCCGGCGGAACTTCTCCGCCAAGGCCTCCCTAAGCTCAGGGATCCCCGCAGGGGGCGCGTACTTGGTCTTGCCCTGGGCGAGGGCGCGTCTCGCCGCCTCCTTCACGTGCTCGGGGGTGTCAAAGTCGGGCTCCCCGGCGGTCAGGGCCACCAGGTCCACTCCTCTGCGCCTGAGCTCGAGGGCCTTGGCGTTCACCGCCACCGTGGCCGAGGGCTTCATGGCCTGGACCCTTTGGGAAAGGCCGCGCATGGGATAAGTATACGGGTAGAATGGGGCCGTGACGGAGGGCGAGGTCCTGGAGGAGGTAAGGCGCCGGGTGCGAAAGCGGCTCAAGGGGCGGCGCTACCGCCTCTACCTCTTCGGTTCCCGGGCGAGGAAGGAGGCGGGCCCCCGCTCGGACTACGACCTGGCCCTCCTCGCCGACCCCCCCCTGGACCTGGCCACCCTGGCGGAGCTTAGGGAAGCCCTGGAAGACCTACCCATTCTCCAGTCCCTGGACCTGGTGGAGGTTTCCTGGGCCCCGGGGCTTAGGGAGGCGGTGGAAAAGGAAGGGATCCTCCTTGACGAGGGAAACGAAGCTTAGGGCGCAGATGGCTTCCTTGGCCCGGGCGGCGGAACGGTTAAAGGCCGCCTTGGAAAGGCCCAAGGATGAGTTCGTCCGGGACTCGGCCATCCGGGGAGCCTTCTAGGCCCCCGCAGGCTGGGGCAGGGGCGCCTTTCCCCGGGCCAGAGCCCTTCCCCCCACCACCCTAAGCCCCAAGGGCCGCACCTCGGCCCGGTAAAGGGAGGCCTCCGCAAGAAGCTCCCCATCGGCGTGGGCGGGGACGGGGTGGGGGAAGGCCACCTGGACCTCCCGCCCGGCGTAGGCCCGCAACTCCGGATGGCCGAGGTGCCGGCCCAGAAGGAGCTTCGGCAGGATGAACACCACCCCCAGCCGGGAAAACTCCCCCGCCAGCACCACGGAAAGCCTCCCGTCCCGGGGGTCGGCCATGGGGGCCATGGGGATGCCGCCCCCGTAGGCGGGGCCGTTCATGGCGGCGAGGAGGAGCATCCTTCCCCGGTGGACCTCCTCCCCGTCCACCAGGACCCTTCCTTCCGGCAGGCGCAGGTCCTTGAGCACCCCGAAGAGGGCGTAGAGGTAGCGGGGCATCCCCCGGAGGAAAGCGGGAGCGGAAAGGGCCTTCTTGGCCACCAGGGCGTCAAAGCCGATCCCCAGGGAGGCCCCGAAGGGCTCCCCGTTCACCACCCCCAGGTCCACCGCCTCCTCAGGGGCGTGAAGGGCAAGCTCCAAGGCCTCCGGCCAGGGAAGGCCTCTAAGGCCTAGCATCCGGGCGAAGTCGTTGCCGCTTCCGATGGGGACCACGCCCAGGACCTTCCCGGTGCCGGCGAGGCCCTTTAGGACCTCGTGCACCGTGCCGTCCCCCCCCACGGCCACCACCCGGGCCCCCTCGGGAGCAAGGCGGGCGAGCTCGGTGGCGTGGCCCGGCCCCTCCGTGAGGAAGGCCTTGGCCCCCTCCGCGCGGGCCGCCTTCAGGATGGCCCCGGAAAGCCTCCCCACCTTGCCGCGGCCTGCGGCGGGGTTCACGATGACCCACTGCTCCACCCCCGTATTCTACGGTCATGGGCCTCCTCGCCCACTTCCTGAAGGGCCCCCACCGGAAGACCACCCTCCTCCTCACCCGGGCGGGCCCCGTGGAGAACCCCCACCACCTCCTCTACAGCCACCCGGGGCTTCCCCTGAGCGAGGAAGGGAGAAGGGCCCTCCTCGCCCTCCTCCCCCTCCTCAGGAGCTACCCCGTGGCCCACATCTACGCCGCCGACAGCCTGGCGGAGGCCGAGGCCGCGGCCCTTTTGGGAGAGCGGCTTTCCGTCCCCTTCTCCCTCCTCCCCGAGCTCCGGGAAAGGAGCTGGGGCCTCTGGGAGGGGAAGAGCTTCGCCGAGGTCCAGACCCGCTTCCCCGAGGCCGTGGCCGCCTGGACGGCGGACGAGGCGGGCTTCGCCCCACCCCAAGGGGAAAGCGTGGCGGAGGCCTGGAAGCGGGGCAAGCGGGCGGTGAAAGGCCTCCTTGCCAAGCACGCCGGCCAGGCCATCCTCCTGGTGGGCAACTGCACCCTGAACCGGGCCGCCCTAAGCCTCGCCCTCCCCCTCCCACCGGAAGAGGGCCTGAGGCTCGAGCAGGACTACGCCAGGCTTTCCCTGGTGGAGTTCTACGGGGTGGAGGGGGTGGTGAAGGCCCTCAACCTGGCCCCCTGCCCCTAGGGAGGGGGTAAACTAAGGGCATGATCCGGCCCGTGGCCAGAAAGGACCTGCCGGGGCTTCTAGAGCTCCTCCGCCACATGGACCAAAGCCCCGAGCGGGGGGTCCTGGCCCCGGAGGCCCGGGACCTCGAGGGCCTGGCCGAGGAGCTGGAGGACGGGCTGGTCCTCCTGGAGGGGGAGGCGGTGGTGGGGTACGTGGGCCTCTACCCCTTCTGGGACGGGGCGGCCCTGGAAGGCCCCCTGGCCTACCGGAAGGAGGACCTCCCCCCCTCTTAAAGGCCGCCGAGGAGCGGGCCAAGGAGCTCGGCGTGGAAAGGCTCTATGCCTTCCCCCGGGAGGAGAACCACACCCTCCGGGAAGTCTTGGAGGGGGCCGGGTACGACCTCCTCCACCTCACCTACTTCTTCGTGAAAAACCCCGAGGGCCTGGACTACCCCACCCCCGAGGGGGTGCGGATCCAGAGGGGCTTCCCGGGACCCGAGGTCTACCGGGAGCTGTACCGGGAGAGCGAGGAGGGCTGGGCCCTAAGGCTCAAGTGGACGGACGAGGAACTCCAGGAGCACTTCCAACACCCGGCGGTCCACCTCCTGGTGGCCTACCGGGGGGAAAAGCCCGTGGGGATGGCCGAGGTGGAGCTGGAGGGGAAGGAGGCCAACGTGGCCTACATCGGGGTCATCCCCGAGGCCCGGGGCCAGGGCATCGGCCGCGCCCTCCTCTCCGAGGCCGCCAGGCTCGCCAAGAGGAGGGGGGCGACCCTCTTCCGGGTGCGGGCCCACGACCACGAGAAGGGGGCCTTGGAACTTTACCGCAACCTGGGCTTTAGCCTCGAGGAGGCCGTGGCCACCTACGCCAAGGAGCTCAGGGCCAGGCGGTAGGTCCCGGCGTGGGCCTCCACGGTAAGCCCAGGGTCCCGGTTGTACCCCCCGCCCATGACCACCACCAGGGGAACGCCCAAGGCCTTCACGAAGCGGAAGACCCGCTCGTCCCGCCGCCTCACCCCCTCCAGGCTTAGGGCGAGCCTGCCGAAGCGGTCCCCCTTCAGGACGTCCACCCCGGCGTTGTAGAAGACGAGGTGGGGCCGGAAACCCTGGGCCTTTTCCAGGGCTTCCTCCAGGGCCCAGAGGTAGGCCTCGTCCCCCACCCCATCGGGGAGGCCCACGTCCAGGTCGCCCCGTTCCTTCTTCAGGGGGTAGTTCCGCTCCCCGTGGAGGGAGAGGGTGAAGACGGAAGGGTCTTCCTGGAAGAAGACCGCCGTGCCGTTCCCCTGGTGGGCGTCCAGGTCCACCACCAAAACCCGGCCCCGAAACCCCTCCCGCACGCGGAGCCAGCGGACGGCCACGGCCACGTCGTTGAAGAGGCTATACCCCTCGGCCCGGTCAGGGAAGGCGTGGTGGGTGCCCCCGGCGAGGTTGAGGCCGAGGCCCCCCTCCAGGGCGTCCAGGGCGGCGGCGAGGGTCCCCCCGGCGGCGTGGAGGGCGCGGAGGAGAAGGCCCCGGCTGAAGGGCAGGCCAAGCCGCAAGGACTCCTGCCGGCTGAGCCCTTCGCCGAAGAGCCGTTCCAAGTAGTTCGGGTCGTGGGCCAGGAAGAGGGCCTCCCGGGGAACCTCGGGAGCGGGAAGGATGTGGAGAAGTCCCTCCAGGGCCTCGGCCACCCCCGGGTACTTGTAGAGGGGAAAGGGGTGCCCCTCAGGCAGGGGGAAGGAGAGGTGGGCGGTGGAATAAGCCCGCACGCTTCTATTCTGGCCTCTTCCGCCCCTTTAGGAGCGGGCCTTAAGCTGGCGGTAGGCCTCGTAGGCCGCCACCCCCACGGCCACCGCCAGGTTCAGGGAGCGCACGGGCCCCGGCATGGGGATCCTGAGGGCGGGGAAGCGGGCCAGGACCTCCTGGGGAAGCCCCCGGGTCTCGGGGCCGAAGAGGAGGCAGTCCCCCTCGAGGAAGCGGGCCTGGTACAGGTCTTCCCCCGCCCGGGCGCTGAAGGCCAAGACCCTGGTCCCCGGGGGCAGGGCCTGGAGGAAGGCCTCAAAGGTATCGTGGACCCGGAGGTCCACGTGGGGCCAGTAGTCCAGCCCCGCCCGCTTGAGCTTGGGGCTTCCCAAGAGAAAGCCCAGGGGATGGATGAGGTGGAGGGGAAAGCCCAAGGCGGCGGCGGTGCGGGCCACGTTGCCCGCATTTTGCGGGATCTCGGGCTGGTAAAGGGCGAGGTGGACCACGGGCTACCCCCTGCGGCGGTAGCGGGTGGCCGCTCCCCGGCCCACCCTTTCCACCCGGCCCTCCCGGGTGAGGCGGTGGAGAAGGGCCAGGACCCCCCTCCGGGAAAGGCCCAAGGCCTCCTCCAGGTCCCGCCTGGGCCTGGGGGTTTCCAGAAGACCCAGGGCCCGTTCGGCCAAGGGGTCTTTGCGGGCCAGATGGTACCTGCCCCCCTCCTTGCGCACAAGCCCCATGCGCTCCATGCGGGCGAGGACCCGCCTCGAGGCCTCCTCGGGAAGCTGCAGGGCGCGGGAAAGCTCCCCCAGGGTGGCCTCCCCCACCCGCCTCAGGTGGGCCACGGCGATGAGGTGGTCCAGGCTGAAGGCCCCGAAGCGCTCCTGGGCCTCGGCTAGCTCCCGCACGAAGGCCTCGTCCAGCTCGGGGTTGTAGAGGACGAGGGTCAGGGCCTCCGGAAAAAGGCGGTACTCCGGGGGCTCCTTGCCGTACTTGAGGAGGAGGCGGTACATCTTGTCCACCCCGCTTCCCGCCCGCTCCACGTAGCCCAGGCGGTAGAGGGCCTCGGCCAGGCGGGGGTTCCGCCGCTTGGGAGGGTGGCGGAGGACGTTTTCCGGGGTGATCCCGGGGGGGAAGCCGCCGGGGTTGGAGACCTCCAGGCGGTCCCGGTGGTGGTGCACCTGGATGGCGTCCCGGCTCTGCCAGTCCCGGTGGACCAGGGCGTTCAGGAGAGCCTCCCGGTAGACCTCCTGGTCAAAGTCCCAGACCTCGAGGCGGAAGAGCCCCACGGTGAGGTAGCGCACCCGGTTGCGGGCCTGGATGAGGTCGCGAAGCCTTTCCAGGAGGGCGGGGATGGGCCTCAGGAGGTCCTCCCGGAAGGCGTACCCCTCCTCGGCCTCGTGGAAGTAGTAGCTCACCTCGGCCTGGGGAAGAAGCCGCCTCAAGGCGAGGGGCGTCCCCGCCAGGAGGAGGCCCGCCACCGTGGGGCGCTCCTCCCCCTCCACCCGCTCCAAGAGGCCCAGGGCGAAGAGAAGCTCGAGGTCCGGCAAGGCCGCCAGGTTGCTCCCCCGCTCCTCCAGGATGCGCCTTAAGCGCAGCACCTCCACCGGGTCCAGGTCGGAGAGGCTGGCCGCCGGGAGCACCTGGGCGGTGAAGTCGGGCTCGGGCAGGGCCTGGCCCACCCTGAGTTCCGTCAGGCGCTTCCCGTCCCAGAAGGGCACCCGCCCCACCCCCACGGCGATGGCCGCCGGGCTTTGGGGCACGTGGAGGGCCAAAACCCGCCCCCCGGGACCCTCCACCGCCTCCACGTAGGGCAGAAGGAGGCCCTGGGTGAGCTGGAAAAGGGCGTGGGTGACCTGGAGGGGGTGGATTTCCGCCGCCCCCAGGACCCGCCCCTCCCGGCTCACGCCCAGGAGGAGCAACCCCCCTCTGTGGTTGGCCAGCCCCGCGGCGTAGCGGGCGAGTTCCTCCGGGGAAAGGTCGGGGGGCAGAAAGAGGGTGCGCTCGTCCTGGCCTTGGGCCAGGCGTTCCACAAGCTCCTCCCACGTCACGGGCTCCAGTTTACGGAAGCCGGGGGAAGGGGAAAAGCGCGCGCAGGGTGTCAAGCAAGCATTTGACAAGTGCCACAATCTTTCCGGACGATATGCTGGCAAAAGTGGCCGTATTAGGGTTGTTGTCCCAATAGTGTTTGCTTGCTGTCAGCAAGAGACTTGACATCTGGCACACCCTAGTCTACCCTTTTCCCCAAGGGGGTGGGTATGCGGAACCCTGGTTACAGGTTGGGCATAGCGGCCATAGGACTCGCCGGCGGGGCTTGGGCGCAGGGCCTGAACGGGGCGGACACCGCCTGGATGCTGGTGTCCACGGCCCTCGTCCTCCTCATGACCCCGGCTTTGGCCCTCTTTTACGGGGGGCTGGTGCGGAGCAAAAACGCCTTGAACACCATGATGATGAGCTTCGCCGCCCTGGGCTTCGTGGGCGTGGGCTGGGCCCTTCTCGGGTACACCCTGGCCTTCGGCGACGGCGGAAGCCTCCTGGGAAGCCTCCGGCACGCCCTCCTGAAGGGGGTGGGCCTCGAGGCCAAGGGCTCTATTCCCCACATCCTCTTCCTGGCCTTCCAGGGCACCTTCGCCATCATCACCGCCGCCCTGGTCTCGGGGGCCCTGGTGGAGAGGATGCGCTTTTCCGCCTACCTGGCCTTCCTCACCCTCTGGGGCCTTTTCGTCTACGCCCCCCTGGCCCACTGGGTCTGGGGCGGGGGGTTCTTGGGGTCCTGGGGAGCCCTGGACTTCGCCGGGGGGACGGTGGTGCACATCAACGCCGGCATCGCCGCCCTGGTGGGGGCCTTGGTCCTGGGACCCAGGAAGGACTTCGGACGCCAGGCCATCCTGCCCCACAACGTCCCCCTGGCCCTCCTGGGTGCGGCCCTCCTCTGGTTCGGCTGGTTTGGCTTCAACGGGGGAAGCGCCCTGGCGGCCAACGCCTCCGCCGGCTTGGCCTTCGTGAACACCATGCTGGCCCCCGCGGCCACCCTCGTGGTGTGGACCCTCCTGGACCTCCTCCGCACCGGCAAGGCCACGGCGGTGGGCCTGGCCACGGCCATCGTGGTGGGTCTGGTGGCCATCACCCCGGCGGCGGGCTTCGTCTCTCCCCTTTTCGCCTTGGTCCTGGGCGCGGTGGCCGCCTTCCCCAGCTACTACACCCTCCTCTGGCGGGCAAAGACCCGGCTTGACGACAGCCTGGACGTCTTCGCCGGCCACGGGGTGGGAGGGATCACCGGGGCCCTCCTCACCGGGGTCTTCGCGGAGAAGGCCTGGAACGGGGTGGCGGACGGCCTCCTCTTCGGAAACCCCGCCCAGCTTGGGATTCAGGCGGTGGCGGTCCTGGCGGCGGTCCTCTACTCGGCCCTAGGCACCTTCCTCCTCCTCAAGCTGGTGGGCCTCTTCACCCCCTTGCGGGCGAGCCCCAGGGAGGAGGGAACGGGCCTGGACGTGACCCAGCACGGGGAGGAGGCGTACACCTCGGGGGAGGGGGCCATCCTGGTGCCTTCCGAGAGCCTGCCCCCCCTTCCCAAGGGCAGGCCGGTGGGAGGTGAGGCGTGAAGCTCATCGTGGCCATCGTCCGCCCGGAGAAGCTAGGCGAGGTTCTGGAGGCGCTTTTCAAGGCGGAGGTCCGCGGGCTCACCCTAAGCCGGGTCCAGGGCCACGGGGGGAGACGGAAAAGGTGGAGACCTACCGGGGCACCACGGTGAAGATGGAGCTTCACGAGAAGGTGCGCCTGGAGATCGGGGTCTCCGAGCCCTTCGTCAAGCCCACGGTGGAGGCCATCCTCAAGGCGGCCCGCACCGGGGAGGTGGGGGATGGCAAGGTCTTCGTGATCCCGGTGGAGAAGGTCTACCGCATCCGCACCGGGGAGGAGGACGAAGCCGCCGTGACCCCGGTACAATAAGGGTGTGACGGCCAGGCAGCGGCGCATCCTTCACCGCCTGGTGGAGGAGTACATCCGAACCAAGGCCCCGGTGCCCTCGGCAAGGATCGCCGAGGGCCTGGGGCTTTCCCCTGCCCTGGCCCGGTACGAGCTCATCGCCCTCGAGGAGATGGGTTACCTCACCAAGCCCCACGCCTCCGCCGGGCGGGTGCCCACCCGGCAGGCCTACCGCCAGTACTCCCTCTCCCTCCTCCCCCCCAAGCCCCTGCCCGAGGCCACCCAGGCCCGGCTGGAGAAGGCCTTGGAAGGGGCCAGGGAGCCCGAGGCCTTCCTGGTAAAGATGGCCTCCGGGCTTTCCGGCTACCCGGCCCTCCTCCACCTCAGGCCCAAGAAGGCCCCCAGGGTCCTCCAGGTCCACCTCTCCCCCCTGCCCGAAGGCACCCTGGCGGTCCTGGTGCTGGAGGGGGGGCGGGTGAAGGAGGCCCGGCTTCCCCTCCTCCTCCCCCCCGAAAAGCTCCGGCAGGCGGAGGAGGCCCTGGCCCGCCCCTTCACCCCCCCGGCCCAGCCTCCCCCGGGCCTGGAAGAGCTTTTCGCCCTCCTCCAGAGGGCCCTTTTCGGCGGGCTTTTCCTCACCTACCGGGAAGGCCTCTCCCAGGCCCTCAAGGAGCCCGAGGCCCAGGACCCCGGCTTCCTGGAGCGCCTGGTACGCCTGTACGAGGAGGGCGGCGAGGACCTCCTCACCCCTCCTGGGGGCGTGGACGTGCGGGTGGGGGAGGTGGAGGGGCTTTCCCAGGTGCAGGCGGGCTTCCAGAAAGGGGAGTGGCTTGGGGAGATCGTCCTCCTGGGCCCCATGCGCATGCGCTACCCCGAGGCCCTCTCCGTGGTCCTGGGGCTCACCCGGGTCTATACTGGGAGCCATGCGCGTTGAGGTCCGCCTCTTCGCCCTTTACCGGGAACAGGCCGGAAAGGACCGCCTCCTCCTAGACCTTCCCGCGGGGGCCCGGGTCAAAGAGGCCAAGGAGGCCCTGGAAAGGCTTTTCCCCGGGCTTCGCCTGGAGGGGGGCATGGCCGCGGTGAACCAGGCCCTGGCGGGGGCGGAAACCCCCTTAAAGGAAGGGGACGAGGTGGCCTTCCTCCCCCCGGTCTCGGGGGGACAGGACTCCTACGGCCTCACCCAGGAGGTCCTGGACCTTAAGGCCCTGGTGGCCTGGGCCACGGCCCCCGAGTACGGGGCGGTGGTGAGCTTCCTGGGCACCACCCGAAGCCCCAACCGGGGGGAGGAGGTGGTCTTCTTGGAGTACGAGGCCTACCCGGAGATGGCCCTGAGGGTCATGGCGGAAATCCTGGAAGAGATGCGCGCCCGCTGGCCCCTGGGGCGCATCGCCCTCTGGCACCGCCTGGGCCGGGTGGACCCCGGGGAGGCCTCCATCGCCATCGTGGTCTCGGCCCGGCACCGCAAGGAGGCCTTCGCCGCCTGCCAGTACGCCATTGACCGGGTGAAGCAGGTCCTCCCCGTCTGGAAGAAGGAGTTCCGCAAGGACGGGAGCTTCTGGGTGGAGGGCTTCGCCCCGGAGGAAAAACGGCTTTGACCTCCTTCGCCTTCGCCGCCGGGCTCCTCCTCCTCGTCCTCTTCGCCCTTCCCCTCCTCCTAGGGTTTCTCGCGGGACGGGCCTTCCGGGAAGGCCGGGGCCGGGTGGGCCTAGGCCTCCTCCTCTTCGGGGCCTTCCTGGGCCTTTTGGCGAAACCCAGGCCCTTGGGGCTTCTTCTCCTCCTCCTGGGCCTCCTTTGGGGCTACGGTAGGCTTCGGCTATAATGGGGGGATGACCGAGCGGGCCCTGCGCCCCCTGACGGAGGAAGAGTACCTGGCCCTGGAGAGGGAAAGCCCCCTCCGCCACGAGCTCCTCCAGGGCTTTCCCTACGCCATGGCGGGGGCCAGCCTGGACCACAACCTCATCGTCACCAACCTGGTGGCCCTCCTCAAACCCCTGGCCCGGGCCAAGGGGTGCAGGGTCTACAGCGAGACGGTGAAGCTCAAGCTCTCCGAGGACACCTTCTACTACCCCAACGTCATGGTGGTGTGCGGCCCCAAGGCCCACCCCCTGTACGAGACCTCCCCCTGTCTGGTGGCGGAGGTGCTTTCCCCGAACACGGAGGTCCAGGACCGGCGGGAGAAGCTTTCCCGCTACCTTCGCCTCCCGAGCCTTCTGGGCTACCTGATCTTGGAAAGCGGGCGGCCGGGAGGGGTTCTTTACCGGAGGACCCCGGGAGGGTTCTGGGAAGAGGCCTTAGGGGAAACCCTGGTCCTTCCCTGCCTCGAGGGGACCCTCCCCCTCGCCGCCCTCTACGAGGGGGTAGCATGAGGCCCATCCTGGAGCTATTTCCCGAAGAACTCCCCGGCGAGGGCTTCCGCAAGGCCCAGATCATCCACTGGCTCTACACCAAGGGGGCCTTGGACTTTTCCGAGATGACCGACCTGCCCAAGGCCCTGCGGGAGGCTTTGAGCCGGGAGTGGCGCCTCTTGGAGTTCTCCCTGGTCCAGGCCTTCCCGAGCCAGGACGGGAGCGTGAAGTACCTCTTCACCCTCCTGGACGGCCAGAGGACCGAGGCCGTCTACATGCCCTACGAGAACCGCAAGACCGTCTGCCTCTCCAGCATGGTGGGCTGCCCGGCGGGGTGCAGTTTCTGCGCCACGGGGGCCTTGGGCTTCGGCCGCAACCTCACCGCGGCGGAGATCCTCTCCCAGCTTCTCGCCATCGCCCACCACCAGGGGATCTCCCCTCGGGAGATCCGGAACGTGGTCCTCATGGGCATGGGGGAGCCCTTGCTCAACCTGAAGAACGTCCTCAAGGCCATAGGCATCATGCTCCACAAGAAGGCCTTGGCCATGAGCCCAAGGCGCATCACCCTCTCCACCGTGGGCATCCCCAAGGGAATCTACCGCCTCGCCGAGGAGGACCTGGGGGTGCGCCTCGCCCTCTCCCTCCACGCCCCCGACGACGAGACCCGCAAGCAGATCATCCCCACCGCCCACCGCTACCCCATCGCCGAGATCCTGGAGGCGGTCCGCCACTACTACGCCAAGACCAAGCGGCGGGTCACCTTTGAGTACACCCTGCTCAAGGGGGTGAACGACCACCCCTGGCAGGCCCGGCTCCTGGCCAAGCTCCTCAAGGGCCTAAGCGCCCACGTGAACCTCATTCCCTTTAACCCCTGGGAAGGCGCCCCGGTGGAGGGAACCCCCAAGGCGGGCCTCCTGGCCTTCGCCGAGGAGCTTAAGCGCCAGGGGGTGCCCACCTCCATACGGTGGAGCCGGGGGCAGGACGTGGGGGCGGCCTGCGGGCAGCTGGCCCTCAAGACCCCCAAGCCCCTCGCCCTCACACCGCTTCTAGAAGGCGCCGGGCGATGACCAGCTTCAGAATCTCGCTGGTTCCCTCGCCGATGCGGGTCAGGCGGGCGTCCCGCCAGTAGCGCTCCACCGGGTAGTCCTTGATGTAGCCGTAGCCCCCGAGGACCTGGATGGCCTCGTCGCAGGCCTTAACCGCCGCCTCGCTGGCGAAGAGCTTGGCCTGGGCGGCCTCGAGGGTAAAGGGCCTTCCCGCGTCCTTGAGCTCCGCCGCCTTGAGGTAGAGAAGCCTCGCCGCCTCCAGCTCCGTGGCCGCCTCGGCCAGCTTGAAGGAAACCCCCTCAAACTCGGCGATGGGCCTGCCGAAGGCCTCCCTCCCTTTGGCGTAGGCGAGGGCAAAGTTCAAGGCGGCCCGGCCCAGGCCCACGGCCATGGCGGCGATGCCGATCCGCCCCCCGTCCAGGACCTTAAGCACGTGGTAAAAGCCCTTTCCCCGCTCGCCCAAAAGGGCCTCCTCGGGGAGGAAAAGGTCCTCCAGCACGAGCTGGGCGGTGTCCGAGGCGTTGAGGCCAAGCTTCTCCTCCTTCCGCCCTACCTTTAGCCCCCGCTCGGGGCGGAAAAAGGCGAAGGCGGAGATGCCTAGGTGCCTCTTCTCCGGGCTTGGGGCGGGGTCGGTACGGGCCACCACCACGTAGACCCCGGCCACGCTCCCCTGGGTGATGAACTGCTTAGTGCCGTTTAAGACCCACCCCCCCTCCACCCTCTCCGCCTTGGTCTTGAGGGCGGCGGCGTCCGAGCCCGAGCCGGGCTCCGTGAGCCCCCAGGCCCCCAGGGCCTCCCCCGAGGCAAGCCTGGGCAAAAAGACCTCCTTCTGCCTTTCGCTCCCGGCGAGGAGGATGTGCCCGGTGGCCAGGGAGTTGTGGCTGGCCACGGTGAGGGCGAGGGCCCCGTCGTAATAGGCCACCTCCTCCACCATGCGGGCGAAAAGCCTGGTGGAAAGCCCCGCCCCCCCGTAGGCCTCGGGCACCTGGGCCCCGAAGACCCCGAGCCGGGCGAGCTTATGCACCAGATCCCAGGGAAAGGCCCCGGTGCGGTCCCGCTCCGCCGCCCCCGGGGCCACCTCCGCCTTCAGAAACTCCCGGAAAGGCCCGAGCACCTGCCTTTCCTCCTGGCTTTCCTCAAACCACAGGGCCATGGTGGGTCTAGTATAACCCTTTTCCGCCGATAGGCAAAAATGCGTTATGCCTCTTTCCCCCATTTAAAGTGGACTCTTGGAGGATGCTCCTTCTGGCGGGCCCCACGGACGTGGGCAAGACCACCCTGGCCCTCCGCCTTCTGGAAAGGGCGGGGGAGGCCTACCTCCTGGACCTGGACCCGGGGCAGGGGGCGCTTCCCGGCACCTTCAGCCTCTTCCGCTACCAAGAAGGCCGCCTCTTTCTGGTGCGCCGAACCCTGGTGGGGGCCCTCTCCCCCGCGGGGGTGGAGGCCAAGGCCTTGGTGGCCGCCCTGCGCTTAGCCCGGCTCATCCCCCCGGGAAACCCGGCGGTGGCGGACACGGACGGGCTTCTGGACCCGGAGTACCGCCTCCTGCAGGCGGACGCCCTCAGGCCCGCCGAGGTTCTGGTCCTGGGGTCAGAGGCGCTCTACCGGGCCCTCGCCTGGCGGAAGGACCTCAAGGTCCGCCTCGCCCACGCCCTTCCCGAGGCCCGGAAAAAGCCCCCCGGGGCCAGGCGAAAGAACCGGCTGGAGAGGCTTTTCGCCCACTTCCAGGAGGCCAGGCCCCGCGCCTTTCCCCTAGAGGCCAAGGCCGAGCCCGGAAGGCTCTTCGGCCTTCTGGACGCCGAGGGCTTCTTCCTGGGCTATGCCAGGCTCCTCTTTGCGGAAGGGGGCCAGGGCCTCTTCCTCACCCCGGTGGCGGGGGAGGTGGCCCGCCTCGAGGCCACCCGCCTAAGCCTCCCTACCCCCGCACTACCAGGTTGAGGATCTTCCCGGGCACGTAGATCTCCTTGAGGACCTCCTTGCCCTCCAGGTGGGCCTTTACGTTCCGCACCCTAAGGGCCTCGGCCAAGGCCACCTCCAGGGGGGCGTCCTTGGGAACCCGTATGGTCCCCCGCACCCTCCCGTTCACCTGCACGGCCACCTCCACCAGGTCCTTCTCCAGGGCCTTCTCGTCCAGCTCGGGCCAGCCCGCCTGGAAGAGGCTTTCGGGCCAGAACCAGTGCCAAAGCTCCTCGGCCAGGTGGGGGGCGAAGGGGAAGAGCATCTGCAGGTAGTAGCGAACGGCGGTGCGGTAGACCGGGGCCACGGGGCGCGCCTTCCGGTACTCGTAGAGGGTGTTCAGGAACTCCATGAGGGCGGCGATGGCGGTGTTGAAGCGCAGGGCCTCCAGGTCTTCCGTCACCTTCTTTAGGGTCTCGTGGAGCTTGGCATAGAGCTCCCGGTCCTTCCCCTCCAAAGCCTCGGCCTGGAAGACCCCGCTCGTCCCCAAAAGGGCCTCCCGGTCCTCGGCCACCCGCCTGTAAATGCGGTTCAGGAAGCGCCAGGCCCCCTGGACCCCCTCCTCGGTCCAGACCATCTCGTTCTCGGGGGGAGCGGCGAAGAGGATGGTGATGCGGGCGATGTCCGCCCCTTGCTCCTTCACGAAGGGCCCCACCATGACCCCGTTGCCCTTGGACTTGCTCATCACGGCGGGCTTCCAGAGGTGGAGGGTGCCGTCGGGATGGTCCCGGAGCTCCGCCCCTATCTTCCGCACCTCCTCCAGGGAAAGCTCCCTTTCCCCGATCTCCAGGCGGATCCGGGTGGGCTCGGGGAGGCGCACCGTGTTTCCTTCCACCTCCACGGGGCCGAAGTCCGTCCAGGCCAGGACCATGCCCTGGGTGAAAAGCCCCTGGAAGGGCTCCTCCACCTTCACCATCCCCAGGTCGCGGAGGAACTTGGTGAAGAAGCGGCTGTAGAGGAGGTGCAGCACGGCGTGCTCCACCCCGCCGATGTACTGGTCCACGGGCATCCAGAACTCCGCCTTCTCGGGGGCGAAGGGAAGCTGGTCATTATGGGGATCGGTGTAGCGCAGGTAGTACCAGCTGGAGTCAAAGAAGGTGTCCATGGTGTCCGTGTCCCGCCTGGCGGGGCCGCCGCACCTGGGGCAGGTGGTCTCGTAGAACTCGGGGTGGGCCTCCAGGGGGCTTTTCCCCTTGGGGCGGATGTCCTCCACGTCCTTGAGGTCGGGAAGGAGGACGGGAAGCTCCTCCTCCGGCACGGGCACCACCCCGCAGGCCTGGCAGTGGACCATGGGGATGGGGGTCCCCCAGTAGCGCTGGCGGCTGATGAGCCAGTCCCGGAGGCGGTAGGTGACCCGGCCCTTGCCCAGGCCCTTCTCCTCCAGCCAGGCGACGACCTTCCGCTTCCCCTCCTCGCTTTCCGTGCCGTCAAAGGGGCCGGAGTTCACCATGATCCCGGGCTCCTCGTAGGCCCGTTCCAGGGGCTCGGGAAGGGGGTCTCCGGGCCGCTCAATCACCTTCCTGATGGGAAGGCCGAACTTCCTGGCGAACTCAAAGTCCCGCTGGTCGTGCCCGGGCACGGCCATGATGGCCCCGGTGCCGTAGCCATAGAGCACGTAGTCCGCCGTCCAGATGGGGATCCTCTCCCCCGTGGCGGGGTTTTGGGCGTAGGCCCCCAGGAAGACCCCGGTCTTCTCCCTGCCCTCCGCCTGGCGTTCGATCTCCGTCTTGCGCTTGGCGGCCTCCACGTAGGCCAGGACCTCTTCCCGCCTCTCGGGGGCGGCAAGCTCCAGGGTGAGGGGGTGCTCGGGGGCGAGGACGAGGAAGGTGGCCCCGAAGAGGGTGTCGGGCCTTGTGGTGAAGACGGAAATCCTCACCTCCTTCCCCTCCACGGGGAAGTGGATCTCCGCCCCCTCGGAGCGGCCGATCCAGGCCCTCTGCATGGCCTTCACCTTCTCGGGCCAGCGGAGGCCCTCGAGGTCCTCAAGGAGCCTCTCGGCGTAGGCGGTGATGCGCAGGTACCACTGCTCCAGCTCCCGCTTCTCCACCGGGGTGTCCTCGTGGCGCCAGCAGCGCCCCTCCACCACCTGCTCGTTGGCGAGGACGGTCTGGCACTTGGGGCACCAGTTGACGAGGCCCTTGGCCCGGTAGGCCAGCCCCTTCTCCCACATCTTGAGGAAGATCCACTGGTTAAAGCGGTAGTACTCGGGCTCGCAGGTGGTGACCTCCCGGTCCCAGTCATAGAGGATGCCCATGAGCTCCAGGCTCTCCTTGGCCTGGCGGATGTTCTCGTAGGTCCACTCCTTGGGATGAACGCCGAACTTGAGGGCGGCGTTCTCCGCCGGGAGGCCAAAGGCGTCCCAGCCCATGGGGTGGAGGACCTCGTAACCCTGCACCTTGCGGAAGCGGGCCAGGACATCCCCCATGGTGTAGTTCTTCAGGTGGCCCATGTGCAGGTCC
Organism: Thermus kawarayensis JCM 12314; assembly: GCF_055393575.1. NCBI lineage: Bacteria > Thermotogati > Deinococcota > Deinococci > Thermales > Thermaceae > Thermus > Thermus kawarayensis. The sequence continues at coordinate 399,820 of NZ_AP043756.1, forward strand.
CCCGAGGGGTAGGGGAACATGACCAGGACGTACTGCTTGCCCCTCTTCCCCGGGACCTCCTTGGCCTTCATGAAGCCCTTCTCCTTCCAGAAGCGCTGCCACTTGGGCTCTATGGCGTGGGGGTTGTACTTCTCCATGCTTCCTCCTCAAAAAAACCCTTCCCCCAGGGGAAGGGACGGCCAGGACCCTTCCCGCCTCAGGGGGCTAGCCTGGCCCGGCGCATAGGCCTATCCTACTCCTTTTGGCAACCAGGTGGAAAGGCGCTACTCCGAGAGCCCCCGGGCCACCACCGCCCCCAGGAGAAGGGCGAAGAGCACCAGGTAAAGCCCCAAAAGGGCGAGGACGAACCCCGCCAGAGGGCCGTCAGAGGAGCTCGTACTGGGAGCGGGGAAGGAGCCTTGGCAGGCCCAGGCGCACTCCCTCAAAAAGCAGGGTGGCCGCCGCCGCCCCGGCGCTTAGGGGAAGGAGGTCCTTAAAGCGGCCCACCCCCCGGAAGAGGGCGTAGGTGAAGAGGAAGAGGGAAAAGGCGGCGAGGAGGGGCAGAAAGGCCTCCAGGGGCCCGAGGAAACCCCGCCAGGCCTCCGGCAAAAACCGGAGGACAAACCCCAGGGCCAGACCCCCCAAAGCCAGGAGGATGAGGCCGAGCCCCAAGGCCAGGGGCATGAGGAGGCCCAAGAGGCGGTGGCGGAACCCCAGGGCCCGGCCGAAGACGAGCCCCAAGGCGTAGCTCAGGGCGGCGAAGAAGTTGCTGGCCGACCAGAGGAGGAGGAGGCCGCTTCCCAGGGTGAGGGGAAAGGCCCCCCGGGTGAGGAAGCGGAAAAGGTCCTGGGCGAGCTCGGGCCGGGCGGGAAAGAGGGCCTGGGTGAACTGGGCCAGGGCGCGCCAGACCTCCTCCTGCAAGGCGGGGTTTCCCGCAAGGAGGAGGCCAAACCCCCCCACCAGGAGGAAGAGGAGGGGCATGAGGGAGAGGAGGGCGTAGTAGGCGAGGGCGGCGGCGAAGAAGGGGACGTGGGCCTCCTGGTAGAGCCGGTAGAACCGCTTAAGCAAGCCTTACCCTCGTTCCTGCCCCTCCCCCAGGGCCACCCACTTTAAGGTGGTGAGCTCCATGGGCCCCATGGGGCCGTAGGCGTGGAGCTTGGAGGTGCTGATGCCGATCTCCGCCCCCAGGCCCAGCTCAAAGCCGTCGTTGAAGCGGGTGGAGGCGTTCCAGAGGACGAGGCTGGCATCCACCTCCTCCAGGAAGCGCCAGGCCACCTTTGGGTCCTCGGTGCAGATGGCCTCGGTGTGCCGCGAGCCGTGGCGGGCGATGTGGGAGAGAGCCTCCTCCAGACCGGAGACCACCTTCACCCGGAGGATGAGGTCCAGGTACTCCCGGTCCCACTCCTCCTCCTGGGCGGGCACCGCCTCCTGGAGGAGGGGAAGGGCCCTAGGGCAGGCCCTGAGTTCCACCCCCTTTTCCCGCATGGCCCTTTCCAGCATGGGGAGGAAGGCCTCCGCCACCCTCTCGTGGACCAGAAGGGCCTCGAGGGCGTTGCACACGGCGGGGCGCTGGGTCTTGCCGTTTAGGGCGAGGCGGAGGGCCATGGAGAGGTCCGCCTTCTCGTCCACGTAGAGGTGGTTCACCCCCTTGGCGTGGGCGAGGACGGGAACCCGGGCCTCCCTTTGGACCAGCCTTATGAGCTCCTCCCCGCCCCTCGGGATGAGGAGGTCCAGAAGCTCCAGGCGGCACATCTCCAAGATGACCTCCCGCTGGGTGGTGGGCACGAGGGTGACCGCTTCCTCGGGAAGGCCCGCCTCCTTCAGGGCCCGGTGCCAAAGGGCCACCAAAGCCCGGTTGGAGCGGAAGGCCTCCTTGCCGCCCCTGAGGAGCATGGCGTTCCCCGCCTTCAGGGCCACGGCCACCGCCTCCACCGTGGCCCCAGGCCTGGCCTCGTAAATAAAGCCGATGAGGCCCAGGGGCACCCGCATCCTTCCCACCTTGAGGCCGTTGGGCCTTCTGGCCAGGCCTTCCATCCGCCCCAGGGGGTCGGGGAGGCGGGCGATCTGCCGGAGGCCCTCCGTGAGGGTCTTCAGGTCCTTCTCCTTGAGGGCCAGGCGGTCCAGCTTGGCCCTGGAGAGGCCCGCCCTCTCCGCCTCTTCTAGGTCCTCCCGGTTGGCCGCCAAGACCGCGTCCCACCGGGCCTCCAGAAGGTCCGCCATGGAAAGCAGGGCCCGGTCCCGGTCTCCCCTGGCCACCTCGGATAGCCTGGCCCGCGCCCTTTCCGCCAGTTCCCGAAGGCTTGTGACCGTCATACCTCCTCCCTCAGGGCCAGGTGGTCCCGGTGGACCACCTCCTCGGTGTAGCGGTAGCCCAGGATCTCTTCAATCTCCAAGCTCTTTCTGCCCTTGATGCGGGCGATCTCCTCCGAGGCGTAGTTGGCGAGGCCCACCCCCACCTCCCTCCCCTCCTCGGAAAGGAGGCGCACCGCCTCCCCCCGGGAAAACCTCCCCCGCACCTCCTTGATCCCGGCAGGGAGGAGGCTCGCCCCCTTCTCCCTCAAGGCCAGCACCGCGCCCCGGTCCAGAACAAGCTCCCCCTTGGGGCGAAGGAGCCCGTAAAGCCAGGCCTTCTCCCCGCGGTAGCGCCTCTTGGCGTGGAAGTAGGTGCCCAGGGAGGCTCCGGAGAGGGTCTCGAGGAGGACCCCAGTCCTCCTCCCGGGAAGGAGGAGGGTGGGGATCCCCACCCTCCCGGCGATGCGGGCCGCCAAGAGCTTGCTCTTCATCCCCCCGCTTCCCAAAGGGTTCCCCTCCCCGGCGTGGGCCAAAACGGCCTCCACCCGCTCCACCTCCGGGATGGGCTTCGCCTCGGGGTTCCTCTTGGGGTCCTCCTCGTAAAAGGCGTCCACATCGGAAAGGAGAACGAGGAGTCCCGCCTCCACCAAAGCGGCCACCCGGGCGGAGAGCTGGTCGTTGTCCCCGAAGCGGATCTCCTGAAAGGCCACGGTGTCGTTCTCGTTAATGATGGGAATCACCCCGAGGTCCAAAAGGGCCCTTAGGGTGGCCTTGGCGTTCAGGTAGCGGGCCCGGGAGGCCAGGTCCTCGGCGGTGAGGAGCACCTGGCCCACGGGAAGGCCAAAGGGGGCGAAGGCCTCCTGCCAGGAGGCCATGAGGAGGGGCTGGCCGAGGGCGGCGAGGGCCTGCTTCATGGGCATATCCCGGGGGCGCTCCCGAAGGCCCAGGCGGCGCATTCCCGCCGCCACCGCCCCCGAGGATACCAAAACCACCTCCCGGCCCCCTTGCCGGAGCACGGCCACCTGGCGGGCGATCTCCCCCAAGACCTCCCGGTCCAGCCCCCCCTCCCCGGCGAGGACGGCGCTCCCCACCTTCACCACCAGCCGCTTGGCGGTAAGCCCGGGCCGCATTAAGGCCTAGGATAGCACCTCTCATCCGCCCGCCCCTAGGCCTTGCTAGGGTGGGGGGGTGGGTCTTAGAACCCTTCTTCCCTTGGTTTTGGTCAGCCTCTTTGCGGCCTGCTCCGGGCCTTGGGTTAACCAGCCTCCCAAGCTCACCGCCTTCCAAGCCGCTCCCTCCGAAGGGGAAGCTCCACTTACGGTGCGCTTCACCTGGAGCGCCCAGGACCCGGAGGGGGATGCGTTAAGGTGCGTCCTCGAGCCCGGCGATGGGGCGAAGCTGAACCTAAGCCCGTGTGGGACAGGCTACACCTACACCTACTCCTCCCCCGGAGAGTTCTGGGCCCGGCTGCAAGCCCAGGACACCAAAGGTGCCAGCTCCTCCCTGCAAACCCCGCTGCGGGTTCGCCCCAAACAGGGCTTCACCCTCTCCCTGGACCCCTCGATCCTCACGGTGCAGCAGGGCTCTAGCGGCACCACCACCCTTACCCTCACTCCCCAGAACGGCTTCACGGGGACGGTGAACCTCAGCTTGGTGGGTGCCCCCAGCGGGGTCGCCCTCTCGCCCACCAGCGTAGCCGTTTCCGGCTCCGGTCCCGTGGCCCAGACCCTCACGGTGAGCGTAGGCGCCGGCGTCAACCCCGGGACCTACGCCCTCAGGGTGCGGGGCACCTCGGGGAACCTCACCCGGGAGACCGACCTCGCCCTGCAGGTAGTGGCCTCCCAGACCGGGGACTTCTCCCTGATCCTGGAAAGCTCCTCCCTTTCCATCGCTCCGGGAGGCACGGCCTATGTGCGCCTCTCGGTCACGGGAAACTACGCGGGGCAGGTGAACCTCTCCTTGGTGGACGGAAGCGGCAATCCCTTTCCCGGGGTAAGCCTCTCCCCCTCCAGTACCCCTGTGCCCTCGGCGCCCATGCTGGAGCTCGTTGCCTCCCCTTCCTTGTCCCCAGGCACCTACAACCTCAAGGTGCGGGGCACCGCAGGAAGCCTCATCCGGGAGGCCAACCTCACCCTCACCGTCACCGCCCCGCCCACCAGCCTCAACCTCCGCATCGCCAAGGCCGAATGGGGGCAGACGGTCCTGAAGGAAACCCTCCGCCTGGTGGCGGGTAAGCCCGTCCTCCTGCGGGTCCATCTGGTGGCCGGACCCAGCCCCATTTCCCTGACGCAGGCCCTTTCGGGGGCGGTCTACCTGGGAAGCACCCTCCAGGGCAACCTGGCCTTCACCTGCCCCAACCCCGTCCCCACGGGTACCGTCCCCGGGGACCTCGCCACCACCTGCAACGCCACCCTGCCCGGCTCCTGGGTGGCCCCCGGGCTTCGGGTGGAACTCCAGGCCGACCCCAACGACCAGGTGGCGGAAACGGACGAGGGCGACAACGCCCTCACCCTGACCCCCCCCGTGGGCCAGGGAACCACCCTCCACCTCACCGTGGTCCCCGTGGTGCACCAGGGGCAGACGCCCTCCGTACCCGGCTTCAGCCAGACCCTCTGGCGTGTCTGGCCCTTAAAGGAAACCCCCTACACCACCCGGGCCCCCTACACCTTCTCCGGCACCCTCTCAAGCCAGGACGCCAGCGCCTGGGGCCAGCTCCTCAACGAACTCCGCCTCCTGCGCCAAGCGGACGGGAGCGGGCGTTACTACTACGGGTTCGTAAAGGTAAGCTACACCTCCGGCATCGCCGGGATCGGCTACATCGGTTTCCCCGTGGCCGTAGGCTGGGACTACCCCCAAAGCGCTCCGGCGGTGATGGCCCACGAGCTCGGGCACAACTTCGGGCGGGACCACGCCCCTTGCGGTGTGAGCGGGGACCCGAACTACCCCTACCCGGACGGGAAGATCGGCACCTGGGGCTATGACCTGGCCGACGGGACCCTGAAAGACCCGGGCCAACGCTACGACCTCATGAGCTACTGCGGCCCGCAGTGGGTCTCCGACTACACTTACGAGGGCGCCCAGTCTTTCCTGGAGAACAACCCCCCCTCGCCCCAGTCCCTCCCCCAGGAGGAAGGCCTCCTCTTCTCCGGGTACCTCCTCGGGGACCGGGCGGTCCTCAACCCGCCCCTGAGGAGCGCGGCCTCCCCCGAAGGCCGCCCTTCCCCCTACCGCCTGGAAGTGGACGGGAGGGAGTACCAGGTTTTCGTCCTGGAGGACTCCCTGGGCGCCCTCCACTTCCAGGCCAAGGTGCCCCTGGGAAGCTGGAGCCGGGTGGCCCTGAGGGAGGGCGGAAGGGTCCTGGCGGAGAGGGCGCGGGGGCTCACCCCCCTGGCCGAGCCCCAGGTGTCCCTCCGGGAGGAGGCGGGCTCCCTCCTCGTCAGGTGGACGGGCTACCCCTTCCTCTCCCTCGTCTACGTGGCCCCGGACGGGGAGCGCACCCCCTTGGGCCTCTGGCACAGGGGCGGGGAGAGCAGGTTCTCCTTGGAGGGGCTTCCCCCGGGAGGGGAGTTCGAGGTGGAGCTCTCTGATGGGCTAGGGGTCCGCGTCCTCCGCTTCCCCCGCTAGGAAAAAGCGCCCCTCGCGAAAGGCCACCTTCCCTTCCCGCCGCAGGCGCACAAGGAGGGCGAAGAGGGTCCCCTGGGAAAGGCCGGGGAAAAGGGGTTTTAGAAGGGAGTGGATTTCCTCTAAGGAATGTTCCCGCCGTAAAAGCCTCAGGAGATGGCCTTGCAAGCGCTCTCCCCGCACAAAGCCCATTATTGACAAAGGGGAGTTTCCCGTGCTACCTTAAGGGTCGGCTTGGGCCCGTAGCTCAGTTGGATAGAGCGGCTGACTACGGATCAGCAGGTCAGGGGTTCGAATCCTCTCGGGCCCGCCAAAACCCCCGGGGTGCCTTGGCGCCCCGGGGCCTTTCCCTACAATGGGGCTATGAAGATCTACACCAAGACCGGGGACGCCGGGGAGACAGGGCTTTACGGGGCCGAGCGGGTGGTGAAGGCCCACCCCCGGGTGGAGGCCTACGGCACCGTGGACGAGGCCAACAGCGCCATCGGCCTGGCGCGAAGCCTCCTTCCCAAGGAGCAGGTGGACCTGCAGGACCTCCTAGAACGCATCCAAAACGCCCTCTTTGACCTGGGGGCGGACCTGGCCACCCGCACGGGAAGCCCTTACGAGAAGAACATCGCCCGCATGGACGCCGAGGACGTGGAGGCCCTGGAGAGGGCCATAGACCGCCTCAGCGAGGAAAGCCCCCCCTTCAAGGGCTTCATCCTCCCCGGGGGGCACCCGGCGGCGGCCGCCCTCCACCTGGCCCGCACCGTGGTGCGACGGGCCGAGCGCAAGGCGGTGGCCTTGAGCCGGGAGGAGCCCGTAAACCCGGAGGTGATCCGCTACCTGAACCGGCTCTCCGACCTCCTCTTCGTTCTGGCCCGGGTGGTGAACGCCCGGGCAGGCCTCCGGGAGGAGGAATGGCTGGTGAAGCAGCGCCGCTAGGGCCAGGGCTTGCCGTAGACCCGCACCTCGGCCCCGGGAAAGGCGCTCTCCAACAGGTCCCTTAAGAACATGGCCGCCGGGGGAAGAAGCCCCCCACAGGCCCCCGCCATGTAGAGAAAGAGGTACCGGGGCCTCCTGGGGGACTGGGAAAACCCCAGGCACCCCTCGTACTCGGGAAAGTACTCGTAGAAAAGCTCAAGGAGGTCCTCCACCAGGTCTTTGGCCTCGGGAAGGGCCTCTATGGAGCTTTGGGGCTTGACCCAGAAGGTCATGACCTTCACACCCCCATTATCGCCCTTACGCGGGGAAATGGGTACTTGCAAAGTGATATCATGCTGCTATAATACCCTCATGATCCGAGCGGAAGGTCTGTCCAAGCGCTACCGGCAAAAGGTGGCGGTGGAAGGGCTCTCCTTCCAGGTAGAGCCCGGGGAGGTCTATGCCCTCCTGGGCCCCAACGGGGCGGGCAAGACCACCACCTTGCGCATGCTTTCCACCCTCGTGCGGCCGAGCGCCGGAAGGGCCCAGGTGGCGGGGTTTAACGTGGTCCGTGAGCCCGTGGAGGTGCGCCGGAACCTCGGCCTGGTGAACGGGGGAATGCGGGTCTACGAGCGCCTCACGGGGAGGGAGGTGCTGGAGTTCTTCGCTGGTTTCTACGGGGTTAGGGGCCGGGCCTTCCGGGAGGCCTTGGACTGGGTGACCGCCCTCCTGGAGATGGAGGAGACCCTGGACAAGAAGGTGATGGAGATGTCCACGGGCATGCGGCAGAAGGTGGTCATCGCCCGGGCCATCCTCCACCGCCCCAAGGTCCTCCTCCTGGACGAGGCCACCGCCGGCCTAAACGTCTTCGCCCGCAGGGCCCTTCTGGACTTCGTGAAGGCCTACCGGGACCTGGGCCACGCCGTGATCTATTCCACCCATGTGATGGGCGAGGCCGAGGAGGTGGCGGACCGGGTGGGGTTTCTGCACCAGGGGCGGCTGGTCTATGAGGGAAGCCGGGACGAGGCCCTGGCCCTGGGGGAGGGCAGCCTGGAGCGGGCCTTCGTCCGCGAGGTGGGGAGGGCGTGATGGAAGCCATCCTTAGGATTTTCCGAAAGGAGCTGGTCCAGGTCTTTCGCGACCGGAAACTGGTCTTTTCCACCCTGGTTCTTCCCGTCTTGCTGATGCCGGTCTTTATGTTCGGTCCCAGCCTCTTCCTAAGCCGGCTCATGCAGGGAGCAGCGGAGAAGGTGCAGGAGGTGGCGGTGGCGGGGCTTCCCGAGGAGGCCCTAAAATCCCTCGAGGCCGCCCGGCTCAAGCCTGTGCCGGTGCCGGACCCCGAAGAGGCGGTGCGGGAAGGCCGGTACCCCGCGGGGGTGGTCTTCCGGGAAGGGGTTTACCGGATCTACGGGCGCCTGGCCTCGGGTTTGGGGGAAAGCCAGGTGGCCGTGGAGAAGGTCAAGGGGGCCCTCCAGGTCCTCAAGGAGGCCCGGGTGGCCGAGGCCCTGGCGCAGGCAGGCCTCCCCAAGGAGATCCTCTCCCCCTTCGCCGTGGAGGTGGTGGACGCCTCTCCCCCAAAGGAGAAGGCCGGGGGGCTTTTGGGCTTCCTCCTCCCCTTCTTCCTGGTGGTTTTCGTCCTCTCCGGAGGCCAGGTGGTGGCGGTGGACGCCACGGCGGGGGAGAAGGAGAAGGGGACCCTCGAGGCCCTCTTGGCCGCCCCTGTCCCCCTGGCCCAGGTGGCCCTGGGGAAGACCCTGGCCACGGTGGCCATGGCCCTCCTCTCGGGGGTGGCGGGGCTTTTGGGGCTCGCCTTGGGCGGGGCCATAAGCGCCCGCCTGGGCGGAGGGGTCCTCACGGAGAGGGGCGAGACCCTGGCCCTGGGAGGACAGGTGAGCCTGGACGGGGGGAGCTTCCTCGCCCTCTTCCTCACCGCCTTCCTTCTGGCCCTCTTCATGGGGGCGGTGACGGTGGCCCTGGGGCTTTACGCCCGGAGCTTCAAGGAAGCCCAAAGCTACATGGCTCCCCTACAGCTTTTGTTCCTCCTTCCCCTGCTCTTCCTGCAGTTCAGGGGCTTTCTGGAGCTCGAGGCCTGGCACCACCTCCTCCCTCTCTTCAACGTGGCCCTGCTCATGGACGCCCTCTTGAAGGGAAGCGCCACCCCTCTGCAGGCGGGCCTCACCTGGGCCTCCACCCTGGCCTACGCCGCCCTGGCCCTGGGCCTTGCGGTGTGGGCCTTCGGGCGGGAGGACGTGGTGTTCCGGAACTAGGAAAGGAGCGGTTATGCGCGAAGTGAAGGAGTTTCCGGCGTGGCGGGCAAGCGGGTTTTTGGCCCTTTTCCTCCTCCTCGTGGCCCTCTTCTGGCTGGGGTGGGCGGGATACCGGCTTCTCTAGGAAAAGGACCTTCCCTACCTCTGGCACTTCCTCGGAGGCCTCCTCGCCTTCTTCCTCCTCGCCCCAGGCCTATTCACCGTCCAGCCCAACGAGGCCGTGGCCCTGGTGTTTTTGGGAAGGTACGTGGGGAGCGTCCGGGAGGAGGGCTTCCACTTCGCCAACCCCTTGGCCGGGAGGAAGCGGGTTTCCCTCAGGGTCCACAACTTCACCTCGGACAAGCTCAAGGTGAACGACGCCCACGGCAACCCCATCGAGATCGCCGCGGTGGTGGTCTTCCGGGTGGTGGACACCGCCAAGGCCCTTTTCCAGGTGGAGAACTACCAGGCCTTCGTGGCCATCCAGTCGGAGGCGGCCATCCGCGCCCTGGCGAGCCGCTACCCTTACGACGCCGAGGGGAAGTCCTTAAGGGGAAGCCCGGAGGAGGTCGCCGAGGAGCTTAAGGCCGAGGTGCAGGAAAGGCTCAAGGTGGCGGGAGTAGAGGTCCTGGAGGCCCGCCTCACCCACCTGGCCTACGCCCCCGAGGTGGCCCAGGCCATGCTCCGCCGCCAGCAGGCCCTGGCGGTGGTGGCCGCCCGCAGGCTCATCGTGGAGGCGGCGGTGGGGATGGTGCGGGAGGCCCTTTCGGGCCTGGAGGAGGCGGGGCTTGCCCTGGACGAGGAAAGGAAGGCGGCCATGGTGAACAACCTCATGGTGGCCCTGGTCTCCGAGGCCCAGGCCCAGCCGGTGGTGAACGTGGGCACCCTCTACGCCTAGTCCCGGCGTAAGGGCTCCGGCAAGCCCTCTTTTGGGGCGAAGGGCGGAGAGAGAAAAGGTGAAGGGGAAACCGGAGGGAAAGAAGGCGTTTCTGCTGAGGCTGGACCCGAGGCTTTATCGGGTTCTGGAAAAGTGGGCCCAGGACGAGCTCAGGAGCGTGAACGCCCAGATAGAATACCTCCTCAAGGAGGCGGCCAGGAGGGCGGGGAGGTGGCGGGATGAGGCTAACCCCGAAGAGGGACGGGAACCCTAGGGGGCTTTTCCTGGCCCTCTATCTGGCCTCCCTCCTGGCCCTTTTGGCCGTGGCGGCCGCGGCGGAGGCCTCGGAAAGACCCCTCCTCCTTGCCCTGGTGGTGGCGGACGGGCTCCTTATGGGAGCCCTCTTCCTCTGGCTTGCGGGCTTCCCGGAAAGGCTCTTCTACGAGCTGCAGGGGCCCTTCCTGGGGGTTCACCACCCCTTGGGGAAGCGCCAGGTCCACCGCTCGGAGGTGGCGGCCGCCCTCCCCACGGCCTACGCCCTGCCCCTCTTCGCCCTCGGACCCAAAGCCGAGATGCCCGGGTACTACCGGGTGCGCTTCCGCCTGAGGACGGCGGCCTTCCCCAAGGGGCTTCCCGTGGAGGCCTTCGTGGGGGCGAGGCGGGGGGAAGGGGTCCTCCTGGTCCTCAAAGACGGCACGGGCCTCCTCCTCAACCCCGAGGACCCCCGGCCCCTCCTCGCCTGGAAGGAGGGCGGATGAGGGCGCTCTACTGGGCCTTCGGCCTCTCCTGGACCCTGGCCCTCCTGGGCCACGCCCTAGGGGTGAGGCCGGGGACGCCCGCCTACCTGGTCCTGGGAGGGGCCTACATGTGGATTCCGGGCCTCGTGGCCCTCCTCTTCGCCTGGAAGGAAGGGCTTTTTCTCCCCCTTTCCTTTCGCCCAAACCGCTTCTGGCTCTTCGCCTGGCCCTTCCCCCTGGCCCTCACCCTCCTCTCCCTCCCCCTAAGCCTCCCCTTCGCCCCCTGGAAGGGCCTGGCCTGGGTCCCGAGGGGGTCCTCTGGGCCTTCGCCCTTCTCCAGGGGCTCCTCGCCGGGGCCACGGTGAACCTCCTCACCGCCTTGGGGGAGGAACCCCTGTGGCGGGGCTACCTCTGGGAACGACTTAAGGGTCGGGGCTTCTGGCCCGCGAGCCTGGAGATCGGCCTCTACTGGGGAGTCTGGCACGCCCCCCTGGTCCTCCTCTACGGCCACACCTACCCGGAGCACCGCCTTCCGGGGATGGGCATGATGGTCCTCTTCACCCTGGCCCTCACCCCCGCCCTCCTCTACGCCCGGGAGAAAGGGGGCTCCCTTTGGGCGCCCGCCCTTCTCCACGGCACCCTGAACGCCGTGGCCGGGCTTTCCCTCTTGGCGGTGGAGCGCACCCACGACCTCCTCGTGGGGGCGGTGGGGCTTCCCGGCCTCTTCCTCCTCTCCCTCCTCAACCTTTGGCTCAGGCGGCGGGTATAGTCAGGGAGATGGGCTTTCTGGTGCTCTCCGGCCTCTCGGGGGCGGGCAAGACCACGGCCAAAGGGTTCCTGGAGGACCTGGGGTATTTCATGGTGGACAACCTCCCCCCAAGGCTCTGGAAACCCCTCTTGGAAGAGCTCGGCCGCCAGGGCATCGGGAAGGTGGGGGTGGTGCTGGACGCCCGGGCCGCGGCCTTCTTCGCCGACCTGGAAGGGGTCCTGGAAGGGCTCAGGCCCACGGTGATCTACCTCGAGGCCCGCCCCGAGGTCCTCCTCCGCCGCTACAACCTCACCCGCCGGGTCCACCCCCTGGGGGCGGGAAACCTCCTCAAGGAAATCGGCGAGGAGCGGCGGATCCTGGCCCCCCTGCGGGAGCAGGCCCACCTCGTCCTGGACACCTCCGAGCTCTCTCCCAGGGCCCTCAAGGAGGCCCTCACCCGCTTCCTGGGGGAGGAGGGAGGGTTCTTGCTCCGCCTCCTCTCCTTCGGCTTCAAGTGGGGCCCGCCCCAGGAGGCGGACCTGGTCCTGGACGTGCGCCCCCTTCCCAACCCCCACTACGACCCCGCCCTCAGACCCAAAACCGGCCTGGACCCCGAGGTGAAGGCCTACGTCTTCCGGGAAGAGCAGGAGCCCTACTACCGGGCCCTCCTCGCCGTGGTGGGCCTGGCGGCGGAGGGGGCCAAGAGGGAGGGCCGGGCCTTCTACACCGTGGCCGTGGGGTGCACCGGAGGGCGGCACCGGAGCGTGGCCGTGGCGGAACGGCTCGCCGAGGAGCTGGCGGGCCGCTTCCGGGTGGAGGTGAGCCACCGGGATGTGGAGAAGGAAGCCTAGCCTGGCCAAGGCCTTCCGGCGCTTCCCCGCCTTGCGCTGGCTGTACCCGGGGATGCGGGTCAAGCGCTACGCCGCCGTGGCCGGGCTGGGAGCCCTCCTGCTCTCCTGGGGGCTAGGCCCCCTTTTCCCGCCCCCCCCCTTCCCGGCCCCCTCCTCTTCCTCCTGGGCCTCGGCCTCCTGGTGGGGGGTATCCGGGCCATGAACCGGAGCATGCTCTCCGCCTTCACCCGGCCCGAGGAGGTCCCGGAAAGGGTCTACGTGCGCCGAAGGCTGGAGCGGGGTCCCAGGGTGGTGGCCTTTGGCGGGGGCACAGGCCTCTCCCGGGTCCTCAAAGGTCTAAAGGAGCACACCGCCCACACCACCGCCATCGTGGCCGTCACCGACGACGGGGGGTCCACGGGGCGGCTTAGGCTAAGCTTTGGCCTCCCCGCCATGGGGGACCTGGTGGACTGCCTGGCGGCGCTTTCCGACCACCCCGCCCTGCCCCGGCTTCTGGAGCACCGCTTTGACCGAGGGGAGGTGCGGGGGCACACCTTCGGCAACCTCTTCCTGGTGACCCTCAACGAGGTTGCGGGGGAGTTCGCCGAGGCCATCCGGGAGGCCAACGCCATCCTGAACCTCAGGGGACAGGTCCTCCCCAGCACACCGGAGGCGGTGCGCCTTAGGGCCCGCTTCCAGGACGGGGCCGAGGTGGAGGGGGAGGTGGCCGTCCGCGCCCGGGGAGGCCGAATCCGGGAGGTCTTCTTGTGGCCCGAACCCCGGGAGGTGATGCCGGAAGCCCTCCAAGCCCTCCGCCGGGCGGAGCTTTTGGTGCTGGGGCCAGGGAGCCTCTACACCAGCGTGATTCCCAGCTTCCTGCCCCTCAAGGAAGCCCTGACCCAGGCCAAGGCGCCTTTGGCCTACGTGGTCAACCTCATGACCGAGCCCGGGGAGACCGAGGGCTACACCGCCTACGACCATTACAAGGCCATCGCCTACCACCTGGGGCGCAGGCCGGAGGTGGTCCTGGTCCACACCGCCCCCATCCCCGAGGAGGTGCAAAGGCGCTACGCCCAGGAGGGCCGCTACCCCGTGGCCTTTGACTCCAAGCCCTTCGCCCTGGACGGGGTCCGGGTCCTCACCGGGGACTTCCGGGAGGAGGGCCCCCTGGCCCAGCACGACCCCAGGAAGGTGGTGGCGGCCCTCCTTTCCCTGGTATAAAGGTGGGCGTGCTCTTTCTCTTCCAGGACCCTCTAGGGGACGACCGGGGCCTGGCTTACCAGTACCCCCAGGCGGGGCTTTACCGGGAGGCGGGGGAGGGCTTCGCCGACCTGGTGGCGGTGGGGGGGGAGGCGCGGGAGGGGCGTCTCCTGCTCAAGGTGCGCCTCGCCCGCTACCCCAACCCCTTGGGGGGGCCCCTGGGCTTCAGCCTGGCCACGGTGGCCCTCTTTTTGGACACGGAGGGGGGCGGGGAGGAAGAGCTCGTCCCCGGCCTCAAGACCCCTCCTGGGGAAGGCTGGGAGGTGGGCTTCTTCCTCACGGGATTCGGGGTGGAGAAGCGCACCCCCTCCGGGGAAAAGTCCCCGGCCAAGGCCTGGCGGGAAGGGGAGTGGGTGGTGGTGGACACCGGCCTTTCCCCAAGGAGCTACGGGGTGTACGCCGGGGTGGGCCTCTTTGACCCCTTTGCCCCCGGGTACCTCCGCCCGGCAAGCCCTTCCGGAGGGCCTTGGACGCTCCTGGCCCCTCCGGGAAGCCCCCCCTTGGTGGACCTGCTGGCGGAGAACCCCCTGGACCAGACTAGGGCTTACGAGAGCGGCGTTCTCAAGCCCTTAAGGCCAGGAGGCCCCCCCCTGCGCCGGGAAGGCCTCCTGGCCTTCGCCCTGGGCGGAGCCTCCCTGGTGCTGGCCTTCCTCCTGAGGCGTTCCCCCGGGGCCTCGCGGACACCGGGGCGGCCCTAGAGGGGACGGAGGTCCTCCAGGAGGAGCCAGCCCGCCCCTTGGGGAAGGGCTTCCAAGCGGGCCTGCAACGCTTCGGCCACCGCCTCGGCCAGGGGCTTGAGGGCCTCTGGGGGCTCCTCCGTGAGGAGGAGCAGGGTGAGCTGGTAGAAGCGCTGGGTGTGGGTGGGGGTGCCGTCCTCAAAGAAGGGGGTGGGGGGCGGCACCTCGTCCAGGAGGAGCCTGGCCCCCTGGAGTTCCTCGGGGAGCAAGGCCCTGGGGTCCCAGGAGGCTTCCTTGGGGCGCCAGAGGTAGCCCTGGAAGAGGCGGACGGCCCGCATGGCCCCTAGCCCACCTCCTCTAGGACCTCCCCCTCCAGAAGGTAGCGGCGGGGAAGCCTCCGGGAAAGGTGCACCGCCACCTCGTAGGGGATGGTGCCCCGGGCCTCGGCCCAGGCCAAAAGCCCCGTGGGGCCGAAGTCCGGGGAGAGGACCTCAAAGACCGCCTCGAGGCCCACGGGGCCCGGGAGCACCACCGTGGTCTGGTCCATGGAGATCCGCCCCGCCACCCGGCAAACCTCCCCCCCAGGCCCCCGGACGAAGCCCACCGCCCCCCGGGGAAGCCCGTCGGCGTAGCCCACGGGAAGGGTGGCGAGCCACTCCCCGCCTTTCGCCACGTACTCCCCGCCGTACCCCACCCGGTCCCCGGGCCTCAGGCGCTTCACCAGGGTGGGCCGGGCCAGGAGGCGGAGAACAGGCCTGAGGCCGAACCCCGGCACCAGGCCGTAGAGGGCTAGGCCCACCCGGGCGTTCTCCCCCCCGTGGAGGAGGAGGCCTAAGGAGTTCTCCAGGTGGTAAAAGTACCCCTCCCCCAGGACCCCCCTCACCTCCTGGAAGCGGCGCCTCTGCACCTCCACGAAGGCCTCGTCCTCCCCGGCGGTGGCCAGGTGGCTGTAGACCCCCTCCACCCGCACCCCCAGGGCCTCCACCGCCCGGAGGGCCTCCCCGGCCTCCGCAAAGGGGAAGCCCACCCGGTTCATGCCAGTATCCACCTTGAGGTGGGCCCTGGGGGTAAGACCCAGGGCCCTCGCCCTCCGGGCCAGGGCCTCTGCGGCCTCGAGGGTGGAGAGGCTCGGCGTGAGCCCCCACCTCAAGGCCTCCTCGGCCTCCAGGGGGTGGAGGCTCCCCAAAAGCAGGACCTCCCCCCGCACGCCCCCCCGCCGCAGGGCCCGCCCCTCGGCCAGGGTGGCCACGGCGAAGCGCCCCACGCCCCTGGCCTCCAGGAAGCGGGCGAGGGGCAAGGCCCCGTGCCCGTAGGCGTCGGCCTTAAGGACGGGGATGACCTCCCCACGGGCCTTTTCCGCAAGGAGGAGGTGGTTCCACCATAGGGCGCCGAGGTCCACCTCTATCCAGGCCCGGGCTTCCATCAGTCCTCCAAAAGCCCCACGAAGCGGTGGGGGTCGGGGTCCAGCCGGAACTTGCGCCGGTCCAGACGGGAAAGGAGGGCCTCCAGGCGCTCGCTGCTCCCCTTGAGGAGGAGGTGGTAGAGGTAAAACCCCTTCACCCGGGGGACCGGGGCGGGGGCGGGCCCCAAGACCTCCCCTTCCCGGGCCACGCCCTCCAGGGCCGCCCTTAGGGCGAAGGCGGCCTCCAGAGCCTTCTCCTCTTGCCGGTGGCGCACCTCCAGCTTCACCATCCGCACCTTGGGAGGATAGTCTAAGGCCTCCCGCAGGGCCTTTTCCACCCAGGGGAAGGCCTCCACGCTCCCCTCCAGGAGGCCCTGGTGGGCGGGGTGGTCGGGGGTGTAGGTCTGGAGGGCAAGGAGGGGGCGCCTTCCCGGCCTCAGCTCCGCGAGGGCCCAGAGGAGCCGGTGGTACCGCTCCGCCGCCCGGAAATCGCTCTCGTAAAGAAAGCCGTCGGCGTAGGGCAGGAGGACCAGGGCCAGCTCCGGTAGGGTGGGCCCCCGGAGGAGGGCCGTGGTCCCCACCACCACCCCGGGCTCCCCCCCAAGGAGAGGGGAAAGGTCGTCCTTGGCCTCCTTGGCGTAGCGGAAGACGGGAAGGGAAAGATGGGCCTTAAGCTCCTCCCAAAGCCATTCCAGCCCGGGCCCCTTGGGCTCTAGAAGCGGGGAGCCGCACCGGGGGCAAAGTAGGGGGGGAGTCTCCTCGTGGCCGCACTGGTGGCAGAGGAGGCGGTTTGGCCGGTGGTAGCGCAGAGGCAGGGCGCAGTGGGGGCAGGTGGGCTTGTAGCCGCAGTCGGCGCAGAGGAGGAGGGCGCTGTACCCTTTCCGGGGCGCCAGGACCACCGCTTGCCTTCCCCGCTCCTCCACCTGCTTAAGAAGGGCCAGGGCCCTCCCCGTGAAGGGATGGCCCTTCTCCCGCCTGAGGTCCAGGAGGAGGACCCGCGGCCTAGGCACGGGAAAGGTGAGGCCGGGCTTTTCCAGCACCTCCACCGCCGGCACCAGGGAAAGGTAGGTAAGGGGCACCCCCAGGAGCCTGGCCCGGAGCTCGGCCAGGGGGGGGATGAAGGCCCGGCTCCCCGAGGGGAGCTTGTAGCTTTCGCTCCCCTCCTCCACCACCACCAAGGACCGGGGGGTGAAGGGCAGGAGAAGCCCCCCGTAGGTGGCGAAGACCAGGCCCCGGGGGTTTCGGAAAAGGACCTCCCGCTCCCAGGGGGAAAGCCCCCCGTGGTAGGCCCTGGCCTCGGGGAAAAAGGCCAGGAAGCGCTCCAGAAGGCTCACCTCGGGGAAGAGGACCAGGTGCTCCCCCTCGGCCACCAGGCCCTTTAGAAGGCGGAGCCTTTCGGAGAACCTTCCCCCGTTCAGGCGCTCGGGGCGTTCGGGCAGGGGAAGGGGCTCCAGGGAGGGGCCCGAAGGGGGGAGCTCGGGGAGGGGCCCTTGGCCGATGTACCCCTCCTCCAGAAGGCGCCTCACCCTCCCCACCCCCACCCCCGCTTCCCGGGCCAGGGCCGCCTGGCTTTCCGCGTGGCCCAGGGCCCGAAGGACCTGGAGGACCCGGTCCATCTCGGGGTCGGGGTGGGCCTCCTTTAGGGGGAGGAGGACCCTCCTTCCCTCCTTGAAGGCCACCGCCTCCTCCAGAACCCCCGCCTCCCGCAGGAGGTCCAGGAGCTTGGGGTCAAAGCCCTTGGCCTCCTGCCATTCCCTCAGGGCCTCGAGGCCTTTGGGAAGCACCTTGGGGTCGGCCCCGGGGTAAAGCCGCACCCGGTGGCGCACCTCGGGAAAGGGGGGCAGGAAATCCGCCAGGACCTGGCC
The DNA here is from genome assembly GCF_055393575.1 of Thermus kawarayensis JCM 12314. Classification (NCBI taxonomy): domain Bacteria; kingdom Thermotogati; phylum Deinococcota; class Deinococci; order Thermales; family Thermaceae; genus Thermus; species Thermus kawarayensis. The sequence continues at coordinate 417,260 of NZ_AP043756.1, forward strand.
CAAGGGGGCGAAAAGGTACCGGGCCGCCTCCTCCAGGAAACCGAGCTCCTCCCGGCGCAGGTAGGGCCCCGGGTCCAGGTAGGCGATGGCGTGGCGCAGGGCGTGCCCCTTAAGGGCCTCCTCCTCCCCCACCACCACCCCCAGGCGCACCTCCCCCCGCCAGGGCACGGCCACCCGCCGCCCCAAGGCCTCCCCCTCCTCCCCCAGGGGGGGCAGGTAGCTCATGGGGGGCAAGGGAAGGGGAAGGGCCACCCGGAGGGCCCGCATACCCCTAGGATAAGGGCGTGCGCCTGGCGGTGCTCTTTTCGGGAGTGGCCCTGTACAGCGCCCTCTACGCCGTGGTCCCCCTCCTTCCCCTCCTGGAACGTCTCTTTCAAGCCCCCCCGGGGGCGGCGGGGCCCGGGATGGGCCTGCCCCTCCTCCTCCTCGTCCTCCTCTCCCCCCTGGTGCCCAGGCTTCCCCTCCCCGCCGGGATCCTCTTGGGCGGGGGGCTCCTTCTGGTGGGGCTAGGAGGGCTTTTAGGGGCCGTAAGCCCCAACCTCCTCTCCTGGACCCTCTTCCGCCTCCTCCAGGGCGTGGGGGCGGCCCTGGTCCCCACCCTGGCCATCGCCCTCATCCCCCTCCTCTTCCCCCAAAGGGCCCTGGAGATGGCCGGGGTCTACATGGCGGGCAACGTCTTGGGCGGGGGGCTTGGCCGGGTGCTTTCGGGGCTTTTGGCCGAGGCCCTGGGGGTGCGGGAGGCCCTTGGGCTCCTCTCCCTTCCCGCCTTGGCCTTGGGGCTTCTCCTCCTCAAGGCCCCCGGGGGGTTACCCTCCCTGGGGGTACCCCGGTATGAGCTCCGGGCCTGGCGCCTCTATCTGGTGGGAAGCCTCCTCCTTTTCCTCAACCTCTTCCTGGCTAACCTCCTTCCCTACCGCCTCCTGGAGCTGGGCTTCCGCCCGGGAGGGGTGGGGCTCGTCTATCTGGCCTACCTCTTCGGCATCCCGGGGAGCGCCCTCTCGGGGGTGCTGGCGAGGCGGTTTGGGGCGGTGGCCACCTTCCGCTTGGCCTTCCTCGGGGTGCTCGTAGGGATGGGCCTCCTCCTCCTCAAGCCCCCCTACCTGGTCCTGGGCTTTGTGCTCCTGATGGCCGCCCTCTTCACCGCCCAGAGCCTGGCCTCGGGGGCCGCCGGGCGGCAGGGGGCGGGGGTGAGCGGCGCCTACGTGGCCAGCTTCTACCTGGGGGGGACCCTGGCTGGCCTCCTCTACCCCTTTTTCCTCCACAGCTTTCCCCTGGCCGTAGGGGTGGGGATGGCCCTGGCCCTCCTCGCCCTCCTCCTCGCCCCCCTTCGGTAGTATGGGCCCGTGGAGGTCCACGCCGCCGACCAGTACCTGGTGGCCCCCGGGGAGGCGAGCCTCCTGAAGGTCTACGAGGCCCTCCAGGGCACGGGGCTTTACCCCCCCTTCCCGCCGGTGGAGCTCCCGGGAGGGGTGGGGGGGCTTTTGGCCCGGGGCGGCTTTGCCCAGGCCTTCTTCTTCCCCTCGGAGGTCCTGGGCCTCACCTTCCGCACCCCCCGGGGCCGGGTGGTGCGGGCGGGGGGGGTGGTGGTGAAGAACGTCCAGGGCTACGACCTGGTGCGCCCCTTCGTGGGGAGCTTCGGGCTTCTGGGAGAGGCCTTGGAGGTGGTCTTCCGCCTGCGGCCGGGGCGGGCCTCCGGCTTCCTCCGCCGCCCCTGGGAGGGGGCCTTCCCCGAGCTTAGGCCCCTCCCCCGCTTCCTCTTCGCCCTGCGGGAAGGAGGGAGGGCGTGGCTTTACGCCTTCCACTTCGGCCACGAAAGGGAGGTGGCCCGCTTCCGGGAGGCCTTCGGCGGGGAGGAGGTGGGGCCTTTGGACCTCCGCCCCCTCTTCCCCTCGGGGATGGGGGTGGGGGAAGGGCCCCTTTGGGACCTGCGCTTCTCCTGGAAGGACGGGGGGGAAAGACCCCCGGTCCCGGGGGCCTTCCTCCGGTTGGCGGAGGCCCTCTGATACCACCCCGTGCTGGCCCAAGCCAGCATGGGGGCCCCGGTAAGACCTTAGGCAAGGCTTCCCCGAGCCGGTAGGGCGAAGGAAAGGGGGAGAAAGGGTATGACCCCCTGCGGCCTCGGAAAGGCTACCTGTGGGCGGGGTAAGGGTATCCTTTAGGGGATGGAGGCGTTGGAACGGGAAGCCCTAAAGGCCATCCAAGAAGCCCGGGACCTCGAGGCCCTCAAGGCCCTCCGCGCCCGCTACCTGGGCAGGAAGGGCCTCCTCACCCAGGAGATGAAGGCCCTGGCGGCCCTGCCCCTGGAGGAGAGGAGGGCCCGGGGGCAGGCCCTGAACGCCCTCAAGGAAACCCTGGAAAGGGCCCTGGAGGCCAGGGAGCGGGCCCTGGAGGAGGAGGCCCTGCGCCAGGCCCTGGAGGCCGAGCGCCTGGACGTTTCCCTGCCGGGGGCGCGCCTCTTCCCCGGGGGCCTCCACCCCATCACCCTCATGGAGCGGGAGCTGGTGGAGATCTTCCGCGCCCTGGGCTACCAGGCGGTGGAGGGCCCGGAGGTGGAAGGCGAGTTCTTCAACTTCAACGCCCTGAACATCCCCGAGCACCACCCGGCCCGGGACATGTGGGACACCTTCTGGCTGGAAGGCTCCCTAGGCCTGGAGGGCCCCTTGGGGGAGGAGGTGCGGGGGCGGCTCCTCCTCAGGACCCACACCTCCCCCATGCAGGTGCGCTACATGGTGGCCCACACCCCTCCCTTTCGCATCGTGGTCCCGGGGCGGGTCTTCCGCTTTGAGCAGACGGACGCCACCCACGAGGCGGTCTTCCACCAGCTGGAAGGCCTGGTGGTGGGGGAAGGGATCACCATGGCCCACCTCAAGGGGGCCATCTACGAGCTCGCCCAGGCCCTCTACGGCCCCCATTCCAGGGTGCGCTTCCAGCCCGTCTACTTCCCCTTCGTGGAGCCCGGGGCCCAGTTCGCCGTCTGGTGGCCCGAGGGCAAGAGGTGGCTGGAGCTGGGCGGGGCGGGCATGGTCCACCCCAAGGTCTTCCAGGCGGTGGACGCCTACCGGGAGCGCCTTAACCTCCCCCCCGCCTACCAGGGGGTGACGGGCTTCGCCTTCGGGCTCGGGGTGGAGCGCCTGGCCATGCTCCGCTACGGCATCCCCGACATCCGTTACTTCTTCGGCGCCAGGCTCAAGGTGCTGGAGCAGTTCAGGGGGGTCCTATGAGGGTGCCCTTCTCTTGGTTGAAGCAGTACGTGCCCGAGCTGGAAAGCCCCGAGGTCCTGGAGGAGCGCCTGGCGGGCCTGGGCTTTGAGACGGACCGGATGGAGCGGGTCTTCCAGATCCCCCGGGGCGTGGTCTTCGCCCGGGTCCTCGAGGCCCACCCCATCCCCGGCACCAGGCTTAAGCGCCTTCTCCTGGAGGCGGGGCGGGTGGTGGAGGTGGTCTCGGGGGCGGAAAACGCCCGAGAGGGCATCGGGGTGGCCCTGGCCCTCCCCGGCACGGAGCTTGGGGGAGGGCGCGTTGGGGAGCGGGTCTTCCAGGGGGTACGCTCCTTCGGCATGGCCCTCTCCCCCAAGGAGCTCGGGGTGGGGGAGTACGGCGGGGGGCTCCTGGAGTTCCCCCCGGAGGCCCTTCCCCCCGGCACCCCCTTGGCGGAGGCCTGGCCCGAGGAGGTGGTGCTGGACCTGGAGGTCACCCCCAACCGCCCGGACGCCCTGGGCCTTTTAGGCCTCGCCCGGGACCTCCACGCCCTGGGCTACGCCCTGGTGGAGCCGGAGGCCGCCCTGAAGGCGGAGGCCCTCCCCCTCCCCTTCTCCCTAAGGGTGGAGGACCCGGAGGGGGCCCCCCACTTCACCCTGGGCTACGCCTTCGGCCTAAAGGTGGGCCCAAGCCCCCTATGGATGCAGCGGGCCCTCTTCGCCGCCGGGATGCGCCCCATCAGCAACGTGGTGGACATCACCAACTACGTGATGCTAGAAAGGGCCCAGCCCATGCACGCCTTTGACCTGCGCTTCGTGGGAGAGGGGATCCTGGTGCGGCGGGCCCGGGAAGGGGAAAGGCTCAAGACCCTGGACGGGGTGGAAAGAACCCTCCACCCCGAGGACCTGGTCATCGCCGGCCGGAAGGGGGAGGAAAGCTTCCCCTTGGGCCTCGCCGGGGTCATGGGGGGGGCGGAAAGCGAGGTGAGGGAGGACACGGGGGCCATCGCCCTGGAGGTGGCCTGCTTTGACCCGGTCACCATCCGCAAGACCGCCCGCCGCCACGGCCTCCGCACCGAGGCCAGCCACCGCTTTGAGCGGGGGGTGGACCCCTTGGGCCAGATCCCCGCCCAAAGGCGGGCCCTAAGCCTCCTCCAGGCCCTGGCGGGGGCGCGGGTGGCCGGGACCATCTTGGAGGAAGGCCGGCCCAAGCCCCCCGAGCCCATCCCCTTCCGCCCCCAGTACGCCAACCGCCTCCTGGGCACGGCCTACCCCGAGGAGGCCCAGCTCGCCATCCTGAAGCGGCTCGGGTGCCGGGTGGAGGGGGAGGGCCCCTACCGGGTGACGCCTCCCAGCCACCGACTGGACCTGAGGCTGGAGGAGGACCTGGTGGAGGAGGTGGCCCGCATCCAGGGGTACGAGACCATCCCCCTCGCCCTCCCCGCCTTCTTCCCCGCCCCCGACAACCGCGGGGTGGAAGGGCCCTACCGCCGGGAGCAGGCCCTGAAGGAGCTCCTGGCGGGGCTCGGCTTCCAGGAGGTCTACACCTACAGCTTCGCCGACCCCGGGGAGGCCGCCCTCTTCCGCCTCCCCCCCTACCCCTTGCGCCTGCAGAACCCCCTGGCCCCGGAGAAGGCTGCCCTCAGGACCCACCTCTTCCCCGGCCTCCTCAAGGCCCTCAAGGAAAACCTGGCCCTGGACCGGCCCGGGCGGGCCCTCCTCTTTGAGATGGGCCGGGTCTACGGGGTGGAGGGGGAGCGGGTGGCGGAGAGGACCCACCTGGCGGGCCTCCTCTTCGGGGAGGGGGTAGGGCTCCCCTGGGGGAAGGAGGCCCTGGGGGGGTTTTTCCTCCTCAAAGGCCACCTCGAGGCCCTCTTCGCCCGGTTGGGCTTGGCCCTTAGGGTGGAGGCCCACCCCTACCCCTTCCTCCACCCGGGGGTCTCGGGGAGGGTGCGGGTGGAAGGGGAGGAACAGGGCTTCCTAGGGGAGCTCCACCCGGAGATCGCCCGCGCCCTGGAGCTTCCCCGGGTGTGGCTCTTTGAGCTCCGCCTGCCCCTGCCAAAGGCCCCCTTCCGCTTCCAAGACCCCTCCCGCTATCCCCCCGCCTTCCGCGACCTGGCGGTGGTGGTCCCCGAGACCACCCCCTACGGGGAGGTGGAAAGAATCCTCCGGGAGGCCGCAGGCCCCCACCTGGAAAGCCTGGAGCTCTTTGACCTCTACCAGGGCCCCCCCCTCAAGGCGGGGGAGAAGAGCCTCGCCTTCCACCTCCGCTTCCGCCACCCCGGGCGCACCCTCCAGGAGGCCGAGGTGGAGGGGATCCTGGCCCGGATCGTGGCCGCCTTGAGGGCCCGGGGCTTCGGGCTTAGGGAGTAGACTCTAGGCATGCTCACCTGGGTGGACCTCCTGGCCCTCTGGAGCCTGGCCCTGGGGGCGGCCTTGGGCTACCGGGCCGGGCTTCCCTTGGCCTTCGCCGGGCTCGGGGGGGTCTTGTACCCCCTCCTCGCCCAGCTGGGGCCCTCCGGGGTGGGGTGGGGCCTGGGGCTTGGACTTCTTTCGGGCCTTCTGGCCAAGAGCCTCCCCTTGCCCGCCCTTCCCCGGGGCCTCGAGGGCTTCCTCGGCCTCCTGGGGGGCACCCTCCTGGGGCTTTTCCTGGCCCTAGCCCTCTGGACGGGCTTCCCCTGGGAAGCGGTGGGGGGGAACCTGCGCTACCCCTCGGTGAACCTCCCCACCCCCATCTACCAGGGGGTGAGCCAGAGCCCCTTCGCCCGGGAGGCCTTCCGCCTGGCCTGGAAGACCCCCTGGCTCAGGAAGGCCCTGGCCCTAGAGGGCCAGCACCCGCGATAGGGCGAGGAGGCCGTGGTGGATGTCCTTCCTGCGCTCCACCGCCTCCTTTAGGGGGGTGAGCTCCACCTCCCCCGCCACCTCCCCCACCATGACCCCGCTGGTCCCCCCCGCCAACGCCTCCACCGCCGCCGCCCCTAAGCGGCTCGCCAGGATGCGGTCCTTGGCCGTGGGGCTTCCCCCCCGGTGGATGTGCCCCAAGACCGTGACCCGGGCCTCCACCCGGACGTGCTCCTGGATGGCGGCGAGAAGCCCCGCCGCCCCTCCGGGGTAGGCCCCTTCCGCCACCACCACGATGGAGCTGGTCTTCCCCCGCCTTTGGGACTCCAAAAGCCCCTCGGCGATGGCCTTGGGGTCCACGGGCGCCTCGGGAACGGCGATAACCTCCGCCCCGCCCGCCAGGCCCACGTCCAAAGCGATAAAGCCCGCATGCCGCCCCATGACCTCTATGAAGAAGACCCGCTCGTGGCTCGCCGCCGTGTCCCGGATGCGGTCAATGGCCTCCAGGGCGGTGTTCACCGCCGTGTCAAAGCCGATGGTGTAGTCGGTGCCGAAGAGGTCGTTGTCAATGGTGCCGGGAACCCCCACCACCGGGATCCGGAACTCCTCTATGAGGCGCATGGCCCCGCGGAAGGTGCCGTCGCCGCCGATGGCCACCAGCCCCTCAATACCCGCCGCCTCCAGCTTGGCGAAGGCCTTGGCCCGGCCCTCCTCCGTGAGGAACTCCTGGCTTCGGGCGGTGAGGAGGATGGTCCCTCCCCGTTGGAGGATGTTGGCCACGTCCCGCACCCCCAAAGGAAGCATCTCCCCCTGGATCATGCCCGCGTAGCCCCGGCGGATGCCGATGACCTCTACCCCCAGGGCGTAGGCCTGGCGCACCACCGCCCGGATGGCGGCGTTCATGCCCGGGGCGTCCCCCCCGCTGGTAAATACCCCGATTCGCTTCATGGCTCCTCCATGCTGAGGCGGTAGGCCTCGTTCCGGGGCAGTCCGGCGGCCATCAGGGCCCGGAAGAGGGCCTTTCCGGAAAGCCCCTGGGCGCGAAGCCTCCCCACGAGCTCCTCCCCTACCGGAGGAGGGGCCTCCTTGGGTCCCAGGACCAGGACGAACTCCCCCTTGGGCGCAAGAAAGCGCTCCAGGGCCTCCCGCAAACTGCCCCGAAAGACCTCCTCGTGGACCTTGCTGATCTCCCGGGCCACGGCCACGGGGTGCCCGGGGCCGTACACCGCCAAGAGGTCCTCCAGGGTCTTCCTCAGGCGGTGGGGGCTCTCGTAGAGCACGGCGGTCCTCCCTTCCCGGGCCAAGGCCAGGATCCGCTCCTTTCGCTCCTTCCCCCCCTTGGGCAGGAACCCCTCAAAGGTGAAGCGGTGGGTGGGCAGGCCTGAAGCCACCAGGGCGGGGATGAGGGCGGTGGGTCCGGGAAGCGCTTCCACGTGCCAGCCCCATTCTAAGGCCTGGCGCACCAGCTCGGCCCCGGGGTCGGAGATTCCCGGGGTACCGGCGTCCGTGGCGTAGGCCACGTAGCGGAAAGGGGAGAGGAGCTCCCGGGCGCGGCCCACCGTGTGCTGGTCCAGGCGCAGGGTGGGGGTGGGGATGCCGTAATGCCGGAGGAGGAGGCCCGTGCGCCGGGTATCCTCGCAGGCCACCACCTCCGCCTCCCTCAAGACCCGGAGGGCCCTTAAGGTGATGTCCTCCAGGTTGCCGATGGGGGTGGGCACCAAGACCAGGCGCACGCTAGAGGAGGGGCTTGAGCATCCTCAAGGCCTGGCGGAAGGGGAACTCGTAGAGGGAGCCGGAGGGAAGGGTGAACTCTAAAAGGTCCGGGGCCCCGGGGAAGAGGAGGCGCCGCAGGGCCACGGGGCCGCCCTCGCTTTCCAGGTGCACGGCGAGGTAGTCGGGCTCCAGGTTGGGCTCGTCCTCGGCCTCCTTAGGGGGTTCCTCCCCCACCCCCTCCTCCAGGCGCCTCAGGGCCTCCAGGAGGTCCGCCCTGGGCAGGCGCACCTCCTCTTCCAGGGCGCCCTCGGAGAAGCGGAGAACCACCTCCTCCCCTTCGGGGAAGGCCTCGAGGCCCCACAAGGGCTCTTCCCCCTCGGGCACCTCCACCACCTCCAGGGAGCCGTCGGAGAGGAGGCGGAGCACCGCCCCGCAGGCCTCGCAGTCCAAAAGGTCCCCGGCCTCGTACCCCTCCAGGTCCAAGGCCTCTCCGCAGACCGGGCAAACCATAAGCCACCCCCTAAGGGGATTCTACCCCCACCCTCCCCCCAAGGCCCCTAGCCCCCGTAGCGGGCCATGGAGGCCCGGACCTCCTCCAAGGCCGCCTCCCGGCCCCGCCAGCCCGTGACCTTCACCCACTTGCCCTTCTTGGCCTCCAGGGCCTTGTAGGTTTCAAAGAAGTGCTGGATCTCCTGCTTCACCCCTTCGGGGACGTCGCCGATGTCCCGGATGTGCTCCAGGCGCTGGTCCTCGTGCACCACCCCCAGGATCTTGGCGTCCCCGCCCTTCTCGTCCTCCATGAGGAGGAGGCCCACCACCCGCACCTCCACCACCACGCCAGGAAGGAGGGGGTAGGTGGAGAGCACCAGCCCGTCCAGGGGGTCCCCATCCTCGGCCAGGGTGGAGGGGATGAAGCCGTAGTCCCCTGGGTAGAACTGGGCTCCCGGCAGGACCCGGTCCAGCTTGACCACCCCCAGCTCGGGGTCGTACTCGTACTTGTTCCCTGAGCCGCGGGGCACCTCAATGACCATGTGGACCACCTCGGGAGCGCCCTTTCCCACGGGAAGGCTCTTCAGGTTCGCCATAGCCCCCCCATTATACGAGGGCCTCCGCCCGGTCCGTGACCAGGGCCTCCACCCCCCAGGCCGCCAGGGCCTGGGCCCGGGCCCTCTCGTTCACCGTCCAGGCCAGGACCCGGTAGCGGGCCCGAAGCCGGGCCACCTCCTCCGCCGTGAGGAGGCCCTCCCAGGGGTGCACCCAGGCCACCCCCAGGCAAGGGGCGAGCTCCAGGGCCTCGGGCTTCTCGTAGAGGAGACCCAGGGGCCCCACCCCCAAGCGCCGGAGGCGCACCAGGGCCAGGGGGTCAAAGGAGCTCACCCACACCTGGGGGGAGGGGTACCGGGCCAGGAGGCGGGCCAAGGCCTCCTCCCGGCCGTCGGTCTCAGGGGGGAGGCTTTTGAGCTCCACGTTGATCCAGACCCGGGGGAACGCCCTCAGGACGGCCTCCAGGGTAGGCACGTAAGCGGGGAGCTCCCGGGAGGTCAGGGAGGCCAGGGGAAGGCCTCCAAGGGTGAAGTCGTGGTGGACCACCAGCACGCCGTCCCGGGTGAGGTGGACGTCCAGCTCAAACCCGTCCAGGCCGGCCTCGAGGGCCTTGGCGAAGGCCTCCAGGGTGTTCTCCCGCACCCCCTGGGCGAGCCCGCGGTGGCCTAAGCGAAGGGGCACGGGGGAAGTATACAATGGGGCCATGGGCAAGTATGAAGAAGCCTTTTCCCGCACGGGGGAGCAGGCCCTGGCCCGTTTGGAAGGGCCGGGGGGGTTCCTGGCCGTGACGGAGGCCCATCTGGTCTACGTGGACGATGACGGGATCCAGCGCCTGGACCTGGCCCGCATCCGCCGGGTGGGCCGGGGGGAAGGGGGGACCCTCCTGGTCCAGGGAGAGGAGGCCTCCTTGTCCATCCCCTTGAAGGCCTTCCCCGTGGAGGAGCTGAAGGGTTTTCTGGAAGGCCTCAAGCCCCACGTGGCCCGGGCCCGCAAGGCCACCAGCGCCCCCAAACCCGCCCCAAAGGCCCCGGTGTGGGAGGAGGAGGCCCCGCCCGCCCCTCCCCGCCGGGCCTCGGTGGAGCTGGCCCCCGAGCCGGAACCCCCTCCTCAGCCCCCTTCCCCGGAACCCTCGAGGAGGCGGAACCCTTTGGCCCTGCCCCTAAAGGCCCTCGCCCTCCTCACCCTGGGCTACACCGTGGCCTTCGCCGCCCTAAACCCGGGGGCCGACCCCTGGGCCCTGGCGGGGGTGGTCCTCGGGGGACTGGGCCTGGCCTTGACGGAGTGGTCCTTGGCTACCTCCTCCTCGTAGCCCTCCTGGCCTTCCTCGCCCTCTGGCCCAAGCTGGCCCCAAGCCCCAAGCCCGTAAGGGTGGAGGCCTTCGCCGAGGCCTCCTTCACCCCTCCTCTCCCTGAGCCCGTAAGCCTCAACACCGCCACCCTGGAGGAGCTGGAGGCCCTCCCGGGGGTGGGGCCGGTCCTGGCCCGGCGCATCCTCGAGGGCCGCCCCTACGGGCGGGTGGAGGACCTCCTCCGGGTGAAGGGCATCGGCCCCGCCACCCTGGAGCGCCTCCGCCCCTACGTGCGGCCATGAAGGCCCTTCGCGCCCCCGGCGTGGGCCTGGGCCTGGGAGGGCTCTTGGGAGCCCTGGGGCTCCTCCAGCCTTGGGCCCTCCTCCTGGCCCTCCCCCTCCTCCCCTGGTACCGCCTTCCCCTGGCCTTGGGGGCGGCCTTGGTCCTCCTTCGCGGCCTCCTCTTTCCCCTCCCGGAGCCCCCTTACGGGCTCCGGCTGGAGGGCACCTTTGCCGTCCGGGAGAGCTTTGCGGAGTGGGAGGGGCACCTCTTGCGCCTAAGGGGGTTCCCTCCCCTGCCCGATGGGGTGTACCGGCTCCGGGGTTACCTGGCCCCGCCTGAGCCCAAGCGCAACCCCGGGGGGTTTGACGAGAGGACCTGGCTCCTCTCCCGGGGGGTGCGGGGGGTGTTTCACGTGGAACGGGCGGTGCCCCTCGCCCCCCTTCCCGACCCCAGGGGCCCCTTCCGGGAGCGCCTGGGCCAGGGGCTCTCCCCGCCCTCCCGGGAGGTCCTGGAGGGGCTGGTCCTGGGGGACAAGCAGGGCCTGGAGGAGGCCTACGCCCTCTTCCAGAGGGCAGGCCTCGCCCACCTCCTGGCGGTTTCAGGCCTCCACGTGGGCTTTCTGGTAGGAGCGGTGGCCCTCCTGCCCCTGGGGCGGTGGCGCTACCTCCTGGCCCTCCTCCTCCTGCCCCTCTACCTCCTCCTGGCCGGGCCGAGCCCCTCCCTGGTGCGGGCCAGCCTCATGGCGGGCCTTTCCCTCCTGGGGCTTTTCCTGGGCCTGGGCGGGGCGGGGGTGCTCCAGGGCCTGGGGCTTGCCCTCTTCCTCCAGCTCCTCCTGCGCCCCGAGGCCTGGCTCTCCCTGGGGTTCCAGCTCTCCTACCTGGCGGTCCTGGGCCTCGCCCTCGTCCTCCCGGCCCTCCGGCTTCCCCCGGGGCCACGGGGCTACCTCCTGGGAGGGTTGGCCGCAAGCCTCGCCGCCCAGGCCTTCCTCGCCCCCCTGCTCCTCCACCGCTTCGGCTTCCTGCCCCTCCTCGGGCCCCTCACCAACCTCCTGGCCCTGCCCCTGGTGGCCCTCCTGGTCCCCTTGGGCTTCCTCAAGCTCCTCCTGGGGGGTCTCCTCGCCCCCCTGGTGGAACCCCTGGCCCAAGGCCTTCTGGGCCTCGCCGCCTGGGCCGCCCGGGGCCCCCTGCTGCGCTTTGGGGAGATCTCCCCTTTGGGCTTTGCCCTGTACACCCTGGGGCTCCTTCCCCTCCTGCTGGCCCTTCACCGCCACCTTCCCTGGCGAAGGGCGATCCTCCTCGCCTCCTTTCCCGCCCTGGCCAGCCTCCTCACCGCCTGGCCCAAGCCCCTGGACCTCTTCCTCCTGGACGTGGGGCACGGGGATGCCCTTCTCGCCCGGATGGGCGGGGCGGAGGTCCTGGTGGATGGGGGCAGGCCGGAAAAGGGGGAGGCGGTGGTGCGGGCCCTCCGGGCCCTGGGGGTGGAGGCCCTGGAGGTCCTGGTGGCCACCCATCCCGACAGCGACCACTACGGGGGGCTTCTGCGGGTGGTGGAGGAGGTCCCCATAGGCCTCGCCCTCCTCTCCCCCGCCTTCCCCCGGGACCACCCCCTGGTGCAGGCCCTCAGGGCCCGAGGCGTGCCCCTGCGCTTCCCGGGGGCGGGAACCGAGCTGGCCGTGGGCAGGGGGAGGGTTCGGGTGCTCTGGCCCCAGGCCCTAAGCGGGGACGACAACCGGGACGGCCTGGTCCTCCTCCTGGACTTCGGAGAGGCCCGGGCCCTCCTCCTGGCCAACGTGCCCGAGGAGGTGGAAAGGAGCCTACCGGTAGGCCCGGTGGAGGTCCTAAAAGCGAGCCACCACGGGGCGCGGACCGCCACCTCCCAGGCCCTGCTGGAGAAGACCCGGCCCCGGGTGGCCCTCCTCGGGGTGGGGCCCAACCCTTTCGGCCACCCCCACCCCGAGGCGCTGGAACGCCTCCGGACCCACGGCGTCCAGATCGCCCGCACCGACCGCATGGGGGCGGTGCGGGTCCTCTTCGGCTACGCCTGGTAGCCGAGGCGCTCTAGGAGGGCCTCCAGCTCCTCCGGGGAACGGTAGTGGATGACCACCCGGCCCCGTCTCCCCCCCACCACCCGCACCGGCAGGCCCAGGTGCCGGGAGAGCTCCAGGGAAAGGGGGGAGTCCTCTTTGGGCCTCCCCTCCCGGCCCAGGCGCTCCCGCAGGGCCTCCGCCTGGCGTACGGAAAGCCCCTTGGCCAGGATCTCCCCAAGGCCCCAAAGCCGGTCCTCGGGCTCCAGCATGAGAAGGGCCCGGGCGTGCCCGGCGGTGATCTCGCCCCGTTCCAGGGCCTCCAGGACCTCCTCGGGAAGCTGAAGGAGCCGCAGGGCGTTGGCCACGGTGGAACGGGCCTTGCCCACCCTCTTGGCCACCTCCTCCTGGGTCAGGCCCATGGCCAAAAGGGCCTGGTACCCCCGGGCCTCCTCCACCGGGGAAAGGTCCTCCCGCTGGAGGTTCTCCACCAGGGCCAGCTCCAAGGCCTCCTGGTCGGTGAGGTCACGGACCACGGCGGGGACCTCGGAAAGGCCCGCCATTTGGGCCGCCCGGAAGCGTCGCTCCCCCGCCACCAGCTCAAACCCCTCCCCCTTGGGCCGCACCAAAAGGGGCTGGAGGAGGCCCTTTTCCCGGATGGAGGCGGCGAGCTCCTCCAGGGAGTCCTGGGCGAAGCGCCTCCTGGGCTGGTGGGGGTTGGGCCGGATGGCCGTGAGGGGCAGGCGCACCACGCTTCCGCTTCCCTTGGGGAGGAGGGCCTCGAGGCCCCTCCCCAGGCCGCTAGCCTTCTTGGACACGGGTCATCACCTCCTCGGCCAGGCGGCGGTAGGCGTGGGCCCCCGGGGAGGTGGGGGCGTGCTGGGCGATGGTCCGGCCGAAGCTGGGCGCCTCGGCCAGGCGCACGCTCCGCGGCACCACCGTCCAAAACACCTTCTCCCCGAAGTGGCCCCGGAGCTCCGCCTCCACCTGTTGGGAAAGCAAGGTGCGTCCGTCGTACATGGTGATGAGGAGGCCCAAAAGCCGCAGGGCGGGGTTCAGGCGGCCCCGCACCTCCTCCAGGGTGGAAAGAACCCCCACCACCCCTTCCAGGGCGTAGTACTCCGCCTGCACGGGCACCAGGACCCCCTGGGCCGCCCCCAGGGCGTTCAAGGTAAGGGGGGAAAGGCTGGGAGGAACGTCCAGAAGGGTGAAGTCGTACCCCCCGTCCTCCAGGGCCTTGGCCAGGGCCAGGGGGTCCTCCGCCAGCTCCAAGGTGGCCCCCACCAGGTCGGGGGTGGAGGGGAGGAGGTGGAAGGCGTCCACCGGCTGGACCAGCCTCTCCAGAGGCTCCCCCTGGAGCAGGTGGTACACGCCCTCCTTCGGGCGCAGGCCCAGGCCGCTGGTGGCGTTCATCTGCGGGTCCAGGTCCACCAGGAGCACCCTCTTGCCCATCCGGCCCAGGTAAGCCGCCAGGTTGATGGCGGTGGTGGTCTTTCCCACCCCTCCCTTCTGGTTCACCAAGGCGATGCGGCGCACCTCGCCCTTAGCATAAGGGTTTTTTCTCGGGAACCCCGGGGCGGCGGGGGTAGGCCCCGGGGGTGGGCGCCACCTTGGCCAGGACCACCAAGGCCCTCTCCTCCTCCAGAAAGGGGAGGCGGAGCCGGTGAACGCCCTCCAAGGCCCCTCCCAGGGCGGGAAGGGCCCGGGGTAAGGGGGCCAGCTCCTCCTCCACCCGGGGGCCCTTCTGGGCCACCAGGTACCCCCCCACCCGCACAAAGGGAAGGCCCAACTCGGCCAGCACGCACAGGGGGGCCACCGCCCGGACCACCACCCGGTGGTAGCCCTCCCGGTGCTCCGGCAGGTGGGCCAGGGCCTCGGCCCGGCCCCAAAGGGGGTAGGCCCCCTTCAGCCCCAAGGCCCGCACCGCCTCCTCCAGGAAGGCCACCTTCTTGCGCACCGCATCCAGGAGGACCACCTCCAGCTCGGGCCGCACGATCTTCAGGGGAAGGCCGGGAAACCCCGCCCCCGTGCCCAGGTCCAGAACCCGCAAGGGTCCCTCCCAAAGGGGAAGCCGGAGGAGGGTGAGGGAGTCCAGGAAGTGCTTGACCACCACCTCCCCCTCGGTGCGGAGGGCGGTGAGGTTGACCCTCTGGTTGGCGGCCATGAGGAGCTGGTAGAGCCGGGAAAAGGCAAGAAGGTGGGGGGCAAGGTCCAGGCCCAGGGCCCGCCCTCCTTCCAGAAGAAGCCTCTCCCCTTCCCCCGTCAGGCCCATCCTCCCCCCTGTTTCCCGTGAAACACTACCCCCACCTCCTCAGGTGGACCAAGAGGGCGGTGAGGTCGGAGTCGCGGAGGCCGGGGATCCGGGCGGCCTCGGCCAGGGTGCGGGGTCTTTGCCGGGAGAGCTTCTCCACCGCCTCCCGGGAAAGGCCGGGCACCCTGGGGTAGTCCAGGCCCTCGGGGATGCGGTGGGCCTCGAGGTGGCGCATCCTCTCCCGCAGGCGCTCCTGCCGTTCTATGTAGCCCGCATACTTGGCCCGGATCTCCACCTGCTCCGCCTCCTCCTGGGACAAGGGGGAAGGGGGCGGAAACCGCTCCGCCAGGGCCCGGTAGGTGTTCCCCGGCCGCCTGAGCCACTGGAGGCCAGAAACCCCCTCCATCCGCAGGGCCTCGAGGCGCTTAAGCTCCTCCTCCACCCTCCGGTACTTGGCCCGCACCCCCTCCAGGTCCTCCCTGGGCCTCAGGCCCCAGGCCACGGCCAGGGGAGTAAGGCGCTCGTCGGCGTTGTCCGCCCGGCAGAGGAGCCTGAGCTCCACCCGGGAGGTCATCATCCGGTAGGGCTCGTCCGTGCCCCTTCCCACCAGGTCGTCCACCAGGACCCCGAGGTAGCCGCTCTCCCGGGGAAGGTGCACCTCGGGAAGCCCCAGGGCGAACCGGGCGGCGTTCAGCCCCGCCAAGAGCCCCTGGGCCGCCGCCTCCTCGTAGCCCGAGGTGCCGTTCACCTGTCCGGCGCTGAAGAGGCCGGGAAGGAGGCGGGACTGGAGGCCCCGGGTGAGCTCCGTGGGGTCCAGGCTGTCGTACTCCACGGCGTAGGCGTAGCGTTGGATCACCGCCCGACAAAACCCGGGGAGGCTTCGCACCATCTCCTCCTGAAGCTCCGGGGGAAGGCTTGAGGAAAACCCCTGGAGGTAGACCTCGCTGGTCTCCAGCCCATCGGGCTCCACGAAGAGAAGGTGGCTCTCCTTGTCGGCGAAGCGCACCACCTTGTCCTCAATGGAGGGGCAGTACCGGGGCCCGATGCCCTCTATGTCCCCGGCGTAAAGGGGGGAGAGGTGCAGGTTTTCCCGGATCAGGCGGTGGGTCCTCTCCGTGGTGCGGGTCTGCCAGGTGGGAAGCCAGGCGGCGTGGGGGCCCGGGTTTCCCGTGAAACTCCCCGGGGGCACCTCGGGGGGAACCACCTCCAGCTCCGAGAACTCCACGCTGTCCGCCCGGATGCGGGGCGGGGTCCCCGTCTTGAAGCGCCTTAGGGTGTGGCCCACCGCCTTTAGGCTCTGGGAGAGGAAGCGGGCCGGGGGCTCCCCCTGGCGCCCGGCGGGCCGGGACTTTCGCCCGTACCAGACCACCCCGGAGAGGAAGGTTCCCCCCGCCACCACCACCGCCTTGGCCGGGAGGGCCCGCCCGTCCACGGTGCGCACGCCGAGAAGCCTCCCCCCCTCCACCCAGAGGGCCGCCACCTCCCCCCGGAGCACCGCTATGGGCCTTTCCGACAGGATCTCCTGGGCCTTTAGGGCGTAGAGGTCCCGGTCCACCTGGACCCTAAGGCTTTGCACCGCCGGCCCCTTGGAGCGGTTCAGGACCCGGGTGTGGATGGCGGTGGCGTCCGCCGCCCGGCCCATGAGCCCTCCCAGGGCCACCAGCTCGGCCACCAGCTGGCTCTTCCCCGGCCCCCCCACCGCCGGGTTGCAGGGCATCATGCCGATCCTCTCCGGGTTCACGGTGACCAGGGCCACCCGGACCCCCAGGGCCGCGGCCGCCCAGGCGGCCTCGAGGCCCGCATGGCCCCCACCCACCACCACCACGTCGTACCCCATCCCGCCCTCCACTTTACCCAAGCCCCTGGCGTAGAATGTTCCTCCGGACAACGGGGGTGGCCTTGACCCACGAGGCGGTTTGGCAACACGTCCTGGAGCACATCCGGCGCAACATCACCGAGGTGGAGTTCCACACCTGGTTTGAAAGGATCCGTCCCCTGGGGGTCCGGGACGGGGTGCTGGAGCTCGCCGTGCCCACCTCCTTCGCCCTGGACTGGGTCCGGCGGCACTACGCCGAACTCATCCAGGAGGCCCTGGGCCTCCTGGGGGCCCAGGCCCCCCGCTTTGAGCTCAAGGTGGTGCCGGGGGCCGTGGTCCAGGAGGACATCTTCCACGCCTCCCCCAAGCCCGAAAGCGAAAAGCCCAAGCTCAACCCCAAGTACACCTTTGAGAACTTCGTGGTGGGCCCCAACAACTCCATGGCCCACGCCGCGGCGGTGGCCGTGGCCGAGTCCCCGGGCCGGGCCTACAACCCCCTTTTCATCTACGGGGGGGTGGGCCTGGGGAAGACCCACCTGATGCACGCCGTGGGCCACTCCGTGGCCAAGCGCTTCCCCCACTTGAAGATTGAGTACGTTTCCACGGAGACCTTCACCAACGAGCTCATCAACGCCATCCGGGAAGACCGCATGGCGGAGTTCCGCGAGCGCTACCGCTCCGTGGACCTCCTCCTGGTGGACGACATCCAGTTCATCGCCGGCAAGGAGCGCACCCAGGAGGAGTTCTTCCACACCTTCAACGCCCTTTACGAGGCCCACAAGCAGATCATCCTCTCCTCCGACCGGCCGCCCAAGGACATTCTGACCCTCGAGGCCCGCCTCCGGAGCCGCTTTGAGTGGGGGCTCATCACCGACATCCAGCCCCCCGACCTGGAAACCCGCATCGCCATCCTCAAGATGAACGCCGAGCAGCGGGGCCTGCGCATCGGGGAGGAGGTGCTGGAGTACATCGCCCGGCAGGTCACCTCCAACATCCGCGAGCTGGAGGGCGCCCTCATGCGGGCCATCGCTTACGCCTCCCTAAACGGGGTGGAACTCACCCGCAGCGTGGCCGCCAAGGCCCTCTCCGACATCTTCGCCCCCCGGGAGGTAGAGGTGGACCCCCAGGAGATCGTGCGCAAGGTGGCCGAGCACTTCGCCCTCCGCCCCGAGGACCTCCTGGGGGGTGGCAGGAGGAAGGAGGTGGTGCTTCCCCGCCAGATCGCCATGTACCTGGTGCGGGAGCTCACCCGCGCCTCCCTGCCCGAGATCGGCCAGCTCTTCGGCGGCCGCGACCACACCACGGTCCTCTACGCCATCCAGAAGATCCAGGAGCTCGCCGAGAGCGACCGGGAGGTCCAGGGGCTCCTGAGGTCCCTTCGGGAGGTGCTGGCGTGACCCCTGTGGATAACCTGTGGATAACCCTGTGGATAAGTGGCCTCGTCCTGTGGATAACCCTGTGGACAACCTGTGGAAAACTCCCCTGGGGCAGGACCCTGTGGATAACTCCTCGGTTATCCACACCTTATCCACAGGCCGGGGCGGGTTTTCCACAAGGGTTGTCCACAAGCCCTTTTCCCTCCTGGAGGGCGTTTTCCCCTCCTTATCCACATATCCACAGCTCCTACTACTACGACTACGGATCTTTTAAAGTTTTTAAAAGACTTAGTAGTAGCAGTAAAAGGAGGACCGCAAAATGAAGGTAGCCCTTCCAAAAAACCTTCTGGCCGAGCAGATCGCTCTCCTGGAGCGGGTGATTCCCTCCAGGAGCTCCAACCCCTTGCTCACCTATGCGGGCCTGGCCGCGGGCCCGGAAACCCTGGTCCTCTTCGGCTCCAACGGCGAGGTGGACCTGGAGATCCGCCTTCCCGCCCAGGTCCAAGGGGAGGGCGCCTACCTGGTCCCCTCCCAGCCCTTCTTCCAGCTGGTGCGGAGCCTCCCCGGGGAGGAGGCGGTCCTTTCCCTAGAGGGGGAGCTCGTCCTTTCCTCGGGCCGCTTTACCACCCGGCTGGCCCTGGCCCCGGTGGAGGGCTACCCCGAGCTCCTTTTCCCCGAACCCGAGGGCCCAAGCGAGGCCTTCCCCCTGCAGGCCCTCCTCTCCTCGGGCGACCTTCTCCGCCTCCTCACCCAGGTGCGCTACGCCGCCAGCAACGAGGAGTACCGGGCCATCTTCCGAGGGGTGCAGCTGGAGTTCTCCCAGGGAGGCTTGAGGGCGGTGGCCTCCGACGGCTACCGCTTGGCCCTTTCCGAGCTTTCCAAGCCCCAGCCCTTCGCCAAGAAGGCGGTGGTCCCCGCCCGGAGCGCCGATGAGGTGGTCCGGGTCCTGAAGGCCCTGGGGGAGGGGGAGGTGGCCTTGGCCCTGGGCCCCGGGACCTTGGGCCTGGCGGTGCGGGGGGAGGGGACGGGGGTGCGCCTGAGCGTGCGCCTCATGGAAGGGGAGTTCCCCGACTACGAAAAGGTGATTCCCAAGGACTTTCCCTTGAGGGTGCGCCTCGAGGTGGACCCCTTCCGGGAGGCCCTGCGGCGAGTGAGCGTGCTCTCGGATCGGCAGAACCACCGGGTGGACCTCCTCTTCCAGGAGGGCCGGGTGCTCCTCTCCGCCGAAGGGGATTACGGCAAGGGCCAGGAGGAGGTGGCGGTGGCCATGGAGGGCACCCCCATGGGCCTGGCCTACAACGCCCGCTACCTCCTGGAGGCCCTGGCTCCCTTGGAAGGGGAGGCTTTCTTGGAGATGAGCGGCCCCACCAGCCCCACCCTGGTGCGCCCTTCCGGGGAGGAGGGGTACCGGGCGGTGGTGGTGCCCCTCAGGGTGTAGGCTGGGAAAAGAGGGGCGTGAAGCGCTTCCATAGGAGGTATCCATGACCACGATCGTCAGCGTGAAGGCGCGGGAAGTGCTGGATTCCCGGGGTTTCCCCACGGTGGAGGCCGAGGTGGAGCTGGAAGGGGGGGCGCGGGGCCGGGCCCTGGTGCCCTCCGGGGCCTCCACCGGGACCCATGAGGCCCTGGAGCTAAGGGACGGGGGAAGGCGCTACCTGGGCAAGGGGGTGCGTCGGGCGGTGGAGAACGTCAACGAGCGCATCGCCCCCGAGCTCATCGGCCGGGACGCCCTGGACCAGGAGGGGGTGGACCGGGCCCTTCTGGAGCTTGACGGCACCCCCAACAAGGCGAACCTGGGGGCCAACGCCCTTCTGGCCGTCTCCCTGGCCACGGCCCGGGCGGCGGCGGAGGCCCTGGGGCTTCCCCTTTACCGCTACCTGGGTGGGGTTCAAGGAGTGGTCCTGCCCGTTCCCCTGATGAACGTCATCAACGGCGGCAAGCACGCCGACAACCGGGTGGACTTCCAGGAGTTTATGCTGGTGCCCGCCGGGATGGAAAGCTTCTCCGAGGCCTTGCGGGTGGGGGCCGAGGTCTTCCACACCCTCAAGGGGGTGCTGAAGGAAAGGGGTTACAGCACCAACGTGGGGGACGAGGGAGGCTTCGCCCCGGACCTCAAACGCAACGAGGAGGCGGTGGAGCTCCTCCTCCTGGCCATTGAGCGGGCGGGTTACACCCCCGGGGAAGAGGTCTCCCTGGCCCTGGACCCTGCGGCGAGCGAGCTTTACCGGGACGGGAGGTACCACCTGGAGGGGGAGGGGAGGGTCTTGGCCCCGGAGGAGATGGTGGCCTTCTGGGCGCGGTGGGTGGAGAAGTACCCCATCCGCTCCCTGGAGGACGGGATGGCTGAGGACGACTGGGAAGGGTGGAAGCTTCTCACCCAGGAGCTTGGGGACAAGGTGCAGCTGGTGGGGGACGACCTCTTCGTCACCAACCCCGAAAGGCTCCGGATGGGGATTGAGCGCGGCGTGGCCAACGCCGTCCTGGTCAAGGTGAACCAGATCGGCACTCTTTCCGAGACCCTCGAGGCCATCCGCCTGGCCCAGCGGGCGGGCTACCGGGCGGTGATCAGCCACCGCTCGGGGGAGACCGAGGACAGCTTCATCGCCGACCTGGCGGTGGCGGTGAACGCCGGGCAGATCAAGACCGGTTCCCTCTCCCGCTCCGACCGTCTGGCCAAGTACAACCAGCTCTTGCGCATTGAGGAGGAGCTGGGCCGGGCGGCCCGCTTCCTGGGCTATGGGGCCTTTTAAGCGCACCAAGATCGTGGCCACCCTGGGCCCGGCCACGGACACCAAGGAGACCATCCGGGCCCTGGCCGAGGCGGGGGCGGACGTTTTCCGCTTGAACTTCAGTCACGGCCTCCCCGAGGACCACAAGCGGCGGGCGGCCTGGGTGCGGGAGGTGTCCCAAGAGCTCGGCAAGACCCTGGCCCTGCTCCAGGACCTGCAGGGCCCCAAGATCCGCATCGGCCGCTTCCAGAAGGGCCGGGCGGAGCTCAAGCCGGGCCAGCCCTTCGTCCTCACCCGTCTCCCCGTGGAGGGGGATGAGACCCGGGTTTCCCTCACCTACAAGGGGCTCCCCGAGGACGTGCGCCCCGGGCAGGTGCTCCTTTTGGACGACGGTCGGGTCCGCCTCCGGGTGGAGAGGGTGGTGGGGGACGAGATCCACACCCTGGTGGAGGTGGGGGGCGTCCTCTCCGACCACAAGGGCATCAACGTGCCCGGGGCCGACCTCTCCATCCCCGCCCTCTCGGAAAAGGACATCCAGGACCTGGCCCTGGGGGCGGAGATCGGGGTGGACTGGGTGGCGGTTTCCTTCGTGCGCACCCGGGACGACCTCCTCCTCGCCCGCCACTACCTTTCCCGCTACGGCTCCCGGGCCAGGCTCATGGCCAAGATAGAAAAGCCCTCGGCCGTGGCCCGCTTCGAGGAGATCCTGGAGGAGGCCGATGGCATCATGGTGGCCCGGGGGGACCTGGGGGTGGAGATGCCCCTGGAGGAGGTGCCCATCGTGCAAAAGCGCCTCATCCTCCGGGCCATCGCCGCAGGCAAACCCGTGATCACCGCCACCCAGATGCTGGAGTCCATGGTGCAGAACCCGAGCCCCACCCGGGCCGAGGCCTCGGACGTGGCCAACGCCATCTTTGACGGTACGGACGCGGTGATGCTCTCGGCGGAGACCGCCGCCGGGGCCTACCCCGTGGAGGCGGTGGCCATGATGGCCAGGATCGCCAAGGCGGTGGAGGCTTCCCCCGAGTTTTTGCAGAAGCTCAACGTCCTCAGGCCCTCCCCCACCCCCACCACCCAGGACGCCATCGCCCAGGCGGCCGACGACATCGTGGAGGCCGTGGGGGCCCGGGCCATCGTGGTCTTCACCGCCACCGGGGGCTCGGCCCGCAGGATCGCCCGCACCCGGCCCCAGGTGCCCATCCTGGCCCTCACCCCAAGCCCCGAGGTGGAGCGGCAGCTGGCCCTGGTCTGGGGGGTGGTGCCCCACCTGGCCCCCGACCCCCAGGACACCGACGACATGGTGCGCATCGCCCTCAGGGAGGTGAAGGCCCTGGGCCTGGCCCAGGTGGGGGAGAGGGTGGTCATCGCCGCCGGGGTGCCCTTCGGGGTCCGGGGGACCACCAACCTCCTCCGGGTGGAGCGGGTGGCCTGATACCGCCCCATGCCGGCCCCAAGAGGAGGCTCTCGGCCTTGGGTAAGGGCCTCCCCGTTGCAGAAGCGCTTAGGGGAAGAGGGCCAGGGCGCTGACCACGGGCCTAGGGGTGCCCTGGTAGGGGCTTTTTAGGGCACCCTTCACCCAGAGCTGGGCCGAGCCGCCCCCGTCCATGCGGAGGGCGTTCCAGGCCCCTAGGGAGAGGAGGGCCCGGGCCAGGGCGCCGGGCGTGGTGGGCTCGGAGACGAGGAGCCAGAGCCTCCCCTCCTTGGTCCAGGCCACCGCCGCCTGGGGGGCTATGGCTTGAAGGGGCCTGGGGTCCCGGAAGTACTCTTTATCGGGGTCAAAGGCGTAGATTCCCTCCTGGACGAGAAGGGGGCCCCCCTCCAGGGCGTAGCGGAAGGGCGGGTCCAGGCGGCCGTAGAGGGAAAGACGCTCCCCCAGGCCCAAGGGGAAGGGGGGGGCCCCCTTAGGGAAGGTGAGGGCCCAGTGCCCTTCGGGGAGTTCCGCCGGGGCGGGGAGGAGGGCCACCACCCGGTCCTGCCGCACCAGGGCCACCTCCTCCCCTTCCCTCCCCACAGGCCCCGGGACGGTATGGGCGGTGTGGCGGGCGCGGGAGGCGTTCACCCCCACCCGGACCCTTTCCCCCTTAGGCCCCACCGCCTCGGCCACGAACCGGGGGAGGCCCAGGAAGAAGGAGAACCCGTCCCAGAGGAGGGCCACCCGGCCGTAGGGGTAGGAGAGGGTCACCCCGTCTTGCACCCAAAGGCCGATGGGGGTGCCCGTCTTGGGGTCAAAGTAGCCCCCGTTGAGGGCGGCGAGGGCCCCGGGAGCCAGGTCCCTAGGCAGGGCCCTCTTCCCGGGCGCGCCCACGGGGAGGAGCCTCCCCCTTTCCGCCTCCACCAGGTAGAGCCTCAGGGGCTCGGGGGTGAAGCCGTAGACCTCACGGTAGCGCACCCCGGGGGCCAGGGGTTCCTCCACCTCGGGGGCGAGGAGGTAGAGGTCCAGGACCAGGCGGGGGGGGTCCTCGAGGGGGAAGAGGCGGTGGTAGAGGGTGCCCCCTTCCACCCCCAGGGTGAGCTCGGTGGCCCCGGGGAGGAGGCGGACCCCGGCCTTTAGGCCCTCGGGCCAGGGGGCCTGGAGGAGGCCCGGGGCGAGGTAGGGCAGGTAGAGGGTGGCCCCCTCCTTCCCCCGCTCCTCCCGGGGCTCAGCGAGGTAGGGGGCGGGGAGGTCCAGGACCACCCTTAGCCCCGAGGGCCTTTTCCCGAAGCGCACCCCCGCCTCGGGCACCCGGAAGTAGCCCAGGGCCTTGAGCGCCTCCAAGGGGAACCGGTCCCCTTCCGGGGGAGGCAGGTGGGCCCCCAGGGGCTCGGCCCAGCCCACCCCGGGCAGGTAGACGAAGCGCTTTCCGCCCCCCTCGTACACCCAGGCCCCCCCTTCCTCCCGGAAGGCGAGGCCCACCTGCTCCACGGGGAGGAGGGTCTGGCCTAGGGCGAGGCCGAGGAACAGGAAGAGGGCGAGCCGCCTCATCCTCCCATGAAACCAAACCTTTCTGAGAAGCGGATGGAGCCCTACCCCTTCACCACGATGAGGGGCCTGAGGCGGGCCACCTTTTTCCCGATCCCCGCCCCCTCCACCGCCTCCACCACCAAGGAGACGTCCTTGTAGGCCTCGGGCATCTCCTCGTCCACCGTGGCCCGGGTGGCGGCCCGGACCAGGATGCCCTTTTCCGCAAGCTCCTTCACCAGGTTCCGCTCCCGGGCTACCCGTTTGGCCTGGTGGCGGCTCATCTTGCGCCCGGCCCCGTGGCAGCTGCTTCCGAAGGAGACCGCCATGGCCCTTTCCGTCCCCGTCAGGACGTAGGAGTAGCGGCCCATGTCCCCCGGCACCAGGACGGGCTGGCCCACCTTGCGGTACTCCTCCGGGATCTCCGGATTTCCGGGGCCGAAGGCCCGGGTGGCCCCCTTGCGGTGGACCAGGACCCGCCTTCCCCCGTGCTCCTCAAACTTGGCGTTGTTGTGGGCGAGGTCGTAGAGGACCCTGAGGCCGTGGTCCCTGGGGGTGAAGCCCACCTCCTCAAAGGCCTCCCGCACGAAGTGGGCGATGAGCTGGCGGTTGGCGAAGGCGAAGTTGGCGGCGGCGGCCATGGCCTGGAGGTAGTCCTGGCCCTCGGGGCTCCTTATGGGGGCGGCGGCGAGCTGCTTGTCCACGAGTTCAATGCCGTAGCGGGGGGCTACTTTAAGGAAACGCTCCACATAGTCCTGGCAGACCTGGTGGCCCAGGCCCCGGCTTCCCGTGTGGATGAGGACGGTGATCTGGCCTTTGAAGAGGCCGAAGGCTAGGGCCGCCTCCTCATGGTAGATCTCGTCCACGTACTGCACCTCCAGGAAGTGGTTCCCGCTCCCCAGAGTGCCGATCTGGGGGGCCCCCCGTTCGAAGGCCCGCTCCGAGACCTTGTCGGGGTTGGCCCAGGGGAGGCGGCCCTCGGACTCGATGAAGCCCACGTCCTCGGGGTAGCCAAAGCCCCGCTTCACCAGCCAGCCCGCCCCCTCCTTCAGGATCTCCTTGAGCTCCTTCTTGCTAAAGCGCACGTCCCGCCTTTGGCTTCCCACCCCCGAGGGCACCAGGCGGTAGAGGGCGTCGGCGAGTTCCCGCTGGCGGGGGAGGAGGTCCTCCAGGGCGAGGTGGGAGACGAGGAGGCGGACCCCGCAGTTGGAGACCACGAACCCCTCCGCCACGAAGTTGTGGTCGGGGTGGGCCATGGAAAGGTCGTACACCCTCCCCCTATAAGGTACCCGCTCCACCGCGTTCACCCGATCGAAGAGCATCGCCCCCTGCGCCGCCACGAATTCGGGGAAGGTGGGGAAGCCCTGGGGCCGGAAAGCGCCCCGCTTCTCGTAAAGTGTCCGCTCCGCGAAGCGACGGGAGACCCTAAGCCGGTGGGCGATGGCCGCCACCTTCTCGCCGGCCTCCCGCAGGGCCAAGACCTCCGCGGCCATAGCCTCCCTCCGAGCCAGGTGGGCCTGCTTCAGGCGGAGGTAAAGGGCGGCGAGAAGGGCGAGGCGCGCCTTCTTAGGAGCGTAGGCGTAGCCCACCTCCTCGTAGAGCCGGGCGAGGTTCTCCGGGGTGGAGCGGAGGATGAGCTTGAAGCGGTGAGAAGGGTCCTCGGGTTCCTCCCAGTCGGCTTCCTCGCGAAGGTCCTGGACCTCGAGGCCCAGGGAAACCACCAGGCGGGCTAGGTCCTCCATGAAGGCCCTTCCGCCTTCCCTTTGGCTTAGGCGCTTGGACTGGGAGAGGACGGGGGCTATAAGGTTGAAGCCGTGGCCGCTCACGGCCTTGGGCGCGGAAAGCTCCGCCCCAAAAAGGCCCGCGAGGAAGTTGGCCTTAAGCCAGGGGGGGAGCCCAAAAAGCCAAGGAGGCAGGCTAAAGCCCTGCTTGGCCTTGGCCCCCTCGGGAAGGCCTAGGGTGCGGAGGAGGAGGAAGAGGGCGCGGGAGGCCACCTTAAGGCTCGCCTCCTCTGCGGTGAAGGTCCGCCCCCGGAAGGTGTGGTTGCGCTTGCGCAGGTAGGGTCCTCCTACCCGAAAACCGAGACGCGCCAAGTCGGCCTTGGCTTCCAGCAAGCCCTCTCTCTCCCCGTAAAGGACGAGGTAGGCCCTCCCCCCAGAGCGGTAGAGGGTGCCGTCCCCCAGAGCGTAGCCCAAAAGGCGAAGGAGGGCCGGCAAATGGGGGTGGTCTGCCCGGAGGGGAAGGAGGCCCCGTGCCCGGAGTTCCTGGAGGGCCTTGGGAAAACCGAGGGCCTGGGCCCAAGCCTCCGCTTCCTCTTCCTCTAGGAGGGGCAGGGGTGGGGGGGGCTCGTAGGGGAATCCCCGGAAAGGGTGGACCGCCACCCGGTCCCCTGGCCGCAAGGTGCCTGCGGGCCGCATCCCCTCAGGGGTATAAAGGGGGTGGTCAGGAGTAGCCTCCAGAATAAATCCCCCTTCGGTGCGGAGCCGAAGGAGCTCGTCGGCCTCCCGCGAAAGGAGGAGCGCCGCCTCGGCAGTTTCCGGCCGCTCCTCCAGCCGCCACGCCACTAGGCAAGGCGCCTTTTCTTCCGCCAGTTCCTCTATAGGTCGGGTGTACCTGTCGCGGAAGAGGACCCGGGTTCCGGGGGGCAGGCAGTTGATGTCAAACCCCACGCCCCCCGGGCTCACCACCCCGCCCTCCTCCGGGTCAAAGGCCGCCACCCCCCCGATGGGGAAGCCGTAGCCCCAGTGGATGTCGGGCATGGCCAGGGCGGGCTCCACGATGCCGGGCAGGGTGGCCACGTTCATGAGCTGCTGCAAGGAGGCGTAGTTTTCCGCCTCGAGGTCCTGCAAAATCTCCTCCGAGGCAAAGAACACCGCGTCCACCCGCATCTTTCCCTGCCGGGGGATGCGGTAGGTGAAGGGAGCAATCCTCTCAAAGCGCATGGCGCCCTCCAAAACAAAACCGCCGGGCTTTGGGGGCCCGGGCTTACCTTCAAGCTACCCGGGTATGCGGTATGCGTCAAGGATATGCAAGGCCCTTCCCCTGTAGGCTTAGGCTATGCGCGGCCTTTTGGTGCGGTTCCTCCTCAACACCCTGGCCCTCTGGCTGGTGAGCCTCCTCTACCCTGGGGTGGCCTTCGCACCCGGGGCGGGGCTTGTGGACTACCTGGTGGCCGGGGCCATCTGGGGCCTGGCCAACGCCTTTCTCCGCCCCCTCTTCCTCTTCCTCACCCTCCCCCTCAACCTCCTCACCCTGGGGCTTTTCACCTGGGTGGTGAACGGCGCCCTCCTTTACCTGGTGGCCCAGGTGACGGCTTTGGAGGTCCGGGGGTTCCTCGAGGCCCTCCTCGGGGCCTTCCTCCTCTCCCTGGTGAGCCTCTTCCTCAACTGGCTCTTCCGGGACTAGCGGTTTTCCATCACGTAGCGGGAAAGCTCCTCTATCAGTACCTCCTGCTCCCCGATGATGGCCTTCACCGCATCCCCGATGGAGACCACCCCCACCACCCTGCCCCCCTCCACCACGGGCAGGTGCCGCACCCGGTGCTCGGTCATGAGGCGCATGGCCTCCGAGAGCTCCGTCTCCGGGGCCACGGTGACCACCTCCCGGGTCATGACCTCCTCCACCCGGGTGTCCTTGGAGAAGCGGCCCAGGAGCACCAGCTTGCGGGCGTAGTCCCGCTCGGAGAAGACGCCGAGAAGCCACTCCCCTTCCATGACCAAAAGGGCGCCGATATCGTGCCGGGCCAGGGCCTCCAGGGCTTCCAGCACCGTGGCCTTGGGGTGGATGGCATGGACCGCGCTCCCCTTGCGGAGCAGAACCTGGCGGACCGTCATGAGCCCCCCTTTCCTTTAGGGGACCATTATACCAAAACCCCCGAGCCCTTATCGGGCGGTGAGGACCGGCCCCACGGCGTGGCGGGCCACGTGTTCCGCCGTGCTCCCCAGGAGGAACCTCCGCACCGGGGCTCCCAGGGCCAGGAGGTCCGTGGGGTTCTGCAGGGCCAGGAGGTGCTCGGCGGGGTCCCCGGAGAGGGCCAGGGCCTCCACCTCGAGGCCTTGGTCCTTGAGGTAGGCCTCCGCCTCCAGGGCCCAGGAGCCCGCCTGCACGGGATCCTCGTGGACGCTCACCACCCGCACCCTAAGCCCCAGGGGCTTGGCCAGGGCGGCCAGGGTGTGCATGGCCCGCACGGCGCTTTCCGAGGCGTTGTACCCCAGGAGGGCCCCTTCCAGTTCCACGTAGTCCATGGGAGCCACCACCACCGGGACGGGGGAGGCTCGGAGCACCCGGTCCACGGTGCTTCCTAGGCCCAGGAAGCTCCCCCCGTGGGCCTCCCCGCTTCGGCCCAGGACCAGGAGGTCCGCCCCCCGGGCGTGGCGCAGGATGACCTCGTGGGGAAGGCCGGTTTCCAACACGGCCTCGGCCTCTATGCCCGCCTCCCGGGCACTTCTTTGTAATCTATCTAAGATTGTTTCGCCCTTGAGGGTCAGGACCTTCTCCAGCTCCTGGCGGTAGACGGGGACGGGGATGGTGAGGGCCCCCAGGTCCAAAGGCTCGAGGCCCTGCAAAAGGCGGACGTCCCGCACGTAGAGGAGGAGGAGCTTGGCCGAGAGCTTGTAGGCCAGCCACTCCGCCAGCACCTCCGCCCCCTTGGCCTGGGGCGAGCCGTCCGTGGCGAGGAGGATCCGCATGCCCCCATCTTACGCCGCCTTGGGCTCGGGGTCCCTCACCCCCCTGGCCAGGGCCCAGGCGGGAAGGATCAGGCTTCCCAGAGCCAAAAGGACGGGCATCACCCCCAGGGTTTCTATGAAGTGGCCGATGGGGGCGTAGAAGAGCCCGGCAAACCCCCAGGTGAAGCCCATGAGAAGCCCGGACACCGTGGCCGTCTGGTCCGGCTCCAGCTCCTGGGCCAAGGCCACGGCCACGGGAATCCCGGCGTTCATCAAGGCCCCGGTGGCGGCGAGGAGGAGGAGGTACAGGGGGTTTTCCGGCGGGAAGAGGAGGAGGCCAAGATAAAGGGGCAGGCCAAAGGAAAGGGTGCCCAAAAGCACCGCCTTCCGCCCCAGGCGGTCCGAGAGGGTGCCTCCGAGGAAGGTGCCCAAGGTGGCGGAGAAGCTGTAGACGGAGAGGCTCAAGGCGGTGTAGGCATCGGGGAGGCCCCTCTGGGCGAACCAGTAGGGCAGGGTGGTGGAAAAGCTCATGAAGACCAGGCTCCTCAGGGTGGCCATGCCCCAAAGCCGGACCACGTCCCCCCGGAAGACCCGGAGGAAGTCCCTTACCCCGGCGGGCTTCCCCCGGCGCCGCACCGGGGGAAGGCGGAGGAGGGCCAGGGCGGGAAGAAGGGCCAAGGGGGTAAGCCAGAGGAGCCCCTTAAGCCCCAAAGCCCCCACGGTGAAGAGGGCCACCAGGGGGCCCAGGGAAAGCCCCAGGTAGCCGGCGGAGCCGAAGAAGGAAAGCCAGAACCCCCTGCGCTCCTTGGGGGCGAACTCCCCCACCAGGCTCGCCCCCGAGGCGTGGAAGAGGGCCGAGCCCAGGCCCGCCAGGCCCAGGGCCAAAAGGAGGAGTTCAAAGCGAGGCCAAAGGCCCATGGACCCCGTTCCCAGGGCCACCAGAACCGGTCCCAAGGCCGCCAGGAGCCTCCGGTCCATCCGGTCGGCCACGAGGCCGGCGAAGGGCTGGAGGAGGCTTCCCGTGAGGGAATAAACGGAGACCAAGAGCCCCACCGTTCCCAGGCCCACGCCGAAGTGGGCCATGAGCTTGGGGAGGAGGGGGGTGAGGAAGTTCCCGAAGAGGTCGTTGACCGTGTGGAGCCAGGCGAGGAGGAGGGGCAGCACCCCTCCATGCTAAACCCGCTTCTCAGGAAGGGTGTGTTAGAATCCCCACGTGCTTGGGGCTTTCCGGAAACGCAGGAAGGGCCAAAAGAAAATGGCGCGCCCGAGAGGACTCGAACCTCTGACCTTCGGCTCCGGAGGCCGACGCTCTGTCCAGCTGAGCTACGGGCGCACTCAAGCGGGAGTACTATAGCACGGGAAGAAGGAGGCGGTCAAGTGTTTGGCATCAACAAGAGGCTCGTCACCATCCTTTTCGGCTTGCTGGCCCTGGCCTTCGCCGTGGGGGCCATCCTCCTCTTCACCCCCAAGGCGGGGCAGGGGACCCGGGGTAAGCCCGTCCTTTGGGTGAACGGCAAGGCGGTCTACGAGCTGGACCTCCTCAGGCTCCAGGGCAATGACCCCCTT
This sequence comes from Thermus kawarayensis JCM 12314, assembly GCF_055393575.1. NCBI lineage: Bacteria > Thermotogati > Deinococcota > Deinococci > Thermales > Thermaceae > Thermus > Thermus kawarayensis. Next base: position 446,990 of record NZ_AP043756.1, read on the forward strand.
TACGCCGCCAACCCCCAGGGGCTTCTCAAGACCCTGGTGGACACCCACTTCCTGGAACAGGTGATCCTCACCGAGGCCCTGAGGCAGGACGCCGCCCGCATCCGGGTGGGGAGCGCCGAGGTGCGCAGGGAGGTGGACCGCATCCGCGAGCAGTACGGCCTGAAGGAAAAGAAGGCCTACGAGCAGTTCCTCAACCAGGTGGGCTACACCGATGCGGAGCTCCGCCAGGAGATCAAGGCCCAGCTCCAGATCCAGAAGCGCCTGGAGCAGATTCGCTCCGCCGCCAAGCCCACCCCGGAGGAGGTGCGCTTTTACTTTGAGGTCCACCGGGAGAATTACAAGACCGAGCCTCGAGTCCGGGCCCGGCAGATCGTGGTGGACGACAAGAAGCTGGCGGAAGGGCTTCTGGCCAGGCTGAAGGCGGGGGAGGACTTCGCCCTCTTGGCCAAGGAGCACTCCAAGGTGGGGGCCGAGCAGGGGGGGGCCCTGGGGGCGGGTCCGGGGGAGACGGAGCCCAAGCCCGTGACCCAGGTGGTCTTCCCCGAGGCGGTGGCCCAGGCGGTCTTCGCCCTCAAGGGCCCGGGCCTGGTGGGGCCCATAGAGGCCTCGGGGCGGTACTACCTGGTGAAGGTGGAGGCCTACCTTCCCCCCAAGGTGCCCGCCTTTGAGGAGGTGAAGGACCAGGTGGAGAAGGACGCCCAGGCGGCCAAGGGGGACGGGGCCCTGGAGGCTTACCTGGAAGAGCTCCGCAAGAAGGCCCAGGTGCGCTTCGCCGAGAGCAACCCCTACGCCTACAAGAACCCCGTGGTGGCCCAGGTGGACGGGACGGAGATCCTCCTCGCCCAGGTGCTCCAGCCCGTCTTCTCCAACCAGCAGACCCAGGCCCTCATCCAGCAGGGCCTAGGGGAGCTGGCCGTGCAGTTCTTCCTTCCCCAGACCCTGGAAAGCCTCATAGACCGGGAGGTGCTGGTCAAGGCGGCCAAGAAGAGCGGCAAGCCCTTCATCGGCTCCAAGGACGCCATCGCCCAGGCCTACCTCCTCTACGAGACCCAGGGCGTGACCGCCACGGAGGAGGAGGCCCGGAAGTTCTACGCCGAAAACCCCGCCCGCTTCGTCCTTCCCGCCAGCGCCCGGGTGGTGGCGGTGAGCTTCAAGGAGGAGGCCAAGGCCAAGGCCTTCCGCGAGGCGGCCCTGAAGGCCCAGGACCTCGAGGCCCTGGCCAAGGCCCACGGGGGCAGCGTCACCGACCACGGCACCGTCCAGCCCAACCAGCTCCCGGCGGTGCTGGACCGCCTGGTCTTCAAGGTGAAGGAAGCCTTCCCCAAGGGGCCCTTGGGGGAGGTGAGCGAGGTGGTGAAGCTGGAGGACGGGACCTTCGCCGTCCTCCTCATCCAAGACCGCAAGCCCGAGGTCCTGAGGCCCTACGAGGCGGTCAAGGAGGAGGCCCTGCAGGGGGTGGTGGCCAAGAAGCGCCAGGAGAAGGCCCAGGCCCTCCTCCAGGCCCTGCGCAAGGAGGCCAGGATAGAGAACCGCCTGAGCCAGGTGCTGGCCGAACTCACCCCCAAGACGGAGGAAAAGCCTAAGGAGGCTCCCAAGGAGGCCCCGGCGAAACCCTGAGCCTCCCGGGGGCCAATAAAGTGCCCGCGCCTCGCTTCTGCGACATGTAAACCTCTGCCTAAAGGCCCAGGGAAGACCTTCTGGGGCCCCCGCTCTGGCGAAAGCCAGAGCGGGGTACTTAGGATGGGGTCATGGAACCCCGGGAACTCCTCCGCCTCCTCACCCTCTACTACGAGGCCAAGCCGGACCCGGAAAGCCCTTGGGAGCGCGTGGCCTTCGGCACCAGCGGCCACCGGGGCACCAGCCTCAGGGCCACCTTCACCGAGGCCCACGTGCTGGCCATAGCCCAGGCCATCGCCGACTTGAGGGCAGGCTTCGGGGCCACGGGGCCCCTCTTCCTGGCCAAGGACACCCACGCCCTCTCCGAGCCCGCCTGGGCCACGGCCCTAAGCGTCTTCGCCGCCAACGGGATAGAGGTGCGCATAGAGGCGGAAGGGGGCTACACCCCCACCCCCTTGGTCTCCCTGGCCATTCTGGAGCACAACGCCCGCCACGGGGCCAAGGCCGACGGGGTCCTCCTCACCCCCAGCCACAATCCCCCGGAGGACGGGGGGTTCAAGTACAACCCCCCCACGGGGGGGCCGGCGGACACCCGCGTCACCCGGGCCATAGAGGAAAGGGCCAACGCCCTCCTCCGGGAGGGCCTTAAGGGGGTGAGGCGGCTTCCCCTCAAGGAGGGCCTTTCCCGGGCCAAGGCCTTTGACTACGCCGGGCTTTACGCGGCGCGGGTAGGGGAGGCGGTGGACCTGGAGGCCGTCCGGGCCTCGGGCCTCCGCCTGGGGGTGGACCCCTTGGGCGGGGCGGGCCTCAGGGTCTGGGAGCGCCTGGCCGAGGCCTTCCGGCTCCACCTGGAGATCGTCAATCCCACCTTGGACCCCACCTTCCGCTTCATGCCCCCTGACCACGACGGCAAGATCCGCATGGACTGCTCCAGCCCCCACGCCATGGCGGGCCTCCTCGCCCTCAAGGACCGCTTTGACCTCGCCGTGGGCAACGACCCGGACGCCGACCGCCACGGCATCGTGACCCCGCGGGGCCTCATGAACCCCAACCACTACCTGGCGGCGGCCCTTCACCACCTCTTCACCACCCGGGCCTGGCCCGGGGCCAAGGCGGGCAAAACGGCGGTGACCAGCGCCCTCCTGGACCGGGTGGCCCGGGCCCTGGGCCGGGGGGTCTACGAAACCCCCGTGGGGTTCAAGTACTTCGTGGAGGGGCTTCTTGGGGGACAGCTGGGCTTTGGGGGGGAGGAGAGCGCCGGGGCGAGCTTCCTCCGCTTTGACGGCAGGCCCTTCTCCACGGACAAGGACGGGATCCTCATGGGGCTTCTCGCCGCCGAGATCATGGCCAAGCGGGGGAAGGCCCCGGACGAGCTCTACGAGGAGCTGGCCGAGGCCCTGGGCCGGCCTCACTACCTGCGCAAGGACCTGCCCCTGCCCCCCGAGGCCAAGGCCAGGCTCTCCCGCCTCACCCCCGAGGACGTCCGGGAAAGGGAGCTGGCCGGGGAGCCCATTCTGGCGGTGCTCACCCGCGCTCCCGGCAACGGGGAGCCCTTGGGAGGCGTGAAGGTGGTCACGGAAAACGCCTGGTTCGCCGTCCGGCCCAGCGGCACCGAGGACGTGGCCAAGGTGTACGCCGAAAGCTTCAAGGGGGAGGCCCACCTCCAGGCGGTCCTGGAGGCGGCCTTGGCTCTGGTGGACCGGGCTTTGGCCTAGGGCCCCTGCGTTGACAGCCCTCTGCCCCCCGGGTAGGATGGGGCCGGTTTTGCCAGGGGGTATAAACATGCGCCTTCTTTTGGCCTTGTCCCGAGCCATAGACGCCCTGAGCGAGGCGGTGGGGCGGTTGGTGGTGTGGCTGGTGCTTCTCGTGGCCCTCCTCTCCGCGGGCAACGCCGTGATGCGCTACGCCTTCAACTACAGCTCCAACGCCTACCTCGAGGCCCAGTGGTATATGTTCAGCCTCATCTTCCTCCTGGGCGGGGCCTACGCCCTCAAGCACAACGCCCACGTGCGCATAGACCTCCTCTTCGGCCGCCTCTCCCGGAGGGCCCAGGCCTGGATTGACCTTCTGGGTACCCTCCTCTTCCTCATCCCCATGAGCCTGGGGGTCATCTACCTGGCCTGGCCCTGGTTCCTGAACTCCTTCGCCGCAAAGGAGGTTTCCCCCAACGTGGGGGGGCTTCCCCGCTGGCCCATCAAGCTCATGGTGCCCGTGGGCTTCGCCCTTCTTCTCCTCCAGGGGCTTTCCGAGCTCATCAAGCGCATCGCCTTCCTCACGGGCCACCTGGGACTCCCTGAGGAGGAAAAGGAGGTGGTGGAGTGAACCTGGAAGGCCTCATGCCCCCCCTGATGTTCGCCGCCCTGGTGGTCTTTCTCCTCTCCGGCTACCCCGTGGCCTTCTCCTTGGGGGCGGTGGGCATCGTCTTCGGGTTTTGGGGGATCGCCCTGGACGTCTTCCCGGCCGGGCTCCTCAGGGCCATGCCCGACCGCATCTTCGGCATCATGTCCAACCAGCTCCTCCTGGCCATACCCTTCTTCACCTTCATGGGCATCATCCTGGAGAAGAGCGGCCTGGCCGAGGACCTCCTGGACACCATGGGCCGCCTTTTCGGGCCCCTACGGGGCGGCCTTGCCCTGAGCGTGGTCTTCGTGGGGGCCATCCTGGCAGCCACCACCGGGGTGGTGGCTGCCAGCGTAATGGCCATGGGCCTCATCTCCCTGCCCATCATGTTGAAGTACGGCTACAACCCCCGCCTGGCCAGCGGGGTGATCCTGGGCTCGGCCACCCTGGCCCAGATCATTCCCCCCAGCGTGGTCCTCATCGTCCTGGCGGACCAGCTGGGGGTGAGCGTGGGGGACATGTACCAGGCGGCCCTGATCCCGGCGGGGCTCACCGTGGCCTTCTACTTTCTCTACGTGGTCTACGTGGCCCTCTTCCGGCCCCGGTGGGCCCCTGCCCTGCCCGAGGAGGCCCGGCCCGAGGCGGGGAAGGAGCCCGAGGCCGCCTTCGCCCTCCTTTCCTACCTCCTGGTGGGGGTGGGGGCGTGGAAGCTGGGGGAGTTCCTCCACCTTCCCTCCTGGCTGGAGGGCCTCGAGGTCCTCTTGGGCCTCTTCCTCTGGACCCTGGCCCTTCTTCCCCGCATCCGCCGAAACCCCCTCCTCCGCCGGGCCCTCCTCTCCATGGTGCCCCCTCTGGTGCTCATCTTCCTGGTCCTGGGCACCGTCCTCATCGGCCTCGCCACCCCCACGGAGGCCGGGGCCATGGGGGTGGTGGGGGCGCTCCTTCTCGCCCTTTTGAACCGCCGCCTCTCCTTCCCGGTCCTCTACGGGGCCATGGAGGGCACGGCCAAGCTCACCGCCTTCGTCATCTTCATCCTCATCGGCTCCACCCTGTTCAGCCTGGTCTTCCGGGGCGTGAACGGGGATTTGTGGGTGGAGGGCTTCCTCACGGGGCTCCCCGGAGGGGAGACGGGCTTCATCCTCTTCGTCATGGTCTTGGTCTTCCTCCTGGGCTTCTTCATAGACTTCTTTGAGATCGCCTTCATCGCCCTGCCTCTCCTGGCCATCGGGGCCGAGGCCTTGGGCATCAACAAGCTCTGGTTCGGCCTCCTGGTGGGGGTGAACCTGCAGACCTCCTTCCTCACCCCGCCCTTCGGCTTCGCCCTCTTTTACCTGCGGAACGTGGCCCCCAGGGAGGTAAAGACCCTGGACATCTACCTGGGCGGCCTTCCCTTCATCGGTCTCCAGCTTTTGGTCCTCCTCTTCACCTACCTCCTGCGGGAGCCCATCCTGCGGTTTGTGGGGGGGTAATCCTTCCCCACGCCGGCCCCGGCAAGAACGGGAACGCTGCCCGGCCGCGAAAAGGAAATCCCCGGGGGAGTCTCCCGGGGATGGTCCTCCTCGTCTAGAGGGCGGGGAAGGCGAACTGCTCGTAGCCCAGCTCCGCCACCCCGAACCAGCGGTAGGACTCCTCCCGGAAAGCCTTCCAGGCGGTGTAGACCTTGCGGTAGGTGGCGTCCTTGGCCGCCTCCTCCTCGTACCAGTCAAAGGCCGCCCTCTGGGCCGCCTTCATCACCTCCGCGGGCCACTTGCGGAGCCTTACCCCGTTCTTGATGAGGCGCTGGAGGGCGGGGGCGTTCACCCGGTCGTACTTGGCCAGCATCCACAGGTTGGCCTCGGCGGCGGCCACCTCAAAGGCCTGCTGGTACTCCTTGGGAAGCTTCTGCCACTCCTTGAGGTTCACGTAGAAGGAGAGCATGGGCCCGGGCTCGTGCCAGCCGGGGTAGTAGTAGTACTTGGCCACCTTGTAGAAGCCCAGCTTCTCGTCGTCGTAGGGGCCCACCCACTCGGCGGCGTCCACCACGCCCCTTTCCAGGGCGGGGTAGATGTCCCCGCCCGCCAGCACCTGGGGGACCACGCCGAGGCGGCTCATCACCTGGCCCCCGGGCCCGGGGATGCGCATCTTCAGGCCCTTGAGGTCGGAAAGGCCCTTGATCTCCTTGCGGAACCAGCCGCCCATCTGCACCCCGGTGTTGCCCCCGGGGAACTGGATGATGCCGAAGTCGGCGAAGATGGGGCGGAAGAGCTCAATGCCGCCCCCTTGGTACATCCAGGCGTTCTGCTGACGGGCAGTGAGGCCGAAGGGCACCGCCGTGTCAAGGGCGAGAACCGCCGCCTTGCCCACGTAGTAGTAGCTCGCCGTGTGCCCCGCCTCCACCGTGCCCTGCTGCACGGCGTCCATCACCTGTAGCCCCGGCACGATCTCCCCCGCCTGGTAGGGGCGGATCTGGAACCGCCCCCCGGTGAGGGCGGAAACCCGCTCCGCCAGGACCTCCGCCGCCCCGTAGATGGTGTCCAGGCTCTTGGGGAAGCTGGAGGCCAGGCGCCAGCGCACCGTGGGGGCCGCCTGGGCGAAAGCCGGTCCGAAGGCCGCGCTCGCCGCTACGCCGATACCCGCCTTCTTCAGAAAGTCACGCCGCTTCATTTTGACCTCCTTAGCGGTCCTTGGGGATTATACCCCGCCCCCCCGTGAGGGGCGCAAGCCCCCTCCTTAGCGCACATAAAAATACGTTTCCGCCACGTGGTAGGTGCGGGCCCCGGAGGCCTCGAGGTACACCCTCAGGCGGGCGTCCCAGTCGGTGTAGACCCCCTGGAGCCTCACCCCGCCGGGTTCCCGGTCGGTGTACACCGCCCGCACCCGGTGGAGGCCCCTGGGGGGCGTGAGGACGTAGCGGTAGGCCCCCGGGGGCAGGACGTGGGTGCCCCGCTGGAGGAAGAAGCGGTCCAGCTCGTAGGTGCGGCCGTCCGGGTCTTCCACCACCAGGGTCACCCAGCCCGGCCGGTCCAGGGTGAGGAAGAAGCGGATCTCCTCCCCCACGAAGTACGTGGCCCCTGGGCCCCGGTCGGGCTCAAAGCGCAGGAGGACCGGGCTATAGTCCCAGCGGTAGGTGAGGGTAAGGCCCTCGAGGGTCACGGTGCATGCGGAAAGAAACCCTGCGAGAAGGACCAAGAGGAAGCGCATACGAACCTCCTCCCTTAGGGTACGCCGCCTTGGCCCTGAGGGTCTTCAGGAAACCTTAAGGGGGCCTGGGCCACGGGGGCGAAGCGCCTCCGGTGGACGGGGGAGGGCCCCAGGGCCAGGAGGGCCTCCTGGTGCTCCGGGGTGCCGTACCCCTTGTGCCGGGCGAAGCCGTAGCCCGGGTAGAGGCGGTCCAGCTCGGCCATGAGCCGGTCCCGGTGGACCTTGGCCAGGATGCTGGCGGCGGCCACGCTGGGGCTTCTCTGGTCCGCCCTGGGGGGGGAGAGGAGGGGAAGGGGGGTGGGAAGGGGCAGGTAGTCGGTGACCAGGGCCTCTGGGGGCGGCTTTAGCCCGGCGAGGGCCCGCGCTGCCGCCAGGAGGGTGGCCTTGAGGACCCCCAGCCGGTCCACCTCCTCCACCTCCGCCACCCCCAGGGCGAAGGCCAGGGCCACTTCCCTGACCCTCTCCGCCAGGCGCTCCCTCTCCTTGGGGGAGAGGAGCTTGGAGTCCTTGAAGGGGTACGCCCCGGGGGGCAGGACCACCGCCCCCACCACGATGGGCCCCGCCCAGGCTCCCCGGCCCGCCTCGTCCAGGCCGGCCACCCTGAGGCCCCGGGCCCAAAAGCCCTCCTCCAAGGGGGCCGAGCCGTCCACGGGGGGATTATACGCCCCAACCCCCTAGAATGAGTCCATGCCAGTCCTCCTCTTGGCCCTCCTCGGAAGCCTGGCCCTGGCCCAAAACTTCCTGGCCGCCACCCCCTTGGGAAGGGCGGAAGGGGCGTGGGAGGGCGGGGCCATCGCCTTTTACGGGCTTCCCTACGCCGAGGCCGGGCGCTTTCAGGCCCCGAGGCCCGTAAGGGCCTGGCCCGAGGGCGTGGGGAGGGAAAGGGTGGCCTGCCCCCAAGGCCCGGGGCTCACCGCCCGGCTCGGGAGCCCCATCCCGCCCCAGAGGGAGGACTGCCTGGTCCTGAACGTCTACCTCCCCACCCAGGTGCCGCCCCCAGGGGGCTTCCCGGTGATGGTCTACCTCCACGGCGGGGGCTTCACCTCGGGAGCCGCCGCGGAGCCCATCTACCGGGGCCACCGGCTGGCGGAGGAAGGGGTCGTGGTGGTGGCCCCCAACTACCGCCTGGGGCCCTTGGGCTTCCTCACCCTCCCCGCCCTGGCGGGGGAAGACCTTAGGGCGGTGGGGAACTACGGGCTCTTGGACGTTCTGGAAGCCCTCCGCTTCGTGCAGAGGTACATCCGCTACCTCGGGGGAAACCCGGAAAACGTCACCCTCTTCGGGGAATCCGCCGGGGGGATGATGGTCTGCGCCCTCCTCGCCACCCCCGAGGCCAAGGGCCTCTTCCACAAGGCCATCCTCCAGTCGGGGGGGTGCGGGTATGCGAGGCCCCTTCAGGAGGACTTCGCCTTCGGCGAGGCCTGGGCCAGGGAAAGGGGGTGCGACCCCAAGGACCTCGCCTGCCTCCGCGCCCTTCCCCTGGAGAGGCTTCTCCCCAAGGAGCCCACCCTCGAGGCCATGGGCCGCTTCCTCTCCAGGCCCTCGGTCTTCCGGGTGGGCCCCTTCAAGCCCCACCTCGGCCCCCTCCTCCCCCAAGACCCCCGGGAGGCCCTAAGGAGAGGGATGGCCCGGGGAATCCCCCTTATCGCCGGGGCCAACGCCGAGGAGGTGAGCCTTCCCGCCCTCCAGGCCCTCCTCGGGCCCCCGAGCTGGGAGGAGGCGGAAAGGCGGCTTCTGGAGTCGGGGCTTTCCCCGAAGGAGGCCCAGGCCCTCCTCGCCCGCTACCGGGGCCGCTTCCCGGACCCCAGGGCCGCCTGGGGAGCCCTCCAGACCGACCTCACCCTCCTCTGCCCCTCCTTCCAGGCCGCCCGCCTCCAGGCCCCCCACGCCCCCACCTACGCCTACCTCTTCTCCTTCCGGGTGCCGGGGTTTGAGGGCCTAGGGGCCTTCCACGGGCTGGAGCTCGCCCCCCTTTTCGGCAACCTGGAGGCCATGCCCTTCCTCCCCCTCTTCCTGGGGGAGGAGGCCCGGGGGCAGGCGGAGTATCTGGGCAGGAAGATGCGCCGCTACTGGACCGCCTTCGCCAAGGAGGGGGAGCCTTCGGGATGGCCCCGCTGGCCCCGCTACCGGGAGGGCCTGGTCCTGCGCCTGGACGTGCCCGTGGGGCTTCTTCCTGACCCCTACGCGGAGAGGTGCGGTGCCCTCGAGGGCCTTGGGCTACTCTAAGGGTATGAAGGGAAGGGCCACCTGCCCCCTGGACTGCCCCGACGCCTGCAGCCTCCTCCTCACCCTGGAGGAGGGGCGCCTCGCGAAGGTGGAAGGGGACCCCCGCCACCCCATCACCCAAGGCTTCGCCTGCGCCAAGACCTACCGCTACCCGGAGAGGGCGCGGGAGAGGCTCCTTTACCCCATGCGCCGGGTGGGGCGGAAGGGGGAGGGGAGGTTCGCGCGGGTCTCCTGGGAGGAGGCCCTGGACGAGATCGCCCTTAGGCTCAAGGCGGTCCTGGAGCAAGAAGGCGGGGAGGCCGTGCTTCCCTACCACTACGCCGGGACCATGGGCCTCATAGAGAACCAGCACCCCCTGGCCTTCTTCCGGGCCATCGGGGCCTCGGAGCTTTTGGAGACCATCTGCTCCACCGCGGGGAGCGCCGCCTGGGAGATGACCTACGGCCCCCGCCTGGCCCCGGACCCCGAGGAGGTCCCCGAGGCCCGCTACGTCCTCCTCTGGGGCATCAACAGCCTCTCCACCAATAGCCACCTCACCCCCTTCCTCAAGGAGGCGAGGAGGCGGGGGGCCAGGGTGGTCCACATAGACCCCTACGAGAACCTCACCTCCCGCTTCGCCGACCTCCACCTCAGGCTCCGCCCCGGCATGGACGCCGCCTTGGCCTACGCCCTGGCCCACGTCCTCTTCCGGGAGGGCCTGGTGGACTGGGAGTACCTGGAAGGGAGGGCGGTGGGCCTCGAGGCCTTCCAAAAGGAGGCGGAGAGGTGGACCCCAGAGAGGGCCAGCGCCCTCACCGGGGTGCCGGAGGAGGCCATCCTCCGCCTCGCCCGGGAGATGGGGGAGGCCAAGCGGGTCTTCCTCCGGGTGGGCTACGGCATGACCCGCCACCCGGGAGGGGGGAACGCCCTCCGCGCCGTGATCCTCCTCCCCGCCCTCCTCGGGGCCTGGCGCTACCCGGGGTGCGGGGCCATGCTCTCCACCAGCGGGGCCTTCCCCCTGAACAAGCGCTTCCTCGGGGGGCGGCACCTCCTGGAGGGGGGACATCCCCACCAGGGCTACTTCCGGCCCAACCCCAAGGCCCGGGCGGTGAACATGAACGAGCTCGGCACCGCCCTCACCGAGCTCAAGCCCCCCATCCGGGTTCTCTTCGTCTTCAACAGCAATCCCCTGGTGGTGGCCCCGAACACCGGGAAGGTGAGGGCGGGGCTGGAACGGGAGGACCTCTTCACCGTGGTGCTGGAGCAGGCGATGACGGAGACCGCCCACTTCGCCGACTACCTCCTTCCCGCCACCCTCTTCTACGAGCACCCGGACCTCTACACGAGCTACGGGCACTACTACCTCTCCTGGAACGAGCCCTTGAGCCCTCCTGCGGGTGAGGCCCGCCCCAACACCTGGGTCTTCCGCGAGCTGGCGAAGAGGCTTGGCCTAAAGGAGCCCACCCTCTACTGGACTGCCGAGGAGGTGGCGAAAAGCCTCCTCGCCTCGGACCACCCTTACCTCGAGGGGATCACCCTGGAAAGGCTCAAGAAGGAAGGCTTCGTGAGGCTCAACCTGCCCCGGCCCTTCCTCCCCTTCGCCCAAGGGAAGGTGCGCTTCAGCCCTCCCCCTGAGGTCATCCCCACCGAGCCCCTTCCCGACTACCCCCTGATCCTCCTCACCCCCCCGGCCCACCGCTTCCTCAACACCACCTACGGGAACGTGGAAGCCCTGGTGGAGGCGGAGGGCGGGGAGCCCAGGCTCCTCATCCATCCCCAAGACGCCGGGGCGCGGGGGATCCAAAGCGGCATGCTCGTCCACATCCGCTCCCCTTGGGGGAGGATTACGAGGAAGGCCCTGGTGAGCGAGGCCCCCATCCCGGGGACGGTGGTCCTGGAGGGCACCTGGTGGGAGAGGTGGGCCCCGGACGGGAAAGGGGTGAACCACCTCACCTCGGAGAGGCTTACGGATCTGGGCGGGGGAAGCACCTTCCACTCCACCCCCGTGGAGGTGGAGCCCCTGCGCCTGGCCTGATTTGCGCCTGGGCCACAATCCTGCTACCTTAAGGGGGTGCGCGGGGCCCTGCCCAAAAAGCGCTCCGTGGCCCTGGCCGCCTGGGGGGAGGAGGGGCTTCTTCTGGTGCGGCGCCCGGAGGCGGACCCGGAGTTCGCCGGGGCCTGGGGGTTGCCGGCGGTAAGCCTGGGGGAGGGGGAGGGGCTGGAGGAGGCCGCCTTTAGGGTGGCCCAGGAGAAGCTCTCCGCCCAGGTGGCCCTCCGCTTCCCCGTGGCCTTCGGCCGGGAGGACCGGCCCGCCTACACCCTGGAGCTTTGGGTGTACGAGGCCGAACTCCTTTCCCCGGTCCTCCTTCCCCGGCCCAAGCCGGGCAAGACCTACTACACCGCCTTCCGCTTTGGCCGCCCCGAGGACCTGCGGGAGGCCGCCCGGCGGGGCTCTTTGTGCAGCCGGCTTTACCTGGCGGTGAAGGTGGGGTGCTGAGGTGGAAACCCTCCTTCTGGTAAACCTCTTCCACGAGCTGGCCCTCAAAGGGGGGAACCGTCCCTTCTTCCTCAAGCGGGCCAAGGCCCACGTGAAGCGTGCCCTGAAGGGCCTTTCTGCCCGGCTGGAGGCGGAGTGGCCCATGGCCCTCCTCTTCCGCCTCCCCGAGGGGGCCTGGCTCGAGGCCAAGGCCCGTCTCCAGGACACCCTAGGGGTGGAGGGCTTCGCCCGGGTCCTGAGGACGCCCCCGGACCTCGAGGCCATGCAGGCCGCCCTGGAAGAGGCCCTGAAGGGCGAGGCCTTCGGGAGCTTCCGCATCACCGCAAAGCGCTCGGACAAGACCTTCCCCCTCACCTCTCCCGAAGTGGAGCGCCTCCTCGGGGCCTTTGTGAAGGAAAAGACCGGGGCCCCGGTGCGGCTTAGGGGAGCGGAGCGGGAGTTCGTGGTGCGGATCCTGCCGGGAGCGGCCCTTTTGGAGGCGGAGCGCCACCCGGGTCCAGGGGGCCTCCCCCCGGGGGTTTCCGGCAAGGTGGTGGCCCTCCTCTCCGGAGGGATTGACTCCCCGGTGGCCGCCTACCGCCTCATGCGCCGGGGGGCGGAGGTGGTCCTCGTGCACTTCCACCCCTTCCCCCTCCTCTCGGGGGCGAGCCGGGAGAAGGCAAAAGCCCTTGCCGAGCGGCTCTCCCGCTTCCAGCACCGCCTTAGGCTCCACCTCGTCCCCTTCAGCGAGGTGCAGCGGCACATCATCGTGGAGGCCCCCACCGCCTACCGGGTGGTCCTCTACCGCCGCTACATGCTAAGGATCGCCGAGGCCATCGCCCAGGAGGAGGGAGCCCTGGCCCTCGCCACCGGGGACAGCCTGGGCCAGGTGGCCTCCCAGACCCTGGAGAACCTCTACGCCGTGAACCAGGCGGCTACCCTCCCCGTCCTAAGGCCCCTCATCGGGTGGGATAAGCAGGAGATCGTGGCCGAGGCCAAAAGGATCGGCACCTACGGGACCTCCATCCTCCCCGACGAGGAGTGCTGCACCCTCTTCGCCCCCAAGCACCCCGTGACCCGGGCGGACCTAGGGGTGGTCCTGAAGACCGAGGCCCGCCTGCCCACGGAGGCCCTGGTGGCCCTGGCCCTAGAGGGTAGGGAGGTCCTCACCTACACCTGGCCGGGAGGAAAGCCCCTACGGGAGAGCCCCGGAGGCGCTTTTATAATGGAGCATGGACCTGCTTGAGGCGAAGCGCCTTCTGGAAACGGGAAGGACCACCCCCTTAGCCCTTTTGGAGGAGGCCCTGGAGCGGGCCAAGGCCTTCCAGGACCGGAACGCCCTCGCCTATCTGGACGAGGAGGCCGCCCGCAAGGAGGCCCTGGCCCTCACGGAGGAGCTCAGGCGGGGCCAGGCGCGGGGGCCCCTGCACGGCCTTCCCCTCACCGTGAAGGACCTCTTCCCGGTGAAGGGGATGCCCACCCGGGCCGGGACCCGGGCCCCCCTTCCTCCCCTTCCCGAGGAGGCCCAGGCGGTGCGGCGCCTAAAGGAGGCGGGGGCGCTTATCCTCGCCAAGACCAACATGCACGAGATCGCCCTAGGCATCACCGGGGAAAACCCCTGGACGGGGCCGGTGCGGAACGCCATAGACCCCACCCGCCAGGCCGGGGGGTCTAGCGGTGGGAGCGCCGTGGCCGTGGCCCTGGGCATCGGCCTCGCCTCCTTGGGCACGGACACCGGGGGGTCCATCCGCATCCCCGCGGGCTTCAACGGGGTGGTGGGCTTCAAGCCCTCCTACGGCCGGGTGAGCTTGGAGGGGGCCCTTCCCCTCTCCCGCTCCACGGACCACGCCGGGCCTCTCACCAAGACGGTGCGGGACGCCCACTTTCTCACGGAGATTCTGGCGGGGGAGAGCCTTCCCCTGGAGGGCCCCCAGAACCCCACCTTCGGGGTGCCCCTGGACTTTTTGGAGGGGAGGCTCGGGGTGGAGGTGCGGAGGGCCTTCTCCAGGCTTCTGGAAGACCTCCCCGCCCTAAGGGCCGAGGTGAAGGAGGTCTCCCTGCCCCTTAGGGGGGTCTACGAGGTCTACACCCGCCTGGTGCGCTACGAGGCGGCCCGCATCCACGAGAAGGCCCTTAAAGAGCACCCCGAGGGGTTTTCCGAAGGGGTGCGGGAGGCGCTTCTTTTGGGCCTCGCCCTCACGGAGAAGGACTACCGGGACGCCGTGGCGGAGCGGGAGGCCCTCAGGCTGGAGCTGGTGAAGGCCCTAAGAGGGGTGGACGCCCTCCTCCTCCCCGTCCAGCCCCTCCCCGCCCCTCCCTTGGGCACGGAGGAGGTGGAGCTGGAGTCGGGGAGGAGGAGCCACCGGGAGGCCTTCATCACCCTCACCCTGCCCTTCAGCCTCCTCGGGGTCCCCACCCTCGCCCTCCCCTTCGCCAAGGTGGAGGGGATGCCTGTGGGCCTCCAGGTGGTGGGGCCCTACGCCGAGGACGGGAGGGTGCTCGCCATCGGGGGCTGGCTCGAGGCCCGCCTCAGGTGAGCCAGAGGTAGAGGAGGACCAGGGAGAAGAGGGTGAGGGGAAGGCCCAGGCGCAGGTGCTCCCCAAAGCCCACCCGCACCCCTTCCCGCCCCGCCCCCTCGGCCACGATGAGGTTGGCCACGCTGGCAAGCAGGGTGAGGTTCCCCGCCAGGGTGCTCCCCCCGGCGAGGAGGAGCCACTCCTCAGGGGTGTGGGCCAAGGGGGCGAGGAGGAGGACCGCGGGCACGTTGGAGAGGAGGAGGGAAAGGAGGGTGGCGGCGAGGAGGAGCCCGAGGGGGCTAGAGGCAAGGGGCAGGAGGGCCTCGGCCAGCCCCAGGCGGCGGACCCCCTCGGTAAGGACGAAAAGCCCCCCGAACATCACCAAAAGCTCCCAGTCCACCCGCCTGAAGTACCGCTCCGAGCGGAGCCTCCGGCTAAAGACGAGAAGCCCTGCCGCCACCAGGGCCCCCTGGGCCATGGGGTAACCGAGGAGGAAGGCGAGAAGAAGCCCCGAGGCCACGAGGAGCCCTTTGCGGAGAAGCCCGGGGTGGAGCCGGTAGCGCAGGGGAGGAAGGGGCGGGAGGGGCCTAAAGGAACGCACCTCGGGGTAGAGGAGGGCCAGGAGCCCCACCTGCAGGGCGAGCCCCAAAAGGGCCACGGGGAAAAGGGCCCGAAGAAAGTCCAGGTAGGGAATCCCCGAAAGGCTCGCCACCAGGATGTTCTGGGGGTTCCCCGTGGGGGTCATGAGGCTTCCCGTGTTCACCGCGGCCATGAGGGCCAGGAGGTAGGGCACGGGGTTCAGGCCCAGGCCCCGGGCGAGGCGGAGGACGAGGGGGGCGAGGAGGAGGGCCATGGTGTCGTTGAGGAAGAGGGCGGAAAGCCCCCCCGCCCCGAAGGAGAGGAGGACGAGGAGGGAAAAGGGCGTGCGGGCCAGGCGGAGGAGGCCTTGGGTGGCGAGGGCGAAGAAGCCCGCGTAGCCCAGGTGGGCGTTCAGGACCATGACCCCGAAGAGGAAGACCAGGGTGGGGGCGTCCAGGGCCTGCCAGGCCTCTTGGAGGTCCAGCTCCCCGAGGAGCACGAGGAGGCTTGCCCCCACCAAGGCCACCCCCGCCCGGTTCATGCGGTAGCCGGGAAGCCCTCCCAGGGCGAGGCCCAGGTAGGCGAGGAGGAGGACGAGGAGGCTAAGGCCTTCCCGAAGCATAAAGCCTTGCCTGGAGCCTCTCCTTTACCCCGGGCCACTCCTCCCGGAGGATGCTGTAGACCACGTCGTCGCGGAAAGTGCCATCGGGAAGCCTGCGGTGCCTGCGCAACACCCCCTCCCGCACCGCTCCCAAAGCCTCCAGGGCCTTCTGGCTCCTCTCGTTCCTCAGGTCCACCTTGAACTGGACCCTTTCCGCCCGAAGCTCCTCAAAGGCGTGGCGGAGGAGGAGGTACTTGGCCTCCTTGTTGGCGGGGCTTCCCCAGAAGGCCCGGAAGAGCATGGTGCCCATCTCCAGCTTGGCGTGCTCGGGCTCGGGGGCGATGACGGAGATCCGACCGGCCATTTCCTCCCCCAGGAGGATGGCCCAGTTCACCCGGCCGGGTTCGGAAAGAAGCCCCTCCAGGTGGGCCCTTAAGGCCTCTTCTAAGGGCTCTCCGGCCCTTGGGGCGCGGCTTAGGAAGCGGTAGACCTCGAGGTCGTAGTGGCGCAGGAAGGCGGGAAGATGGGCGAGGGTGAGGGGCTCCAGGCGCACGTACCGCCCCTCCAGGCGCTGGGGGAAGGTCCACATGGGGCCATTATGCTGGGAGAGTGGGGACGCTGGAAGGGGTCTTGGGGGAAACCCGGGCGGGCACCGGTTGTGGTAGCCTGGTGGCAGATGTTCCGCGTGGGCATCCTCACGGTTTCCGACAAGGGCTACCGGGGCGAGCGGCAGGACACCACCCACCTGGCCATCCGGGAGGCCCTGGAGGGGGGGCCCTACCAGGTGGCGGCCTACGAGATCGTCCCCGACGAGCCCCCCATGATCAAGAAGGTCCTCAGGCTTTGGGCGGACCGGGAGGGCCTGGACCTCATCCTCACCAACGGGGGGACGGGGCTTGCCCCCAGGGACCGGACCCCGGAGGCCACGCGGGAGATGGTGGAGCGGGAGGTGCCGGGCCTCGCGGAGCTCATGCGCCTGATGGGGTTCCAGAAGACCCCCATGGCCGCCCTCTCCCGGGGGGTGGCGGGGGTGCGGGGGAAGACCCTGATCCTGAACCTCCCGGGAAGCCCCAAGGGGGCGAGGGAGTCTTTGGAGGCGGTGCTCCCCGTCCTGCCCCACGCCCTCTCCCTGGTGACGGGCAAGCCCTGGAAGGAGGGGCACCATGAGTAGGGTGCCCGAGCCCTCGGTCTTCCTGGTGGTGGACGAGGCCAAGCGCAGGGCGAAGGAGAAGGGCGTAAAGCTCGTGGACCTCTCCATCGGCTCCACCGACCTCCTTCCCCCCAGGGCACCCATGGAAGCCCTCCGGGAGGCCCTGGAGGACCCCTCCACCTACGGCTACTGCTTGAGGAGCTGCACCCTTTCCTTCCTCGAGGCCGCCTGCCGCTGGTACGGGCAAAGGTACGGGGTGGGCCTGGACCCCAGGCGGGAGGCCCTGGCCCTCATCGGAAGCCAGGAGGGCCTGGCCCACCTCCTCCTCGCCCTCACCGAGCCCCATGACCTCCTCCTCCTTCCCGAGGTGGCCTACCCCAGCTACTTCGGGGCGGCCCGGGTGGCCTCCTTGAGGACCTTCCTCATCCCCTTGCGGAAAGACGGCCTCGCCGACCTGAAGGCGGTGCCGGAAAACGCCTGGAAGGAGGCCAAGGTCCTCCTCCTCAACTACCCCAACAACCCCACGGGGGCCGTGGCCGACTGGGGCTATTTTGAGGAGGCCCTGGCCCTGGCTCGGAAACATGGCCTTTGGCTCATCCACGACAACCCCTACGTGGACCAGGTCTACGAGGGGGAGGCTCCTTCCCCCCTGGCCCTTCCCGGGGCCAAGGAGCGGGTGGTGGAGCTCTTCTCCCTATCCAAGAGCTACAACCTGGCGGGCTTCCGCCTGGGCTTTGCCCTGGGGAGCGAGGAGGCCCTCGCCCGCCTGGAGCGGGTCAAGGGGGTGGTGGACTTCAACCAGTACGCCGGGATCCTGCGCATGGGGGTGGAGGCCCTGAAGACCCCCAAGGAGGTGACCCGAGGCTACGCCCGGGTCTACCGGGAGCGGGCCTTGGGGATGGCCCAGGCCCTGCAAGGGGCCCTTGCCCTCCTTCCCCCCAGGGCCACCATGTACCTCTGGGGGAGGCTTCCCCAGGGGGTGGACGACCTGGAGTTCGCCCTGAGCCTGGTGGAGAGGGGGGTGGCCCTCGCCCCGGGCCGGGGGTTTGGACCGGGGGGCGTGGGCTGGGTGCGGATCGCCTTGGTGAGGCCCTTGGAGGAGCTTTTGCGGGCGGCGGAAACCCTAAGGGAGGCCCTGGGGAAAGCCGTGGGCGCTTAGCCCGCCCGGAGGCCCAGTAGGAGCCCGCCCACGAAGCTCGCCCCGAAGGGAAGGTTGTAGGTTAGGGTGGAAAGGAGCCTCTCCCAAAGGCTTTGCAGGCCGGGCTGCTGCAGGAGGGGCTCCACGTCTTTCTGGATGCGGGTCCAGTCCACCTGAACGTACCCCCCTTGGGCCAGGAGCTGGAGGGCCACGAAGAGGAGGCCCAGGACCAGGGCCAAAAGGCGGCCCACCTTTTTGAGGGTGTAGCCCACCGCGTACCCGGCGAGGCCGCCGAAGGTCATCTGCCCGAGGTAAGGGGTGAGGTCGGGGAGCGCCACCTTTTCCACCCTAGCGGAAAGGGCGCCGGGAGACAACTACCTGAGGCCGAGGAGCCCGGCCTCTTCCCTCATGGCCTCGAGGACGAAGGCCATGTGCTCCTCCAGGGAAACCCCCAGCTCCTCGGCCCCAAGCCGGATCTCCTCCCGGTTCACCCCCTTGGCGAAGGCCTTGTCCTTGAACTTCTTCTTGAGGCTGGGGAGCTCCAGGCCTAAGATGGAACGGTCCGGCCGCACGTAAACGGCAGCGGTGATAAGGCCCGTGAGCTCGTCCACGGCGAAGAGGGCCTTGGCCATGAGGCTTTCCCGGGGAACCCCGGTGTAGCTGGCGTGGCCCAGGATGGCCGCGAGAACCTCCTCGGGGTAGCCCAGACGCCTAAGCTCCTCCACACCCCTATAGGGATGGAGTTCGGGGTACTTCTCGTAGTCCATGTCGTGGAGCACCCCGGCCATGGCCCAAAGCTCCTCGTCCTCGCCGAAACGGCGGGCATAGGCCCGCATGGCCACCTCCACCGCCCGCATGTGCCGCCTTAGGGACTCGCTTTCCGTCCAGGCCTCCATGAGGGCCAGGGCCTCCTGAAAGCTCGGCATGTCCTAAAGTATAGCCATGCGCCTCGGCTACGGGGAGGACAGCCACCGCCTGGAGGAGGGGAGGCCCCTCTACCTCTGCGGCCTCCTCATCCCAAGCCCCGTGGGGGCCCTGGCCCACTCCGACGGGGACGCCGCTTTGCACGCCCTCACCGACGCCCTCCTTTCCGCCTACGGCCTCGGGGACATCGGCCTCCTCTTCCCCGACACCGACCCCCGCTGGCAAGGGGTGAGGAGCGAGGTGTTCCTGAAGGAGGCCCTGCGCCTGGTGGCCGGGCGGGGCGGGCGGCTCCTGCAGGCGGGCCTGGTCCTCACCCTGGACCGGCCCAAGCTCTCCCCCCACCGGGAGGCTTTGGTGGGGAACCTGGCCCGGCTTTTGGGCCTCCCGAAGGACCGCGTGGGCCTTGGCTTCAAGACCTCGGAGGGCCTGGCCCCGGGCCACGTCCAGGCCCGGGCGGTGGTGCTTCTGGATGGTTGAGGGACTGGTCTGGCTCGGCACCTGGGTCTTCGCCGCCACCGGGGCCCTCAAGGGGGTGGAGAAGGGGTTTGACCTCCTGGGGGTTCTGGTCCTGGCCACGGTGACCGCCGTGGGGGGCGGGTCCATCCGCAACGTCCTGGTGGGCACCCTCCCCCCCACCCCCCTCAGGAATGAGCCCCTTTTGTGGAGCGTGGGGCTCACCGGGCTTCTGGTCTTCCGCTTCCACCCCCGGGTGCAGGCCCTGGGGCCTTTCATCTACTACCTGGACACCCTGGGCCTGGGCCTCTTCGCCGCCTTGGGGGCGGAAAGGGGCCTTCAGGCCGGCCTTGGCCCCTTCGGCGTGGCCCTGGCGGGTACCCTTTCCGGGGTGGGGGGCGGGGTGTTGCGGGACCTCCTTTCCGGGGAAGTGCCGGGCATCCTCTACCGGGCGGGGGACCTCTACGCCTCGGCGGCCTTGGTGGGGGCCTTAGTGGTCTATGCCCTTCACGGGAGCCACCCGGAGGGGGCCCTCTTCCTGGGGGCCCTGACCACGGTCCTCCTCCGGGTTTTCGGGCGGAGGCTCGGCCTCCGCCTCCCCACCCCCAGGTGAGGCCTACTTCAGCTTGGCCAGCTCCTGGCGGGCCCGTTCTTGGTCGTAACGGTCGGCGGCGGTCCTGGCGGGAAGGGAAAGGGCGATTTCCAGCTGCTTCCTGGCCTCCTCCTTCTTCCCCCAGGCGGAGAGGACCCGGGCGTACTCCACCCGGTGGATGATGCCCTCGGGCTCCAGCTCAATGGCCCGGCGCATGAGGGGCTCCACCTTGCTCCCATCGGCCCCTTGGGTGGCGGCTACCAGCCAGCCCTTCTGCACCAGCTCAAAGTGCCAGAGGGCCAGGGCTACCATGGCCCCGGCGTGGTCCGGCTTGAGCTTCAGGGTCTTTTCCAGATCCCCCCGGATCTTGGGGGCGAGTCCCTCGGCCAGGGCCTCGAGGATCCCCTTGTACTGGGAAAGCCTTCCCAGGGCCCGGGCCCGCTCAAAGTAGCCCTCCGGGTAATCGGGGGCCTTGGCGATGGCCTGGGAGGCGGCCTTCTCTGCCCGCTCAAACCAGGTGCGCTTCTCGGCGTCCTTGGCCTGGTACATGGCGTAGAAGCTGGCGCCCTTGGCCGCCAGGGCCAGGGCCTCGGGGGTGGAGAGCTTGAGCCCCATCTCGTAGGCCTCCTGGAACCGCCCGGCGTCCACCAGGGCCTCCACCTGGGAGGCCTGGGCCAGGGCCAAGGGCAGGAGGCTCGTCAAAAGCGGGATAAGGGCACGTTTCACGGGGGGATTATACCCGGTCCAAAGCCTGGGGCAAGGGGCGGGCGTAAACTGGAGGGCATGAGGCTTATCCTGGGGCTTGCGTGGGTATTGAGCCTCCTGGCCCTGGCCCAGGGGGCAGAGGAGTATTACGCCCGTTGTGAGCGCCTCTACCGTCAAGGCGCCCTGGAAAGCGCCCAGGCCACGTGTGAGCTGGCCCTGGTGGAGGACCCCGGGTACCGGCCCGCCCTGCGCCTTTTGGCCCGCATCCACTTGGAAAAGAAGGACGCCGCCCAGGCCGGAGCCTATCTGGAGCGCCTGGGGGAGGACCCAGAAGCCCTTCCCCTCCGGGCGAGGCTTCTCCTCTTGCGGGGGAAGCCGGGGGAGGTGCTCAGGCTTTCCTTGCCGGAGACCCCGGAGGGCAGGCTCCTTCGGGCCTTGGCCCTGGAGGCCCAGAACCGCCTCGAGGAGGCCCTCCAGGAGGCCCGGGGCCTTCCCCCCACCCCGGAGGTGCGCCTTCTTTTGGCCCGGCTCCACCTGGCCTTGGGCAGGCCCGAGGAGGGGCTTGCCGCTTTGGGGTCCACCCTGGAGGAGCGGGTGGAGCGGGGCCGCCTCCTCTTCCTCTCGGGGAGGCCGGGGGAGGCGGCGGCCCTTTTGGAGGAGGTCTTGCCGGACCTTTCCGGCCAGCCCGGCCTCCAGCGCCAGGCCCTCGCCACCCTGGCCCTGGCCTACCTGGGCCAGGGGGACTGGGCCCGGGGGCAGGCGGCCCTGGGGCAGCTTTCGGGGCTTCTGAACCTCCCCGGGCTTCTCCTGGCCCGGGTGTGGCCCTGGCTTCTGGCCTTCGTGGCCTTTTTGGTCCTGGTGGTCCTGGGGGAAAGCCGCATTGAGCCCCTGCGCACGGTGGAGGTGGTGGAAGACCCCCTCCCGGGGCCGGGGAGCCTCTACCTTCTCGTCCTCCTGGCCCTGGCCTTGGCCCTGGGGGTGGCCCTTTTCCTGGGCAAGGCCCTCTTCGCCAACCTCCTGGCCCTTTTCACCCCTTACCAAAGGGCCCAGATCCTCCCCAGCTTCTTCCTGGCCTACGGCCTTTTCCTCCTTATGGGGCTTCTCCTTTGGCAAAGGCGGCGCCTTTCCCAGGTGCTGGGGCCCCTCGAGGGCTGGGTGGAGGGGTTCTGGGTGGGACCGGCCCTGGTCCTGGCCCTGGGGGCCTACGGGCTGGTGCGGCCCTTCTTGGGGTTTCCCACCCTGCCCTTACACCTCCTGGTCTTCTTAGGCCTGGCCCTCATGGAGCCCCTCTTCCGAGGCCTCGCCCCTTGGGTGTTTAGGGAGCGCTACCGGGATCTCGCCCCCTATCTCTCCTCGCTCTTCTTCGCCCTGGCGGTGCCCGGCCCCACCTTCCTCTTCCTCCTCCTGGGGGCCGGGCTCCTTTGGGCCAGGGAGCGGGCGGGGGGCGTCTTGGGGGTGGCCTTGGGCTGGGTGGTGGCGGGGGTGGTCCTGGCCCTCTTCCCCCCCACCTGGTTGCGAAGGTTCTAGATGAGCCCGGTCTTCTTCCTCTCCGACTTCGGCCTGCAAGACCCCTACGTGGGGGTGGTCAAGGCGGTGCTCCGGGAGAGGGCCCCGGGGGTGGAGGTGGTGGACCTGGCCCACGACCTCCCTCCCCAGGACCTCCGGCGGGCGGCCTACGTCCTCTTTGAGGCGGTGCCCTACCTGCCGGAAGGGGCCGTCCTCCTGGCGGTGGTGGACCCGGGGGTGGGAACCTCCCGGCGGGCCGTGGCCGCCCGGGGTAGGCGGTGGTACGTAGGCCCGGACAACGGCCTGTTCACCCTGGCCTGGCTCCTGGACCCTCCCCGGAAGGCCTTTCTCCTGGAAAGCCTCCTCCCGCCTTCCCCCAAAGGGGTGCTTCCCCTTCCCGGCTGGCGCCCAGGAGGGGCCACCTTCCACGGCCGCGACCGCTTCGCCCCGGCGGCGGCCCACCTGGCCTTGGGCCTTCCCCCTGAGGCTCTGGGAAGGGAGGTGTCCCCGGAAAGCCTCCTCCGCCTACCCCTCTCCCTGGGCCAGGGCCCCCGGGGGGAGGTCCTCACCTTTGACCGCTTCGGCAACGCCATCACCACCCTGCTCCGGGCCCCCTTGGGCGGCTGGGTGGAGGTGGCGGGAAGGCGGCTTCCCATCCGGCGCACCTTCGGCGAGGTGGCCGTGGGGGAGGCCCTGGCCTACCTGGGAAGCGCCGGTCTCTTGGAGATCGCCCTTCACGGGGGAAGTGCCCGGGAGGCCCTGGGCCTGAGGGAGGGGATGCCCGTGGAGCTCCTTTAGAGGTCCTGGGCCAGACGGGCCAGCTCGGGGAGGAACTCGCCGGCGGTGAAGTCCAGGCTCACCGGGGTGAGGGAGATGTACCCCTGGCGCACCGCCCAGAGGTCCGTTCCCTCCTCCTCTTCCCCCACGGGGGTGCCGGCGATCCAGTAGTAGGGGCGGCCCTCGGGGTCCAGGCGCTCCACCACCCGGTCCTCGAAGTGGTGGGTGGAAAGCCGGGTCACCCGGACTCCCCTGGGGGCCCCGGCGGGGAAGTTCACGTTGAGGAGCACCCCCTTGGGAAGGCCCCGTTCCGCCACCTTCTTGGCGATGCGCACCGCCCACTCCGCCGCCTGGGCGAAGTTCAGCTCCTCGGAGGTGTCCAGGCTGAAGGCGATGGAGGGGATGCCCAAGGAGGTGCCCTCCAGGGCAGCCGCCACCGTGCCGGAGTGGGTGAGGTCCAGGCCCAGGTTTACCCCGATGTTGATGCCGGAGACCAAGAGGTCCGGCCGCCCCAAGAGGTGGACCCCCAGGACCACGCAGTCCGCCGGGGTGCCGTCCACCCGGTAAGCAGGGATCTCCCCAAAGCCGGCGCTTTGGGTGTGCTTGAAGCGCAGGGGGCGGCGCACAGTGATGCCGTGGCCCACCGCCGACTGCTCCACGTCGGGGGCCACCACGTACACCTCTCCCAGGGCCCGCATGGCCAGGCCCAAGGCCTTGATGCCGGGGGAAAAGATGCCGTCGTCGTTGGAAACGAGGATGCGCATGCCCTTAGCCTAAAAGAAAGGACCCCCTGAAGGGGGTCCTTTCAGGCCCTGGGGCTTTAGATGCGGCGGACCTTCTTGGCCTGGGGGCCCTTGCCGCCCCGGCCGGGCTCCACCTCAAACTCCACCTGCTCCCCCTCGTTCAGGGTGCGGAAGCCATCGGCTTCAATGGCCGTGAAGTGCACGAACACGTCAGGACCTTCTTCCTGCTGGATGAACCCGTAGCCTTTTTCTGCGTTGAACCACTTGACCGTACCCTTCTTCATGTTTCTCCTTCATCCCGAAAACCCATCCGGCTTTCCAGGGACTCCTTACTATCCCACGCCTCCTCGGGAAAGTCAAGCCCCCCATGGGGGAGGCCTCCATGGGATAGAATTCTTTCGTGCCCGGCCTCGCCTTCGCCGAACGGACCCACCCCGGCCTCAAGCGCTCCAAAAACGAGGACGCCGTGGGCCACCTCCTCACCCCTTGGGGTGGGGTCTTCGTGGTGGCCGACGGGATGGGGGGGCACCGCACCGGGGAGGTGGCGGCCAGGCTCGCCGTGGAGGGCATCCTCGGCCACTTCCAGGAAGCCGAACCCTCCCCCAAGGCCCTCCTGGAGGCCTTTGAGCGGGCCAACGCCCGCATCCACCAGGAGGCCCAGCGGCCGGAGAACCGGGGCATGGGCACCACGGCCACCTGCCTCCTCTTGGACCTGCCCTACGCCCTGGTGGCCCACGTGGGGGACTCGAGGGCCTACCTCCTCCGGGGGGAGGAGTTCACCCTTCTCACCGAGGACCATTCCTGGGTGGCGGAAAGGGTGCGCCAGGGCCTTCTTACCCTGGAGGAGGCCCGGACCCACCGCTGGCGCAACGTGATCACCAACGCCTTGGGCTCCTTTCCCCAGGCCCGGGTGGACCTTCTGGGGCTTAAGCTTTCCCCGGGTGACACCTTCCTCCTTTGCAGCGACGGGCTTTCCGGGGTTCTGGAGGACCGGACCCTCAAGGAGGTGCTGAAAAACTTCCCTCCCGAGGAGGCCGCCCGGCGCCTGGTGGAGCTGGCCAACGAGTGGGGCGGGCCCGACAACATCAGCGCCATCGTGGTGAGGGTGCCGGAGGAGCTCCCCCAGTCCACCCGTCCCTACGCCCTACCCTTGGAGGCGGCCCGGGGGGCCCCGGTGCGCCTCAAGCTCGGGGAGGAACCCGAGGAACTCCCCACCCAGGTCCTGGAGCCCAGAAGGCCTGGGCTTGGCTGGCGGGACCTCCTCCTCATCCTCCTCTGGATCGTGGTGGTGGCCTATATCCTCCTGGGCTACTTCCGCCCCTAGGCCTGTTAGACTTCTCTGGGTATGGAGCGGACCTTCGTGATGGTCAAACCCGACGGCTTCCGGCGCGGCTTGGTGGGGGAGATTATCGCCCGCTTTGAGCGCAAGGGCTTCCGCCTGGTGGGGCTTAAGCTCCTCAAGATCTCCCAGGAGCTCGCCGAGCGGCACTACGCCGAGCACCGGGGGAAGCCCTTTTTCTCCGGCCTGGTGAGCTTCATCACCTCGGGGCCGGTGGTGGCCATGGTCCTGGAGGGCCCGGGCGCCGTGGCCGAGGTGCGGAAGATGATGGGGGCCACCCACCCCAAGGACGCCCTCCCCGGCACCATCCGCGGGGACTACGCCACCACCATTGACGAGAACGTCATCCACGGCTCCGCCACCCTCGAGGACGCCGAGAGGGAGATCGCCCTCTTCTTCCGCCCCGAGGAGCTGCTTTAGGGCCACCCATCCTGGTTACGCGGCGCCTTGGCTCCGCGGGGCGAAGGCCCAGGAAAGCCCTTTTGGGGCCCCCCTCTGGCTTTCGCCAGAGCGGGGTATACCCTTTCTCCCTGTTTCCTTTCTGCCGGCTCGGGGAAGCCTGCCTAGGGGCCCCATGCTGGCCCAAGCCAGCATGGGGTGGCATTAAGTGCCCGCACTTTGGTTTCGCAACATGGGATGCCCAAGCCGGGTTTGGGGGAAGACTTTTTGGGGCCCCCACCGCGGCGAAAGCCGCGGTGGGGTACTTAGCCTTCCTCCGGCCCCTGGGGGAGGGTCTGGGCCCGTAGGCGCTCCCACGGGAAGTCGTCCAGGGGATAGAAGCGGTCCGCTTGCTGGGCCAGGCGGTGGGAGGAGAGGGCGTGGAAGGTGGTGTTCTCCACCTGCTTTCCCATGTCCTGCACCACCCGCACCACCTCGGCGAAGTCCCCGTCCCCGGAGACCAGGACCGCCACGTCGTAGGCGTCGGCGTAGGCCAGGCGCAGGATGTCAATGGCGATCTGGATGTCCACCCCCTTTTCCACGAAGCCGTCCGCCCGCCTTTCCAGCCTTCCCAGGCGCACGGCCACGTAGGGCACCCGCTTCAGGTAGTTGAGGAAGCTCTGGTGAGCCTTGGCGGCGGGGTCTTCGGGGGGCAGGGGGGCGTTATAGTAGTAGGCCCGAAGCAGCTTCCTTCCGGCGGTGAGGAGGGTGATGAACTCCACGAAGTTCAGCCGATAGTCCGAACCCAGGTGCTGCACCAACCCCTTGTAGAGGTTGGAGCCGTCAATAAATATGGCTACCCTTTCCATACGGGCCCGCCCCTTCCCGGGCATCCTCAGTTTATCCCCTAAGGGTGAGAAGGTTTATAGCCCACCGCTCCTTTGAGCGGTGGGGGAAGTATACCGCTTTCGGCTTAGCCCTTTTCGGGCAGGGGAATCCTACCACGCCTTTCCCATGAGCGCAAGATGAGGGAAGAAAATGCGCTCTAGGAGCGCTTTTTTTGCGTTTCCGCGTACACGTCGCGGAAGACGCCGGGGATGGGGGCGTGGGGCTTGTGGATCCGCACCCTCACGGCCTGGAGGCGGGGAAAGGCCTCCATGAGGGCTTCCGCCAGGTGGTCCGCCAGGGCTTCTATCAGGTAGAAGCGGCGGTGGCGCACCGCCTCCTCCACCAGGGCGTAGACGGCGGCGTAGTCCACGGTTTCCTCGAGGCGGTCCCCCTTGCCTTCAAAGGGCACCGTGAGCCAGAGGTCCACCACGAACCGGGCCCCAAGCCGCCCCTCCTCGGGCATGACCCCGTGGCGCCCGTAGAACTCCAGGCCCAAAAGGGCGATCTCTCCCATCCTCGCCTCCTAAGCCGGGCCGGGGTGGGGGGCGGTGAGGGCCTTCCAGACCGCCAAGGCCTCCCGGTGGGCCCGCACGTCATGCACCCGGAGGAGCCTCGCCCCCTTCTGCGCCGCGTAGAGGTGGGCGGCCACCGAGCCCAAAACCCGGTCCTTTGGCGCTTCCACCCCGGTGAGCTCCCCGATCATGCGCTTGCGGGAAAGCCCTACCAGGACGGGATGGCCTAGGGCCACGATCTCCTCCAGGCGCTTAAGGAGGGCCAGGTTGTGCTCCAGAAGCTTGCCGAAGCCAAACCCGGGGTCCAGCACCACCTGGGGGACCCCCGCCTTAAGGGCCTTCTCCGCCTGGGCCTGGAGGAAGGCCTTCACCTCGGCCACCACGTCCCGGTAGCGGGCGTGGGCCATCATGGTGGCGGGGTCCGGCACGGGCATGTGCATGACCACCGCTGCCACCCCAAAGCGGGCCGCCAGGGCCACCATGCGCTCGTCCCTAAGCCCGGTGACGTCGTTCAGGAGGTGGGCCCCGAGCTTTAGGGCCTCCTCGGCCACCTCGGGCTTGCGGGTGTCCACGCTCACCGGCACCCCGAGTTCCAGCACCGCTTCCAGGACGGGCAGGAGCCGCTTCTTCTCCTCCTCCACGGGCACCGGGCTCGCCCCGGGCCGGGTGGACTCCGCCCCCAGGTCCAGGAGGTCCGCTCCTTCCTCCACCAGGGCCTTGGCCCGGGCCAGGGCCCTTTCCGGCTCCAGGTAGAGGCCGCCGTCGGAGAAGGAGTCGGGGGTGAGGTTGAGGATTCCCATGAGCCTGGGCTCCGAGAGGTCCAGGGTGCGGTCCCTAAGCCAAAGCACGCCCGGATTATAGTGGAGGCGAGGAGGTGAAGCATGCGCCTTTTGGCGGCGGTGGATCTCGGAGAGACCCTCGAGGCCGTGGTGGAAAGCGCCCGCTTCCTGGAAAGGGGCCTTGGGATGCCCGCCTTGCTTCTTCACGTGGTGCCCTCGTCCTACTGGGAGGCCCTAAGGAGGCGTCTCCCCCACCTGGAGCCCCGGGTGGAGGAGGCCTTGTGCCTGGCGGAAACCGAGGTGGAGAAGGCCCTTGGCGCCACGGGCCTCCCCGTCCGGGTCCTTCGGGGGTTTCCCGCCCAAGCGGTGGCGGCCGAGGCCCTTAGGAGCAAGCTGGTGCTCCTGGGCCGGGGCGGGGAGGCGCCCCTCGAGGCCCTGGCCAAGGGGGGGCTGGCCCGCTACCTCCTCCACCGGGGGGAGGTGCCCGTCCTCCTCCTGCCCAGGGCCCTTACCCAGGTGCGCCGCATCGCCGTGGGCCTGGACGATAGCCCCGCGAGCCTGGCCGCCTTTCGCGTGGCCGAGGCCTGGGGCAAGGCCCTGGGGGCGGAGGTCTTGGGCCTCCACCTGGTGAGCGGGGAAGGGGGGTGCTGCTTCCCCACCTACCTGGACCCGGCGAGGCTTTCCGCCCGGGAGGTCCTGGAGAGGGCCAGGGCCCACCTGGAAGGCCTCCTTCGGGCCACCGGGGCGGTGGAGGTCTTCTGGGGGGAGGAGGAAATGGACCTCCTGCGCCTCGCCGAGGACCGCGGGGCCGACCTCCTGGCGCTGGGTTCCAAGGCCAAAAGCTCCTGGCGCCACCGCCTGGGGCGGATGGTGGAGGTCCTCGCCCTGCGGAGCGCCCTGCCCCTTTTGGTGGTCCCGGAGGCCGCGGTCTGGTAAGGTGGGGCCCATGCGCCACGGGCCCGGCTGGTTCCTCGCCCTTTCCGCCTACTGGTTCGCCACCAGCCTCAAATGGTTCCTGGTCCTTCTGGTCCTCCTCCCGGCCAAGGTGGCCGAGCTTTCCCCTCCGGAGGAAAAGGCCACCCGCCTCGGCTTCCTCTTCGGCCTGGGGGCGGTGATGGCCATCCTGGGCCCGCCCACCATGGGCTACCTTTCCGACCGCCTAGGGAGGCGGAGGCCCTTCCTCCTTTGGGGGAGCCTCCTCACCGCCTTGGCCCTTTGGCTTTTGGTCCACGCCCCGAGCTACGGGGCGCTCCTTGTGGCCTACCTCCTCCTGCAGCTGGCCGACGACCTGGCCACCGGCCCCTACTCCGCCCTCATCCCCGACCTGGTGCCCAGGGGGGAGAGGGGCCAGGCCTCGGGGTACATGGGGGCCTTGCAGGTCTTGGGGCAGGTGCTGGGAGGGGTGGTGGGCTTCGTGCTGCCCCTGGCCCCCCAGGCCTACCTGGCGGCCCTGGTAAACCTCCTGGGGGCTATGTTGAGCCTCCCCTTGGTCCCTGACCGCCTGCCCCGGGCCAATCCCCGCCCCTTCCTCGCCGCCGTGGCCACTCCTTGGCGCGACCGCGACTTCCTCCTGGTCTACCTCACCCGCTTTTTGGTCATGCTGGGCTTCTACCTGGCCCAGACCTATCTCCAGTACTTCCTGGCCGACGTGGTGGGGGTTTTCGCCGTCCTGGGGCGGGTGCTCACGGAAGAGCCCTTCCAGGCGGTGGCCCTTTTGGGCCTCCTTATCTCCCTGGGGGCGGCCCTGGCCAGCGTGCCCGCAGGGAGGGCTTCGGACCGACTGGGCCGCAAGCCCCTCATCTACCTTTCCGGGGCCGGGCTTGGGCTTTTGATGCCTTTTATTCTCCTCTTCCCCCGATACGAGACCCTCCTTGCCCTCTCCCTTTTCTTCGGCCTCTTCTACGGGGTGTACCTGGCGGTGGACTGGGCCCTGGTTTCCGACATCCTCAAAGACCCCGAGGCCCACGCCACGGACATGGGCCTCTGGCAGACCTCCATCGTGGTACCCCAGGTGCTGGCCGGGGTTTTCGGCCGCCCTCTGGACCTCCTGAACGCCCGGGAACCCGGGCTGGGTTACTGGGCGCTCTTCTTCTTGGCGGGGGCCTTCTTCCTCCTGGGGGCGTTCTTGGTGGCGGGCATCCGCCGGGCCCGGTAGGAAGGCGTGGCGCGGCTACACTAAGACCATGGACCTCACCCACTTCAAGGACGGCAAGCCCCACATGGTGGACGTCACGGAAAAGCCCGCCACCTTCCGCACCGCCACCGCCGAGGCCTTTGTGGAGCTCACGGAGGAGGCCTTGGCCGCTTTGGAAGGGGGCGGGGTGGGCAAGGGCGACCCCCTGGCGGTGGCCCAGCTGGCGGGGATCATGGCCGCCAAGAAGACCGCCGACCTCATTCCCCTCTGCCACCCCTTGCCCCTCACCGGGGTGGAGGTGAAGGTGGCCCTGGAGCGGGAAGGGCGGCGGGTGCGCATAGAGGCCACGGTGAGGACCAGGGCGGAAACGGGGGTGGAGATGGAGGCCCTCACCGCTTGCGCCGTGGCCGCCCTCACCGTGTACGACATGCTCAAGGCGGCCTCCAAGGGGCTTGTGATCTCCCAGGTCCGCCTCCTCCACAAAGCGGGCGGCAAGAGCGGGGAGTGGCGGCGGGGGTAAAGTACCCCCAGGGTGTATCCTGAGGGTATGCGCCTGGCCATAGCCCTAGCCAAGCAGGACGAGACCAAGGTGTATCCCGGTCCCTTCGGCCACGCCCCCCGCTTCGCCATCTACGAGGTGGCCGAGGACGGAAACCCCCGCTTGGTGGAGGTGCGGGAAAACCCCTACGCCGCCATGGAAGGGGGGGACAAGCATCAAAGGATGCGGGAGCTCCTTAAGGACGTGGACCTTCGGGTGGGGGCCCGCTTCGGCCACGGGGGGTCTATGGGGGCCTTTCCCGTGGCGGAGCGCCTCGAGGTGGGCCCGGTGAGCGTGGCCGAGGCCCTTAGGCGGGTCAGGGAAGGCCGAAATAGCGCCTGAGGAGCTCCCGGTCCTCCGGGGCAAGGGGGGTGCGCTCCAGGTAGACCTCTACCCCCCGCCGCACCTTCTCCGGCGGCTGGCCCTGGGGCCAGGGGGTGGGGAGGAGGGAGGCCTCCCCTTGGCCTTCCGGTGAAAGGAGGCCCTCCTTCGGCCCCGAGGGGGGCGGGGGGGGCTTGAGGGAAGGGCCTTGGGGGCCTAGCCCCGGGGTCCCCTGCGGGCCTGAGGAGGCGGGCCTTCCCTCCTCCCGGCCGGAGGCGGAGGCTTCCGGGGAGGGGCCTTGCGCTTTTCCCTCCTGGGCCCTTTCCCCTTCCGGCGAAGGGACCTCCTTGGCCCCTTTCTGAGGCTGTTCCCCCGGGGAGGGACCTTGCGGCCTCCCCTCCTTGGCCGTTTCCCCCTTCGGCGAGACCTCCTTGGCCCCTCTCTGGGGCTGTTCCCCCGGGGAGGGGGCTTCTTGGAGGGAGCGCGGCGCTTTTGCGGGCTCGGCCCCCAGAGAGGGCCAGCCCCCCCCTTCTGGGCCCTTCCAGAGGGCGGGGGCCAAGGCCAGGGACAGGGCCAGGAGGTAGGCCAGAAGGAGCCAGGCGGGAAAGGGAGGCAGGTCTACCCGCACCCGCTTGGCCTCCTGCCAAAGCCTTTCTTCCCCGTAGGCCAGGGCCGTGGGGTAGGCGAGGCTCTTCCGGGCGATGGCCCTTAGGGCCCGGCCTTCAAAGGGCCGGGCGGGAAGCAGGAGGGCGAGGGGGGAAACCAGGGCCCACAGGGGGTGGAGAAAGCCCAGAAGGGCCAGGCCCAAGGCCAGGCCTAGGCGGTAGCGCCAGGCCAGGCGGCCCGCGTAAAGGCGGTGAAACCCTGGGCCCATGCCCACATTATCCCTCCGGGGCGGCCAAGTGCCCCAGGAGTGCAACAGGGGATGCCCAAGCCGAGGCTTTGGGGCGGCTTTTTCGGGGCCCCCACCGCGGTGGGGTGCTAAAGGTGGCCCGGGGCCTAAAGGCCCCGGGGGGAGGGAGTACGCCGGTCTACTTGACCGGGGGACGGGACTTGAGGACTTCCTGCGGGGAAAGGGCCCTGGCCCTTTGCGCCTTCACCTCGGCGGCGGCGATGGGCTTGGCCTTGGACTTGGCAAAGGCGGTGAGGACGTGGTTGAGGAGGTCCGCCACCTCCTGGTCCTTGAGCTGGCGGAAGGGGGGCATGACGCCGTTGTAGGTCTTTCCCCCTACGGTTAAGGGCCCCTGGAGGCCGTAAAGCACCACCCGGATCAGGTACTCCCGGCCCCCTTTGGCCTGGGCCAGCTGGTCCAGGTGGGTGAGGGGGGGGAAGGCCCCGGGGAGGCCCTGGCCTAGGGCCTGGTGGCAACTCTGGCAGTGGGCGGAGTAAAGCTTGGCCCCAGGGCTTTGCGCCAGGGCCAAAAGCCCCAAGAAAGCAAGAAGGGGAACGAGGCGCCGCATACCCCAAGCATAGGGGGCCTCCAGGCCTCAGGCTAGGGGCATTTGTCCTCGAGGGGTATAGGCGCACCGGGGGTCGGCGGCCAGGGGGTCCCCGGTCTCGGCCCAGGCCCTGGCCCGGCTTCCCCCGCAGATCCCCCGGTACTCGCACACGCCGCACTTCCCTTTCAGGAGGTCCTTGTTCCGGAGCGCCCGGAAGAGGGGGCTATCCCGGTAGATTTCCAGGAGGGGTTTCTCCCGGATGTTCCCCGCCGAAAGGGGGAGGAACCCGGAGGGGTAGACCTCCCCCGTGGAGGAGACGAAGACGAACCCGAACCCGTCGGAGAGGTGGACACCCCGCCCCTCCCCCACCAACGCCCCGTCCTCTCCCCCTTCCCTCTGGCGGCGCTCCAGGGCCACGCGGCGGAACATGGGGCCCTCGGTGGTGCGCACCTTGAAGGGGTAGCGGCGGGAAAGCTCGTAGAGGAGATGCATGACCTCCTCGTACTCCTCCGGGGAGAGCTGGTCCAAAAGGGCCCCCCGGCCCACGGGCACCAGGAAGAAGACCTCCCAGGTGGCCACGCCTTTTTCCGCCAGGATCTCGGCGATGCCGGGGAGTTCCTTCCAGGTGTGGCGGGATACGGTGGTGTTCACCTGGGTCATGAGGCCCACTTCCCTGGCCCAGTCCAGGGCCTTAAGGGCCAGGGCGAAGGTGCCCGGCACCCCCCGGAAGCCATCGTGAGCCTCGGGGCTTGCCCCATCCAGGGAGATGGCCATCTGGTGCACCCCGAGCTCGCGGAAGCGGGCCACCACCTCCTGGGTGAGCCTGGGGGTGACCGCGGGGGTGAGGCCCACCTTGAGGCCGAGGCGCTTGGCCTCTTCCAGGAGGAGGAAGAGGTCGGGGCGGGCCAGGGGGTCGCCTCCCGTGGGCAGGAGGATGGGCTTGGGGGTGTAGGTGGCGAGCTCCCGCAAAAGCCTTAGGCCCTCCTCCGTGGAAAGCTCTCCCGGTAAGGGGTCGGGCTCGGCGGAGGCCCGGCAATGGAGGCAGGCCAGAAGGCAGGCCAGGGTCATCTCCCAGGCCACCAGGAGGGGGAAGCGGTGGAGGTCGGGCTTCATGCCCTAAGGATGGGGGAAGGGCTTGAGGACAAGTGTCCCCTAGCGGGGCAGGGTGAGGCGGTAGGTGAAAAGGCGGCTTTCCTTGGGCTTCAAGGCCGCCTCGAGGCGGTACCCCTCGGGCAGGAGGCCGGCCCCGGGGAAGTCCAGGCGGAAGGGCCTGGGGAAGGTTTCCGAGAGGAGAAGGGCCACGGGGTAGGCGTAGGGGTTTTCCAAGCGGGTCTCCACCCGGTAGGTGGCCTCCTTCTCGGTCTGGGCCAGGAGCTCCACCTTCCGGGTGAGGCGGGCCTCGAGGTCCTGGCCCAGCCAGACCTCCGCCACCTCCCCTTCGGGCGTGGCGGGGAGGAGGGCCTGGCCCAGGAAGAGCCCCCCTTCCACCACCTCCAGCCCCCCGGGGGCCAAGGGGAAGGGGGCCCTAAAGCGGTAGCCCCGCTCCAAGGGGAGAAGCCTCTCGGTGCGGAAGGGCCCCTGGTAGCGCAGAAGCCGCTCCGGGGCCACCCCTTTCTTGAGGAAGGGAAGCTCGGTGGTGCCGGGGGAAAGGGTCCTTGGGGGAAGCTCGTAGCGGAAAAGGCCGAAGGGGCTTCCCGGGGCTTCCTCCAAGGCGCGGAAGGCCACCTGGGGAAGGGCCTTGGCCCGCACCTCCCCGGCGAGAAGGGTGAGCCTTTCCGCCCTCAGGGCCTCCCCCTCCAACCGGAGGCGGGCCCAGGCGGTGAGGGTACCCTCCTCCAGGGTGTAAAAGACCTCCCCGGAAAGCCCCGTGTAAAGGTAGCGGAGCACCGCCTTCCCCTCCCCCCGGTAGCGGAAAAGCACGGCGCTTCCCTGGAAGACCCTCTCCGTCTCCTCCACCCCCAGAAGGCGCAAGGAGCCGGGAAGGATGCGGGAGAGCTTCTCCCCGGCCAGGTAGGCCCAGGCCGAGGGGGGGAGGTCCACGGGTTCCTTGACCTCGGCGAAGCCCGGGTAGACCACCACCTCTTGGGCCAAGGCGGAAAGGCCCAGTAAGAATAGGGCCAAGGCTCTTCTCATACCCCCAGTTTACGGGCGATCTCGGCCACCTCCTCCCCGCTTAAGGGCCCCCCGTGGCCCAGGTAGACCCGCCTAGCCCCCAACTCCAGGATTCTGCGCACCGTCCTTCGGGCCAGCTCCGGGTCCTCGTTGACCCACCGGGGGGGAAGCCCCCTGCCCCTGAGGGCGTCCCCCGCCATCAGCACCCCATCCCGGAAGAGCCCCACCTGGCCCAGGGTGTGGCCGGGCAGGGCCACCACCCGCCAGCCAAAGACCTCTTCCCCCTCCTCCACGGGGGTGAGGGCTTCCTCCGGCACCGCTGGGGCCAGGTTGGCGAGAAGCCCGCCCAGGAGGGGGACGGGAAGGGGTGGGCGGGGCTTCCTCTTGGTGAGGTAGGGCCACTCCCGAGGGTGGGCGAGGACCCTCACCCCGAAGCGCGCCCAAAGGGCCCGGGCCCCGCCGGAATGGTCCAGGTGGTGGTGGGTGAGGAAGAGGAGCCTCGGGGGCTCCTTCAGGAGGCCCAGGAGGCGCCTCGCCTCCCAGGGAAGCCCCGCGTCCACCAGGAAGTAGCCCCCCTCCACGGGGACCCGGTAGAGGTTGGCGGCGAAGGGGAGGCGCTCAGGCCCGCTCACGGACCAGGCCCACCCCCATCTCCTCAAGGGCCTTCCGGATTCCTTCGGCGTCGATCCCCGCCCGGCGGTGGAGGCTCGGGATGGCCCCGTGCTCCAGGAAGCGGTCGGGGAGGCCAAGGAGACGGATTTCGGGCCTGAGGCCCATCTCGTTCAAGGCCTCCAGCACCGCGCTCCCAAACCCCCCCATCCTCTGATGGTCCTCCACGGTGAGGAGCTTGTAGCGGGAAAGCGCCTTGAGCATCTCCCGGTCCAGGGGCTTGAGGAAGCGGGCGTTCACCACCCCCACCCTGGGGTCATCCCCGGCGGCCTCGAGGGCGTAGCGGAGCGTCTTGCCGAAGGCCAGGATGTAGGCCTCCGTTCCCTCCTTCAGGACCTCCCACCTCCCCCAGGCGATCTCGGGCCAGACGCCCTCCGGGGCCCTTTCCACGTTGTCCCGGGGGTAGCGGATGGCCACCGGGCCCCCCACCTCCAGGGCCTTCTTCAGCATGGCCCTAAGCTCCAGGGCGTCCTTGGGGGCGGCGATCTGGAGGTTCGGGACGGTGCGCAGGTAGGCGATGTCAAAGACCCCGTGGTGGGTGGCCCCGTCCGCTCCCACGACCCCCGCCCGGTCAACGGCGAAGACCACGGGGAGGTTCTCTATGGCCACGTCGTGGATCACCTGGTCGTAGGCCCTTTGCAGGAAGGTGGAGTAGATGGCCACCACGGGCTTCATCCCCCTAAGGGCGAGCCCCGCCGCCGTGGTCACCGCCACGTCCTCGCAGATGCCCACGTCCAGGTAGCGCTCGGGGTGCTCCAGGGAGTAGCGCACGAGCCCCGAGCCCTCCCGCATGGCCGGGGTGAGGACGAAAAGCCTGGGCTCCAGGTGGGCAAGCTCCGTGATGGCGTCCCCGAAGGCCTGGCTCCAGGAGTAGCCCTTGGACACCTTCTCCGGCTTCTTGGGGTCAAAGCCCGGGGGGCCGTGCCAGTAGATGGGGTCAGCCTCGGCCACCTTGTAGCCCTTGCCCTTCTTGGTGACCACGTGGAGAAGGGTGGGGCCCTCCAGGGCCTTGAGGTGCTCCAGGATGTGGACGAGGCCCTTGAGGTCGTGGCCGTCCACCGGGCCCACGTAGCGGATGCCCCAGGCGTAGAAGGGGTTCTCCTGGTGCAAGAGGAGCTTCGCCGCCTCCTTGGCCCGGTCTACGAGGCCGAAGAGCTGGGGGGAGATGCGCTCTAGGATGTGCTTTCCCAGCTTCTCGGCGTCCTGGACCCACTTCCTTATCTGGAGTTCTTTGAAGTACCTGTTGAGGGCCCCCACGTTTTCGGAGATGCTCATCTCGTTGTCGTTGAGGACGATGAGCATCCTCTTCTGGAGCTCCCCGATCTTGTTGAGGGCGGCGAGGGCCATGCCTCCCGTGAGGGCCCCGTCCCCGATGACCGCCACCACGTGGTAGTCCTCCCCCTGGAGGTCCCGGGCGAGGACCATGCCCAAGGCGTTGGCCAAGGAGGTGGAGGCGTGGCCTGCGGTGATGGCGTCGTGGGGCGACTCTGAGGCCTTGGTGAACCCGGAGAGGCCCCCCTCCTGCCTTAGGGTGTGGAAGCGGTCCTTGCGCCCTGTAATGAGCTTGTGGGCGTAGGCCTGGTGGCCCACGTCAAAGACCAGGCGGTCCCTGGGGGATTGGAAGACCCGGTGCAGGGCCAGGATGAGCTCCACCGCCCCCAAAGAGCTCGCCAGATGGCCGCCGTTTTGCGCCGTGACCCGGATGATCTCGCTCCGGATCTCCTCCGAAAGGAGCTGGAGTTCCTCCAGGCTCAGGTTCTTAAGGTCCTCGGGGCTATTCACGCGTTCCAAGACCATAGGGCCACCTCAGCGAAAGTTGCGTTCCACCAACAAGCGCCCCTCGCGGGTGCGCACCTCCCCCACCTGGGGGGCGAACCAGACCTCGCGGACGTCCTGGCTGCGGGCGTCCTGGTAGGTCTGGCGGATGCGGAAGACCCGGAAGGTTCCTGCGGGTACCCGCACCTCCCGCTCTTCCAGGACCTCCATCTGGTAGGCCAGGCTTCCCCGGGCCAAAGGCTCCTGGCCCGAGGGGGTGAGGAGGTCCACCCGCACCTCCGTGGTCCCTCCCCAGCGGTAGCCCACCGCCAGGAGGGCCTCCGGGGGGTACTCCAGCAAGGGCGGGGTGAAGGCTACCCGGGCCGAGGGGTCCTGGAACCCCAGAAGCCTTACCCCAAAGGGCCCCACCTGCCGGTAGTACACCCGGTCCTCCCCCCGGCCCTGGGAGCGGAAGCGCAGGGCCTCCTGGCCCTCGTAAAGGGCGGGACCTTCCACCCGCAGCCGGTAGGGCGGGGAGGAAAGGGGCTCCCCCTCGGGCACGTACACCCACTCCATCCCGGGCAGGGCGGGGTAGAAGCCCTTTCCCTCCAGGAAGGGGCGGGCCTCGGGGGCCTGGGTCACCTGGGGGGCGCAGGCGGAAAGGGCAAGGGCGAGGGCCATAAGGTACCGCCTCATGGTACGGAGTTTACCCCCGTCCCTCCCGTAAGCTGGCCAACACTTCCCCCGGGGTGGCCGGCTTACGGGAGGAGGCATGCCCGGCTAGGACTGGCCCAGCTCACGCTTCAAGCGGGCGAGTTCCTCCTCCACCTCCTTGTCGGCGGAGAGGGCGGCGAGCTCCTTGTCCAGGTCCTCCCCCTCGAGGGCTTGGAGGGCCTGGTGGCGGTCTTCCATGGCGAGGATTCTGGCCTCCATCTCCTCAAAGGCCTCCAGGGCGGGGTGCTGGTCCAGGCGGGACTCCATGCGCCGCACGGCCTCGGCGGCCTCCACGCCCTTTTTGCGGGCGAGGAGGAGCGTCTTGCGGGCCTCGGCCTCGTCAATCTTGGCCTCCAGGGCCTTGAGCTGGGTCATGAGGCGGTCCATGAGGGCCTTCTGCTCCTCGGCCTGCTGCTTGAAGCCCTCCGCTAGGTCCAAGGCCCGCTTCCTCCGCCTTAGGGCCTCCTTGGCCAGGTCCTCCCGGCCCGCCCCTAGGGCCTCCTTGGCCTTCTCCTCCCAGAGGCCGGCCTCCTTCAGGTGGCTTTCCACCTCCCGTTCCAGGCGCCTCCCCTCGGCCATGGCGGCGGCCACCTGCTCCCTGGCCTCCTTGAGGGCTTCCTTCATGTCCCAAAGGGCCTGCTCAATGATCTTCTCCGGGTCCTCGGCCCGGCGCAGGAGGTCGTTGAGGTTGGCCCGAATGAGGCGGCCGATGCGGTCCAGTAGGTTCATCGCTTTCCTCCAAGAAGAGTATGCCACACCCGCCCCTTGACCCGGTGAGGGGGTGGGGTAGAATGGCCCTGTAAGTATGCGCTTGCTTTCTAGCCCGGACCCGGTGCGCACCCGCCTCCTCCAGGCGGCCCTGGAGCTTTTGGCCGAGCG
Organism: Thermus kawarayensis JCM 12314; assembly: GCF_055393575.1. Taxonomy (NCBI): domain Bacteria; kingdom Thermotogati; phylum Deinococcota; class Deinococci; order Thermales; family Thermaceae; genus Thermus; species Thermus kawarayensis. The sequence continues at coordinate 484,949 of NZ_AP043756.1, forward strand.
GGGCTACCGGGGGGCCACCACCCGGGAGATCGCCCGGAGGGCCCGTGTGAGCGAGGTCACCCTTTTCCGCCGCTTCGGCCGCAAGGAGGCCCTGGTGCGGGAGGCCTTAGCCCTCCTCCCGTCCCCGGAGTTCCTGGCGGGCCTGCCGGGGCCGGAAAGCCCCCTGGAGGAGGGGCTTAGGGCCCTTTTGTCCGCCTACCTGGGGCTCTTGGAGGGGCAGCGGGCCTTTTTGCCCAAGCTCCTCGCCGAGCTTCTGCGCCACCCGGGCCTGGGGGCCCCTCCCGGGTTGCTTGCGGCCAAGGGGCGCGTGGTGGCCTTTTTCCGGGCCAAGCAGGAGGAAGGGCTTCTGCGCCGGGACGAACCCCCCGAGGAGCTGGCCCTGGCCTTTTTGGGGCCCCTTTTCGCCCGCTTCCTCCTGGGAGAGGCCCTGGGGCTCGCCCTGCCCCTGGACCCGGAGGCCTACCTGAGGGGGTACTTGGAGGGTCGGCATGGTCCACGCTGAGGAGCTCACGCGCAGCTTCGGCACCCTAAAGGCTTTGGACCGGGTGAGCCTCACGGTGCGCCCGGGGGAGGTCTTCGGCCTTCTCGGGCCCAACGGGGCGGGGAAGACCACCTTGGTGCGCATCCTCACCGGGGTCCTCAGGCCCCATGGGGGCAAGGCCCAAGTGGCCGGCCTGGACGTGGCGCGGGCTCCTCACCGGGTGAAGGCGCGCATCGGCTACGCCACCCAGGAGCAGAGCGTTTACCGCGACCTCACCGTGGAGGAAAACCTCCTTTTCCGGGCCAGGCTCTACCGTCCCGGGGAGGCCCGGGCCCTGGCGGAGGAGGCCCTCCTTCGCTTTGGCCTTCGGCCCTACGCCAAGACCCTGGCGGGGCACCTTTCCGGCGGGTGGCGGCAGCGCCTGGCCCTGGCCCAGGCGGTGGTCCACCGGCCGGAGGTCCTCTTCCTAGACGAGCCCACCACGGGCCTGGACCCTCTTTCCCGCCGGAGCATCTGGGACCTCATCCACGAGGAGGCGGGAAGGGGGGCCTCGGTCTTGGTCACCACCCACTACATGGACGAGGCCGAGCGCTGCCACCGCCTGGCCCTTCTCTTTGGGGGGCGGGTCCTGGCCCAGGGCACCCCCCAGGAGCTCAAGGCCTTGGCCCGGGAGCGGGCCCGCTTCCTCTTCGCCCAGGGCCCCTCCTTGGAGGCCCTCCGGGGGCTTCCGGGGGTTCTCGAGGCCTGGCCAAGCGGCGAAGGGGTCAGGCTCATCGCCCGGCCCTCCTTTCCCCTCGGGCCGGGGTTCCAAGAGGTGGAGCCCAGCCTGGAGGACGTGTTCGTCCTCCTCGCCAAGGAGGCCTCATGAACCGCATCCTGGCCCTGGCCCAGAAGGAGCTGTTGCAGATCCGGCGGGACCACGTCCTGCCCCGGCTCATCGTTTTGTTGCCCACCCTGATGCTCCTCCTCTTCGGCTACGCCATCAACTTCACCCTGAAGGACATCCCCCTGGTTCTTTACGACGCCTCTAAGGACCGCATCAGCGAGGCCCTCCTGCGCCAGCTCACCCAGGGGGGCGTCTTCCGCCTGGCCCTGGAGGCGGAAAGCCCCCGCGGGGTGGTGGCGGCCATAGACCGGGGCCAGGCCCGGGTGGGACTGGCGGTGCCCCCGGGGGCCCTGGAAAAGGTGCGCCGGGGGGAGAGCGTGGCCCTCCAGGTCTACGTGGACGGCACCGACCCCAACTTCGCCTTCCAGGCCCAGGCCGCCCTGAGGAAGGCCCTCCAGGAGGTGAACGCCCGCATCCTGGTGAGCCGGGCCTTGGCCGGGGAAAAGGTGCTTCCCCCCTTGAGCCCGGAGCTTCACACCCTCTACAACCCGGAGAACAGAACGGCCTGGTTCATGATCCCCGGGATCATCGGCCTGGTGCTCACCATGTTCACCGTGCTCCTCACCGCCCTTTCCATCGTGCGGGAGGCGGAAAGCCGCATGATGGAAAGCCTCCTCGCCTCCCCCTTGAGGCCCCACGAGATGGTTCTGGGGAAGGTGCTCCCCTACCTCTTCATCGCCTTCGGGGTAGCCCTTTTGGTGCTGGCCTTGGGGCACTGGGTCTTCGGGGTGCCGGTGCGGGGGAGCCTGGGGCTTTTGCTCCTGGCCATGTTCCTCTTCGTGCTGGGTTCCTTGGCGGCGGGGGTGTTCATCTCCACCCTGGCCCGCACCCAGGTGCAGGCCGTTTTCGGTACCTACGCCTACGCCTTCCCCACCATCTTCCTCTCGGGGTTCGTCTTTCCCGTGGACGGCATGCCCCGGTTTTTCCAGCTTCTTTCCTATCTGGTCCCCGCCCGCTACCTCATTGAGGTCCTGCGGGGGGTGATGCTTAAGGGGGTGGGGTTTGGGGTGCTCTGGCCCCACCTCCTGGCCCTGCTCCTTTTTGCCGGCCTGGTGCTTTTCCTGGCCTCGGCCCGCTTCCAGAGGCAGGTGGCGGTATGAGAAGGCTCTTGGCCCTTCTGCCCTTTCTGCTCCTGGCCTTGGCCCAGGGCCGCCTCGAGGCCGGGGTGTACCTGGGCCCCCGGGCCTTTCCCACCCTGGAGGCCGGCCTCACCCTGGGGGAAGGAGAGGCCCTTTTGCGCCTCCAGGGGGGACGAGGGGCCTTGGGCTACCTGGGAAGCCTGGCCTTGGGGCCTCTGGGCTATTTGGCCTACGGGGTCCAGGGGGAGGTGGGGGAAGGGGGTCCGGGCGGGGCCCTCTTCCTGGAGGGTGGGGCGGGGCCCCTGGCCCTGGAAGGCAGGCTTGGCTACCGGCCCAAAGGCGCCTTCCCCCTCTTCCCGGAGGAGGGGGTTTTCGGGCGGCTTTACCTGCGCTACCGCCTGGCCCCGAGGGAGGTGGCGGGCCTCCTCTTGGAGGGGGAGAGGGGCCTTAGGGCCGAGGCCACCTACGCCCTGCGGGAAGGGGCCACCTACACCCTGGGGGCGGGGGTTGGGGCGTGGCCTTACCTTGTCCTGGGTTGGAAGGGGGAGGTGGGGGAGGAGGGGGAGGTTATGGACCTCGCCTTGCGCCTCGGGGGGGTGAACCGCCTGGAGGGCGGGCTTTACTTAGGGGAGGCTAGCCTCCTTTTCACCCTTTCCCATCCTTGGGCGGGTAGCCTGGCCCTGTGGCTTGGGGACCTGGGCCTCGAGGCCGGCTACCGGGAAGCCCCTTACGCCTGGGTCCGCTACACCTGGAGGTGGCCGTGAGAAGACAGAAGATCCTTTGGCTTGGCGTGCTCCTTTTTCCCTTGGCCCTGGCCCAGACGGCGGCGGAGATTCTGGACCGGGTGGAGAAAAACCTCTCCGAGCCCTGGCAGGCGGTGGTCCAGGGCACCCTTCAAGGCCCCTCGGGGCAGGAAGAGCTTAGGGCCCGGGTCTTCGCCATCCCCAAGGAGAACCTCTTCCGCATAGAGTTCCTGAAGCCCGCTTCCCTGGAGGGGAACTTCACCGTGATCACCGAGAAGGAGGTCTGGAACTACCTCTACCTCACCAACCAGCTCATCGTCGCCCCCAAGGAGAGGGCCCAGGTCCAGGGCCTGGGCTTCAGCCCCCAGGGCCTGGGAGACCTCAAGGCCCTCACGGAGCGGGTAACCCTCCGCCTCTCCGGCGAGGAGCGCCTGCCGGAGGGGGCCGCCTGGAAGCTCGTGGGGCGGGCCAAGGAGGGCCAGGGCTTCGCCGAGATGGAGCTCTACGTTCTGAAGGCCGACCCCAGGCCCCTCCGTTTCGTCTTCAAGGACGAGGCGGGGAAGGTTCTGGCGGACCTCAGGGTGGTGGAGTTCAAGCGGACAAGCCTCACCCCGGCCCAGCTCAGGCGCTACCCCAAGGACGCCCAGGTGGTGCGCCGCTAGGGCTCGGCGTAGAGGGGGGTGGAGAGGTACTTCCAGCCACCGTCCGGGCTGATGCAAGCCACCCGCTTTCCGGGGCCGAGCTCCTTGGCCACCTGTAGGGCGGCCCAGACGATTCCCCCAGAGCTCATCCCCAGGAAAAGCCCCTCCTCCCGGGCGAGCCGCCGGGCCAGGGGAAAGGCGTCCTCCTCCCAAACCTGGACCACCCCGTCCAGAAGGGAAAGGTCCAGGTTTTCGGGGATGAAGCCCGGGCCCATGCCTTGGAACTGGTGCTGGCCCATCTTCCCCCCGGAAAGGACGTTGGAGCGGGCGGGTTCCACGGCGATGACCTTCACGTGGGGGAGGCGTTCCTTGAGGTAGCGGCCCACCCCGGTGATGGTCCCCCCGGTGCCGGAGCCGTAAACAAAGGCGTCTATACGGCCCTCCAGGGCCTCGTAGAGCTCGGGCCCCGTGGTCTCGTAGTGGGCCCGGACGTTGGCGGGGTTCTTGAACTGGTCGGGCATGAAGGCCCCAAGCTCCTCCTTGAGCCTCAAGGCCTCCTCCCTGGCCGCCAGCATCCGCCTTTCGGGGTCGGTGAGGACGAGCTCGGCCCCGTAGGCCCTGAGCACCCGCTTCCTCTCCTCGGACATCTGGGCGGGCATGGTGAGGATGAGGCGGTAGCCCCGGCTTGCGGCGATCATGGCCAGGCCGATGCCGGTGTTGCCGCTGGTGGGCTCCACGATGACCTGGCCCGAGCCCGGCCTTAGGATTCCCCGTTCCTCGGCGTCTCGGATCATGTACCAGGCGGGCCGGTCCTTGATGGAGCCCCCTGGGTTCTGCCCCTCCAGCTTCACGAAGACCTCGGCCATGTCCGGGGCCACCACCTTGGCGAGGCGGACCACCGGGGTCTTGCCGATGACCGCTTCCACCCGCATGCCCCCACTATAGCCCTTGGCCAGGGGCGGAACCCCGGGGCCCTTTTCCCGAGGCCTCGGGTCTGCTAGGCTAGAGGGAGCAAGCCTGGCTTGCGAAAGGGTGAACATGAAGGTTGAACAGGACAAGGTAGTGACCATCCGCTACACCCTCCAGGTGGAGGGGGAAGTTTTGGACCAGGGGGAGCTCTCCTACCTGCACGGGCACGGCAACCTGATCCGGGGCCTCGAGGAGGAGCTGGAGGGCCGTCAGGAGGGGGAGCGCTTCCAGGCCCACGTGCCCGCCGAGAAGGCCTACGGGCCCCACGACCCCGAAGGGATCCAGGTGGTGCCCCTTTCCGCCTTTCCCGAGGACGCCGAGGTGGTCCCTGGGGCCCAGTTCTACGCCCAGGACATGGAGGGGAACCCCATGCCCCTCACCGTGGTGGAGGTCCAGGGGGAGGAGGTCACCATCAACTTCAACCACCCACTGGCGGGCAAGGACCTGGACTTTGAGGTGGAGGTGGTGCGGGTGCGCGAGGCCACCCCGGAGGAGGTCCTCCACGGCCACGTGCACGAGGGCGGCCACGCCCACTAAGGCTTCTTCGCGGGGTCTTGCAGCCTTGGCCGCCTAGGGCCTAAACTGGTTAGGTGCGGGTGCGGAGGCCCCGCTTTGCTTGGCCCCATCGTCTAGCGGTCAGGACGCGGCCCTCTCAAGGCCGAAACGGGGGTTCAATTCCCCCTGGGGTCACCATGGGCGGCTAGCTCAGCCGGCGAGAGCGCTCGCCTTACAAGCGAGAGGCCAGAGGTTCAAGTCCTCTGCCGCCCACCAGCCCCACCCCTAAAGGGGTGGGAGATCGTTTTTTCCCAGAAGGCTCTGGACCCCTGCGGGAAGGGCTTCCTCGGGGAAGAGGGCCCGGAAGCGCTGGGCCAGGTCGGCCAGGAAGGGCTTCAGGTGCGCCTCCCGCAGGGCCTCTGGGTAGAGTTCCCGCATGGCCTGGAGAAGCTTTTCCCGGGCCAGGTGCCGGGCCACCAGGAGGGCTTCCCCCTGGAGGCGGGGGGGCTTTCCCCGGTAAAGGCGCTCGGCCTCCTTGCGCACGGCGGGGGCTTGCAAAAGGCGCCGGCAGGTGGGGCAGGGGTGGGTTTCGCTGGGGGCCTGGCAGATGGGGCAAGGGGTGCCCTTTTGCCGCTGGAAAAGGGCCAAGGCCGCCCGGGCCACCTTTTCCCGGAGGTCGGGAGGGGCTTCCTGAGCCAGGGCCAGGGCCTTCCGGCTTTGGGCTAGCAGGGCTCCTTCGGCGGGGCCGGGGTTCTGGGGCCTGGGAGGGGCTTCCTGGGCCTTTGGCTCTACCTGGAAGCGGATCTCCTTCACCATCCCGGGAAAGCGCTCCTCGTAGCGGTGAAGGAGAAGGAGGCGGTGGTAGGTGAGCTGGTGGGCCACCACGGGGTCGGGGACTCGTACCCAAAGGGTGCCTTCTTCCAGGGCCAGGGCCTCGGTGACCTGGGCCAGGCCCGGCCCCACCACCTCCCGCCAGGCGGCCAGGACCATGCCTCGCTTGAGCCGCTCCTTGCCCCCGGCTCGCTTGAGGGCCTCGGGAATCACCTCCTTTAGCCGCCAGGGCACAGGACCACCCCCCCTTGCACCGAGCATACCACCACCCCCTCGGGCGCCTGGAGGCCAGCCAGGACCGCCTGGGGCAGGTCCTTGGCGTAGCGCAGGACCGCCTGGCGCCGGAGTTCGTCCAGCTCCTCGCTCCACTCGTCCACCAGAAGGAGGGGGGGTTCCCCGTGGTGCTCGGCGAGGAGGCGGTGCTCGGCCAGGCGCAGGGCCAGGGCCAGGGCCTTGGCCTCTCCCCGGCTGGCGAAGCGGTGGGCGGGGCGGCCCAGGAGGAGGACCACCAGGTCGTCCCGGTGGGGCCCCACCAGGGTCTGGCCCCGGAGGAGCTCCTCCTCCCGTTTGGCCTTAAGGGCTTCCAGAAAACTCCCCTGCACGCTTTCCTCGAGCCCAAGGCCCGCCTCCCCGGGGGCCAGGGCCCGGTGGACCTCCTGGAAGATGGGCAGAAAGCGCCGGAGAAAGCGCCTTCTCAGGGCCAGGATTTCCTCCCCGTAGCGGGCGAGCTCCTGGTCCCAAACCCCCAGCCCGTTTCCCCCCGTCTTCAAGAGGGCGTTCCTTTGGCGCAGGACCTTTTCGTAGGCGGAAAGGAGGGCGGCGTAGCGCCGGGAGAAGCGGGAGAGAAGCCGGTCCAGAAAGGCCCGCCTGGCGTCCTTCGGCCCCAGGACGATCTCCACATCCTCGGGGCGCACCAGGACCGAGCCGGGAAGCTCCCACAGCGCCCTGAGGCCCACGGGCTTCCCGTTGAGGCGCACCTCCCTTCCTTCCGGGGCCAGGCGTTGCTCCACCCGGTAAAGGCCAAGCTCGGTTTCCACCTCGGTGAAGAGCCAGGCTTCCCGCTCCCCAAAGCGCACCAGGTCCCCCAGGGCCCCCGGCGCCTCCCCCCCCAGGAGGAGGTGCCAGGCCCAAAGGAGGTTGGTCTTCCCCTGGCCGTTCCCCCCCACCACGGCGAAGAGCCCCGGGGGAGGGCGGAAGGCCTCCAGGGCCAGGTTGCGAAAGTTGCGCTGCCGAAAGAGGAGAAGGCGCATCAGAGCCGGACCCGGCGGAAGAGGAGGGGCAAGGAGGCCAGGCCCAAGAGGAGAAGCCCCGCCCCCAGGAGGTAAGGGGCCTCGGGGGCCAGGCGGTAAAGCCCCGTGCCCAGGACCGGGCCCAGCATCCGTCCCAAGGCCTGGGCCGAGCTGTTGAGGCCCGCCACCAGCCCTTGCTCCCCTTCCCCTACCGCCAGGGAAAGCCCCGCCGTTACCCCAGGCCCTGCTAGGGCTGCCCCCGCGCCCTGGAGGGCAAGCCCCAGGGTCAGGGTGGGAAAGCCTTGGGCGAAGACCAGCACCAGAAAGCCCAGGAGGCCCACGGGGAGGCCCAGGAGGAGGAGGGTCCTGGGGGGCCAGCCCGCTTTGCGCACCAGGAACCCCTGGATGAACACCGCCACCAGGCCATAGAGGACCAGGGCGAGCCCCACGCTCCGGGCGGTCTCCACCCCGGTTAGCCCCAGGCGGTCCTGGAAGTAGAAGGCGATGGTCTGCTCCAGGGCCACGCCGGAGAGGTTGAGGGCGAAGCCCAGGAGGAGGAGGGGGAAGACCCGCCCGTCCCAGGGGGAAAGCCAGGCCGCCACCTCTTTCCCTCGAGGCCTGGACTCGGGCAGGACCAGGTAGACGAAGAGGGCGTTTAAGAGGGCGATCCCCGCCGAGAAAAAGACCGGGGCCAAAAGGCCCAAGAGGGCGGCAAGCCCCGCTCCCAAGGCGGGCCCCAGGATCACCGCCAGGCCGAAGGCCGCCCCCAGAAGGGCCATCCCTCCCGTGCGGCCTTCCCGCCCGGTGACGTTGGCCACGTAGGCCTGGGCCGTGGGCAGGGTGGCGGAGCTAAAGGCCCCTCCCAGGAGCCGGGAGAGGAGGAGGAGGGGAAAGAGGGCACCCGCTGGAAGAAGCCCCTTTTGCCCGAGGAGGGCGAAGAGGCCAAAGAGGAGGAAACTCCCTGCGAAGCCCAGGATGCCCACGAGGAGGACGGGCTTCCTGCCCCTTTCGCTCCGCCTACCCCAGTAGGGGGCGAGGAGGAACTGCATGAGGGCGTAGCCCGTGGAGAAGAGACCCACCTGGACCTCGCTTAGGCCCAGCTCCCGGCTCAGGGGCCCCAGGATGGGGAAGAGGATGGAAAGGCCTAGGACGCTGTTGAAGAGGGTGAGGAAGAGGAGAAACAGGGGGGACATGGCACCGATTGTATTAGCCGAAGCGCCCACTGATGTAGGCCTCGGTGCGCGGGTCCTTGGGCTTGGTGAAGAGGACCTCCGTGGGCCCGAACTCCACCATCTCCCCGTTCAGGAAGAAGGCGGTGAAATCGGAGACCCGGGCGGCCTGCTGCATGTTGTGGGTAACGATGACGATGGTGACCTGATCTTTGAGGGTCAGCAGGAGGTCTTCTATGGCCTGGGTGGAGATGGGGTCCAGGCTGGCGGTGGGTTCGTCCATGAGGAGGACCTCGGGTTCCACCGCCAGGGCCCGGGCGATGGTGAGGCGCTGTTGCTGGCCACCGGATAGGCCGCTGGCCGGGGCCCTCAGGCGGTCTTTGACCTCGTCCCAAAGGGCTGCCCCTTTGAGGGCCCGCTCCACGGCTTCGTCCAGGCGCTTGCGGTCGCGGACGCCCACCAGCCTGAGCCCGGCCGCCACGTTGTCGTAGATGGACATGGTGGGAAAGGCGGTGGGTTTTTGGAAGACCATGCCCACCCGGCGGCGCACCAGCACCGGGTCCACCCCCGGGGCGTAGATGTTCTCCCCGTCCAGGAGCACCTCTCCCTCCACCCGGGCGATGGGGGTGAGGTCGTGCATGCGGTTTAAGGCCCTTAAGAAGGTGGTCTTGCCGCACCCCGAGGGGCCGATGAGGGCGGTGATCCGGTGGCGGTAAAGGGGCAGGTTAACCCCCCCGTTCGCGCCCACACCGACCCGGCTTCCGTAACGGACCACCAGGTTCCTAGACTCCATGTGCACGTCCACGGCTTCCGGCATTTAGAACCTCCGCCTCGAGGCCCAGCGGGCGAGAAGGCTTGTCAGGGTGATGAGCCCGAAAAGGACCAGCCCTGCGGCCCAAGCCTGACGGTGCCAGTCCTCGTAGGGGCTGATGGCAAAGGCGAAGAGCCTTAAGGGCAGGGTGTCCATGGGTTTCAGGGGGTTGAGCTCCAAAAGGGGGCTTCCAAAGGCGGTGAAGAGGAGGGGGGCGGCCTCCCCCGCCGCCCGGGCGAAGGCCAGGAGAACCCCGGTGATGAGCCCCGCCCGGGCCGTGGGCAGGACCAGGGAAAGGATCACCCGCCAGCGGGGAAGCCCCAGGGCAAGCCCGGCCTCCCGAATCTCCTTGGGCACCAGGGAGAGCACTCCCTCGGTGCTTCGGGCCAGGATGGGGATCATGAGGAAGCCCAGGGCGAAGGCCCCGGAAAGCCCGGAGAAGCCTCCCATGGGCTTCACCACCAGGATGAAGGCCAAGAGGCCAAAGAGGATGGCCGGCATCCCGTTCAGGGTGTCGGAGAGGAGGCGGAGGTAGGGATTGACGGGATGGTCCGGGTACTCGGCGAGGAGGATCCCCGCCGCCAGGCCGAAGGGCAAGGCGATGAGAAGGCCTAGGCCATCCACGATGAGGGTGCCCACGATGGCCTGCCGCAAGCCCCCTCCCGTTTCTCCTGGGGGGCGCATGTCCTTAAGGAAGAAGTCCACGTTAAGGGCGCTTGCCCCCTGCAAAAGGGCGTAGGCCACCACCAAGAAGAGGATCAGGAAGGCCAAAAGGGTGCCCAGGGCCACCAGGGCCATCATGAGGCGCTCCACCCGGTAGCGCCGCCTTAGGGCCAGGTCCTTCGCGGTCACAGCACCCCCTTCACCAGGCGCTCTTGGCGCCTCAGGATGTAGGCGGCGGTGAAGTTGATCAGCATGGACACCAGAAAGAGAAGAAAGCCCACGGCGATCAGGGCGGAAAGGTGCAGGTCCTCCACCGCCTCGGTGAACTCGTTGGCGATGACGCTGGGCATGGTGGCCGCCCCTCCGAAGAGGGTGTAGGGGAGTTTGTGGGAGTTGCCGATGACCATGGTGACCGCCATGGTCTCCCCCACCGCCCGGGCCAGGGCCAGGAAGACCCCGGCGATGATCCCACCCCGGGCCAAGGGCAAGATGGCGAGGCGCATCACCTCCCAGCGGGTAGCCCCCAGGGCGTAGGCGGCTTCCCGGTGCTCCTTGGGCACCAAGGCGATGGCGTCCCGGGCCAAAGCCGCGGTGTAGGGCACGATCATGGAGGCCAGGATGAGCACGGCGGTCATGAGGCCGTACCCCGTGGGCACCCCGAGGAAGGGGAGGAGGCCGGGGAGGCGCTCCGCCGCCCACATGTAGAGGGGAAGCTGCACCGCATCCCTCAGCCAGGGGGCCAGGACGAAGATCCCCCAAAGCCCGTACACCACGCTGGGCACGGCGGCCATCAGGTCCAGGAGGAAGTTGATGACCTGGGCGAGCCACCTGGGAGCGTACTCGGCGGCGAAGATGGCCGCCGCCAGGGCGGGGAAGAAGGAAAGCAGGAGGGCGGAAAGGCTCACGATGAGGGTGCCCAGGATGTAGGGCCAAGCCCCGAAGGCCTTCTGCACCACGGGGTCCCACTCTCTTCCCGAGGCGAAGCCCAGAAGGCCGAAGCGGTTCAGGGCCAGGCTCCCCCCCTGGTAGAGCTCGTAGGCCATGAGGAGGGCCAAGGCCACCACGCCCAAGGCCAGGAGAAGGAGGAAAAGGGCGAAGATCCGGTCGCCGAAGTGGCTGTAGAGTCGCCGCATGCGCAAACCCTTCTTCAAGATAAGGGGTGGCCCCGGGAAAGGCCACCCCTGGGTCAGGCTCCCTTTAGCGGCCCACGATCTCCTTGCCGATGGCCTTGCCCTCGTAGGTGACCCGGGAGAGGAGGGCCAAGGCCCGTTGCTGGGCCACGGGGGAGAGGGCCCCGTAGGTGAGGGGCTCGTTGTACTTCTGCCCCTCGGTGAGGACCCACTTGACGAACTCCACCAAAGCCCGGGCCTCGGCCTCGGACTTCACCGCCTTGTTGGCCGAGAGGTTCTCGTAAAGGAGAAGGTAGGTGAAGCTGGCGATGGGGTAGCCGTCGGGGGCGGCGGTGTCGGTGAGGGAAACCCGCATGTCCCCGGGCAGGGGCACGTTGGCCGCCGCCTTGATGGAGGCCAGGTCCGCCAGGACGAAGCGGCCCGCCTTGTTCCGCACCGCCCCGTAGGCCAGGTTGTTCTGCTTGGCGTAGGTGACCTCCACGTAGCCGATGGCCCCGGGGGTCTGCTTCACCACCCCGGCCACCCCTTCGTTGCCCTTGCCCCCCACCCCCACGGGCCACTGGACGCTGGTGCCCCGGCCCACCTTCTGGGCCCACTCGGGGGACACCTTGGAAAGGTAGTCCACGAAGACGTAGGTGGTGCCGGAGCCGTCGGAGCGGTGGACCACGGTGATGGGAAGGGGGGGGAGTTTCACGCCGGGGTTGAGTTCCTGCAGGGCGGGGTCGTTCCAGGTCTTGATCTTGCCCAGGTAGATGTCGGCCAGGACGGGGCCGCTAAAGCGCAGGGGCTCCTTTAGCCCCGGAAGGTTGTAGGCGGGCACCACCGCCCCCAGGGCGTAGCCGATGTTCAGGGCGTTGCTCTTAAAGCGCTCCCTGACCTCCTTCATGCGGGTGTCGTCCAGGGGAGCGTCAGAGGCCCCGAAGTGCACGGTCTGCTCCAGGAACTGGCGGATGCCCCCCCCGGAGCCGATGGACTGGTAGTTGATGCGCACCTTCCCCCCGGTGAGCCGGGTGTACTCGTCCCCGTACTTGGCCATGAGGGGGTAGGGGAAGGTGGCCCCCGCCCCCACCAGGGTGAGGGTCTGTTGCGCCAAACCCAGGCCCGCCAGGGCCACCGCCGTGAGAATCCACGCTTTTCCTCGCATCCTTCAACCTCCCACCCGTACTTTGCCCGGTATTTGTCAGGAGAAGGTCAGCTCCCGGGAGGCCTCGAGGCCCGCCAGGTTGTAAAGTCCCTTCCGGATCACCGCACCCCCAAGGAGCCTCTCCCCCTGGTAGAAGACGGCGCTCTGCCCCGGGGTCACGGCGAAGACGGGGTGGGCAAGGCGGAGGCGGAGGGGCTTTAGGGACTCCACCCTGGCCCTCACGGGGGGGGTGCGGTAGCGCACCTGGACCTCTATCTCCTCGGGAAGCTCGGCGAGGAGGTTGAGGCCTTCCCCTTCCAGGCCCTCAAAGAGGGCGGCCTCCTTGGGGCCCACGTAGACCACGTTCCTCTCGGGGTCCACGCCCACCACGTACCGCTCCAGGTGGGTCTTGTAAAGCCCGAGGCCCTTCCGCTGGCCCACCGTGTAGAGGCTTGCCCCCTGGTGCTCCCCCACCACCTCTCCCGTCAAGGCGTCCACCAGGGGGCCGGGCCTGGGCCGGAGGCGCTCCCTGAGGAAGCCCGTGAGGTCCCCGGCCACGAAGCAGAGGTTCTGGCTTTCGGGCCTCCTCGCCGTGGGGAGGCCCGCCTTCTCGGCCAGGGCCCGCACCTCAGGCTTGGTGAGGTGCCCCACGGGGAAGAGGAGGTGGGGGACGGCCTCCCTGGGCGTGCCCCAGAGGAAGTAGGTCTGGTCCTTGTTGGGGTCAAGGCCCCGAAGGAGGGCCTCCCCCTCCTTCCGCACGTAGTGGCCCGTGGCCACGTAGTCCAGGCCGAGCCTCCTCGCCTGCTTGAGGAGGGCCCCGAACTTGACGAAGGTGTTGCACCGGGTACAGGGGTTAGGGGTGCGCCCCCGGGCGTAGTCCTCCAGGAAGGGCTTTACGATCTCCTCCTCAAAGACCTCCCGGTAGTCCAGGAGGTAGAAGGGGATGCCCAAAAGCTCCGCCACCCGCCTCGCCTCGTAGGCGGCATCGGGGGTGCAACAGCTCTCCCAGGCCCGGGACTTGCCCCCCTCTGGGCTTGGGGGCGGCAGGTCGGGCCAGAAGCGCATCATGGCCCCCACCACCTCGTACCCCTCCTCCTTGAGGAGGAGGGCGGCCACGGAGGAGTCCACCCCCCCGGACATGGCCACCAGGACCCGCTTCACGCCACCACCCTTTCCCCTAGGGCCGCCTCGGTGCTCCTTATGGCCACCTCCACCATCTCCGGGGTGGGCTCGGCCACGGTGAGGGCCTGGAAGCGGAAGCCGAGCTCCCTGAGGAGCCGGGAGATGGGGTCGTGGTGCCTGGCCGAGAAGTAGAGGAGCTCAAAGGCCAAGGCGGCCACCAAAGGCAGGAAGAGCACCCGGGCCAAAAGCCGCCACCAGAGGACCTGGGGAGCCGGGATGAGGCTATAGACCAGAACCGAGACCACCACCACGAAGGCCAGGAAGGTGGTGCCGCACCGGGGGTGGAAGCGGGGCTGGGCCAGGACGTTCTCCACGGTGAGGGGAAGGCCCTTCTCGTAGGCGTGGATGGCCTTGTGTTCCGCCCCGTGGTACATGAAGAAGCGCCGGACCTCCGGCATGCGCCCGATGAAGAGGAGGTAGCCCACGAGGATCCCCACCTTGACCAGCCCCGCCAGGAGGTTGTAGAGCAGGGGGTGCCGGGCGGGGTCCACCAAAAGCCCCGAGAGGAACCCGGGGAAGACGATGAAGAGGGCGAGGCTCAGGAGGAGGCTTACCGCCACCGCCCCCCAGAGGGCCCCCTTCCCCACCTCCTCCCCTCCTGCGAGCTCGGCGCTCCTCGCCAGGGCCCGGTAGCTCACGCTTAGGGCGTCAAAGAGGGCCACCACCCCCCGGAGGAGAGGGAGCCTCGTCCAGGGGTAGCGCTCGGTGAGGGCCCTTTCCTCGTGGCGCTCCACGTGGATCTGGCCACCCGGCAGGCGCACCGCCAGGGCCCAGGCCTGGGGGGACTTCATCATCACGCCCTCGAGGGCCGCCGCTCCCCCCAGGGCGACCGTTTTGGCCAAGAAGAGAAGGGGCCGCATCCTTTTCATTCTGCCACAGGGGTGTGGTATAAACCGGGCGTGATCACCCTCATCCCTAGCCCCAAGACCCTGGCCGAGGCGCAAGCGCCCTTGAAGGTGGTGTGGGTACGGGAAGGCGCCCTCCTTCCCCAAGGGGAGGCCCTGGACGCCCAGCTGGGCGGGAGCCTCCGCCGGGCCCTGGAGGGCGCGGGCCTGAAGAAGGAGGGGGAAAGCCTGCTTTTGGCCACCCCCCAGGGGCACGTCCTCCTCTTCGCCCGGGGAGAGGACCCCCGGGAAAGCGGGGGAAGGCTTGCCCAGGCCCTCCTCAAGCTCGCCTTTCCCGAGGCCCTGGTGGAGCCCTTGGAGGACCCTTACGCCCTGGCGGAGGGGCTATTCCTCGGGGCCTACCGCTTTGAACGCCACAAGACGGCCAGGGAGGAGAAGGCCCTCGCCCTCCACCTCCCGGGTGCCCCGGAGGGGGTTTTGGAACGGGCGAGGAAGGTGGCGGAAGGGGTCTACCTGGCCCGGGACCTGGTGAACGAGCCCCCGAACCTCCTCACCCCCGAGGCCCTGGCGGAGCGGGCCCGGGAGCTGGAGGCCTTGGGCGTAGAGGTAGAGGTTCTGGACGAGAAGGCCATCGCCGAGCTGGGCATGGGGGCCTTCCTCGCCGTGGCCCAGGGCTCGGAGAACCCGCCCCGCTTCATCAAGCTCCGCTACTCCAAAGAAGGGGCCAGGGCCCGGCTGGACCTGGTGGGCAAGGGCCTCACCTTTGACTCGGGCGGCTACTCCCTGAAGCCCACGGAGGGCATGACCACCATGAAGGGGGACATGGCGGGGGCGGCGGCGGTGCTTGGGGCCTTCAAGGCCGCGGCCCTTTTGGGCCTCCCCGTGGAACTGAGGGGCTACATCGCCGCCTGCGAGAACCTCATCTCCGGGAGGGCCTACCGGGTGGGGGATGTGCTCAAGACCCTTTCCGGCAAGACCGTGGAGGTGATGAACACCGACGCCGAGGGCCGCCTCACCCTGGCGGACGCCCTGGCCTACGCCGAAAGGGAGGGGGCGGAGCGGATCCTGGAGCTTTCCACCCTCACGGGGGCCGCTGTGGTGGCCCTGGGGGAGGAGGTGGCGGCCCTCTTCGCCACCCAGGAGGCCTGGGGCAGGAGGGTAGAGGAGGCCGCCCGGGAGGCCGGGGAGAGGGTCTGGCCCATGCCCCTGGAGAAGGCCTACCGGGAGAAGCTGAAAAGCCCCGTGGCCGACCTTAAGAACGTGGGGGACCGCTACGGCGGGGCCATCACCGCCGCCCTCTTTTTGGCGGAGTTCGTGAAGGTGCCCCTCGTCCACCTGGACATCGCCGGGCCCGCCTTCGCCCGGAAGGCCCACGCCCTGGGCCCCGAAGGGGGGACGGGCTTCGGCGTGCGCACCATCCTAAAGGTGGCGGAGGCCCTGTGATACCACCCCACGCTGGCTTGGGCCGGCATGGGGGCCCGGGAGGGGATCGCCAAAGAGGGCCCGGGGGTTTTCCCGGGCCTCAGGCCTAGGCGGCTACTTCTGGCAGTTCGGGCACTTCCCCCGGAACTCCAGGCGGAAGCCCTCCAGGGCCCAGCCCGTGCGCTCGGCCGCCGCCTGCATGGCGGGGTTCACGTCCAGCTCGGGGAGGTTCTTAAGGAGCAGGTCCTCCACCTTGCCGCAGGAGAGGCAGACCAGGTGCACGTGGGGCTCGTTGTAGCCGTCGTAACGGGTGTAGCCCTTGGGGTCCTTGAACTCGTAGAGGAGGCCGTGCTCCCTGAGGACGTGCAGGTTCAGGTAAACGGTGGAGAGGCCGATGTCGTAGCCCCGCTTCTTCAGGCCCTGGTAGAGCTCCTCCGGGGTGGGGTGGACGTTCTTGCGGTCCAGGTAGCTCAAGATCCGCTCCCTGGGCAGGGTGTGCCGCAGCCCCACCGCCTTTAGCCGCGCCCGGTAGTTCTCCTTTTCCTTGGTCCTTGGCATGGCTCCTCCTTCCTTTCAGTTCCAGTATACACAGGCGGTGTGCAGATGCAACATGCAGAGGACTCTCAATGAAGTAAACTGATAACTTTTTCCCTTCACGGGCTTTTTCTGCACCCTTGGCTTTCCTGCCCTTTCCTTTTATTTTAGAAAGAATCCTCGTTTTTCGCAAGGGGGTTTGTGGGGTATAATGCCCCCACCGTGGAGCGCCCCATCTACCGCCTCCTCCACCTGGTCTTCGCCCTGGGCCTGGTTCATGCGCTTTTCCTCTTGGCCCAGGAGGGGGTGCGGGCCCACGAGCTGGCCCAGAGGGGGGCCAGGCTGGAAGCGGAGCTTCGCCGGGCCGAGGCGCGGGTGGCGGAGCTTAGGGCCCGGCTTGCGGCGGCCCAGGACCCCGCCCACCTGGAGGCCCTGGCCCGCAGGCTTGGCATGGTGCGCCAGGAGGAGATACTAAAGAGGCGATGAGGGAAGACCCCGCCCACCTGCTTTTGGAAGACGAGGCCCTGACCGATGGCCTCACCGACGAGGAGGCCGAAACCCTCCTCTCCTGGCTTTTGGGCCTGGCCCAGGAGGCGGGCCCCGCCCAGCTCGCCCACCTCCGCCGCCTGGGCCACGAGATCACCCGCCTTTCCCGGGATTATGGGGTGCCCGTGGAGGACCTCATCGCCCTGGTGGAGCTGGCCTGGGGCGAGGGGGAGGCCCCCGGGCTCCAGGCCTAAAGAACCAGGGCGGAAAGCAGGGCCCGCACCTCCTCGAGGCGGGGGGGTGCGGGGTTTTTGCAGTAGATGAGGGAAACCTGCAGGGCGGCCTCCTCCTTCAGGGGCCGGAGAACGGTGCCGGGGTGAGGAAAGACCCGGTAGGGGGCCAGGGTGAGGTAGACCCCCACCCCGGCGGCCACCAGGCTCACCGCCTGGGGAAAGCGGGCCACCTCCCGCACCACTCTGGGGGCGAACCCTGCCTTGCGGAACACTTCCATAAAGGCCTCGTAGAGGGGCGGCAGGGTTTCCCTGGGGATGAGAAGAAAAGGCTCCTCCCGCAGGTCGCCCAGGGCCACCCGTTCCTCCCCCGCCAAAGGGTGGCCCTCGGGCAGGAGGGCCACGATGGGCACCTCCAAAAGGGGTTCCTCCCCGATCCCCGGGTCCCCCACCTTCAGCCCGGCGAGCCCGTAGTCCAGCCGTCCCTCCTTGAGGGCCCGCACCTGCTCGGGGGTGTGCATCTCCAAGACCTCCACGGGCTGGCCCAGCCCCCGGCGCAGGTGGTCCAGGAGGGGCATGAGGTCGGGGAGGAGGTTCTCCGGCACGCCGAAGCGGACCTCCCTCCTGCCCGCCCGGCGCACCCTTTCCTTGAGGGCCTCCACCTCCTTAAGGAGCCTTTCCCCCTGTTCCTTTAGGGCCTCCCCCGCCGGGGTCAGGCGGAAGGGCCTCCGCTCCACCAGCTTGACCCCCAGCTCCCTTTCCAGGGCCTGGATCTGCTGGGAAAGGGCCGGCTGGGAGAGGTAGGCCCGCTCCGCCGCCTTGTGGAAGCTCTTTTCCTCGGCCAGGAGGAGGAAGAGGCGCAGGCGGCGCAGGTTCATGATAAGAAAAGCTTATCACATGGACCCGGAAGGTTCTATTGGACAAACCCGCCTCCCTGCGCCACACTTAGGGGTGGGTCGGTGTAGTGTAGTTTTCCGCAAGGGGGAGGCATGACGGAAAAAGCGCTGATGGAAGCCTTTAGGGCCCTCTCGCCGGAGGAGCGGGAGCGCCTTAAGCGGGTGGAGGACCAGGAGTGGCTCGAGTCCTTGGAGTACGTGCTCCGGGTGGAAGGCTTTGAGCGGGTGGAGGAGCTTCTCCGCCTTCTGGACCAGCACCTCTACCTCCAGGGCTTCTTTCCCCAGAACCGCCTCAACACCCCCTACCTGAACACCCTCCCCAAGGAGAAGGAACCCCCTTACCCCGGCGATCTGGAGCTGGAAAGGCGCATCGCCAACATCCTGCGCTGGAACGCCGCCATGATGGTCACCCGGGCCAACAAGAGGGCCGAGGGGATCGGGGGGCATATCGCCACCTACGCCTCCATCGCCGAGCTTTACGAGGTGGGCTTCAACCACTTCTTCCGGGGGCCGGAGGCGGGGCTGGACCGGGACCTGGTCTTTTTCCAGGGGCACTCCTCTCCGGGCCTTTACGCCCGGGCCTTTCTGGAGGGGAGGCTTAGGGAGGAGGACCTGGAGAACTTCCGCCGGGAGGTGCACCCCCCTGTGGCGGGGGGCAGGGGGCTTTCCAGCTACCCCCACCCCTGGCTCATGCCCGACTTCTGGGAGTTCCCCACGGTCTCCATGGGCCTCGGGCCCATCCAGGCCATCTACCAGGCCCGCTTCATGCGCTACCTGGAGGACCGGGGCCTGAAGCCCAAAAGCTCCGCCAAGGTCTGGGCCTTCCTCGGAGACGGGGAGCACGACGAGCCGGAGACGGTGGGGGCGTTGCACCTGGCCGCCCGGGAGGGGCTGGACAACCTCATCTTCGTGGTGAACTGCAACCTCCAGCGCTTAGACGGCCCCGTGCGGGGCAACTCCAAGGTCATCCAGGAGCTGGAGAGGCTTTACAGGGGCGCGGGCTGGCACGTGATCAAGGTGGTCTGGGGCTCGGCCTGGGACGGGCTCATCGCCAAGGACAAGGAGGGCCACCTCCTCCGCCGCTTTGAGGCCCTGGTGGACGGGGAGAGCCAGCGCTACGCCGCCTTCGGGGGGAAGGAGCTTAGGGAGCGCTTCTTCAACACCCCCGAGCTCCGGAGGCTCATCGAGGGCATGACGGAGGAGGAGCTCACCGAGCTCACCCGGTCCCGGGGCGGCCACGACCTGGTCAAGATCTACGCCGCCTACAAGGCCGCGGTGGAGCACAAGGGAAGCCCCGTGGTGATCCTCGCCCGCACCATCAAGGGCTACGGCATGGGGCCCACGGCCATGGCCAAGAACGTGGCCCACCAGGTGAAGAAGCTCACCGAGGAGGACCTGAAGGAGGCCCGCGCCTTCCTGGGTATCCCCGTCCCCGAGGAAAAGCTTAAAGACCTTCCCTACTACCATCCCGGCCCCGACTCCCCCGAGGTCCGGTACCTCCTCTCCCGGAGGAAGGCCCTCGGGGGCTTCGTGCCCGAAAGGCGGGTGCGCTTCCAGGGGGGCCTCGAGGTCCCCGGGGAGGAGTTCTTCCGGGAGTTCTACGAGGGCTCTGGCGGGCGGGAGCTCTCCACCACCATGGCCTTCGTGCGCATCCTGGCCAAGCTCCTCCGCCACCCCAAGATCGGCAGGTACCTCGTTCCCATCGTCCCCGACGAGGCCCGCACCTTCGGCATGGAGGCCCTGATCGCCCAGGCGGGCATCTACTCCCCCCAGGGGCAGCTCTACATCCCCGTGGACGCGGGCACCCTCACCGCCTACAGGGAGAGCAAGGAGGGGCAGATCCTGGAGGAGGGGATCACCGAGGCCGGGGCCATGGCCGACTTCATCGCCGCCGGCACCGCCTACGCCCACTGGGGCATCCCCACCGTTCCCTTCCTCATCACCTACTCCATGTTCGGCCTGCAGAGGATGGGGGACCTGGTCTGGGCCGCCGCCGACCAGAGGACCCGGGGCTTCCTCCTGGGGGCCACCGCCGGGCGCACCACCTTGGAGGGGGAGGGGCTACAGCACCAGGACGGGCAGAGCCACCTCTACGCCCTGGCCGCCCCCAACCTTCTGGCCTACGACCCCGGCTTCGCCTTTGAGCTGGCGGTGATTCTGGAGGACGGCCTGCGCCGCATGTACGGGAAGGGGGAGGACGTCTTCTACTACATCACCATAGAAAACGAGAACTACGCCCACCCCCCCATGCCCGAGCCCCGGGAGCAGGTGAAGGAGGGCATCCTCAAGGGGCTTTACCTCTTCCGGGAGGGCGAGGGGAAGGGCCCCAGGGTGCAGCTTCTCGGCTCCGGGCCCATGCTGCCCCAGGCCCTAAAGGCCCAGGAGCTCCTTGCGGGCTTCGGGGTGGTGGCGGACGTTCTGGAGCGCCACCAGCTACAAGGCCCTTTACCTGGACGCCGTGGAAGCGGAGAGGGAGCGCAGGCTTCTCGGTAAGGCCCGGAAGCCCTACGTAGAGGAGGCCCTGGAGGGGCACGAGGGGCCCGTGGTGGCCGTCACCGACTACCTAAAAGCCCTCCCTAGCCTGGTGCGGGACCACGTGGGGCGGCCCTTCTGCGCCCTGGGCACCGACGGCTTCGGCCGCTCGGACACCCGGGAGGCCCTCCGGGACTTCTTTGAGGTGGACGCCCGGCACATCGCCTACGCCGCCCTGGCCCTGCTCCACGAGGGGGGCCAGGTGGAGGCGGGGGTCCTGGCCAAGGCCAGGGAGGCCCTGGGACTTAAGCTGGAAGAGGCGCCGCCCCATAGGCGGTAGGGGGAAGGCATGGAACTCAGGCTTCCGGAACTGGGCGACAACGTCACGCAGGCCACGGTGGTGGGGGTCCTGGTCCAGGAAGGGGACCGGGTGGCCCCCGGCCAGCCCCTCTTGGAGCTGGAGACGGACAAGGCGGTCATGGAGGTGCCCGCCGAGGCGGGCGGGGTGGTGAGGCGGGTCCTGGTCAAGGTGGGGGATGAGGTGCGCCCCGGGCAGCCCTTCCTGGAGCTCGCCGAGGCCGAGGGCGGGGCGGAAGCGCCTTCCCCCAAGGCGGAAGCGCCCGCCCCGGAGGTCAAGGAGGCGGAGGAGGCCCCCCCCGAGAAGCCCCGCCCCGCCCCGATGCCCGAGCGCCGCCTCATCCCCGCCGCCCCCTCCATCAGGCGGCTCGCCCGGGAGCTCGGGGTGGACCTCCTGAGGGTCCAGGGCACGGGGCTTGCCGGGCGCATCACCGAGGAGGACGTGCGCCGGGCGGCGGGCCTTAGGGCGGCGGCCCCAGAGGCCCTTCCGGCGGCCCCCGCGCCCAAGCTCCCCGACTTCGGCAAGTGGGGCCCCGTGCGCACCGAGCCCATGAGCGGGGTACGCAAGGCCACGGTGCGCTCCATGGGCCAGGCCTGGGCCCAGGTGCCCATGGTCACCCACTTTGACGAGGCGGACATCACCGAGCTCGAGGCCCTGCGGAAGCGCTACGCCAAGAAGGCGGAGGAGCGGGGCTTCCGACTCACCCTCACCGCCTTCCTCCTCAAGGCCCTGGCCCTCACCCTGAAGGCCTTCCCCAAGTTCAACGCCTCCATTGACGTGGAGCGCCAGGAGATCGTCTACAAGGACTACATCCACATCGGGGTGGCCGTGGACACCCCCCACGGCCTCCTGGTGCCGGTGATCCGGGACGTGGACAAGAAGGGGGTCTTGCGCCTGGCGGAGGAGCTCCAGGGGATCTCCCAAAGGGCGCGGGAGCGAAAGCTTTCCCCGGAGGAGATGCAGGGGGGCACCTTCAGCCTCTCCAACCTGGGGGGGATCGGCGGCACCGGCTTCACCCCCATCGTCAACTGGCCGGAGGTGGCCATCCTGGGGGTCTCCCGCTCCCAGATGAAGCCCCTGTGGGACCCCGAGAAGGAGGCCTTCGTGCCCAGGCTCGTGATGCCCTTTAGCCTCACCTACGACCACCGCCTCATTGACGGGGCCGAGGCCGCCCGCTTCTGCCGCCACCTGGCGGGGCTTTTGCAGGACCCCGTGGGGCTTTCCCTGGAGTGAGGTTCTTCGTGTAGTATGGGAAAGTATGCGCGTCATCGTGGTGGGAACCCGGGGCAGCGCCTTGGCCCTGGCCCAGACCCGCTTTGTGGTGGAGCGCCTCAAGGAGAGCTGGCCGGAGGCCGAGTTTAAGGTCAAGACCATCAAGACCCGGGGGGACCAGGGGGCGAACCCCAGGGAGCAGGCCATCTTCGTCAAGGAGCTCCAGGAGGCCCTCCTGGCCCGGGAGATAGACATCGCCGTCCACTCCCTCAAGGACCTGCCCACGGAGGAGCCCAAGGGCCTCAAGATCGCCGCCGTTCCCAGGCGCCAGGACCCCCGGGACGCCTTTCTGGGCAAGGCCTATAAGCGCCTCGAGGACCTGCCCCCCGGGGCGGTGGTGGGCACCAGTTCCCTGCGCCGCAAGGCCCAGCTTCTGGCCTACCGCCAGGACCTCCTCGTGAAGGACCTCCGGGGCAACGTGGACACCCGCCTCGCCGCCCTCGGCAACGGGGAGTACGACGCCATCGTCCTGGCGGCGGCGGGGCTCATCCGCCTGGACCTGAGAAACCGCATTGACCAGTTCCTGGAGCCCGAGGTCATGCTTCCCGCCCCCGGGCAGGGGGCCCTGGCCCTGGAGGTCCGCCAGGGGGACGATCTGGCCGAGGAGCTCTGCTACGCCCTCCACCACCCCCCCTCCCACGACCGGGTGCGGGCGGAGAGGGCCTTCCTGAAGGGCCTTGGCGCCGGGTGCCTGGCCCCGGTGGGGGCCCTGGCCCAGGTGGCCGAGGACGGCACCCTCCTCCTGGAAGGGGGCCTCTTCTCCCCCGACGGCAAGAGCTTCATCCGGGCGGAGATTGAGGGGGACGCCTCCGAGGCGGAGGAGCTCGGCCTGGAGCTGGCCCAGGACGTCCTGGAGCAGGGAGGGCGGGAGATCCTGGAGCAAACCCGACCCTTTTAGTGGAGATTCCCCGGGCCTT
The DNA here is from genome assembly GCF_055393575.1 of Thermus kawarayensis JCM 12314. Lineage (NCBI taxonomy): Bacteria > Thermotogati > Deinococcota > Deinococci > Thermales > Thermaceae > Thermus > Thermus kawarayensis. Next base: position 507,813 of record NZ_AP043756.1, read on the forward strand.
GGGGTATAGTGAAGGGGATGGCGCTGAAGCGCTTAACCCGCCAGCGTAGGGCCGTCCTCGAGGTGGTGCGCCGGGCCCACCACCACCCGGACGCCGCCTGGATCTACCAGGAGGTGCGCAAGGTGGTTCCCAAGGTGAGCCTGGCCACGGTCTACCGGACCCTCGAGGCCCTGGTGGAGGAGGGCTACCTCGTGCCCCTCACCCAGGCGGGGGAGGCCACCCGCTACGACGCCAACCTCCATCCCCACCTGCACCTGGTCTGCGAGAGGTGCGGGGCCATCGTGGACCTGGAGGTGCACCTGCCCGACCTCAAGGCCCTGGCCCAGGAGGCCCATCCCGGGGTGGAGGTGCGGGCGGCGGAGGTCACCTACCGGGGCCTCTGCCCCACCTGCAAGGCGGCCCTCAAGGGCTGATGGACCCCCTGGCTTGGCTTTACGCCCGCCAAAGCCTTTTCGCCCCGGGCCTGGAGCGCATCCGGAGCCTCCTTTCCCGCCTTGGAGACCCCCAGGAGGCCTACCCCGTGGCCCTGGTGGGGGGCACCAACGGCAAGGGGAGCGCCGCCCGGGCCCTGGCCGCCATCCTGGAGGAGGCCGGGCTCAAGGTGGGGCTCTACACCAGCCCCCACCTGGTGGAGTTCGCCGAGCGCATCGCGGTCCAGGGCAGGCCCATCCCCCAGGCCAAGCTGTGGGAAACCGCCGAGGAGGTCCGCCCCCTGGCCGAAAGGGTGGGGGCGAGCTTCTTTGAGGCGGCCACGGCCATGGCCCTTCTCCACTTCGCCCGGGAGGGGGTGGAGTTCGCCGTGCTGGAGGTGGGCTTGGGGGGCCGCCTGGACGCCACCAACGCCGCCGAGCCCGTCCTCTCCCTGGTCACCAACATCGGCCACGACCACCTGGAGGTCCTGGGACCCACCCTCAAAGACGTTGCCCGGGAGAAGGCGGGAATCCTCCGCCGGGGCGTCCCCGCCCTCACCGCCGCCAGAGGGGAGGGCCTGGCCGCCCTTAAGGCGGAGGCCCAGGCCCGGGGCACCCCCCTTTGGGTCCTGGGGGAGGCCTTCCACGTGGAGGGGGTGGAGGGGGGGAAGGGGGCCTGGGCTTCACCTTGCGCCTGAGGGCGGAGGCCCGCCGCCTCAGGACCCGGCTCCTCGGCCCCCACCAGGCGGAGAACCTGGCCCTTTCCGCCCTGGCGGGCCGCCTCCTGGGGGCTTCCTGGGAGGCGGTGGAAAGGGGGCTTCTCAAGGCGGAAAGCCCGGGCCGCCTCCAGCGCCTCCCTTGGCCTGGGGGAGGGGAGCTCTTCCTGGACGGGGCCCATAACCCCGAAGGGGCCCAGGCCCTGAGGGAGGCCCTCCGCTTCCACGGGCTTCTGCCCGCCGCCTTCGTCCTGGCCTTTTCCCGGGACAAGGACCACGCCGCCATGGCCGAGGCCCTGAGGGGCCTGGGGCCCGTGGTCCTCACCCGCTACGCCTCCCCTCGGAGCCAGGACCCCCGGGTCCTCCTCCCCCTTTTCCCCCGGGCCCACGTGGAAGAAGACCCCATGCAGGCCCTGGCGTGGGCCTTCGGGCTTGAAAAACGGGTGGTGGTGGCGGGAAGCCTTTACCTGGTGGGGGAGGTGCTGAGGGGCCTGAAGGGGCTTCCCCCCGAGGAGCGCTGGCAGTAAAAACCCCGGACCCTGAGGCCCGGGGGGCACCCCGTGGGGCGGAGGGCTTACTTGAGCTCCACCACCGCGCCCACGGCCTCGAGCTTCTTCTTGATCTCCTCGGCCTCGGCCTTGGAAACCCCCTCCTTGATGGGGCCGCCCTTTTCCGCCAGGTCCTTGGCCTCCTTAAGGCCGAGCCCGGTGATGGCGCGGAGCTCCTTGATGACCTCCAGCTTCTTGGCCCCGGCCTCCTTGAGGATCACGTCAAACTCGGTCTTCTCCTCCACGGGAGCCGCGGCGGCCGCCGCCGCAGGGGCCGCGGCCACGGCCACGGGGGCCGCGGCGGTCACGCCCCAAGCCTCCTTGAGGACGTCAACGAGCTGCTTGAGTTCCAGAACCGTCGCCTGGGAAAGCTCTTCCTTGATGCGTTCAATGTCCAAAGCCATCCTTTACCTCCTAAGCTGCCTTCTTCTCCGCGTACGCTTCCAAGATGCCTACCAGCTCGCGGGCCACACCGCCCAGGACCCCCAGAAGCTCCGCCATGGGGGCCTGCAGGACCCCCAGAAGCTCCGCCCGGAGCTCGTCCATGGTGGGCAGCTCCGCCAGGGCCACCACGTCCTTGGCGGCGAGGGCCTGGCCCTGGAGAAGCCCGCCCTTGGCCTCGGGGATGCCCTTGGGGTTCTTCTGGGCAAACTCCTTTAGGGCCTTGGCCGCGGCCACCGGGTCCTGGTAGAAGACCACGGCGCTCGGGCCCTGGAGGCCTGGAAGCTCCGGCAGGCCAAGCTCCTTTAGGGCGATGCGGATCAGGGTGTTCTTGGCCACGAAGAGCCGGGCGCCCTTTTCCTTCAGGGCCTGGCGCAGGGCGTGGGTTTCCTTGGCGGAGAGCCCCTGGTAGTTCACCAGGAAGAAGGAGCCGTGGGCCCGCTCAAGGTTCTCCTTGAGGGCGGCGAGAAGCTGAACGTTGCGCTTGTTTGGCACGCCTTCCTCCCTTGTGGGGCAGGGGAACCCCGACCGCTTTTTCTGGAGTTTCCGAAACGCTCCCCCTCAAGCGCCTCGGCGGGATGTTTAAGGCCCTTGGGCCCCCCGCTGTCTTTGGCCTGGGCGCGCATGCGCCCGGGGTGCCAAAGAAGAGTCTAAGAGGGGGGGGGCCGGGCGTCAAGGGGCGGCCCTTAGGAATGGGGGTTGATGCGGATGCTCGGCCCCATGGTGCTGGTCACGTAGACCGAGCGGAGGAAGGTGCCCCGGGCCGCCTCGGGTTTGCTGGCCTCCAGGGCCCGAAGGAAGGCCCGGATGTTGTCGGCGAGCTTCTCGGCAGGGAAGCTGGCCTTGCCCACGGGGGCGTGGATGGCCCCGGTCTTGTCGTTGCGGAACTCAATACGCCCCGCCTTGATCTCCCGGATGATCTCCCCGATGTTAAACCCCACGGTTCCCGCCTTGGGGTTGGGAAGGAGGCCGCGGGGACCCAGGATCCGGCCCAGCTTGGAGCCCACCGCCCCCATCACGTCCGGGGTGGCCACCACGGCGTCAAAGTCCATCCAGCCGTCCAGGATCTTCTGGATGATCTCCTCCCCGCCCACGTAGTCCGCCCCGGCCTCCTCGGCCTCCTTGATCTTCTCCCCCTTGGCGATGGCCAGGACCCGCACCTGCTTGCCCAGGCCGTGGGGCAGGGAGACGGTGCCGCGGACGTTCTGGTCGGACTTCCGGGGGTCAATGCCCAGCTTGGCGTGGACCTCTACGGTCTCGTCAAACTTGGCCGTGGCCAGCTCCTTGACCAAGGCCGCGGCCTCGTCAATGGTGTAGGTCCGGGTGGGGTCCACCTTCTCCAGAAGGGCCCGGTAGCGCTTGCCGTGCTTAGGCATCCTTCACCTCCGGCGCGCCCACCACCTCCACCCCCATGGACCGGGCCGAGCCCGCGATCATGCGGGCGGCGGCCTCGAGGTCGGTGGTGTTCATGTCGGGAAGCTTCTGCTTGGCGATCTCCAGCACCTGCTCCCAGGTGATGCGGCCCACCTTCTCCCGGCCCGGCTTGTGGGCCCCCTTCTCCAACCCCGCCGCCTTGCGGATCAGGTAACTGGCGGGCGGGGTCTTGGTGACGAAGGTGAAGGAGCGGTCGGCGTAGATGGTGATCTCCACGGGGACGACGGCGTCCCCCATGTTGGCCGTGGCGGCGTTGAAGGCCTTGACGAACTCCATGATGTTGGCCCCGTGCTGGCCCAAGGCCGGGCCCACCGGGGGCGCGGGCGTGGCCTTGCCCGCGGGCAGCTGCAGCTTCACTACGGCAACGATCTTCTTCATGTTTTCCTCCTAGGCTCCCCCCAAGTTGGGGGTGCAGACGCCTTTTAGGCCTTGACCACCTGGGAGAAGTCCAGCTCCACAGGGGTCTCGCGCCCAAAGATGGTGACCATGACCTTGACCTTGCCCTTGTCGGGGCTGATCTCGGTCACGGTGCCGGTAAAGTCGGCGAAGGGGCCGGAGACCACCCGCACCTGGTCCCCTTCCCGGAAGGCCACCTGGGCCTTGGGGGCCTCCTTCTTCCCCAGAAGGCCCGAGACCTCGAGGATGTGGCGCACCTCGTCGGGGGAAAGGGGGACCGGGCGGTGGCCCGCTCCCACGAAGCCGGTGATCCCGGGGGTACTCCGCACCACCTCCCAGGCCTCGTTGGGCTCTTCCTCGTCCCCCAGGTCCATCTGCACGAAGAGGTAGCCGGGGAAGAGCTTCCGCTTGACCACCTCTTTCTTGCCCCCTTCGCGCACCTCCACCACCTCCTCCGTGGGGATCAGGACCTGGAAGATCTTGTCCTCCATGCCGAAGGCCTTCACCCGCTTCTCCAGGTTGGCCTTGGCCTTCTCCTCCTGCCCCACGTAGGTGTGGACCGCGTACCATTCAATGCTCATCGCAAAAGCCCTATGAGGAAGCGGAAGACCAGGTCGTAAAGCCCCAGGATCACCATGAAGGCGGCGGTGAAGGCCAAAATGGCCTGGGTACCCTCGATGACCTGCTCCCGCGTGGGCCAGGTGACCCGGGAAAGCTCCGCCCGGGCCTCCTGGAAGTAGCGGACGATGCGCCCCAGCATCAGATCTTCACTTCCTTGTGCACGGTGTGCTTATCGCACCAGGGGCAGTACTTCCGGAGTTCCAGCTTGGAGGGGGTGTTGCGCTTGTTCTTCTCGGTGGCGTAGTTGCGGCGCTTGCACTCCGTGCACTCCAAGAGAATCTTGATGCGGACCTCGCTGGCCATGCCTTACCTCCCTCGGGGCGGGGGGAGGGTTTCCTCCCCCCAGGGGTTACTCCAGGATCTTGGTGACCACGCCTGCGCCCACGGTGCGGCCGCCTTCCCGGATGGCGAAGCGGAGGCCTTCCTCCAAAGCCACCGGCTTGATGAGCTCCACCGTGAAGGTCACGTTGTCCCCAGGCATCACCATCTCCACCCCCTGGGGCAGCTCCACCACCCCCGTCACGTCCGTAGTCCGAAAGTAAAACTGCGGCCGGTACCCCGTGAAAAACCCCGTGTGCCGGCCCCCCTCCTCCTTCTTCAAAACGTACACCGAGGCCTCAAACTTGGTGTGCGGCGTAATGCTCCCAGGCTTCGCCAACACCTGCCCCCGCTCCACCTCGTCCCGGCCCACGCCCCGCAAGAGCACCCCCACGTTGTCCCCAGCTATCCCCTCCTGCAGGGTCTTCCGGTGCATCTCCACCCCGGTGACCACCGTCTTCCGCGTCTCCGGAGCCAGGCCCACAATCTCCACCTCGTCCCCCACCTTCACCTTCCCCCGCTCAATCCGCCCCGTGGCCACCGTCCCGCGCCCGGTAATGGTGAACACGTCCTCCACCGGCATCAAGAACGGCTTGTCCACGTCCCGCACCGGCGTGGGAATGTACTCGTCAATGGCGTCCAAAAGCTCCCAAATCTTGTCCACCCACTCGTTCTCCCCACGCCGGGTCTTCGGGTTCTTGTGCATCTCCTCCAGCGCCAAAAGAGCGCTCCCCCGAATCACCGGCACCTCGTCCCCAGGAAACTCGTACTGGTTCAGGAGGTCCCGCACCTCCATCTCCACCAGGTCCAAAAGCTCCGGGTCGTCCACCATGTCCACCTTGTTCATGAACACCACGATGTACGGCACCCCCACCTGCCGGGCCAAAAGGATGTGCTCCCGGGTCTGCGGCATGGGACCGTCCGCCGCCGACACCACCAAAATGGCCCCGTCCATCTGCGCCGCACCCGTGATCATGTTCTTGATGTAGTCCGCGTGCCCAGGGCAGTCCACGTGGGAGTAGTGCCGCTTCGCCGTCTCGTACTCCACGTGCGCCGTGTTGATGGTGATCCCCCGCGCCCGCTCCTCCGGGGCCTTGTCAATCTCCCCGTAGTCCTTCACCTCCACGTTCGGGTTCTCCGCCGCCGCCACAAAGGTCAAGGCCGCAGTCAGCGTCGTCTTCCCGTGGTCCACGTGCCCAATCGTCCCCACGTTCACGTGAGGCTTCGTCCGAATAAACTCGCCCTTGGCCATGGTTCCTCCTTCTTGCACGCAAAGGCCGCCCTGGGCGGAAGGGCCCAGGGCAGTCAAAAAGATGGAGCTCGCGGCCGGGCTCGAACCGGCGACCTCACCCTTACCAAGGGTGTGCTCTACCTGCTGAGCTACGCGAGCTCGTGGAGCGGGAGACGGGACTCGAACCCGCGACCCTCGGCTTGGGAAGCCGATGCTCTACCAACTGAGCTACTCCCGCACGGGGTGTGCCGGAGCACACCGGATGGTGGGCAGGGCTGGATTCGAACCAGCGTAGGCGTGCGCCAACGGTTTTACAGACCGTCCCCTTTGGCCGCTCGGGCACCTGCCCATGCCCCTTGTGGAGCCACCCAGGGGAATTGAACCCCCAACCCCCCGATTACAAGTCGGGTGCTCTGCCGGTTGAGCTAGGGTGGCAGGACCGGGGTTGGGACCCTGTCCGAGGGATTAGGCTAACACAAAGCCGGGCGAGTGTCAAGATAAAGGCATGCGCATCGTACCTTTTGGCGCGGTCCGGGAGGTGACGGGAAGTTGCCACCTCCTTTTGGCCGGGGGGCGGCGGGTGCTTCTGGACTGCGGCCTCTTCCAGGGCCGGGAGGAGGCCAGAAACCACGATCCCTTCGGCTTTGATCCCAAGGGGGTGGAGGCGGTGGTCCTCACCCACGCCCACCTGGACCACGTGGGGAGGTTGCCCAAGCTCTTTCGCGAGGGCTTCCGGGGTCCGGTCTACGCCACCCGGGCCACGGGGCTTTTGATGCGGATCGTCCTCGAGGACGCCCTCAAGGTCATGGAAGCGCCCCCTTTTGACCGGGAGGACGTGGAGGAAGCCTTGGCCCACCTAACCCCCTTGGAGTACGGGGAGTGGCTTCGGCTTGGGGATCTGGCGCTGACCTTGGGCCAGGCGGGGCACCTTCCGGGAAGCGCCTTCGTGGTGGCCCAGGGGGAGGGAAAGACCCTGGTCTACAGCGGGGACCTGGGCAACCGGCAGAAGACCGTTCTCCCCGATCCCTCCCTGCCCCCCAGGGCGGACCTGGTGGTCTCCGAGGGCACCTACGGCGACCGGCCCCACCGCCCCTTTCCCGAAACGGTCCGGGAGTTCTTGGAGATTATGCAGGAGACCCTGGGCCAGGGGGGCAAGGTGTTCATCCCCTCCTTCGCCGTGGAACGGGCCCAGGAGATCCTCTTCCTCCTCTACGAGAACGGCCACCGCCTGCCCAAAGCTCCCGTCTACCTGGACTCCCCCATGGCCGAGCGGGTCTTGGAGCTCTACCCGAGGCTCGTGCGCTACTTCAGCGAGGAGGTCCAGGCCTATTTCCTCCAGGGGAAGAACCCCTTCCGCCCCAAGGGCCTCTGGGTGGTGGAAAGCCCCGAGGAGTCCCGCGCCCTAGGCCGCGAGCCCGGCCCCATGGTGGTCATCGCCGGGAGCGGGATGCTTTCGGGGGGGCGGATCCTCTCCCACCTGAGGCACGGCCTTTCCGACCCCAAAAACGCCCTGGTCCTCGTGGGTTACCAGCCCAAGGGAGGCCTGGGGGCCGAGCTCATCGCCCGGCCTCCTTCCGTGCGGATCCTGGGGGAAGAGGTGCCCCTGAGGGCCCGGGTCCACACCCTGGGGGGGTTCTCCGGGCACGCGGGCCAGGACGAACTTTTGGACTGGCTTAAGGACCAGCCCCGCGTGGTCCTGGTCCACGGGGAGGAGGAAAAGCTCCTGGAGCTTGGGAAACTCCTCGCCCTCCGGGGGCAGGAGGCGAGCCTGGCGCGCTTCGGGGAGGGGGTGGAGGCCTAGACAGGCTTGAACCCCAGCCTTTCCAGCACCATGCGGGTGGCGGGGCTTTTGTTGAGGGTGTAGAAGTGCACCCCTTCCACCCCGGCCTCCAGGAGCTCGGCCACCTGCCGGGTGGCGTGTTCCACGCCGATCTCCAGGATGGCCTGGGGATCGTCTTGGTAATGCTCCAGCTTGGAAAGGAGGGGCCCCGGGATGCTGGCCCCGCAGACCTCGGTGAAACGGCGGAGCTGGGTGTAGCTGGTCACGGGCATGATGCCGGGGAGGATGGGGATGTGGATCCCCGCGCGCCTCGCCCGCTCCAGGAAGCCGAAGTAGTGGGCGTTGTTGAAGAAGAGCTGGGTGATGGCGAAGTCCAGCCCCGCCTCCACCTTGGCCTTGAAGTGGCGGAGGTCGGCCTCGAGGCTCCCGCTTTCCGGGTGGCCTTCGGGGTAGGCCGCCCCGCCCACGGAGAGGGCCTTTCCGTAGCGCTCCCGGATGAGGGCCACGAGCTCCGCTGCGTAGCGGAAGCCCTCCGGGTGGGGCCGGAAGACCCTTTCCCCTTTTGGGGGATCGCCCCGGAGGGCGAGGAGGTTCTCCACGCCGCTCTCCACGAAGCGGTGGAGGACCTCGGCCACCTCCTTTCGGCTCTGGCCCGCCACGGTGAGGTGGGCGAGGGGGTTCAGGCCGAGGCTTTGGATCCTCTGGGCCCAGGCCACGCTCTTCTCCCGGGTGCTCCCCATGGCCCCGTAGGTGATGGAGACGAAGGCGGGGCGGAAGGCCCGGAGTTCCTCCATGGTGCGGAAGAGGGCCTCCTCCCCTTCCGGGGTCTTGGGGGGGAAGAACTCAAAGGAGAGGAGGGGCCCCCTGCGCTCCTCGAGGAGGTCCCGTATTTTCATGCGACCGAGTGTAGCCCTTCCCCGGGTGGGGGTCAAGGATGAGGGATAATGGGGGTATGGTAGAGGTTCCCGAGATCCCCAGGGTGGAAGCCGTGGAGCTTCCCGCCAAGGAAGCGGCCCTCATCGTGGTGGACATGCAAAACGACTTCGCCCACCCCCAAGGCGCCCTCTTCGTGCCCGAGGCCCCCCAAAGCGTCCCCGCCATCCAGCTCCTTTTGCGGCGGGCGCGGGAGGCGGGGGCCAGGGTGGTCTACACCCAGGACTGGCACCGGGAGGACGATCCGGAGTTTCAGATCTGGCCCAGGCATGCGGTGGCGGGCACCTGGGGGGCGGAGATCCTGGAGGAGCTAAAGCCCGAACCCGGCGACCTCGTGGTCCAGAAGGTCCGCTACGACGCCTTCTACGGCACCCCCCTGGACCACTACCTGCACCTTTGGGGGGTGAGGCACGTGGTGGTCACGGGCACCGTGGCCAACATCTGTGTCCTGCACACGGCGGGGTCCGCCGCCTTGCGCTGGTACCAGGTGGTCCTGCCCGAGGACGCCACCAGCGCCCTCACGCCCTTTGACCTCCAGGCCGCCCTCCGCCAGGTGACCTTCCTCTACCAGGGCAAGGTCACCCGGGCCGAGGGGGTGCGCTTTGTGTGATGCCCTTTCCGTACCCTGGCCCCTGGGATGAGGGAACCCCAAGAAGGGATCGCGCCCTTGGCCCTGGCGGAAGGGGAGGGGGAGGTGGCCCTTCTGCGGCGCGCCCAGGCCCTGGGCCTGCCCGTGGTTCCCACCTGGGTGGTGCGCCTGGAGGAGGAGTTCTTCCGCCTGAACAACCTGGAGGAGCGGATAGGGAGGCTCTTCCAGGGCGTCTTTGGGGTGCGGATAGATGAGGAGAGGCTCCTCTTTGCGGCGGAGGAGGCCGAGCGGGCGGTCCGGGAAAGCTACCTCCTCCCCGAGCGGGCGGAGGCCTTTCTCGCCGCCTTGAAGGGGCGGGGGCCCTTTGGGGTGCGCCCCGCGGGGGAAGGGGGTGGCCTTCGGGCGGCCACGCCCCAGGAGGCCCTCTTCGCCCTAAAGCGGCTCTGGGCGGCCTCCTTCCGGGTGGGGGCCGTTCTCCGGCGCTACCCCCACCTTCTGCCCCCCTTCCGCCCGGTCCTGGTGCAGGAGGCTGGGGAGGCCGTGGAGGACCCCTTCCTTTCCCTGGATCTCTCCCGGGCCCTGGGGCAGGAGGTGGTGGCCTACACCTGGCGGGACCAGGTGGTGCGGATAGAATCTTCCCATGGTGGATAGCCACGTCCACACCCCCCTTTGCGGGCACGCGGAGGGTGCCCCGGGGGAGTACCTGTTCCAGGCGCGGAAAGGGGGGCTTAAGGGCCTGGTCTTCACCGATCACGCCCCCATGCCCTCCTGGTACGACCCGGGAAGCCGCATGGCCCTCTCCCAGCTTCCCTTTTACCTTCTGGCCCTGGAAAGGGTGCGGGAGAGCAATCCGGACCTCTACGTGGGCATCGGCCTCGAGGCTGACTTCCACCCCGGCACCGAGGCCTTCGTGGCTGGGCTCCTCAAGGCCTACCCCTTTGACTACGTCATCGGGAGCGTCCACTTCCTGGGGGCCTGGCCCCTGGACCACCCGGACCACCAGGAGGAATACGCCTGGCGCGACCTCAAGGAGGTCTTCCGGGCCTACTTCCAGGAGGTGGAGCGGGCGGCCCGTAGCGGCCTCTTCCACGCCATCGGCCACCTGGACCTCCCCAAGAAGTTCGGCCACCGCCTCCCCCAGGAGGCCCTTTTGGACCTGGCCGAGCCCGCCCTTAGGGCCATGGCCGAGGAGGGGCTTTTCCTGGACGTGAACACCGCCGGGCTGAGGAAGCCCGCGAAAGAGGTCTACCCGGCCCCCGTCCTCCTCCAAAGGGCCCGGGAGCTCGGCCTCGGGGTGGTCCTGGGCTCCGACGCCCACCGCCCGGAGGAGGTGGGCTTTGCCTTCGGCGAAACACGTGGCCTCCTCCTTTCCCTGGGGTTCCGGGAGGCCTACTATTTCCAGGAGGGCAGGCCCCAGGCCTACTCCTTGTCCAGCGCCTCGTAGACCCGGGCCTCCTTGCCCCGAAGCGTTAGGTCCTCCCGGTTCCCCCCGGCCCGCTCGTAGGCCCGCACCGCCTCCAGCAGGCGGGCAAAGGCCTCGGCGCAGGGGTCGGGGGCCGGGGCCTCGTACTCCATGAAGGTCACCCGCTCGTACTCCTTCCCGTACTCCGCCTCCTCCCGGGCCACGCACTCCTCGTAGGCCTTGAGGGCCTGGTCCACCTCGAGGCGGGCTTGCTCCAGGGCGGTCATGCTTTCCTCCTTTCTCAGCCTGATTATATCAAGTTTTTTTACTGCGAAAGCGAAGGCTGGCGGCGGGAACGGGGCCCTCCTGGAAGCGCTCCTCCTGCCAGGGGTCCCCCCGCCAGTGGTAGCCCAGCCTCTCCCAAAAGCCCAGTTCCAGGTGGTCCAGAAGCTCTATGCCCCGCACCCACTTGGCGCTCTTCCAGGCGTAGAGGTGGGGCACGAGGAGGCGCACGGGGCCTCCCCTCTCCGGGGGCAGGGGCTTGCCGGAGAGGGTGTGGGCCAGGAGGACGTCCTCCCTAAGGAGGTCCTCCAGGAGGAGGTTGGTGGTGTAGCCCCCGTAGCTATGGACCAGGGCCGCCACCGCCTCGGGGCGGGGTCTGGCCCTTTCCAAGAGGTCCCTCACCCGCACCCCCCGCCAGGCCGCGTCCAGGCGGCTCCAGCCGGTGACGCAGTGAAAGTCCCGGGTGAGGTCCACCTGGGGAAAGGCCAGGAGGTCGGCGTAGGTGAGGCCGAGGGGGGCCTCCACCAGGCCGAAGAGGTCCAGGCGCCACGCCTCTTTGGAAACCCGGGGTTCTTCCCCGTAGGTGAGGATGGGGAAGCGCTCGGTGACCCTCTGCCCGGGAGGAACCCGCTCCATGCCCCAAGGGTAGGCCAGTCCCGGGGAGGGAAAAGGGTTCTGGCTCACCGGCTCCGGTAGCGGATGACCTCCACCTTCTCCAGGGTCACCAGGCCTTCCCTGACCATCTCGTCCAGTACCGGTAGGAAGGCCTGGATCTTTTCCTCGGTGTCCACGATCTCCACCATGACGGGCAGGTCCTCGGAAAGCTGCAGGACCTTGGCGGTGTGGATGCGGGAGTGGGCCCCGTAACCCATGAAGCCCTTGAAGACCGTGGCCCCGGCCAGGCCCCGCCTGCGGGCCTCGAGGACGAGGGCCTCGTAAAGAGGCCTCCCCCCGTACCGGTCCGACTCCCCCACGAAGATCCTGAGGAGCCGGGCCTCCCCCTGGAGCTTCATGCCCCTAGCTTACCAGGGCCCCGCCCAGGCGGTAACCCCAAAAGACCAGAAAGAGCCCGAGGAGGAGGCTTCCCCCCGCGTAGAGGAGGGCCTTGACCGCCTCGCCTTCCTGCAGGAGGGCCAGGGTCTCGTAGCTCAAGGAGGAAAAGGTGGTGAAGCCCCCCAAAACCCCCACCGCCAGGAAGAGCCGGGCCTCCCCGGAGAGGGCCCCTTCCAGGGAGAGCCGCACCACGGCGCCGATGAGAAAACTTCCCAGAGCGTTCACCAGGAGGGTGCTCCAGGGAAAGCCGGGGCCCAGCACCCCTTGCGCCCAGGCCCCCAGGGCGTAGCGCAGGAAGGAACCCAGGGCCCCACCCAAGGCCACCAGGAGGTAGCGTTCCACCCCCAAAGTATAGTGAGGCCATGAAGCCCAAGACCTTTTCCCCCATCCTCACCGCCAAAGGGGTCAGGCTCGCCCTGGCCGTGGGCCGCTTCAACGAGCGGGTGACCAAGCTCCTTTTGGAGGGGGCTCTGGAGGCCTACGCCCGGCTTGGGGGGGACCCCGCCGAGGTCCTGGTGGCCTGGGTTCCGGGTTCCTTTGAGCTTCCCTTGGTGGCCAAGCGCCTGGCGAGCCGCCCCGACGTGGACGCCGTGGTGGCCCTGGGGGCGGTGATCCGGGGGGAGACCCCCCACTTTGAGTACGTGGCCGCCCAGGCGGCAGGCGGCCTCATGCAGGCCATGCTCCAGACGGAGAAGCCCATCGTCTTCGGGGTCCTCACCACCAACACCCCCGAGGAGGCCCAGGAAAGGGCCGGGGGCAAGGCGGGGAATAAGGGGGCCGAGGCGGTCTTCACCGCCATCGAGATGGTGCGCCTTCTGGAGGCTATTTCCCGGTGAAGAGGGCCCGGGCGTAGCGGAGGTGGAGGTAGAGGAAGCACCCGAGGCAGAAGCCGAAGGCCAGGTTGATAAAGGCGAGGAGGGCCACCAGGAGGGCCAGGGTGTAGCCCACCCCCTTCAGGCCCAGGAGAAGGGCGAGGGAGGCCAGGCCTAGGAAAACCGCCCCCAGGAAGCGGGCGAAGCGGTGGGGCCGGGGGTCCTCCTCCACCACATGGGGGGGAAGGCGGAGAAGGCGTTTCAAGGCCACCATCAGGTCTAGGGGGGTGTGCTGGCTCGCCAGCAGGAGGAAGAGGGCGTACACGAGCCAGGGCAGGTCCAAAAGGGCCGCCAGGGGGAGGGTGAGCACCAGAAGGGTCTGGTTGAAGCGGAGCTGGTTCCGGTCCGTCTTCATGGCCCTCAGTATACCTATGCGCTCCATAAGCTAAATGGTAAAGGGCACCCTGGGCCTGGCAGAATGGGGAGGATGGTCCCCCTGCTCACCACCCCCCTCCCCGTTCCCCACGGCTTCACCACCCGCCTTGGGGGCGTGTCCGAAGGCCCCTTTTCCAGCCTCAACCTTTCCGCCTCCACCGGGGACGACCCCGAGAGGGTGGCGGAGAACCAAAGGCGGGTCCTCGAGGCCTTCGGCCACCCCAAGGTGGCGGGCCTCAAGCAGGTCCACGGCACGGCGGTGCACCTCGTGGAAGGCCCCGGGGTCTGGGAAGGGGACGGCCTCCTCACCCGTACCCCCGGCCTCCTCCTCCGGGTGGGGGTGGCGGACTGCTACCCCCTGCTCCTCTACCACCCGGGGGGGCTGGTGGGGGCTTTGCACGCGGGCTGGCGGGGGGTGGTGGGGGGGATCCTTCCCAAGGCCTTGGAAAGGATCGCGGCCCTGGGGTTAGACCCCTCGGAGGTCCACCTGGCCATCGGCCCGGGGATCGGGGGGGCGTGCTACCAGGTGGGGGAGGAGGTGGCGGAGGCCTTCGCCCGGGCGGGCCTTCCCACCTTCACCCCGGACCCCAAGGCCCCGGGCAAGTATCTCCTGGACCTGGAAGCAGCCCTCCTCCTCCAGGCCCAGGAGGCGGGGCTTAAGGAGGAGCGCATCTACCGGGTGGGGCTTTGCACCCACTGCGCTCCCACCCTCTTCTCCCATCGCCGCGACCGGGGGAGGACGGGGAGGATGTGGGGCCTCGTCCTGCTTCCCCGTTAAGCCCCCGTTCACCCCGCCCGTGGCACAATGAGGCCATGTTCTTCCCCCGGGAGGTGCTGCCCTCCCTCCTTCACCTCACCCCGGAGTGGCTTAGGGCCAGGGGCCTTAGGGGGGTGATCCTGGACCTGGACAACACCCTCCTGCCCTACGGGGAAGAGGAGCTTCCCGAGGCCTATGGGGCGTGGCTTGGGGCCTTGAAGGAAGCGGTGCCCGTCTACCTCCTCTCCAACGCCCTCCCCGAGCGCTTTGCCCGGGTGCAGAGGGCCCTTGGCCTTCCCGGCCACGCCCCGGCCCTCAAGCCCTGGCTCGGTTTCCGCCGGGCCCTGAAGGCCCTGGGCCTTCCCCCGGGGGAGGTGGCGGTGGTGGGGGACCAGGTCTTCACCGACGTGCTCGGGGGGAACCTGGTGGGGGCCTACACCGTCTTGGTGCCGCCCTTGCGGGACGAGGAGTTTGTTTACACGCGTTTCATACGGATGCTGGAGACTCCCTTTAGAAGACCTCGAGGGGTGTGAGATGAGCGTCTTGACCATAGGGGACAAAAGGCTGGGGGCGATCCTGTTGGACTCCGGGCTCCTCACGGACGAGGAGCTGCAGATGGCCCTGGAAAGGCACCGGGAGGTGGGGGGCTCCTTGGCCGAGGTGGTGAGCGACATGGGCCTCCTCTCGGAAAGGCGCATCGCCCAGGCCATTGAGGACCACTTCGGCATCCCCTTGGTGGAGCTTCACTCCCTGGAAATCCCGCCAAGGGTGAGGGCCCTCTTGCCGGCGGAGAAGGCCAGGGAGCTCCAGGCCATCCCCTTCGCCCTGGACGAGGAGGCGGGGGTGGTGCGGGTGGCCTTCGTCAACCCCTTGGACCCCCTGGGCCTGGAGGAGATAGAAGACCTCACCGGCCTCGTGGTGGAGCCCTACCAGGCCACCAAGACCGACTTCCTCTACGCCTTGGCCAAGAACTACCCCGAGCTCGGCCTGCCCCTTCCCCCCTTGCCCTCGGGCCCAAGCCGGGGGGAGTTGAGGCTGGGGGAGCTCCTGGTGAAGAAGGGCCTCCTTTCCCGGGAGGCCTTGGAGGAGGCCTTGGCGGAACAGGAGAAGACGGGGGACCTTCTGGGGCGGGTTCTGGTGCGAAGGGGCCTTTCCGAGGAGGCCCTGTACCAGACCCTGGCCGAGCAGGAGGGTCTGGAGTTCTTGGAAAGCACCGAGGGCCTGGACCCCGACCCCTCCGCCACCGCCCTCCTCCTCCGCGCCGATGCCCTGCGCCACGGGGCCGTGCCCTTGGGCTTTAAGGAGGGCAGGCTGGAGGTGGTCCTTCACGACCCCCGGCACAAGGAGGCGGTGGAAAGGCTTCTGGGCCGCCCCGCCCGCTTCTACCTCACCCCGCCCCAGGCCTGGGAGGCCCTTTTCCAGCGGGCCTATCCCGAGAAGGGGCGCCTGGGGGAGGTCCTGGTGCAGGAGGGGCGCCTTTCCCGGGAGCACCTCAGGGAGGCCCTGGAGGTGCAGAAGCGCCTGCCCAAGGCCAAGCCCTTGGGGGAGATCCTGGTGGAGCTGGGCCTGGCCCGGCCCGAGGACGTGGAGGAGGCCCTGAGGAAGCAGCGGCAGGGGGGAGGGCGCCTCGAGGACACCCTGGTCCAGTCGGGGAAGCTCAAGCCCGAGGCCCTGGCCCAGGCGGTGGCCGCCCAGCTGGGATACCCCTACATCAACCCCGAGGCCGACCCCCCCGATCCTTCGGCGGCCCTCCTCCTGCCCGAGGACCTGGCCCGCCGCTACGGGGTCTTCCCCCACCGCCTGGAGGGGAACCGCCTGGTCCTCCTCATGAAGGACCCCCGGAACATCCTGGCCCTGGACGACGTGCGCCTGGCCCTGAAGCGTAAGGGGCTGGCCTACGAGGTGGCCCCCGCCGTGGCCACCGAGGCGGCCATCACCAGGCTCATAGAGCGCTTCTACGGCAAGGAGGAGCTGGGGGAGCTGGCCAAGGAGCTTTCCAAGGGGTACCAGGAGGAGGAGGTCCAGGCCGTCACCGACCTGGACGAAAGCGCCGCCCAGCGGTTCGTCAAGCAGGTGATCCGGGAGGCCTACCTCCAGGATGCCTCCGACATCCACATCGAGCCCAGGCAGTCGGACGTCCTGGTGCGCCTCCGGGTGGACGGCACCTTACGCCAGTACACCACCCTGCCCAAGGGGGCCTTGAACCCCATCATCAGCGTCATCAAGATCATGGGGGAGCTCAACATCGCCGAAAGGCGCCTCCCCCAAGACGGCCGGGTGCGCTACCGGGAAGGGGCCATCGACCTGGACCTACGGCTTTCCACCCTGCCCACGGTCTACGGGGAAAAGGCGGTGATGCGCCTCCTGAAGAAGGCCAGCGACATCCCGGAGATAGAAAACCTCGGCTTCGCCCCCGGGGTCTTTGAGCGCTTCCAGGAGGTGATCTCCAAGCCTTACGGCATCTTCCTCATCACCGGGCCCACGGGCTCGGGGAAGAGCTTCACCACCTTCTCCATCCTCAAGCGCATCGCCACCCCCGACAAGAACACCCAGACCATTGAGGACCCCGTGGAGTACGAGATCCCCGGCATCAACCAGACCCAGGTGAACCCCCAGGCCGGCCTCACCTTCGCCCGCGCCCTCAGGGCCTTCCTTCGGCAGGACCCCGACATCATCATGGTGGGGGAGATCCGCGATTCCGAGACCGCCAAGATCGCCACGGAGGCCGCCCTCACCGGCCACCTGGTCATCGCCACCCTGCACACCAACGACGCCGCCCAGGCCATCACCCGCCTGGACGAGATGGGGGTGGAGCTCTTCAACATCTCCGCCGCCCTCATCGGCGTCCTCTCCCAGAGGCTCGTCCGGAAGATCTGCGAGCACTGCAAGGTGGAGGTCCGTCCGGACCCCGAGGTCCTAAGGCGCCTCGGGCTTTCCGAGGCAGAGATGGGGGAGGTCAAGCTCTACAAGGGCATGGGGTGCGAGCGGTGTAGCGGCACCGGCTACAAGGGCCGCTACGCCATCCACGAGCTTTTGGTGGTGGACGACGAGATCCGCCACGCCATCGTGGCCGGAAAGTCGGCCACGGAGATCAAGGAGATCGCCCGGAGAAAGGGCATGAAAACCCTGCGGGAAGATGGCCTTTACAAGGCCTTCCAGGGGATTACCACCCTCGAGGAGGTCCTGGCGAGGACCATTGAGTAGGAGGGAGTATGCCGAAGACGCCCGACATCGTGGACCTTTTGAGCCTGGCCGTGGAGCGGGGAGCCAGCGACCTGGTCATCACCGTGGGCCTGCCTCCCATGATCAAGGTGGACGGGGAGTTCCACCCCACGGAGTACGAGCCCCTTTCTCCCCAGGACACCCGCCGCCTCATGTACGCCCTCATGGACGAGAAGCAACAGCGCGTCTTTGAGGAGGAAAAGGAGCTGGACTTCTCCTTCAGCCTCCCGGGCAAGGGGCGCTACCGGGTGAACGTCTTCCTGCAGCGGGGAAGCGTGGGCGGGGTCTTGAGGGTGGTGCCCGCCGTCATCAAGAGCTTTGAGGAGCTGGGCCTGCCCAAGGGCATCGCCGAGATCGCCATGGCCCCAAGAGGCCTCGTTCTGGTCACGGGGCCTACGGGGAGCGGGAAGAGCACCACCCTGGCCTCCATGATCGACTACATCAACGAACGCAAGCCCGTGCACATCGTGACCATCGAGGACCCCATAGAGTTTTTCCACAAGCACAAGAAGGCCATCGTCAACCAACGGGAGATCGGCGCCGACACCCACGGCTTCCACAAGGCCCTCCGTAGCGTCCTCCGCCAGGCCCCGGACGTGATCCTGGTGGGGGAGTTGCGGGACTACGAGACCATCGCCGCCGCCATCACCGCCGCCGAGACCGGCCACCTGGTCATGGGCACCCTCCACACCAACTCCGCCCCCGAGACCATAGACCGCATCATCGACGTCTTCCCGCAAAACCAGCAGGAGCAGGTGCGGGTCCAGCTCTCCAACAACCTGGTGGCGGTCCTCACCCAGCAGCTCCTGCCCAAGGCCTTTGGCGGCGGGCGGGTGCTGGCCTATGAACTCATGATCGCCACCCCGGCCGTTAGGGCCCTCATCCGGGAGGGGAAGAGCCACCAGCTAAGGAGCGTCATCCAAACGGGCGGCCAGTACGGGATGATCACCATGGACGCCTGCCTGGCGGACCTTTACCGGCGCAAGCTCATCACCTACGAGATGGGCCTCGCCCGGGCCGTGGACCCCAAGGAGTTCATGCGCTTGAGCGGGACAGGGGAGGGGGAGAAGGAGGGGCGGCGCGGTAAACTCTAAGCCATGTACGAGGCGGCCATCGGCCTCGAGGTCCACCTCCACCTCAGGACCCGGACCAAGGCCTTTTGCGGCTGCGAAGCCGACTACTTCGGGGCCCCCCCCAACACCCACACCTGTCCCGTCTGCTTGGGCCTGCCCGGGGCCCTGCCCGTGGCCAACCGAAAGGCGGTGGAGTACGGCTTAAGGCTCGCCCTGGCCCTGGGGGCGGAGGTGCCGGAAAGGCTGGTCTTCCACCGCAAGAACTACTTCTACCCCGACCTCCCCAAAAACTACCAGATCAGCCAGTACGACCTGCCCCTGGGCCTGGGGGGAAGCGTTCCTCTGGGGGAGAGGCGGGTGCGCATCAAGCGCCTCCACCTGGAGGAGGACGCCGGCAAGAGCCTCCACCTGGAGGGGAGGACCCTCCTGGACCTCAACCGGGCGGGAAGCCCCCTCATTGAACTCGTCACCGAGCCCGACCTAAAGACCCCCGAGGAGGCCAGGCTCTTTCTCCAGCGCATCCAGGCCTTGGTCCAGACCCTGGGCATCTCCGACGCCACCCCTGAGGAAGGAAAGCTCCGGGCCGACGTGAACGTCTCCGTGCGCCGGGTGGGGGAGCCTTTGGGCACCAAGGTGGAGATCAAGAACCTCAACTCCTTCAAAAGCGTCCAGCGGGCCCTGGAGTACGAGATCCGCCGCCAGACGGAGGTCCTGAGGCGGGGGGAGCGGGTGAAGCAGGCCACCCTGGGCTTTGAGGAGGGGAGCGGCAAGACCTACCCCATGCGCACCAAGGAGGAGGAGGCGGACTACCGCTACTTTCCCGAGCCCGACCTGCCCCCGGTGCCTATCCCCCGGGCTTGGCTTGCGGAGGTGCGGCAAGGGCTACCCGAACTTCCCTGGGACAAGGAGGCCCGCTACCGGGCCCTGGGCATCAAGGAAAAAGACGCCGAGGTCCTGGCCTACGCCCCGGCCCTCTCCCGCTTCCTGGACGATGCCCTCTCCTTCGGCCTCGCCTCTCCCCAGGCCCTGGCCAACTGGCTCTTGGCCGACGTCATGGGCCTTTTGAACGAGCGCGGCCTCCCCTTGGAGGCCACCCGGCTTGCCCCCAGGGCCCTGGCCCACCTGGTGGCCCTCTTTGAGCGGGGGGAGGTCACCAGCCGGGTGGCCAAGGCGCTTCTGCCCGAGCTCTTGGAGGGCCGGGATCCCGAGGCCCTGGTGCGGGAGCGAGGCCTTAGGGTGGTGGCCGACGAGGCCGCCCTGAAGGCCGTGGTGGCCGAGGCCCTCGCCGCCCTGCCCGAGGCGGCGGAGAGCGTCCGCCAGGGCAAGCTCAAGGCCCTGGACGCTCTGGTGGGCCAGGTGATGCGCAGGACCAAAGGGCAGGCCAAGCCGGAGGTGGTGCGGAGGCTCCTCCTGGAAGCCCTTGGGGTAGGATAGGGCCGATGCGCTACGAGGAGGCCGGGGTCCACATAGAGGCGAAGGCCTTGGCCCTAAGGCGGGCCAAGGCCGAGTTGGAGGCCACCTACACCCCCGAGGTGCTCCGGGGCCTGGGGGCCTTCGGCGGGCTCTTTGACGCCAAGGCCCTCCAGGAGATGCGCCACCCCGTCTTGGTGGCCACCACCGACGGGGTGGGGACCAAGACCCTTCTGGCCCTGCAGGCGGGGGACGTTTCCGGCCTGGGCTTTGACCTGGTGAACCACTCGGTGAACGACCTCCTGGCCCAAGGGGCCAAGCCCCTCTTCTTCCTGGACTACCTGGCGGCGAGCCGCTTGGACGAGGAGGTCCTCTCCGCTCTCCTCACCTCCTTGGCCGAGGCCTGCCGGGCCCAAGGCATTCCCCTTTTAGGGGGGGAGACCGCCGAGATGCCGGGGGTGTACCGGGAGGGGGCCTGGGACCTGGCGGGGACTTTGGTGGGGGTGGTGGAGCGGGACCGGATCCTGGGCCCGGAGCGGGTGCGGGCGGGGGATGTCCTTTGGGGTCTCGCTTCTTCCGGCCCCCACACCAACGGCTACTCCCTTATCCGCAAGGTGGTGGCGGGACAGGACCTGGAAGCCTTCGTCCCCGAGCTCGGGGAGACCCTTAAGGAGGCCCTCCTGCGCCCCCACCGCTCCTACCTCCCGGAGTTCCTCCGCCTCGAGGCCGCCCGGGTGGAGGTCCACGCCATCGCCCACATCACCGGGGGAGGCCTCCCCGAAAACCTCCCCCGGGCCCTTCCCCAAGGCCTGGGAGCGGAGGTCTGGAAGGGCACCTGGCCTGTGCCCCCTGTTTTTCCTTACCTCCAGCGCCTGGGGGAGATCCCTGAGGAGGAGATGTACCGGGTCTTTAACATGGGCTTGGGTCTTGTCCTCGTCCTTCCGGAGGAGGAAGCGGCCAAGGCCCAGGCCCTTGTGGGCGGTTTCCCGGTGGGTCGGGTGGTTCCGGGCGAGGGAGTCCAGCTCCTATGACGGAGATCTGGCTAATACGCCACGGCGAAACGGCATGGAACGCGGAGAAGCGCTTTCAAGGCCACCTGGACATCCCCCTTTCCCCCTCGGGGGTCGGCCAGGCCTTCCGCCTGGCCCAGCGGCTTGCCCGTAGCGGCTTCGCCTTTACCAGCCTTTTCTCCTCCGATCTCCGCCGGGCCAGGGAGACCGCCGAGCCCCTTTCGGCCGTCCTTGGCCTTCCCGTAAAGACCACTCCCCTTCTGCGGGAGATCGACGTGGGGGCCTTGGCGGGCCTGACCCGCCAGGAGGCCGAGGCGCATTATCCCGAGTTTTTCCGCAAGGCCTGGGAGGAACCTTGGTACACCTCCCGCCCCGGCGGGGAGAGCATGGCCGATGTGGCCAGACGGCTACAGACCTTTTTGGAAAGCCTTCCCGCAGGTAGGCACCTTGTGCTCACCCATGGAGGTGTGGTACGGGCGGCCCTTAAGCTGGCCTTGAACCTGGAGGGGGATTCTTGGAGGCGCTTTCATATTCCCAACACCTCCATTACCCGCCTCCTCTTTCCCCAGCAGGAGGTCCTCACCGTCTCCGACGCTGCCCATTTGGAAACCTGGGCCGACTGGCTCTCCGATGAAAGTTTGAAATAAGGCGCAATATCCTGCCTTTGCGCGGTGTGAGGGTGAGGTTGAGTAAAAACCCCCCAGGTTTCAGGCCTGGGGGGTTTGTGTGGTGGAGCGGGAGACGGGACTTGAACCCGCGACCCCGACCTTGGCAAGGTCGTGCTCTACCGACTGAGCTACTCCCGCGTGAGGGAAATCCCCCGCACCGACCTACTCTTCCGGGACCCTGCGGTCCCAGTACCATCGGCGCTGGCGCGTTTCACTTCCGTGTTCGGAATGGGAACGGGTGGTTCCACGCCGCTATGGGCACGGGGGATTTTTGTGTTTTGTTTTTGAAAGGTTCCGCACCGCCTTTGGGGGCGGGGGATCCTGCTGGGGTGGGGTATAAGTGCGTGGGAGGGTCAAGACCTCGGACGATTGGGACCGGTCAGCTCAACGCCTCGCGGCGCTTACACATCCGGCCCATTGACCGGGTGATCTTCCCGGGTCCTTACCGGCTTAGAGCCGTGGGAGGCCTAATCTTGGGGCGGGTTTCCCGCTTAGATGCTTTCAGCGGTTATCCCTTCCGCACATGGCTACCCAGCGTATGCCCCTGGAGGGACAGCTGGGAGACCAGAGGTGCGTCCCTTCCGGTCCTCTCGTACTAGGAGGGGGTTCCCTCAAGCCTCCTGCGCCCGTGGCGGATAGAGACCGAACTGTCTCACGACGTTCTGAACCCAGCTCGCGTGCCGCTTTAATGGGCGAACAGCCCAACCCTTGGGACCTTCTTCAGCCCCAGGATGCGACGAGCCGACATCGAGGTGCCAAACCTCCCCGCCGCTGTGGACGCTCGGGGGAGATCAGCCTGTTATCCCCGGGGTAACTTTTATCCGTTGATCGATGGCCCTTCCACACGGGACCACCGGTTCACTAGGCCCGGCTTTCGCCCCTGCTTGGCTTGTGAGCCTTACAGTCAGGCCCCCTTATACCCTTGCGCTCTCTGGCGGATTTCCGACCCGCCTGAGGGGACCTTTGGGCGCCTCCGTTACGTTTTAGGAGGCGACCACCCCAGTCAAACTGCCTGCCAAGCGCTGTTCCCTTTTGGGGTTAGGCTTCCAGCCGCGCCAGGGTGGTATTTCACTGGTGCCTCCGCCGCCCCCGAGAGGGCGGTTTCGCCGGCTCCCACCTATTCTACGCAGGCGAGGCCGGAGGCCAACGCCAGGCTGCAGTAAAGCTCCACGGGGTCTTTTCGTCCTGCCACGGGTAGGCCGCATCTTCACGGCCAGTTCAATTTCACCGGGTCCCTCGCCGAGACAGCGCTCCGGTCGTTACGCTTTTCGTGCAGGTCGGAACTTACCCGACAAGGAATTTCGCTACCTTAGGACCGTTATAGTTACGGCCGCCGTTCACCGGGGCTTCGGTTTGGGGCTTGCACCCCTCCCCTTGACCTTCCGGCACCGGGCAAGCGTCGCTCCCTATACGTCCTCTTGCGAGTTAGCAGAGAGCTGTGTTTTTGGTAAACAGTCGCCAGAGCCTGTTCACTGCGGCTCCCCTTGCGGGGAGCACCCCTTCTTCCGAGGTTACGGGGCCAGTTTGCAGAGTTCCTTGGCGAGGGTTATCCCGCGCGCCTTGGTGCACTTGCACCCGCCCACCTGTGTCGGTTTGCGGTACGGGTTCCCGCGGGTTGAGCTTAGAGGCTTTTCTTGGCTCCATGGCTTTGGGGGGTTATCACCCTTACGGGCTTCCCCACCACACAGGGTTTTATGGGAGGCGGATTTGCCTACCTCCCGCCCTGCGCTTCTGGCCGGGCACGTCCATGGCTCCGGGCCCCCTAGCCTAGAGCGTCCCCCCATCGCACCTGCGGGAAGGGCCGGAATATTAACCGGCTGTCCATCGGCTGCGCCTTTTGGCTGTGCCTTAGGTCCCGCCTAACCCTACGCTGACGACCATTGCGTAGGAACCCTTGGGCTTACGGCGACAGGGATTCTCACCCTGTTTATCGTTACTCATGCCGGCATTCGCACTTCCCATACCTCCAGCCGCCCTCGCGGGTCGGCCTTCGTCGGCATAGGGAACGCTCCCCTACCGCCTGGGGTTTGATTTCCAGGCCCACAGCTTCGGTGCTGGGCTTAAGCCCCGATCATTTTCGGCGCGGTACCGCTCGACCAGTGAGCTATTACGCACTCTTTAAAGGGTGGCTGCTTCTAAGCCAACCTCCTGGCTGTCTTTGCGGCGCCACATCCTTTACCACTTAGCCCAGACTTAGGGACCTTAGCTGGCGGTCTCGGTTGTTCCCGCGCTTGGACGCGGACGTTATCGCTCGCGCCCTCACTCCCGGGCTGCGCCTGGGGCTCTTCGGAGTTTGACAGGGTTTGGTAGGCTGGTGGGCCCCCTAGCCCTATCAGTGCTCTACGGGCCCCAGTCAGTGCCCGAGGCTGACCCTAAAGTCATTTCGGGGAGAACCAGCTATCTCCGGGTTCGGTTAGCTTTTCACTCCTAGCCCCAGCTCATCCGAGGGGTTTTCATCCCCCACCGGTTCGGGCCTCCACTGGACGTTACTCCAGCTTCACCCTGGCCAGGGCTAGCTCACCCGGTTTCGGGTCCACGGCCACGGACTGGGCGCCCTGTTCGGACTTGGTTTCCCTACGCCTTCGCCTGGACGGCTTAAGCTTGCCCATGGCCGTGAGTCGCCGGCTCATGCTTCAATAGGCACGCCACAACCCCTGGTGGGGCCGTGACTGCTTGTAAGCCCACGGTTTCAGGTTCTATTTCACTCCCCTCCCGGGGTTCTTTTCACCTTTCCCTCACGGTACTGGTGCGCTATCGGTCACCCGGAGTACTTAGCCTTAGGCGGTGGTCCGCCCGGATTCCCCCATGGCTCCACGGACCACGGGGTACTCGGGTACCCTCACCTATCCTTTAGCCTTTTGCCTACGGGGCTTTCACCCTCTTTGGCGCTGTTTTCCAGCAGCTTCGGCTAGGCTTAGGATTTGGTGTTTGAGGGCCCCACGACCCCGCCCGGGCGAGCCGGGCGGTTTAGGCTGGTCCCCTTTCGCTCGCCGCTACTGAGGGAGTCGCTTTCGCTTTCTTTTCCTCTGGGTACTGAGATGTTTCAGTTCCCCAGGTTCCCTCCGCCTTTGTGGCGGTGACCGGCGTTTACGCCGGCCGGGTTACCCCATTGGGAGATCCAGGGATCAAAGCCTGCTACCGGCTCCTCCTGGCTTATCGCAGGTAGCCACGTCCTTCATCGGCTCGGGTGCCGAGGCATCCACCGTGGGCCCTTAGTATCTTGACCCTCTTTGAGGCCTAGCGGATGCTTGGCCTTGGTGTCTGATGAGCCACCCCAGCTTTCAAGGTCCCCCGCCGCCCTCTGGGCAGCGCAAAGAAGAATCTACCAAACCCGAGGGGGACTGTCAAGGGGGAAGGGGCTTGCCTAGTAAATCGCCTTGTACCCCGGAGGGGGCGGGAGAAGGGAGAGAAGAACCCTAAGGCCGTAGGCGATGAGCTCCAAAAGCGCCCGCGCCATGGCCGTCCAAGGCTTCCGCTCCATGAGGTATCCCCCACCCAGCCGCGTCTTCTTCCCCCCAAACCCCCCCTCCACTACCCCGCGAAACCGGTACACCTCGGGGTCCCACCCCTCCCGCGCCCGCACCCGCGCCTCGTCCCTGGCCTCGCCCCCGCCCCGAAGCCGGATCACCGGCCGCACCCCCGCCTCCCCCAAAGCCCCCCACACCTCCTTCCCGTCAAACCTCGCGTCCGCCAAAAGCCACCCCCCAGTAAGGGCAAACCGCCCCAGGGCCACAAGAGCCGCCTCCCCTTATCCCACCGCATCAGGGTCAGAAGCCGCGCGTGCCCCCGCACCCGCCGCACCTCCTTCCCCCGACGGAAGCGGAGAAGCCGGTCCTTGCTCCTGTAGGCCAGCCCCGTGGTGTCCATGAGGTAGAGGGGGGGAAAGCGCTCCGGGAGGGGCTCCCGGGGAAGAGGCCTGGGGGCGCCCTGGCTCCTGACCCTCCCCTTCAGGGGAAGGCAAGGAGGCCAGGTGGGCCTCCAGTTCCCGGGAAAGCCTCTCCAGGAGGGCCTCAAGGAGTTCGGGGTCCAGGTGATGCACGGCGTAGCGGGCCAGGGACTGGTGGGAGGGGAAGGGCCTTTCCATGAGGTCCTGGAGGAAGGCCTCCGTCTTGCGGTAGGTGAGGCGGAAGAAGGCGCGGTAAAGGTGGAGGGCCAGGTATAGGGCGTGGTCGTAGCGCCAGGGGCGGCCCCGCTTGCCCTTGGGGGTGGGTGGGGCCACCTCCTGGGCCAGGCGCAGGCAGTGTTCCAGGACCTCCTTGGGACCCGCCTCCCGGCGAACAAAGCCGTGCTTGCCCATCAGGAGGGAGATATACACCTGACGGGCTTGCCTTTGCAAGGCAAGCCCACAGGCCGGGGCGGGCCCTACATCCAGGAGAGCCCCAGCTGGGCCTCGAGGTGGCCCACCCGAAGGCCCCGGTAGTTGCGCACCTCGGGCCGGTCCCAGGGGGTGGGGCCGGGGTCCAGCCCCAGGGTCCGAAGAAGGGCCACCACCATCACCTCCCGGGCCTGGGCCGAGCCGTCCTCCACCTTCAAGGCGAGGCCCAGGGGCCCCTTGGGGCTTTCCAGGAGGGCGAGGCCGTAGTACCCGTCCGCCCCCCGCTTGGCCACCAGGGGGAGGCGCTCCATGAGGAGGGTGTCTATGCTCCCCGGCCCGGCCACCAGGTGTGGGTGGCGGCGCATGGCCTCCCGCACGCGCCTCAGGGGCTCCCGGTAAGCCTTAGGGGCTTCCTCCGGGGCCGCCAGGAGGTAGAAGGCCCGGGCCGCCCGGGCCAGGGGCAGGGCGAAGGTGGGGACGCTGCAGCCGTCGGTGGCCTGGAGGGGCTCGGCCCCGGAAAGCTCGGCCAGGGTTTTCCGGTTCAGCGCCTGCACCGGATGGTCGGGGCGCTCGTACCCCTCGGTGGGGGCCCCTAGGGCCAGGGCCGCCGCCAGCATCCCGGCGTGCTTGCCCGAGCAGTTGTGGTGCAAGGGGGTCGGGCGGAGCCCCTGCTCCTCCAGGGCTTTCCGGGCTTCCCGGGAAAAGGGCGGGTGTACCCCGCAGACCAGGTGCTCCGGACCGAGGCCGAGCTTTCCCAGGAAGCGGGCGGCCACCTCCACGTGGGTTTCGGTGCCATCGTGGCTGGCGGTGGCCAGGGCCACTTCCTCCTCCGTGAGGCCGAACCGCTCCACCGCGCCCGTGAGGAAGAGGGCCAGGGCCTGGAAGGGCTTGGCTGAGGAGCGGAGATAGCTCACCAAAGCGGGGTCGCCGGCGTAGGCCAAGACCCCCTCCCTCCCGTACAGGGCCAAGGAGACCCGGTGCCGGTTTTCCACAAGCTCGCCGCGGTAGACCAAGACCTCCGCGCTCACCCCCCAAGTCTACGCCGGGCCTCGGCCAGGAGGGGCTTCCAGTCCAGGCCCAGGTAGGGGGAGGGGAGGCCCCGGAGCCTGGCCTCGGCCTTCCTCAGGTTCCTGAGGCCCCTTTGGCCCCGGGCCTTCTGGTGGAGGGCCGCCGCCAGAAGGATGAGCCCCTGGAGGAAGCGCCGCTTTTCCCCCTGGGCCTCGCGCCAGGCCTCTTCCAGGACCTCGTGGGCCTCAAAGTAGCGGCCCTCCCGCAGGTGGGCCAGGTAGGCTTCCAGGGGGTCCACCTTTCTAGGCTAACCTTAGGTCATGCGCCTCCTAGGGTGGGTCTTTCCCCTTTTCCTCATGGCCCAGGCCTTGAGGCTGGCCACCACCACCAGCGTGTACGATTCCGGGCTTTTGGACCGGCTCCTTCCCCCCTTTCAAAGGGCCACGGGCCTCCAGGTGGAGGTCTTGGCGGTGGGTACGGGCCAGGCCCTCAGGCTGGCAGAAAGGGGGGATGTGGATGCGGTGTTGGTCCACGCCCCCGAGCTGGAGGAAGAGGCCCTTAGGCAGGGGTATTTGGCGGAGGGGTTTTGCCTGGCGGCCAACACCTTCCTCCTGGTGGGACCCCCGGCCGACCCGGCCCGGGTGGGAGAGGCCAAGGACGTCCTCGAGGCCTTCCGGCGCATCGCCCTGGCCAAGGCCCCCTTCGTCTCCCGGGGGGACCGTTCCGGGACCCACCTCAAGGAGGTTTCCCTCTGGAAGCGGGCCGGGGTGGAGCCCAGGCCCCCCTGGTACCTAGAATCGGGGGCGGGGATGGGGCAGACCCTGGTCCTGGCGGCGGAAAAGGGAGCCTACACCCTTTCCGACCTCGCCACCCACCTGACCGTGGGGAAAAAGCGGGGCCTCGAGGCCCTTTACCGGAAGGAGGACCCCTTGCTCCTGAACCAGTACAGCTTCTACCCGGTGCCCCGATCCCCCAAGGTGGAGGAAGCCCGGAGGCTCCGTCGCTTCCTGGCCTCGGAGGAGGCCTCCGCCCGGGTGGCCTCCTTACAGGTGGAAGGGGTTCCCCTCTTCCGCCCCTTGGGGGGACGGTGTATCCTCCCGGTGGGTGGAGGCCGCTGAGCTCTGGGAGATCACCCTACGTAGCCTAGGGGTGGCGGGGGCGGCCACCCTTCTTGCGGCCCTTCCCGCCGTGCCCCTGGGGCTTTGGCTGGCCCTGAGGGGAGGAGGGGGGCTTTGGGGCCGGGTCCTCCTCTACGCGGGGATGGCCTTGCCCTCGGTGGTGGTGGGCCTTTTCCTCTACCTGCTCCTTTCCCGGTCGGGGCCTTTGGGGTCTTTGGGGCTCCTCTACACCCCCTACGCCATGGTGCTGGCGGAGGCCATCCTGGCCTTTCCCCTCATCGCCGCCTTTGTCCTCTCCGGGGCCAGGGCCAGGGTGGAGGAGGTGAGGCTCCTGGTGCGGAGCCTGGGGGGCGGGGAGGCCCAGGTCCTTCCCACCCTCTTCGGGGAGAGCCGCCGCACCCTGGCGGCGGCCCTGGCCGCAGGCTTCGGCGGGGCCATCAGCGAGGTGGGGGCGGCCACCCTAGTGGGAGGGGATATCCGCCACCACACCCGGGTGCTCACCACCGCCATCGTGGTGGAAACCCGCAAGGGGGAGTTGGAAGCGGCCCTGGCCTTGGGCATGGTGCTCCTCGGGGTGGCCTTCGTGGTCACCGCCCTCTTGGTCCTTTTGGAGCGGGAGTCAGCTACTGACGGCTAAAGCCGTCAGCTTGCCAGGGAGTGAAGATGCCTGAGGCGATTCCCCAGCATCGGGGCCAGCTGACCGTGGCCCAGGCCCCAGGAGCCCGCTCCTTGGGCCACCGCCCTGCGGGCGATGTTCACGCTCGCCACCCAGTCGGCATTGTGCTGGAACCCACAGGCCTCGCAGCGGAAGAGGGCCTGGCTACGCCTGTTCTCCCTGGCGGTGTGCCCGCAACGGGGGCATTCCTGGCTGGTGTGCCTGGGGTCCACCGCCACCACCCCCACCCCCTTCAGGCGGGCCTTGTACTCCAGGAGGGACCGAAAGCGGGCGTAGGGCCAGAGGTGGTGCAGGTGGCGCTCTTCCTTCCCTCGTTTAGTCGTCCATTGCCTGATGCCACTAAGGTCCTCTATCGCCAGGACATCGCCGGGTTCCAGCAGGTCTACCATGCGCCGGGTGAGGGCGTGCAACGTGGCGTTCACGAAGCGGGCCTCCCTTCCGCTAAGCCGTTCCCAGAGACGCCTGACGCCCCTGGTGCGTTGGGAAGGGCGGTCCAGCCTGGACCGGACCTCGGCCCGCTTCTTCAGGTAGTGCAGACGCCTCCCCCTGAGGGGACCGCCAGGGAACCGTTCTCCGGTGGAGAGGGTGGCCAGGGCCTTCTGCCCCAGGTCCAGCCCCACCACCCTCCCACCCCCAGGTGGGGGTTCAGGAGTTTGGACCCGCAAGGTGATGTGGACGTACCACTTCCCCTTCGGCCCCTTGGTGAGGACCGCTCCCTGCACGCTCTTGGCCTGACGAAGCAAGTGGCGCTGATAGTTGCCGAGCTTGAGGGGAACGCGCATCCTCCCTCGGACTGTGGTCAGGGAGACGGTCTCGTCCTCCAGGCGCAGGGAGAAGGTGCGCTGGTCAAAGGCGCAGGAGGTGGGCTGGTAAAACTTCGCCCGGCTTCCCCTCTTCCGCCCCACCCGGGCGATGGCCTGCACGGCGAGGTTGGCGCTCAAACCCATGGCCCGGAGGTCCCGGTAGACCAGGCGGTGGAGCCGGAAGCGGCGGAACTCCCCCCGCTCCCTGGCCACCTTAAGGGCGTGGTTGCACCCCTCGGCGAAGAGCAAAACTGTAAACTCCAGAGCTTCGGCTTGTTCAGGATTAGGCTTCAGGGTGCAGCGCACCGTCAGGGTCTGCACGGAATCATTGTAGCGGACCGTGCGAAAGGAGGTGAAGGCGCATTCCTCTGCCGACTTAAGTCGGCAGTTTCCCGCGCCAGATGCTTATGAGGCCGGTCTTGCGGGCGAAGGGGCTTTCCTACCACAGGGGCGGGTTTTCCCTGGAGGTGGGGGGCCTCGAGGTCTACCCCGGGGAGGTTCTGGCCGTGCTGGGCCCCTCGGGAAGCGGCAAAACCACCCTCCTCCGCCTCCTTTCGGGCCTTCTTCCCCCGGGGGAAGGCCAGGTGGAGGGGGGCTTCCGGGTCTACCTGCCCCAGACCCCCCTCCTCCTGCGGCGAAGCGTTCTGGAGAACGCCGCCTTTGGCCTCCGCCTCCGGGGCGTGCCCAAACGGGAAGCCCACCGGCAGGCCCAGGCCTTGTTGGAGCGGGTGGGCCTGGGGGCCAAGGCCCACCAGGCCGCCCACACCCTCTCCGGGGGCGAGGCGGTGCGGCTGGCCCTGGCCCGCACCCTTCTGGTGGACCCTGAGGTCCTCCTTCTGGACGAGCCCACCGCCAGCCTGGACCCAAGCCACATAGCCCAGGTGGAGGACCTCTTGCGGCAGGCCGCCCGGGAGGGCCGGGGGGTGGTCCTGGCCACCCACGACCTCTTCCAGGCTCGGCGCCTGGCGGGACGGGTTCTCTTCCTCCTCCAGGGGCAGGTGGTGGAGTGCGCCGAGGCCCAAAGCTTTTTCCAGAGGCCGCAAGACCCGAGGAGCCAAGCCTTCCTGGAGGGAAGGCTATTGTAACGTCCTCCCCCGGCTAAATCCGGGGGCATCCCTTTCGGGATGCGCGCAAGATGTTCTTGCGCTTCGGTTCGTGGACCCCCGATGAATCGGGGGGATTACTGCCCCTTCTCCCCCTTTCCTACGCCCTGCCGGCTCGGGGAAGCCTGCCTAGGGGCCCCCATGCGCATGGGGTGGCATCAGCGGAAAAGGGCCTTGACCGCCTTTTCCAGCTCCTCCCCGGCCCTTTTGTCCAAGGTGAGCTTGACCTTTAGGGCCACCCTCAGGGCCTCTTCCTCCAGGCTTTCCCGGGTTTCGCACCCCTGGAGCTTCCGGATGAAGGGCTCCGCCCGGGGGCCAAGCCTGTCCTTGAGGAGGTCTACCAGCTTGGCGCAGAGCTCCTTGGGGCCTTCCACCGGGAGGATCAGGCCCCGCTTCAGAAGGCCCGCCAGGGCCCGGTAGGCCTCCTCCCCCAGGCCGCTTTCCCGCACCACCTCCTCCTCCGTGCGGCGGCCGTCGCACAGGGTGTAGACCCGCCACTCCTCGGGGGTGGGTTTCCAGTCGCCCTCAGGGGGGTTGGGGTTGCGGCGGAAGACCATGATTACAAGGAGGCCACGATGGCGTCCACCAGGCGGAGGACCAGGTAGACGAAGACCGCCCCCAGGAGGAGGATGAGGGAGAGGAGAAATAGGAGAAGGCTAGAGGGCTCGCTCCAGGTGAGGAGGATGACCCCCAGGTAGGCCACGGCGAAAAAGCCTATGAGGAAGAGCATCTGGCCCCCCCGTTCCCCCATCACCCCGCCCGGGATGGCCCGCTTGAGCCTCAGGCCGTAGAGGACGTTGTAGACCATAAGGGCCAAGCCCAAAAAGAGGAAGACTTTTTCCATGTCCTCAGTCTACCCCGTCCACTCCCGGATGGGTAGAAGCTCTCCCCCCTCCACCGCCTTGCGCACGGGGCGGTAGCCGCGGTCAAACCAGATCTCCAAGACCGCCCGGTCCAGGCTCCTTGGGGCCACGATCTCCTTGCGCACGTAGTAGCCCTCTTCGGTGGGGGAGATCTCCATGCTCTTGGAGAGCCTGAGCTCCACCACCTCGCCGCTTTTCGTGCGCACCCGCACCCGGAAGGCCAGGGGGCCATCGGGCCGCACGTGGGGGTCCCTGCGGAAGAACCACACGGTTAGGCCTCCTTAAGGCCCGCCACCCGCGCCTGGGTGAGGGCGAAGAGGGCCTTCGGGACCTCCTGGACCTTTTGGGCGGAAGGGGAGGGGCTCGTACCACCCCATGCTGGCCTAGGCCAGCATGGGGGCCCCGGTAAAAGGTCCTTAGGCAGGCTTTCCCGAGCTGGCAGGGCGAGGGAAAAGGGGAGAAAGGGTATCATAGGGCGTAGAGCAGTTCGGCGAGAAGCGCCGCCCGCCGGGGAATCTCCGGCACCACCACGTACTCCGTCCTCTGGTGGGCGTCCCCGCCCAGAAGCCCCAGGCCGTCCAGGGTGGGCACCCCCAGGGCGGCGGTGAAGTTCCCGTCCGATCCGCCGCCCACCTTGCCCGGGCGCAGGGCGAGGCCCAGCCTCTCCCCGATGGCCTGGGCCTTTTGGAAGAGCGCCAGGCTTTCCGGGGTGGGTTCCATGGGGGGGCGGTTGAGGCCACCCGTGAGGGAAAGCCGGGCCCCGGGGAGGAGGGGCGTGAGGGCCTTGAGACCTTCCTCCACCCGCTTCGCCTCTTCCAGGGTCCAGACCCTGAGGTCTATCTCCACCTCGGCCTCCTCGGCCACCACGTTGGAGACCGTGCCTCCCCGGACCACGTTGGGGCCCAAGGTGGTGCCCTTTTCCCGGTCCTCCAGGGCCGCCACCTTCAGGATCTGGTGGGCGAGCTCCAGGATGGCGTTCACGCCCTTCTCCGGCTCCACCCCCTGGTGGGCGGCTTTGCCCAGGGCCTTGAGGCGGTAGAGGCCCACCCCTTTCCGGGCCACCTTCAGGTCCCCTTCCCCCGTGGGGGGCTCGAGGACCAGAGCGGCCCGGGCCTTCCGGGCGGCGGCCTCAATGAGGGGGCGGCTCTCCGGGGAGCCCACCTCCTCATCGGGGGTGAAGAGGACCTCCAGGGAAGGGAGCCTCCTCCCCGTGGCCTCGGCGTGGCGCAGGGCGTAGAGGAGGGCGATGATCCCCCCTTTCATGTCGTAGACCCCGGGGCCCAGGGCCTTCTCCCTCTCCAGGCGGAAGGCCTCGGGGAAGCTTCCCCTGGGATGGACGGTGTCGTAGTGGCAGAGGACAAGCACGGGGGCCCCTTCCCCTTCCCGCTTGAGGAGGAGGACGGGGCCTTTGGGGGTGTCCTTACGGGAAAGCCGGCCTTTCAAGGGCCCGAAGGCCTCTTCTAAAAAGGCGGCGGCCTCCTTGAGGCCGGAAAGGTCCCCCGAGGGGGACTCCCGGCGCACAAAGGCCTCGAGGTCCTTGAGGAAGTCGGGAAGCTTCGCCTTCATCCATTCCAGGGTTTCCATGGCCCCATTATGCCCTGCCCCCTATGGGCCCGGTGCCCCTTGGCAGGAAGCCTACCCCGTGGTATAAAGGAAGGGTATGCCCTTCGGGGCTCGTTCCCACGGAAGCGGGGAGTGAAGGTTCTCCCCCGCCTTTTCGTGTGGACGCGCGCGCAAAGCGCCCGCCTTCCCGAGGGGAGGCGCGTAAGGAGGAAAGAGGCGGCATGGAAGAAAAGGCGACCCAGACCCCAGAAAAGACCTTCAGCATGGAACAGGCCCTTCAGGAGACCGAGGCCCGCCTGGAGAAGCGGGTGCGCCCCGGCCAGGTCCTGACGGGCACGGTGGTCTTGGTGGGTTCCGAAGGCGTGGCGGTGGACATCGGCGCAAAGACCGAGGGCGTCATCCCCTTCAACCAGCTCACGGAGAAGGCCCTCCCCGAGGAGGAGCTCAAGAACCTCCTGAAGCCGGGGGACACCGTGCGGGTTCAGGTGATCAAGGTGGACCCCGAGACGGGGCAGGTGCTCCTTTCCCGCAAGAAGGTGGAGGCCCAGGAGCACTGGGACCAGATCCAGGCCCTTTACGAAAAGGGGGAGCCGGTCACCGTCACGGTGAAGGAGAAGGTCAAGGGGGGCGTGGTCGCCGACCTGGATGGCGTGGAGGCCTTTATCCCGGCCTCCCAGCTGGACCTGAGGCGCACCCCTAACCTGGACGCCTACCTGGGCCAGCAGATCCCGGCCAAGATCATTGAGTTCAACCGCAAGAAGGGACGGGTGCTCCTCTCCCGCCGGGTGCTTCTGGAGGAAGAGCAGAAGAAGGCCAAGGAGGCCTTCTTGCAGGGCCTGACGCCCGGCCAGGTGGTGGAGGGCACCGTGGTGGACGTCACCGACTTCGGGGTCTTCGTCAACCTGGGTCCCGTGGACGGCCTGGTTCACCGCTCGGAGATCACCTGGGGCCGCTTCGGCCATCCCCGGGAGGTGCTCCAGAAGGGGCAGAGGGTGCGGGCCCAGGTGCTTTCCGTTGACCCGGCCAAGGAGCGGGTCAACCTCTCCATCAAGGCCCTCATCCCCGATCCCTGGTCCACGGTGGCGGAGAAGTACCCCGTGGGCACCCGGGTCCGGGGCAAGGTGGTGGGCCTCACCCCCTTCGGGGCCTTCGTGGAGGTGGAGCCGGGCCTCGAGGGCCTCATCCACATCTCCGAGCTCTCCTGGACCAAGCGCCCCAAGCACCCCTCCGAGGTGGTGAAGGAGGGGGACGAGGTGGAGGCCGTGGTCCTCAGGCTGGACCCCTCCGAGCGCCGCCTCTCCCTGGGCCTCAAGCAGACCCAGCCCGACCCCTGGCAACAGCTCACGGAGAAGTACCCTCCCGGCACCGTGGTCAAGGGCCGCATCACCGGGGTCACCGACTTCGGGGTCTTCGTGGAGGTGGAGCCGGGCATGGAAGGCCTGGTCCACGTTTCCGAGCTGGACCACGGGCGCGTGGAAAACCCCGCCCTCCTCTTCAAGAAGGGGGACGAGATGGAGGTGGTGGTCCTCAACATTGACCCCGTGGAGCAACGCATCTCCCTCTCCCGCAAGCGCCTCCTCCCGCCGCCTCCCCCCAAGGTGGAGGAGGAGAGGCCCCGCCGTCCCAAGGGCAAGGAGGCCCGGGGCAAGCGCAAGCCCAAAGGCCGCCCGGAGGAGCGCCGGGAGTACGAGTACGGGGCCGTGGCCGAGTACAACCTCTACGACGCCTCCGCCGTGCCCACCGCCACCACCAGCGTGAAGCTGGGGGACCTTTACGGCGACCTCCTGGCAAGCCTGGGGCTGGAGGAGGAAAAGAAGTAAACTTGCTTGGCCGAAAGCCCCCGCCTCTGGCGGGGGCTTTCCTTTGCCTTCACCTAGGCTTGGGCCCCCCTGCTGGCATGGGCCAGCAGGGGGTGGTACTAGAGGGCCTTTTCCCCTTCTCTTCTCCCGTAGAAGATGCGCATTAAGGTGTAGGAGAGGAAGAAGGTGAGGAGGGGCCCTCCCAGGACCAAGGTCCAGAGCACGGCGTTATTCCCCAGGAGGAGGCCTTGCTGCTGGAAGTCAATCTTGTACCCGGCGAGGCTTGCCATCAGGAAGAAGACCATAAGGGCCAGGATGGCGCTGGTGCGCACCGGGTGCTCCGAGGGGAGTTCCATGTAGCGCATCTTGTCCTTACGGGTGTCCACGAAGGGCAGAAGGAGGCCCACCAGGGCCAGGACCCCGGGAACCACCGCCCCTCCGATGAACTCCGGGCCGATGGTGGCCCCGAAGAGGCGGAACTCCCAGCTGGAGGGGATGAGCTGCAGGATGCCGTAGATCCAGAGGAAGTACCAGTCAGGCTTCACCGCCGGGGTGTTGGGGGTGGGGGGGCCGAAGGCCTCCACCGGGTGGGCGAGGAAGGCCCCGGCGATCATGGTCATGATGCCCACGTAAAGGGCGAAGAGGACAATCATCATGACCATCTGCTGGGGGTACATGGGGACCCCCAGGATCTTCCCCGGGGCCACCCGCTCGGCGTAGCGGGGCTGGGTGTGCTTCTGCTTGATCATGACCACCAGGTGGAGCCCGATGAGGGCCATGAGGAGGAGGGGAAGCCAGAGGACGTGGAGGCTAAAGAGCCGGGGAATGGACTTGGCCGAGCCCGGGAACTCCCCTCCGAACATCACCTCCGCCAGGGTGCCCCCGATCCAGGGGATGGAGGCCGCGATGCCGTAGCCGATGCGGGTGGCGGTCACGGCGTAGTTGTCGTAGGGGAGGGCGTAGCCGGTGAAGGCGGTGACCACGGCCAGGCCCAGCAGGCCAAGCCCCACCAGGTAGTTGAGCTCCCGGGGCTTCTTGTAGGCCCCCGTGAGGAGGATCCGGAGCATGTGGAGGAAGGCGGCGGCGATCATCACGTGGGCCGACCAGTGGTGGAGGCTCCGGATCACCGCCCCGAAGGGGAGGCTGTCTATGTAGAGGATGCTCCCGTAGGCGGCGGGCACCGTGCGCCCGTCGGGGAGCTTGACCTCGCGGATGGAGGGCTCGAAGTTCAGGGTGAGGAAGATGCCGGTGAGCACCAGGACCACGAAGGCGAAGAGGGTGATCTCCCCCAGGAAGAAGGAGTGGTGCACGGGAAAGGCCTTGCGGAGCACCTTTTGGTAGAGCCCCGTGAGGTCCAGGCGTTCGTCTAGCCACTTGTACATGCTTCCCTCCTAGACGCGGCACCAGGAGCCGGCTTCCGCCTTGACCCCCACCTCGCCCAGAAACTCCCCGGCGGCCACCAGTAGGCCGCCCTCCGCCTTGAGGGGTAGCTGGGGCACGGGGCGGGGCGGGGGGCCGGCGATGACTCGGGCCCCGTGGGCCAGGTCGTAGACCCCGCCGTGGCAGGGACAGAGGGCCGCCTTCTTGTCCGCCACCCACTGGCTTACGATGCACCCCAGGTGGGTGCAGACCGCTGAGTAGGCCACCACGCCCTCCACGGCGTGCTGGGCCACCTCGGGGGCAAGCTCCTCCGGGGCAAAGCGGGCTACCAGGACGGTGTTCTTGGCCTCCCCGCTCTTCACCACCTTGGTCTTGGGGTCCATGGGATAGGCCAGGACGAGGGGGTCGCCCGGCTTCAGCTCCTCCAGGCGGATGGGCTTGGGCTCCCCTCCCCCTTGGGCGTAGACCAGGATGTCCCCAGGCTTCAGGGGTTCCTTCTCCGGGGTTACCTCCTCCTTGGGGCGGAGGCTTGCCCCCACGTAGAAGGCGGAGACCAGGGAGAGGCCGATGCCGGTGCCGATAGCCGTCTTGAGGAAAAGCCTCCTTCGGGACTGCCTTAAGCGGATCTCGCGCTCGCCCATGTTCTACCTCTTACCAGGGGAAGTGGCTCTTCTCCTCCTCGGTGATGACCTCGTCCCGGCCGAAGAACTTCTTGTAGATGCCGAAGAGGGCCGCCACCACCAGGCTGATGCTCCCGAAGACCAAGCCCTGGAGCCAGGTGGGGTTGTGGCCGGTCTGGCCAGAGTAGATGAGGAGCCTCACGAAGAAGCCGGAAAGGGCGGTGAGGAGGAGGACCAGGACCACCCCTGCGGCCACCGGGGCGGTGGAGGGGGTGGGGAAGTGGCGTCCCGGGCGGAGCTCTACGCCCTCCAGCCAGTGGGAGACCAGGCCGATGAGCCCGTAGAGGAGGAGGACGGCCCCGAAGGCCATGAGGCCGATCTGGCCCACGGAAAGCTCCTCGGGAGCGTGGCCCAGGAGGCGGGCGATATGGAGGCCGTCCAGGTAGGCGGTGTAGAAGAGGCCCGCCGCCAGGATGAGAGCGAAGGTGGGCAGGATGGGGTCGTTGCGGTACATCCTCACCTCCCTTAGCGGGCGGCCTTGACCTCGGCCTCGCTCACGGGACCGAAGTCGTTGCCCCAGGAGGTCCGCTCGTAGGTGAGGATGGCGGCGATCTCCCGGTCGGAAAGCTGGGCGAAGGAGGGCATGACCCCCTGGTAGGT
Source organism: Thermus kawarayensis JCM 12314 (assembly GCF_055393575.1). NCBI lineage: Bacteria > Thermotogati > Deinococcota > Deinococci > Thermales > Thermaceae > Thermus > Thermus kawarayensis. The sequence goes on from NZ_AP043756.1 coordinate 545,262, forward strand.
CTGCCCGTTAACGGTGACGGGCTTGTTCTGGAGCCCCTGGAGGACCACCTTGATGTGGTAGGCCTTGTCCTTCAGGTTAGGGTTCCCGGCGAGGGGTGGGAAGGCCCCGGGGACACCTTGCCCGTTCGCCTGGTGGCAGGAGGCGCAGTGCTGCGCATACAGGGCTTCCCCTTCCTTGGCCAAGGCGGCCGTCTCCCCGGCCCCGGTTGCCGGAGCCGCCGTGCCCTGGGAGGTTGGGGCACCTTGGGCCTCCACGGGGCCGAAGCTGTTGCCGAAGCTGTTGCGGATGTAGGTGGCCACCGCCTTGAGTTCCTCCTCGCTGAAACCCGCCCCCACGGCGGGCATGGTGCCCTGCCCGTTCTTCACCACGGTCAGGATGAGGTTGGCGTCCTTCAGGTTCGGGTTGCCCGCCAGGGCGGGGAAGGCCGGGGGCATGCCCTGGCCGTTTTGCTGGTGGCAGGCGGCGCAGTGGGCCTCGTAGACAGTCTTCCCCTTTTCCATGAGGGCGGGGTCCACGTTGGCGGCCTGGGCTCCCGCCTCCTTGGCCTGGGCCTCCTGGGCGGGCGGGGCCAGTTGCTCCGCGATCTTCTCGGCGGCCGGGGAGAGGGCGAAGTAGCTCCAGACCCCTCCCAGGACCACCAGGAAGGCCACGGCGTACCAGAGGGGGTTGAAGCGCACGGGCTCCACGGGGAGTTCGGGCTCGCCCACGGCCAGGCGGAGCTCCACCTCCCCCGCCACCTCGCCCCCTTCGTCCACGCCCAGGACCAGGACATCGGGGTAGTTGTTGACGGTAAAGGGGATCTCCCGTATCTCCTGGCCGCCCCCGCGGAAGTGGGTGACCACCCGCAAGGTGTGCTCCCCATCGGGGAGCTTCTTGGTGTCCAGCCTGAGCCGGTAGGGGGGTTCCTTGAGCACCCCCAGGGGCTCCTGGGCCCCGTCCAGGTACACCTCAATCCGGTCTACGACCATTCTGCCTCCCTATGTGAAGGGGAGTACAAACCCCCACCCCACCACTATAAGGGTAGCCCCGCAAGGACAGATGTCCCCTCAAGGGGCGAGGAGGGTGTGCAGGCGGCGGGCGCTTTGCCGGACGCCCTCCTCCCCCCCGCCCACCTCCAGGGCCGCCGTGCCCGAGAAGCCCCGGAGAAGAGGGGCCAAACCCTCCCAGGGGACGCTTCCCGCTCCCACGGGAAGGTGGTCGTCCCGGCGGCCGTGGTTGTCGTGGAGGTGGAGGTGGAGAAGCCTTTCCCCCAGGGCCTCCCAGTAGAGGAAAGGCCCCCTGGGGCCGAGCTCCACCAGGGCGTGGCCCACGTCCAGGCAGAAGCCGAGCCCGGGGAAGCGGTCCAGGAGAGCCTTAAGCTCCTCTGGACCCCGGAGGAGGTCGCCTTCCTCCAGGGCCAGGTTTTCCAGGGCCACGGGGAAGGGAGGGGAGGCGAGGAGGGAGAGGGTTTCCTCCAGGGCCTCCCGGGCCAGGGAGAGGGCCAGGGGGTGGCGGAGGGGGACTTGGCCGGTGTGGAGGACCCCCACCCTGGCCCCCAGGGCCTCCCCGAACTCCAAGGCCCGGAGGAGCCGCTCCTGGGCGAGCTTGCGGACGCTGGGGATGAGGCTCGCCGGGTTCAGCTCCACGAAGGGGAGGTGGAGGGTGAAGCCCACCCCCAGGGCCTCCCCCGTGGCCCTAAGGTCCTCGGGGCCGGGCAGGGGCAGGACCTCGTGCAGGTCGTAGGCCACCTCGAGGTCCAGCCCGAGCTCCCCCGCCAGGGAAAAGGCCTTCTCGTAGCCCAGCTCGGCGTTGAAGGGACTGAAGCCTAGGCGCATGGCTTCCATCCTAACCCTTTCCCCGGGAAAAGGGGGGTTTTTATACCCTTGCTTCCGGTTTCCTTCGCCCTGCCGGCTCGGGGAAGCCTGCCTAGGGGCCAAGCCAGCATGGGGTGGTATTACCGGATGGCCTCCGCCTTCCTCTGGGCCTCCTCCAGGGCCCGCTGGGGGGGGACACCCCCCTTCAGGCTCTTCTCCAGGGCCTCGGCCAGGAGGCCCGCCCAGGTGGAGAACTGGGGAAGGCGGGGGCGCTCCTGGGCGTAGGCGATCTGCTCAAAGGCCACCTTGCGGAAGGGGTTTTCCCGGTAGAAGCCCTCCAGGAGGGGGATGGCCGACTTGCGCACGGGAACGTAGTAGCTGGCCTCCACCCAGCGGGCCACGTTCCTGGGCTCCATGAGGTATTTCCAGAACTCCACGGCCCCCCGGACCTGGGCCTCCCTGGAGCCCTGGAGCACCACAAGCTGCGCCCCACCCATGGGCACCCTGCCCCCGGGCTCCCGGGGCACGGGGGCCACCCCCAGGGTGAAGGCGAAGGAGAAGTTCTCGGCGGCGGGCCAGTTGGCGATGGAGGCCATGACCATCATCCCCTTGGTGCGCACGAAGTCCAGCTGGGCGAAGGTGGCCTCGGCCATGCTCCGCGCCGAGAGGGCCCCCGCCCGGTTCAGGCGGTGGAGCATCTCCAGGGCCTCCAGGGCCTCCTTGGAGGTGAAGTTGGGCCTGCCCTCCCTGACCAGGTTGCCCCCCCGGCTGGTCACCATGGCCTCGAAGAGCCAGGCCTGGGGATCGGTGACGAAGATGAAGCCCTTGGCCTGGCGGGTGGTGAGGGCCTTGGCGGTGTCCTCAAACTCCTTCCAGTTCCTGGGGGCCTTGAGCCCCTTGGCCCGGAAGGCGTCCAGGTTGTAGAAGAGGACCGGGGTGGAGGTGTTGAGGGGCAGGCCGAACCGCTTCCCTTCCACCACCCCGTAGTTCCAGGCGGGTTCAAAGAGGTCCTCGAGGAAGGCCGGGTCCAGGGCCAGGTAAGGGTCCAGGGCCACCGCCTTGCCCTCGGCCACCAGGCGGGGGAAGAAGGAGATCTCCGCCTGGAAGAGCACCGGCCCCCCTCCCGTGCGCAGGGCGGCCACCAGCTTGGTCTCGGCGTCCCGGTAGTCCCCGGCGTACTGGGGGAGGACGCGGTACTGGGCCTGGCGGGCGTTGAACTCCTGGGCGAACTGGGAGAGGAGCCTCCCCGCCGGGCCGTCCATGGAGTGCCAGAAAGGGACTTCTGTCTGGGCCAGGGCGGGAAGGAGGAGGAAGGCCAAGGGCCAGAGCTTTCCCATGGGGGGGATTCTACCACCCCTTCCGTCAGCCCAGGGTCAAGCCGGGCCTGCGGGTACGCTCAGCGCCGTTCCGCCGCCAGGGCCTTCCGCTGGGCCTCCGCCAATGCGGCCTCGGGCCTTACCCCCTGCTTGAGGCTCCGCTCCAGGGCCTCCTCCAGGAAGCCGTACCAGACCACCATCTCCGGGTCCTGGCTCCAGGGGCGGGCCACCTCGGCCTGGGCGAAGACCTGGGCCCTCTCCGGGTCCTTGAGGAAGTCCCCAAGCTCCCTCTCCGCCTCCTTGCGCAAGGGGAGGTACCAGGTGGTGCGCACCCAGTCCGCCTGCCTCCTTGGCTCCAGGAAGTGCCGCCAGAAGGCCACCGCTCCCCGGGCCTCCTCGGGGCCTGCCCCCCTGAGGACGGAAAGGACCGCTCCCGAGAGGGGGACGGTGCCCGAGGGCGCCCGGGGCAGGGGGGCGTAGCCCACCCCAAAGGGCAGGGAGGTCTGGGAGAGGACCACGGGCAAGGCGGTGGTGGGGGCGAGGCCCATGAAGGCCTTGGTGCGCAGGAAGTCGGCCACGGCGAAGGGGGCCTCCGCCAGGTTGCGGGCCTGGGCGTACCCCTTCTGCACCAGGCGGTAAAGCCTCTCCAAGGCCTCCACCGCCTCCTTGGAGGTGAAGTTGGGAAGCCCGTCCTTCACCAGGCTCCCCCCCAGGCTCATGACCGTGGCGTTGAAGCTCCAGATGTCCGTGGAGACCACCAGGCCCTTGGCGGTGCGGCCCGAGAGCCTGGCGGCCGCCTCCTCCACCTCGGGCCAGGTCCTGGGGGCCTTGAGCCCTTTGGCGCGGAAGGCGTCCTTGTTGTAGTAAAGGGCGGGCACGGAAAGGCCCAGGGGTAGGCCGTAGGTCCTCCCCTTCACCTGGCCCGCCTCGAGGGCCCTCGGGTAGAGGTCCCTGGGCAGGCCCTCCAGGTAGGGGTCCAGGGGGAGGGCCACCCCCTCCTGGGCGAGCCGGGCCAGGAAGGAGAGCTCCCCGTGGAAGAGGACCGGGGCCCCGCCGGAGCGCAGGGCGGAAAGGAGCTTCACCCCGGCCTCCCGGTAGTCCCCGGCGTAGCGGGGTTCTATGCGGTAGGCCCTCTGGCTCTCGTTGAAGCTCTGAATGGCCTCCAAAAGCACCCGGTCCCCCGGGGGGCCCGCCGTGTGCCAGAAGGGGAGGACCACCTGGGCTTGCGCCGGTACCCAAAGGGCGAGGGCGAGAAGGAGCCGCCTCATCCCCCCTAGCCTACCCCGGCACCGGTGAGATGTCTGAAGGGGAAAGCCCAAGGTCCCTAAGGAAGGGAAGGGCCCTCCCGTAGAGGGCTTCCCGGGCCTTCAGGAAGCCCTCCCGGGGAAAGCCTTGGGGGCCGAGCTCCGGGGGGAGAAGGGGGTCCAGGAAGAGCACCTTGCGCATCTCGTGCACCAGACGGGTGAGGGCCCGGAAGGCCTCCTCCGGCCCCTCGGGCACCTCCGCGGGGAAGAGGGCCCGGTAGTGGGCCAGGGCCCTTTCCAGGGGGAAGGCCCCCAGGACCTCCTCCTTGGGGCCCAGGTGGGCGGCGCGGAAGAGGGTGGCCTGGAGGCCGTAGAAACCCAGGAGTTCCCGGGTGGCCTCAAGGTCCGCCCTCACCCCCAGGTAGACCCCGCTCTGCAGGCTCCCGTACCCCAGAAGGGCCATCTCCCGCCGGAACCTTTCCCTCTCCCCCCGCTCCTTGGGCCCCTCGGGCAGGACCAGGAGGAAGGCCCCGTCCCAGGGCGGCAGGGGGCCGTAGAGGCGGCGGCGCACCTGGCGCACCTGCCAGTAGACCCTCTCGGAGAGGGCGTACAGGGCCCTGCGCCCCTCCTTCCTGGGCACCACCCAGCCCCTCTTGGCGCTCCGGGAAAGGGCCGCCCGCACCGCCGCCTCGGAGAAGCCCAGGGCCTCCATCATGGCGATGAGGGTCCCCACCGGGGCCCTGCGGTCAGGGTAGACGTACTCCAGGAAGAGGGTGAAGAGGGTGGACCTCGCCCGCATCAGAAAGCCGACTCCAGAAGCCTGTCCCGGTACTCCCGCAGGGCCCCTTCTAGGAAGGTGGGGAGGGGCATGCTCCCCAGGTTCCCCCGGTGCCGCCTGCGCACGCTCACCGCGCCCTCCGCCTTCTCCCTTTCCCCCACCACCAGGACGTAGGGCACCTTCCTGACCTCGGCGTCCCGGATCCTGGCCTGCATCCTCTCGGGCCTGGTGTCCGCCTCGGCCCTCAGGCCCGCCTCCTTCAGCCTCCCCGCCACCCAGAGGGCGTAGTCCTCCTGCTTCTCCGAGACCGGCACCACCACCACCTGCTCCGGGGCGAGCCAGAGGGGGAAGTCCCCGGCGAAGTGCTCGATGAGGATGCCGATGAAGCGCTCCAGGGAGCCGAAGGGGGCCCGGTGGAGCATCACCGGGCGGTGCTCCTCCCCGTCAGGCCCCACGTAGCTCAGGCCGAAGCGCTCGGGGAGGTTGTAGTCCACCTGGATGGTGCCGAGCTGCCACTCCCTCCCCAGGGCGTCCCTCACCACGAAGTCCAGCTTGGGCCCGTAGAAGGCGGCGTCCCCCTCCTCCACCGTGTAGGCGAGGCCGGCCTCGGCCGCCGCCTCCTCGATCTGCCTCTCCGCCAGGGCCCACTTGGCCTCCTCCCCCACGTACTTGGCCCTCTTGGGGTCCCGCACCCCGATCCGGGCCCGGTAGTCCTTCAGGCCCAGGGTGGCGAAGACCTTGAGGACCAGGTCCAAGACCCCCAGGAACTCCCCCTTCACCTGCTCGGGGGTGCAGAAGATGTGGGCGTCGTCCTGGGTGAAGCCCCGGACCCGGGTGAGGCCCAGAAGCTCCCCCGCCTTCTCGTAGCGGTAGACGGTGCCGAACTCGGCAAGCCTCAGGGGAAGCTCCCGGTAGGAGCGCTTCCTGTGGGCGTAGATCCTTATGTGGTGGGGGCAGTTCATGGGCTTGAGGAGGTATTCCTCCTCCTCGCCCCGCTCCTGGAAGCGGATGGGGGGGAACTGGCTTTCGGCGTAGTAGGGGTAGTGGCCGCTGGTCCTGTAAAGCTCCAGGCTCCCGATGTGGGGGGTGGTGACGAGCTGGTACCCCCGCCTTATCTGCTCCTCCCGCATGAAGGCCATGAGCTCCTCCCGGATGGCGTTCCCCCGGGGAAGCCACAGCACCAGGCCCTTCCCCACCACGGGGTCTATGAGGAAGAGCTCCAGCTCCCGCCCAAGCCGCCTGTGGTCCCGCCTCTTGGCCTCCTCCAGCTGCCAGAGGTACGCTTTAAGCTCCTCGGCGGTGCGGAAGGCCACCCCGTAGACCCGCTGCAGCATGGGCCTTTTCTCGTCCCCCCTAAAGTAGGCCCCGGCCACGTGGGTGAGCTTGAAGTGGGGCGGGATCCTCCCCGTGGAGGGGACGTGGGGCCCCCGGCAGAGGTCGGTGAAGCCGAAGGCCTCGTCCCCCTGCTGGTAGAAGCTGATCTCCTCCCCCTCGGGGATCTCCAGGATGAGCTCCGTCTTGTAGGGGTCCTTCCCCCGGTAGCGGGCCAGGGCCTCCTCCCGGGAGAGGACGAAGCGCCTTAAGGGGAGGTCCCGCCTGAGGATCCCCCGCATCCTCTCCTCTATGGCCGGGAGGTCCTCCTCCGAGAGGGGTTCGGGGGCGTCTATATCGTAGTAGAAGCCCTTCTCAATCACCGGCCCCACCCCGAGCTTGACGCTTTCCGGGTCGTAGCCCCTGTCCCGGAAGTGCTCCTTCACCGCCTGGGCCAGGACGTGGGCCAGGGTGTGGCGGAAGAGGTGCTGGTACTCGGGGTCCTTCTCCGTGAGGAGGCGCACCCTCGCCCCCTCGGGGAGGGGCTTTAAGAGGTCGTAGACTTCCCCGTCCACCAGGGCCCCCACCGCCCGCTTCTCCCAGCCCTCCCCCAGGGCCTTGGCCACGTCCCGGGCGGTGGCCCCTTGGGGCAGGTCCAGGGCCTTGCCGTCCTGAAGGTAGACCGTCATGCCCTCTACTATACGCCCCCCGTTCAGGGGCCGTTCAGGCCCCTCCTGCTACCCTGACCCTGCCCTGACGGGGCCGTGGTAGCCTCCTCGGGGGGAGGTGGAAGCTTGTGGAAATGGCTTGGAAAACCCGGGCTAAAGGCGGCCTTGAGGAAGGCCAGGGCAGGCTTGACATGAGGGGGCAGTGTGCGTAAGATTAGCCTCGGATGCTGCGCGAGAGGGGCTTCGGGCAAGGCGGGCCTCGCCCGCGCGGCGCCGGACCCGAAGGGGGCAACGCGGAAAACCCCTAGGGCAAAGCACTAAGGAGGTGCAAGGGTATGAAGGGAGTAAGGCTTAAGGCACTAGGCGTTGCCCTGCTGGGCGCTTTGGCCCTGATCTTCGCGGGCTGCGGCCAGCAAGGCGGGGGCAGCACCCAGGCGTCCACCAAGGGGACGCTCACGGTGAACGTCACCCCGGCGGACGCCCAGGTCCAGGTGACGGGCCCGGGGAACTACAGCCAGAGCTTCACCGGGGGCAAGACCCTGACCGACCTGGACCCCGGGAGCTACACCGTTCAGGCCACCAAGACCGGCTACTTCCCCGCCCAGGCCACCCACCAGGTGGAGGCGGGCAGGACCACCACCGTGGTCCTCAACCTCCTCCCCCAACCCGCCGCCGGCCCCAACGAGGGCAAGGTGGCGGTCCTGGTGGTGAACGGGAACGGGAAGCCCATTTCTGGGGCCGAGGTGTCTGACGGGACGAACACCCAGAGCACGGACGACCAGGGCCGGGCCGACCTCACCTACACCGCCGCGGGCACTTACGCCATCAGCGTGAACAAGAGCGGCTACCAGGGGGCGCCCCAGTTGGCCAGCGTGGAGCTGGGCAAGGTGGTGGCCCTCACCTTCACCCTCCAGCCCCAGCCCGCCCCCGCCCCCACCACGGGCACCCTGGTGGTCCACGTCTACGGGGCGGACACCGGTCAGACCCTCTCTGACGCCAGAGTCTCTGGCGTCAGCGTCAGCTCCAACTCCAGCCTCACCTTCGGCGCCAGCGGCGGCCTCTTCACCGCCACCGCCGCTCCCGGCACCTACGCCGTGACCGCCAGCGCCCCGGGTTACCTCTCCGGGAGCCGGGCCGCCCAGGTGGAGGCGGGCAAGACCACCGTGCTGAACCTCGGCCTCCAGAGGAACACCGCCTCCGGCCCCGTGGGCCAGATTGAGATCGTCTCCGTCAAGGACCAGTGGGGCGCGGACCTGCCGGTGCAGAGGGAGAACAACCCCGCTAAGAACGTGAACCTCTACGCCTCCCAGACGGAGGAGCCCGTTTGCGTCACCGTCCGCGTGACCAAGGACGGCCAGCCCGTCCAGAACGCCCGGGTGCGGGTCACAGCCGTGGGTTATCACGAAACGGCCGTCGCCCTCTACAAGGGTTGCGAGACCCAAAACGTGAGCGAGCTGGACTTTGTGATGACCGATGCTAACGGCATCGCCAAGTTCAGCTTCCAGGGCCTGGGCGACTTCCCCAGCTTCCCCAGCGAGGGTTTGGTCAAGTTCCTCGTTTCCGCTAGCGAGGAGGGCTCCGGCTTCACCGCCACCTCCAAGGAGTTCAAGGTCTTCTTCTACAACATCACCCACCTCTTCTTCCAGGAGAAGCCCGGTCCCCTGCCCGACCCGCTTCCGGAGAACTTCTGGGCCGCCCCCGGCCGGATGGCCCAGAAGCGCACGGGCTACAGCTTCGGGACCATCGTCAACTTCTATAGCGACAACCGCGACCAGATGGCCCACAGCTTCAACTCCTACGTCCAGCAGAAGCAGCCCGCTACTCGCGACCGCTTCTACCCCTACATGGAGTACGCCCTCATCGGCGGCAACACCGGGGACGTGCAGTGGACCGCGGGCTGCGAGTCCGTTTCCCCCGACGGCCTGGAGTGCGTGGACAGCGATGGCAGCGGGGTCTCCCTCAACCTCAAGCCCACGGTGACCAAGGAAATGCTCCCCAAGGAGGTCACGGTCCAGGCCACCATGTACGTCCAGGTGACCTACGGCACCCAGACCTACACCTTCCCTCTCAAGAGCTACACCTTCACCAAGCGCTGGGAGAGCGCCTTCCTGCAGATCAATAAGTACGTGGACAACCACGTCCTCACCTGGGCCGGGCCCAGCCGGACCCTTCTTGCCAAAGACGACCCCAACGCCCCGGCGAACTCGGTCTACACCAGCACCGTCCACGTGGTGGTCACCAACCCCTCCCAGAACCCCCTCTACAACGTGGTGGTGCGCGATGCCCTGCCCCCTGAGCTGGGCGTGGTCACCTCCACCATCAGCAACAACGGGGTCTACGACCCGGTGAACCACAGCATCACCTGGAGCTACACCAACTTCACTGCCCTGCAGCAGGTGAACCCCGGCCAGACCCTGGAGTTCACCTTCCAGGTCTACGTGCGGCAGAAGCCGGGCTTCTGCGCCAACCCGAGCCTCGTTCCTAACCCCAACACCTACGTCATCCCGCCCCTCTACAATGGTGGGGGCATCGCCGGCGCAGATAACGCCAACAATTGCCAGCGCCCCTACGACGACCCCTACAAGGTCACCAACGGCATCCAGATCAACGACGTGACCGCCTCGGGGTACATGCGGCCCAACTTCGGCGGCCCGCAGGTGGTCTTTGACTACACCCCCAGGGCCGACGAGTCCGACATCTGGGCGGTCCGGCCCTTGGTCAGCATCCGGAAGACCCTGAAGACGGCGAGCCCCATCACCCAGGGCGCCTCGGCCCTCTTCGAGGTGGCCGTCACCCACATTGACCGCTCCACCACGGACTACGCCCTCCTCGCGGGGCTATACCCCTGGGAGTTCGGGAACGACGTCCAGGGCACCGGCCACCGCTCGGCCACCTACCAGCTCCGCGCCAACACCTACCTGCGCAACGCCCAGGTGACCGACATCTTTGAGAACGGCCTCAAGTTCACCGACGCCAGCAACTTCTCCGGGGTCCTGGCCGGAGGCCTGGCCCAGCCCTACAACCCGGTGAACGGCAAGCGCTACAGCTGGACGCCCATGGACATCGCCGCCGGGGCCACCGCCACGGCCCAGATCTTCTTGGCCGGGGACCAGCTCACGCCCGAAGACCAGCAGTGGGACAACTGCGCCTTCCTGGGCGCGCCGCAGCTGAACCAGCCTGCGAGTGTTGCCGGCACCGCCTACACGCCAATGCCATCCTACGTCCCCGGCTACAAGCCCTGGACCCAGGACCAGCTCACCGCTGCCTCGCAGGTACCTGGCCTGACCTCGGACGGCGTCTTCACCACCACGCCCGCCCTTACGGACACCGAGGTAGCGGGCAAGATCGCCTCCTGCGCAGGCGTAGAGGTGGTGCCGCCTCCGCCCTCGCCCTTCCTGGCCCTCACCAGCCACGGGGAGTTTAACAACTCCGATCCCTTCGCTGACCCCACGGGCACGCCCAACCCCGGTGGCACCATCAACAACCCCAACCCCGGCGGCGCCAACATCGAGAACATCAAGGTGGGCTCCACCTTCTGGTACAAGGGCACCATCTACAACGGCGGCGCGGCCAACGCCCAGCAGGTGAACTTCACCGCCACCCTCACCGGGACCCAGTTCGTCCAGTTCGTCGTGTCCAACAGTACCCGCATCTACGTTCTGGACAACACCAACCAGGTCGTGGGCATCTTCACTCCCACCTCCATCACCGCCACCACCGTCACCTTCAACAACTTCGACATTCCCGCGGGCGGCCAGGCCCGGGTGGTGCTGGAGGCCCAGGGCATCCAGGTGGGTCAGCAGCGCTTCATGGAGCTCAGGGTCAACAGCTACGCCAACAACACCTACCCGCAGCCGCTCCCCTTGGTGACGCAGGAGACCACCACCATCGTGCCCTAGGCCCAGGTCGCGGTGGAACCCCCGCCCCATGGGGGCGGGGGTTGCTTTTGGGGCCAGGGTTAGGGCGTGTCTTCTCTCCTGGGAACGCTTCCCCTTTGGCTTTGGGGGGTGGGCCGTGGCCGTGGACGAGGGCGGGCTAGCGGCCCTCGTCCAGCAGGGACGGGGAACCCATCCCAGTCCTTGGATACGGATGGGCACGGCCGGCTTCCCGCATGTGGCGGGGACCTACGTCCTGGCGTAGCCCCGGGCCCTCACGGGCGGGTGCTTCCTGAAGGTGAACCCGGGCGCTCCGGCCTTTTAGGGGTCAGGAGGCTCCCCCCGGCCGCGGCCGGGGGGGAGTTAAGATTTTTGTAAGGCCCCGTGAGGAGACTGGAGGTAGGGAGGTGGGACCGGACAAGAAAGGCGGCTCTCAGGCTCTAGGACGCATGGGGTAAGTGGATGGCAAAGGGCGGTTTGGAGGACGTTAAGAGGAGGTGAGGGCAGTGAAGACGGCGAAGCTTCTCTGGCTGGCCTTGGTCCTGGTGGGCGTTCCGGCGCTGGCCCAGCGCACCTATCTGGAGGCCGGCACCAGGGCCGATATGAGCTTTTCTTTTGCGCAGCAGACGGCCTTCTCCCTGGTGGCCGTGGTGGACGCCGGGGTGCGGGACCTGGCGGGCCCCTTCGGGGTGGGGGGGCGCTTCGGCATCGGGGTGGCCCAGGGGGGCGCAGCCTTTGAGCTGGGCCTTTCCGGGCTCTTCCACTTTGGGAAGTACGGGGCCGGGATGAGCCCCCTGGCGGGCCTGGGCTTCAGGGTCTTCTTCGGGGGCGGGCAGACGGTTTTCGGCCTCAACGGGGTGGCGGGGATGGAGTACTTCCTCAACCGCCAGGTGGCCTTCGTGGCCCGGGCCGAGCCCACCCTTTGGTTCGCAGGAGGAACCAGCTTCGGCCTGGACCTGCGGGCGGGGCTTCGGGTCTACCCCTAGGGGGGAACCGTGCGGGCGCTGCTGGCGGGTTTGCTCGCCTACTACGACCCTTCCCAGGAGGCCTTTGACCAGGACAAGAGCAAGGGCGTTCAGATCGGCCAGGACGGCCGGCAGGCCCCCTTCAACGTTTCCGGCCTGGTGGCGGGGCAGTACGTCCTCGTGGGGTTCAAGGACATGGATGGGGATGGGCAGGTGAGCCCTCCGGACTACCTGGGCATTTACACGGATTCCCAGGGCAACGTCCTCATCGCCCCCGGCCGGAGCGGGCTGTCCCTGGTCATGGAGGTGTATGGTGGCTACGGTTACCAGAACGCTCCGGTGGGCCTTCCTGCTGGGGCTCTTGGCGCTCTACGGGTGCCAGCAGGAAGGTAGCGCCCCGCCCCCAAACGGGGGTGGGGGTAACCCCCCTGGCTTTACCCTGGCCCTGGAGCCCTCCCAGGTCACCCTCCAGGCGGGGGGGAGCGCCCCCTTGCGCCTCACGGTCGCCCCTCAAGGGGGGTTCCAGGGGGCGGTGCTCCTGAGCCTGGAGGGGGCCCCCCAGGGGGTGAGCCTCTCCCCCCAGGCGGTGAACGTGGTGGGGACCGCCCCGGTGCGGGCCGACCTCACCCTCGCCACCCAGGCCTCCACCCCGCCCGGGAGCTACAACCTGACCCTCAAGGCCACCTCGGGAAGCCTCACCCGCACCCATCCCCTGGCCCTCACCGTGCAGGGGGGCGGGAACATCTCCGGCACGGTGAGCCTGGGGGCGGGCCTCCAGGGCCAAGCCCTCCCCCCCCTGGAGGCCGGGGTGGGGTCTATGCCCTCCCTTCCTCCCGAGCCTCAGGCGGTGCCGGGGGAGCTCATCGTAAAGCTCAGGGAAGCCCTGGCGCCCCAGGCCCTTCCCCAGGTCCTACGGGCGGGTGGCCTCTCCCTGCGCCTCCAGCGGCCCATGGGCCTTCCCGGCGCGGGGGTCTACCGGGTGGAGGAGGGGGTCTCTCCCCAGGCCCTGGTCGAGGTGGCCGGCCTGGAGGCCCTGGCCGCCCGGGTGGCGGCCCTCCCCGGGGTGGCCTACGCCCAGCCCAACTACCTCCGGTACCCCCTGAAGACGCCCAACGATGAGTACTACCGGTACCAGTGGCACTACGACCCCCAGCACCTGAACCTCCCCGCCGCCTGGGACCTGGAGGACGGGACGAGCCGGCCCGTGGTGGTGGCCGTGGTGGACTCGGGGGCCCTGATCCGCAAGCGCCACCCCGACCTCACCCCCGTCTTCCTCCCTGGGTACGACTTCATCTCCTACCCGGAGGTGGCCATGGACGGGGACGGGCGCGACCCCGACCCCGAGGACGAGGAGGCGGCCTCGGAGGGGGACAGGGGAAGCGGCTACCACGGCTCCCACGTGGCCGGGACCATCGCCGCCCTCACCAACAACGGCCAGGGGGTGGCGGGGGTGAGCTGGGGGGCCAGGGTGGTGCCCGTGCGGGTCCTGGGGTTGGGTGGAGGAGCCGACGCCGATATCCTGGACGGCCTCCTCTGGGCTGCAGGAGTAAACGTTCCCGGGGTGCCCCGGAACGCCAACCCCGCTCAGGTGATCAACATGTCCCTGGGGGGTGGGGGGCTTTGCAACCAGTTGCCCGCTTGGCAGGAGGCCATCAACCGGGTGAACGCCCAGCCCCAGAAGCCGGTGATCGTGGTGGCGGCGGGGAACGAGCAGGATGACGCCAGCAACTATACTCCCGCCAGCTGCCAGGGGGTGATCACCGTGGGGGCCACGGAGTTCCGCAACTACCGCTCCTTCTTCTCCAACTACGGCCCCCGGATAGACGTCATGGCCCCGGGAGGGGACGTGACCCAGGACCTCAACGGGGACGGGTACCCCGATGGGGTTCTCAGCACCCTCTGGAGCAACCAGCAAGGAGGCCCCGCCTACGTCTTCTACCAGGGCACCTCCATGGCCGCCCCCCACGTGGCGGGGATTGTGGCCCTCATGAAGGCGAAGAACCCCGGCCTGGGCTATGCCGAGGTCTTGAACATCCTCAAGAGCACGGCGAGGCCCCTCTCCGACCAGGCCTGCACCGGGCAGCCCCATCCCAGGGTGACGGTTACCCTGAGGTCCGCCGACTGCGGGGCGGGCCTGGTGGACCCGGTGCGGGCCCTGCAGGCGGCGGGGGGCGGTCCGGGGCCGAGCCCCGACTTCCAGCTCCAGCTTTCCCCCGCAAGCCTAAGCCTGGCCCCAGGCCAGACAGGCCAGGTGCAGGTGGGCGTGGTGGCCTCCCAGGGCTTTTCCGGCCCCGTGAGCCTCACCCTTTTGGGGACGCCTTCCGGCGTCGCAGGGAGCTTCAGCCCCAACCCCGCCACGGCGAGCAGCGTCCTGACCCTAACCGTGGCCTCGGGTGCGGCCACGGGCACCTACACCCTCACGGTGCGGGGCGCGGCGGGAAGCCTCACGCGGGAGGCCAGCCTTAGCCTGAGCGTGGTGGCCGCTCCCCCTCCTCCGCCCCCGCCCGCCACCATCGCCGGCACCTACGTCTTCGGGCTCTACATAGACGAGGACGGCAACCTGGACGAGACCAAGAGCACCTACCTCCGCATCCTCCGGGACGGGCGGAGCGCCCCCTACACCCTCCGGGACCTCTCCCCCGGCACCTACCTGGTGGCCGCCTGGAAGGACGTGAACGGGAACGGGGACGTGGATGACGGGGACTACCTGGGCGTGTACGTGGACCCCCAGGGGAACTACCTGGTCCGGCCCCCCAGGACCGGGGTGGACTTCAGCGTGGACCTGGTGCGGGGCTGGACGGCGAGGGTTCCCGAGGGCCAGCTCCGGGCCTGGGTCCAGAGGGTCTGGAGCGGTCGCTAGGGCCCCGGGGTGGGCTTCTCCGCCCGGGTATAATCCTTGCCATGCGCTCTGCCCTGGTGGGAGCGGCTCTGGTCCTGGCGGCCTGCTCGGCACCCCCCCGCCTGGCGGAGGTGGAGGGCGCCCTCTCCCTGGGGCCCGGGGGGCCTCCGGCGGCCGGGGCCTGGGTCTACCTGGAGGGCCCCCTGGGGGCCTGGGGGGCCAGGACCGACGCCGCAGGGCGGTTCCGCCTCTTCGTCCCTCCCGGCCCCTACCGGGCCTGGGCGGAAGGGGAGGGGCTTGCGGGAAGCGAGGTGCGGGGCCTTTCCTTCCTTGCGGGTAGGGCGTTCCTTCCCCTGGTGGTCCTTCCCCCTTTCCGGGACGGCTGGCCACGGAATCCCCCGCAGGTCTCGGGGGAGGCGTGGGTGGAGGGGGGGCTCGTCCGCTACCGCGCCGGGATGGAGGCCCAGGGGGGGCTTACCCCCTTGGCCCTCCAGGTGGGCCTGGGGGTGCAACCGGGAAGCCTGGTCTCGGGGGTGGGGGAGCACTTCTACCTGGAGGAGACCCGGGACACGGGGGTGCGGACGCTGGACCCGAGGGGGATCGGGGGCCCGGTGGAGCTCTGGCTGGTGGCCTACGACGCCAACAACAACCGGACCGCCCTCAGGCTCCCCTTAAACCTCCCCGGGGGAGGGGCCTCGGGCTCGGTCCGGGGCCTCAGGGCGGTGGCCTACACCCTGGCCCGAAGGGTGGAGGCCCTGGGCCTGGGAGGGGGGTACAGCCTCTTCGTCCGGCTCTCCTGGGAGGGTGAGGGGGGCCCGTATGTGCTACGGCGCCTGGCCCCTGGGGGGGACCTTACCCTGGCCCAGCTCCCCGAGGGGTCCACGGGCTTCACCGACGCCCTGCCGGGCCTTCTGCCCGGGCAGCGGGTGTGCTACCGGGTGGAGGCCCCCCAGGGGGTGGCTTCCGCCTGCACCACCCCCCTCTCCCCCCTCTACGTGCGCATCCTCTCCCCGGAAGAGGGGGCCCGCACCGGCCCGACTCCCCACCTGGCCTGGTGGGCGGAGGGGGGAGAGGGGGCCCGGTCGTTCCGGTTCCTTCCGGTCATCTGGGACCAGCTCTCCGGGGGTGGGAGGTTTCTGGAGCTCACACAGGCCACGGAGGCGGAGGCCCCCCCCCTCCTTCCCGGGCGCCCTTACGCCTTTGAGCTCTACCAGGCCTACGCCGTGGACAACGCCGAAAACCCCTCCGCCTACAGCGTGGCCGCCGACCGGCAGGGGACCCTCTCGGGGGTGCCGGTGCCGGGGCCTGCGGTGAGCTTCGGGGTGGTCCCGTGAGGTGGGCGCTCCTTCTCCTCCTTCTCGCCGCCTGCACCGCGCCCCCGCGCCCTCCGGTGGGGGAGGGGCCCGCCTTGGTGGTGGGCTACGCCCGGGAGGAGGACGTGGAGCGGGCCGCCGGGCGGCTTTCGGCGCGGGGCGTGGAGTGGCTTCCCGCCTTGAAGGCCGCCCGGCTCCGCCTGCCCCCCGGGCTTTCCCCGGAGGAGGCCAGGGGGCGCCTCCGGTCCTTGGGCCTGCGGTACGTGGAGGAGGAGGGCCAAAGGGACTACCGGCCCCTTCCCGGGGGCCTGGGAGCCCTGGCGGTGAGCCCCTACGCCTGGCACCTGCAGGCGGTGCGGGCGGAGGAGGCCTGGGGGGTTTCCACGGGAGCCGGGGTGCAGGTGGCGGTCCTGGACACCGGGGTGGACGCCACCCATCCCGCCCTCCGGGGCCGGGTGGCCGAGGGGCTGGACGCCGCCACGGGAGAGCCTCTCCCCGGGGATACGGACCAGAGCCAGGGGGAGGCCCACGGCACCCACGTGGCCGCCCTGGCGGTGGGCGAGGGGGTAGGGGTGGCCCCGGGGGCGGTCCTCCGGCCGGTGCGGGTCTTCTCCCCGGACTACGTGGGGGATTTCCGCGCGGCCCAGGCCCTGGTGTGGGCGGTGGACCAGGGGGCCCAGGTGATCAACCTTTCCTTCGGGGGAAGCGCCTACTCCCACCTGCTGCACGAGGCGGTGAACTATGCCCTGGAGCGGCTTCGGGTGGTGGTGGCGGCGGCGGGCAACCAGGGGAGCGTGGCCCGGTTCTACCCCGCCGCCCTCCCCGGGGTCATCGCCGTGGGGGCGGCGGACGGCCAGGGCAACCCGGCCTGGTTCAGCAACCGGGGGCCCTGGGTGGGGGTCTGGGCCCCGGGGGTGCGGATCTACTCGGCCCTTCCAGGGGGGGGGTACGGCCTCCTCTCCGGCACCTCCATGGCGGCCCCCATCGTGAGCGGGATCGCGGCCCTTCTGAAGTCGGGGCATCCCCTTTTGGAGCCCTTTGCCGTCCGGTGGGCCCTGGAGGCGTCCCCGGGGCCGGATGCGGTGGCCGTCCTTCGGGCTTCGCCCACCCAGCGATCGGCCTGCCTGTACCTGCAGGTTTTTCGGGGGGGCGAGGGGGTGGCCGGGGCGGATCTAACCTTGGAGGGGCCCGAGGTTTACTATGCCCAAACCAATGACCGGGGGGAGGCCAGGTTTCTCCAGATGGCCCCTGGGAACTACCTCCTGAGGGTGGCCGCCCCTTTGCCCGATGGCCGGCGCTACTACGAAGAAAACCTTGCCCTGGACGCTTTGTGCTATGCGCCCAAGCGCATCCTCCTGCCTTAGAACCTCAAGGCCAAGCCAAGGGCCAAGGTGGAACGCTGGCTGGCCTGGCCGTCAAAGAGGTAGCGCTGGTGGCCCTCCAGGAAGAGGCTGAGGTGGGGGGTTAGGCGGAACCCGGCGCCCACCAGGAGCTGGCCGAAGGGGGTTTGGTCCAGGTAGAGACCACCCCCCACGCCGAAGTACCCGTCCAGGTCCCCGTAGGAGGCGCGGAAGGTGAGGTCCAGGCTGGCAAGGCCCCGGGCGGGCTCGGCGAAGGGGGCCTCGTAGGCCAGGCGCAGGCCCAGGGGGCCGAGGAGGGCATCGTGGCCCAGGAAGAGGCGGCCATACCAGTTCTTCTCCACGTCCCCCTGGTAGAGGGCGAGGCCCAGGTGGAGGGGAAGGCGGCTTGGGGTGAGGGTACGCTTGAGGGCGGCCACCTCCTCCTCCAAGGCTTTCAGGCGGGCCTGGTCCTGGGCCTGGGCGTTCTCCAGGGCCTTTAGACGCTCCTCCAGGCGGCCCATGTGGTCCTCCAGGGCCTTAAGGCCCTTCTCCAGGCCGGCGACCCGGGGCTCCAGGGCCTCCAGGCGGCCTTGGGCCTCTTGGGCCAGGCGCCTGGCCTCGGGAAGGTCCCTTAGGGCCTCCTCCAGCCGCTTCAGGGCCTCTTCCTGGGCGGCGCGGGCCTTTTCCAGGGCCTGGAGGCGGCCTTTGAGCTCCTCCTGGGCCCGCCTCAGGGCGTCCACTTCCCGCGGGTCCGTCTGGGGACGGCCCTCCAGGGCCCTTAGGCGATCTTCCAGCCCCTTTAGGGCCTCCTCGGCCTTCTTAAGGTCTTCCTCTAGCTTCCTCGTTTCCAGGGCCCTTTGCGTGGCCTCGAGGCCCTTTAGGGCCTCCTCCAGGGCTTGGACCCGCCGGGCCAGGTCGTCCTTCTCCTTCCGGAGGGCCTCGAGGGCCTGGGGATCGGCCTCGGGCCTGGCTTCCAGCTCCCGCACCCTGGCCTCCAGGGCCTCCTTCTCCTCTTTAAGGGCGGCCAGGGACCGGGCCTGGGCCTCGAGGTCCTTCTGCAGGGCCTCTACCCCCTTGAGGAGGCGGTCCACCTCTTCGGGGGAGAGGCGGTCCAGCCCGTAAGCGGCCAGAAGGCGGTAAAGGGCCAGCGCCGCCTCCTGGCGGGTCAGGGGTTGCCGCCAGCGGTAGGTCCCATCGGGATATCCGATGAAAACACCCTTGGCCAGAAGGATTTCCACGGCTTCCTGGGCCCAGGAGGAGGGCGGAGGATCCCCGTTTTGGGCTAGCCCCAGGGTGCCGAGAACGAGCGCCGAGACCAGAACACGATGAATAGGTTTCACACAAGACCACCTCCTGCTCCATTATATGCCTTGCTTATACTTCCTCCGGCAGCCTCCTCCCGGCGTACAGGGCCAGGGCGTAGAGGCCTGCCGCCAGCAGGAAGAGGGCGGGGAAGCCCAGGCGGTCGGCCAGGTACCCCCCGAGGACGGGAGAGAAGGCGAAAAGGCCCGCCAGGGTGTTGGTGAGGCCGATGGCGGCGCTACGCTCCCCGGGCGGGGCCAGGTTTAAGAGGAGGGTGGTGGTGGAGAGGCCCAGGGCGGCCAGGTAGGCCCCCTGGAGGAGGAAGACCAGGCCGAAGAGGCCTGGGGGAAGGAGGAGGGCGAAAAGAAGGGCCAGGACGGCGAGGCCCGCCCCCGCCTTGAGCACCCCCCTGGAGCCCCTTTCCGCCATGCGGGCCCAGAGGAGGTTGGAGAGGGTGAAGGAGAGGGCGTAGAGGGAAAGGTAGAGGCCAAGCTCCTTCCCCTGCCCCAGGGCCCTCACGGCGTAGACGGCGTAGAAGGGCTCGGCGAGGCCCGCCAGGGCCAGGAGGAGGCGCACCCTCAGGTAGCGGCGGAAGGCGGGGCGGCGGAGGGGGGCCTTTAGGTCCGGCCTCGCCTCTCTCTGGGCCTCCTCGGGCTCCTCCGTGAGGCCGAAGAGGTACCACCCAAGCCCGTAGGCCAAGGCCCCCAGGGCGAAGAGGAGGGCGTAGGGAAGGGGGAAGGGAAGGGGGAGGGAAAGCACCTCCCGCACCAGAAACCCCGCCAGGAAGGCCAGGAAGCCCCCCACCAGGTTCCGGGCGGAGAAGAGGTGGGCCCGCCTTCCTGGGGGCGTGGTCTTGGCCACCACCTCCCAGAAGGGGAGGCTGCTGACCCCGGTGAAGAGGGCGTTCAGGAGAAGCCCCAGGAGGAAGCCGAAGAGGAGTAGGGAGGGGTTTTTCCCCAGGAGGAAGGCGGAGAGGGCCATGAGGACCACCCCGGATAGCCTCAGAGCGGCCACCCTCCGGTAGAGGAGGATCTTCCGGGGAAGCCTGGCCACCCAGGGGGCCAGGAAGGCCTGGGGCACCATCCCCCCCGCCTGGAGAAGGGCGGGAAGGAGGCCGATTAAGGCGCCGGGGGCCTCGAGCCTGGCGGCGAAGCCTGCGAGGACGATGTTGGGGTTTAGGAAGGCGTCCCCCAGCCACACCAGCCAGCCGTTCACCACCGCCAGGCGGTAGTTCCTCTCCCCCAGGTCTAAGATGGAGAGGATGCTTCTTCTGCCTTCCCTCGGGGCCTTCCACATCCTGCACCCACGCTACAACGCCGCCACGGTTTTGGCCATGCTGGAGGAGGCCCGGCCCGCCTCGGTCTTCCTGGCCTCCCACTCGGAGGAGGGCTTAAGGGAGGGCCGGTGGCGGGAGGAGGACCCCCTCCTCTTCCACCTCCTGCCCTGGGCGGAGGAGAGGGGCATCCCGGTGGTGCCCCTGGACGAGGAGGCCCACCTCAAGGCCGAGGCCGAGGCCTTCCGGGAGGCCCTATCTGCCCATCCCCTGGGCAGGCCCCACCTGGAGCGCATGGCCGCCTTTGACCAGGCCCTCCTGGACCTCCTCAAGACCCCCCTCACCCCCGAGGCCCTGGGCTCGGAGGCCTTTCTGGGGAGGCTCAAGGAGGTGTACGCGGGCTTCGCCCAGGCCTTCGGGGAGGGCCCGGCCACGGGGTTCCGCAAGAGGCGCATGGAGCGGGTGGCGGGGGCCCTAAGGGGGAAGGAGGGGGCGGTGGTGGCGGAGCTTTTGGACTACCTCTTCCTGGCGGAGGTCTTCCCCGAGGCCCTGCCCAAGGCCCACGAGCCAGGGGAGGCGGAAAGGGAAAGGGCCCTTTTAGACCGGGCCTGGCAGCTTAGGGAGGAGGACGACTGGGCGGGACTTCTGGAGGGGCTCTTCGCCGTGGGAAGCCCCGAGGCCCTGTACCTGGCGGCCCAGATCTACTTGGCGGCGGGGGAGTGGCGGGAGGCCCTAAGCCTCATGGAGGAGGTCTTCCGCATGGACTTCCAGCACCCGGGGTACCTCCCGGGCTACGTCCTCGCCCGCTTCGGGCAGCTTCTGGACCTGGCCGGGGAGCGGGAGCGGGCCCTCAGGGCCTACCGGGGGGTGCTGGCCCTCTCCTGGGCCCCGGAGGAGGCCCTGGCCATCGCCCGGGCGGGCTTGAGGGACCCCTTCCGCCTCTAAGTACCCCAAAAGGCGGCCCCATGGAGGCCCGGCTTGGGCGAGGGGGCATTTGTCCCGTCGGGGAAGGGGTATCCTCGGGGCATGGAGGTGGAGGTCCGCCGCGCCCGCCACGCCCAGTACCTGCGCCTGGCCGCGGGGCACGCCGGGCCCCTGGGCATGGCCCTTCTGGGCCACCCGGAGCTCGCCCCCCTTTACGAGAAGGCCTACGCCACCTGCTCGGGGGCCGAGGGCCTGCCCTGCCAGGGGGTAGGGGGGGAGCCCCGGGTCTGCCTGGTGCGGCGGCTGGAGCGCCTGGCCTGGAGCGCCCTGAGGGGGGGTAGAAGGCGGCGGGAGCAGGAGCGGGAGGTGGTGGAGGGGCTCTTACGGTGCATGGCTCACCTTAAGGGGGAGTTCCCCCGGGAGTTCCTGCCGGTCCTCGAGGCCACCCAGGACTTCCTGCAAAAGGACCTGGACTACCTCCGGGGCCAGAAAGCCCCAGAACCCCTGGTCAAGCCCTTTTAGGCTCTTTTCCCCGGGAAGGGCTCAGAGCAGGTGGTACATCCTTCCCAGGACCAGCATGAAGGCCACGGTGGAGGCGGCCAGGACGATGAGGATCAGCATGAAGAGGATGAAGCGCAGGTCAAAGGTCTCCCCCTCGGTGGTGAGGACCCGGGGGTTGAGGATCAGGTAGAAGAGCAGGGTCACGAGGGCCGCTCCTAGGGCAAAGAGGGCGATATATACCATGGTTCACCTCCCACGCCACCCGAGGCCGAGCACCGCCTCCAGGCTTGCCCTCAAGTTTACCAGCCCCACCCCGTAGGTGGGAACCCCCAGGGCCCAGCCCACGCCTCCCAGGTAGGGGCCCTCCCCTTGGGGGAGGGAGAGGGGCAGGGGCGGGCTCTCCCAGGGAGCGTAGGCCCGCACCTCCCGGTAGGTGAGGCCGGTGGGGGCCCGCACGGTGAGGGCCAGGGGATCTCCCTCCGCCTCCAGGGGCCGCCATCCCTCCTCCGTCTCCTTGACCCCGGGGAAGGAGACCCCAAGCCCCTCCCCGGGGAAGGCCAGGAGGAGGCGGTGGGGCCTCTGGGCCTTGAGGAGGTGTTCCAGGGGGGTGCGGGTGGGGCCGGTGAGGGGGAGGCCTTCCAGGGTGGGGGAAAGGGGGGAAGGGTCCAGGGCCAAGAGGAGGCGCCCCCGGAAGGCGAGGCCGTTCAGGGCCTGGAGCACGGGGAGGGCCTCGGTGTAGGGGGCGTGGAGGAGGACCGTCCCCCCGCCCGGGCCCCCCTCCAGGTAGGCGAGGAGGGTGCCGAACTCGTCCAGTCCTGCCCGGAGGTGCTCCGAGAGGACCTCGAGGTCCAGGGAGAGCCTTTCCAGCAGGGCCGAAACCATACCCCCATGGTATCCTAAGCCCCGTGCGCTACCTGGTCCTCTCGGACATCCACGGGAACTGGCCTGCCCTGCAGGCCGTCCTGAAGGAGGCCCCGGCCTTTGACCGGGTGCTCTTCCTGGGGGACGCCGTGGGCTACTACCCTGACGGGGACCGGGTGCTGGACTGGCTTTTGGAGGTGGGGGCGGAGTGCGTCTTGGGCAATCACGACGCCTGGCTCCTGGCCCTGGACCGGCTGCCCCTGGAGGGGGCGGTGATGCAGATCCTGGCCTGGCAACGGGAGAGGCTATCCCCCAGGCAGCTGGACTTCCTGGCCTCCTGGCCCTGGCAGAAGGAGGTGGAGGGGGCCCTTCTGGTCCATGGAAGCCCCTGCGACCCCCTGGAGTACCTGGACGGCCTCTCCTTGGCCCGGGAGGCCTTCGGCTGCAGCCCCCACCGCCTGGTCTTCCACGGCCACACCCACCTGGCGGGGGCCTTTTTGGAGCTTGCGGGGCCCAGGCCCTGGGTGCGCTACCAGGCCTTCGCCCAGGGGGGGGAGGTGAGGCTTCCTCCCACGGTGCGGGCCCTGGTGAACCCGGGCTCGGTGGGCCAGCCCCGGGACGGGGTGCCCGGGGCGGCCTTCGCCCTCTGGGAGGGGGATCGGTTGGAGTTTTTCCGGGTGGCCTACCCTCTGGAGGAGGTGGCCGGGCGGTTGGCGGAGGAGGGTTTTCCCCTATGGCTCTATACCCGCCTTACCCAGGGGGAATAATCGGCCACGAGGGGGTCCTGGAGCTTCTGCCCAGGCTAGAGGCCTCCACCCTCCTCTTCTCCGGCCCGGAAGGGGTGGGGAGGCGCCTCGTGGCCCGCTGGTACGCCCTGGGCCTCAACCGGGGCTTCCCCCCGCCTCTTTTGGAGGCCCACCCGGACCTCTGGGAGATCGGCCCCCAGGAGACCGGGCTCAAGGGGCGGAAGGAGGTGCGCCTGGAGGAGGTGGAGCCCCTTTGGGACTGGCTTTCCAGCCACCCCCGGGAGCGGGTGAAGGTGGCCGTCCTGGACTCGGCCCACCTCCTCACGGAGGCCGCGGCCAACGCCCTCCTCAAGCTTCTGGAGGAGCCCCCTTCCTACGCCCGCCTCATCCTCATCGCCCCGAGCCGCACCACCCTCCTCCCCACCCTGGCCAGCCGCGCCCTGGAGGTGGCCTTCGGCCCGGTGCCGGAGGAGCGCCTCAGGGCCCTCACGGAAGACCCCCACCTCTTGGCCTACGCCGCCGGGGCCCCGGGCCGCCTCCTCCGGGCCCTCGCCGAGGGCCAGGCCTTCCGGGAGCGCCTGGAGAAGGCCAGGAGGCTCCTGGAAAGCCCCCTCCTTTCCCGTCTGGCCCTCCTCAAGGAGGTCCTGGCGGAGGAGGAGGGCTTCCACCTGCTCCGCGCCCTTCTCGGCCACCGTCCCCAGGCCCTCCTGGCCCTGGAAAGGGCCCGGGAGGCCTTGGAGGGGTACGTGAACCCCGAGTTGGTCCTGGCCCGCCTGGCCTTAGACTTAGAGTCATGACGGTAGGCGTCCGCTTCCGCACCCCCGTCCTCCGGTACTTCCGCTTCCAGGGGGAGCCCCCGCCCCTGGAGGCCTACGTGGTGGTGCGGGGCAGGAGGGGCCTCGAGGTGGGCAGGGTGCGCACCCCCCCCGGGAAGGCCAGGGAGGAAGGGGAGGTGGTGCGCCTGGCCAGCAAGGAGGACCTGGACAAGGCGGCGCGGCTTCGGGCCCGGGCGGAGGAGGTCCTCCACTACCTGCGGGCCCGCCTGAAGGAGGAGGGGGTGGCGGCCAAGGTCCTGGGGTGCGACTTCACCCTGGACGGGGGCCACCTCACGGTGCACTACGCCGCCCTGGAACGGGTGAACCTCAGGCGCTTCAGCCGGGAGCTAGGGGAGCGCTACGGGGCGCGGGTGGAGTTCCTGGCCGAGGGCCCTAGGGAGGAGGCCCAGTACCTGGGGACCCTGGGGGCCTGCGGCATGGAGTCCTGTTGCTCCACCTGGCTTCAGGGCTTCGCCCAGGTCTCCATCAAGCTGGCCCGGGACCAGCAGCTTCCCTTAAACCCCGAGAAGATCTCGGGGCCCTGCGGCAGGCTCCTCTGCTGCCTCACCTACGAGCACCCCGTGTACCAGGAGCTCCTGGCCGGGCTTCCCCGGGTGAACGCCCGGGTCTGCACCAAGGCGGGCCTTTGCGGCAAGGTGCAGAAGGTCCACCCCCTGAAGGGGACGGTGGAGCTCCACCTGGAGGACGGGAAGACCCTGGAGGTGGCCAAGGAGGAGCTTGCGTGAGGTCCTACCTGGCCCGAGGCCCCCTCCCCGCCTTCTACCCCTCCTACCCCGGCGTCCCCGCCGTGGTGGGGGAGAGGGTGAACTTCTGCCCGGCGGTGTGGAACACGAGCCTCTCCGCCGATCCCCCCCTCTTTGGGGTCTCCCTAAGGAGGAAGGGTATCACGCCGTGAGCGAGGCCGAGGTTTGGGCCCGAAGGGTGCGCCGCCTGGTCCTCAACCGGCAGGGGACCGAGGCCCAGGTCTGGCTGGAGGAAGGCTTCCTCTACCTCCGGGCCGACCCTCACGCCCGCTTCGCCCAGGGCGTGGGGGCGGAGCGCCTCTGGGCCTTCGCCCTGGGGAGGGATGGGGTGGAGCTTCGCTTCCGGGACGGAAGCCGCCTTAGGCTTTCCCACCGCCTGGGGCGGCTTCGGGCCTACTTCTCGTAGGGCTTGCCCACGGCGGCCGGAGGGCGGCTTCGGCCGATGAACCCCGCCAGGACCAGCACCGTGACCACGTAGGGGAAGGCCTGGACCAGGACGGCGGGCAGGATCTCGCTCCCCTGAAGCTGGATGGCGAGGGCCGAGGCGAAGCCGAAAAGGAGGGTGGAGAAGAGGATCCCCACGGGATGCCACTTGCCGAAGATCATGGCCGCCAGGGCGATGAAGCCCATCCCCGCCGACATACCCCGCACGAACTGGTTCAGGAAGCCGATGGAGAGGTAGGCCCCAGCCAGGCCCGCCAGGATGCCCGAGAGGATGACCCCGGTGTAGCGCAGGCGGTAGACGTTCACCCCTAAGGTGTCCGCGGCCTCGGGGTGCTCCCCCACGGCCCTAAGCCTCAGGCCGAAGGGGGTCTTGAAGAGGACCCACCAGGCCAGGGGCACCAGGAGGAAGGCCAGGTAGACCAGGGGGGAGAGGCCCAGGAGGAGGGGGAGGCGGTTCTCCACCTCCTTGGAGCTGGTGGCGTTGCCGTAGAAGTAGGTGAGGACCAGGCTTGGGGCCCCCAGGGCCAGGAGGTTGAGGGCGGTGGCGCTGATGATCTGGTCCGCCCGGTACTTTATGGAGACCAGGGCGTGCACGAAGGCCACCAGCCCCCCCACCCCCATGGCGCTCACCACCCCCACCCAGGGGAGCCAGGGGTGGGGCCCGGGGCCCAGGGCGGCCTCCAAGCGCTCCACCACCACCGCGGCCGTGAGAGCCCCAAAGAGGATAATGCCCTCCAGGGCGATGTTCACCACCCCGCTCCTCTCCGAGAACATCCCCCCCAAAGCGGTGAGGAGCAGGGGCGTGGTCTGGCGCAGGGTGGAGAAGAAAAGGGCGATCAGGAAGGCCGTGTCCATCAGCGCACCCCCTCTTCCCGAAGCTCCACCTCGGCGGCCCGCAAGGGATCGGTGAAGTAGCGGGGGAGGAAGCCCCCGGCGGCGATGAAGAGGACGATGAGGGCCTGCAATACCGCCACCAGCTCCCGGCTGATGCCCAGTTGCAGGTTCACCTGAAGCCCCCCGGTGAGGAGGATGCCGAAAAGCCAGGCGGCGAGCCCCACCCCAAGGGGGGTGTTCTGGCCCATGAGGGCCACGGCGATGCCGTCAAAGCCCACGGAGTAGGGGAGGGACTGCTTCAGCCGGTACTCGTCAATCCCCCCGCCCAGGACGTAGTGGGTGGCGGCCAGGCCCGCCAGGGCCCCCGCCAGGAACATGATCCAGACCACCTTTCTCCCCGGGTTCACCCCCCCGTACTCCGCCGCCTTAGGGGCGAGGCCCAGGGCGCGGAGCTCGTACCCCCCCACGTGGCGGAAGACGTAGAGGTGGAAGAGGAGGAGGGCGAGAAGGGCGAGGAGGAAGGCCCCGTTCAGGCGCACCGAGGTGAGGTCGGGCCCGAAGGCCACGTGCGGCCCCGGGAGAAGCCCCCCCACCCCGTAGCCCAGGAACCCGAGGAAAAGGGCGGCCAGGACCCGGTGGCCCAGGCTCTTCCGCACCAGGAAGTAGCCCAAAAGGCCCAGGAGAAGGGCCAGGGGAAGGGCGAGGGAAAGCTCCCCCCCGGGGGCCAGGAGTTCGGTCCAGTGGGGGATGCGGGCCTCGGGCCGAATCTCGTAGCTCCTGGCCTCGTACCCCGGGTACTTGAAGGGGAGGTACAGGGTCTTCCCGAAGAACTTGTACTCGTTGGCGGAGATGAGGAAGAGAAAGAGGCTTGCGGCGATGTAGTTGAACATGATGGTGTTGATGACCTCGTGGGCCCCGAAGCGGGCCTTGAGCCAGCCCGGGACCGCCCCCCAAAGCCCCCCGGCCAGGGCGGCGGCCAGGATGGCCAGGGGCAGGACGAGCCACCTGGGGCCCTCCACGTAGACCCCCACCAGCATGGCGGCGATGGCCCCCAGGATGAGCTGCCCCGGGGCCCCGATGTTGAAGAGGCCGCCCCTGAAGCCTAAGGCCACGGAAAGCCCGGTGAAGATGAGGGGGGTGGCCAGGAGGAGGCTTTGCAGGAGCCCGGAGGGGTTCACCAGGGGGCTATAGAGGAGCTGGTAGGTGTAGGTGATGAGGTCCAGCTTGAGCATGAGGCCTTCCCGGAGGTTCTGGGCCTCCCCCAGGTTCTCCTTGAGGAGGGCCACGATGACCCCCCCCAGGAGGGAGGCGAGGAGGAGGGAGAAGACCGGCACCACCACCCCCCGCCTGCGCACCAGAAAGGCGAGCCCCCCCGGGGAGTAGACCCGGGCCAGGAGGAGGAGGTAGAGGCCGTAGGCCAAGGTGGCGTAGCTTCCGAGGCCAAGGCTGTAGCGGCGCAAAAGGGGCCTTTCCGCCCCGGCGTTCACCTGGGCCACGCTCCCCTGGAAGAGGAAGTAGGTGAGGAGGAAAAGCCCGAGGCCCAAAGCCCCGGCCCAGGAGAGCCCCCGGACGCCCGCCCGGGTCCAGGGGAGGAGAAGGCTTAAGGAAAGCCAGGCCAAGGAGAGGTAGGAGACGGGGTAGAGCCAGGCGTCCTGGTAGCCCTGGGGCAGGCTTCCCTGGGGCAGGTGGTGGCCGAAGGGGCTTAGGAGGACCCCCTCGCCGCCGAAGGTCCGGTGGGGCACGGCCCAGGGGGCCAGGTACCAGAGGAGGAGGGTGAGGCCCCCTCCCAAAAGGGCCAGAAGCCCCAGTCGCATGCGGTCCGTCAACACGCCGAGGATTTTACCCCAAGGGGGTGGCCCTTCGTGCTAGACTTCCCTCGTGGCGGTTTCCCCCGAGGAGAAGGCCAAAAGGGTGCGGCGCATGTTCTCGGAGATCGCCCCCCGCTACGACCTCTTAAACCGCCTCCTCTCCTTCGGGGCGGACCTCTCCTGGCGCAGGCGGGCGGTGGCCTTGGCCCTGGAGAAGGCCCCAAGGCGCATCCTGGACCTGGCCACGGGCACCGGGGACCTGGCCCTCATGCTCAAGGCCCGGGCTAAGGGGGCGGAGGTGGTGGGGGCGGACTTCGCCCCGCCCATGCTGGAAATCGCCCGCAGGAAGGCCCAGGCCCGGGGCCTCGAGGTCCTTTTCCAGGAGGCGGACGCCCTTTCCCTCCCTTTCCCGGAGGGAAGCTTTGACGCCGTGACCGTTGCCTTCGGTTTCCGGAACTTCGCCGATTACCGGAAGGCCCTTTCCGAGCTTTTCCGGGTCCTGGCCCCCGGGGGGAGGCTGGTGGTCCTGGAATTCCCCCCGCCCCCCAGGGGCGCCTTCGGCCTGGTGTACCGGGTCTACTTCGGGCGGGTCCTCCCCTTCCTAGGGGGGGTGATCTCGGGGAGTTTTGGGGCCTACCGCTACCTGCCGGAAAGCGTCTACGCCTTCCCCGCCCCCGAGGCCCTGAAGGCGATGATGGAGGAGGCGGGGTTTTCCGTGCGCTACGAGCTCCTCACCTTCGGGGTGGCGGCCATCCACGTGGGGGACAAGCCCTAAAGCCCCGCCGCCTCCTCTAGCTCCTCGTCGGAGGGGATTCTCCCCTCCTTGAGGGCTTCCACCAGAAAGCGGCTCATCCTCCCCAGGGCGTCCCGCACCCGGCGCCACGCCTCCGGGGGCCCGCCCGAGGGGTCGGGGAAGGAGACGTGGCGCTTCTCCGTCTTTGCGGGGTAGGCGGGGCAGGCCTCCTTGGCCTGGTCGCACACGGTGAGAACCAGGTCAAAGCTCCAGGGGTCGGGGACCTCAAAGAGGGTTTTGGAAAAGTGCCCCGAGAGGTCCAGCCCCACCTCGGCCATCACCGCCTTGGCCTCCTCCTTCACCCGGGTCTTTTCCGTGCCTGCGGAGTGGACCTCGAGGGCCACCCCGAGCTCCCCCGCCCAGTGCCGGAGCCAGGCCTCGGCCATCTGGCTGCGGGCCGAGTTGTGGGTGCAGAGGACGAGGAGGCGCATCTTCCCTAAGAGCCTAGGGCCCCTTTTTCAGCTTTTGGTCAGGCGCCCCTCCAGCTCCTCCACCTTTCCGGCCAGGACCGCAAGGCCTTTGCGCCAGAAGTCCGGGCTTTCCAGGTCAAAGCCGAAGCGCAGGGCGAGCTCCTTGGCGGGGTACATGCCGGACTCGGCCAAAAGGTCCTCGTACCGCTCGGCGAAGGCGGGGTCCTCTTTGGCCTTCTGGTAGACGGAAAGCCCGAAGAGGAGGCCGAAGGTGTAGGGATAGTTGTAGAAGTCGGCCCCGTAGTAGTGCCCCTTCACCGCCCACATGTAGGGGTGGCGGGTGCTCAAGGCCTCCCCGTAGGCCTCCTCCTGGGCCTTGACCATGAGCTCCTTGAACTCCCTTGGGGAAAGCTCCCGGGCCTTCCGCCGCGCAAACACCCAGGACTCAAAGAGGAAGCGGCTATGGATATCCACCACCACCTGGGCCGCCCCCTGGAGGTAGGTGTCCAGGATGAGGAGGCCCTCCTCGGGGGAGGCCTCCTTCAGGGCCGCCTCCACCACCAGGGTCTCGTTCATGATGCTGGCCGTCTCCGCCAGGGTCATGGGCACCTTCCTCAGGGAGGCCGGGACCCGGGCCAGGGCCAGGTTGTGGTAGGCGTGGCCCAGCTCGTGGGCCAGGGTGGACACCGACTCAAAGCTCTCCTCGTAGTTGGCGAGGATGAGGCTTTTCCCCCCACCCCTCGGCATGCAGTAGGCCCCGCCCACCTTGCCCTTCCGGGGCAGGAGGTCCATCCAGCGCTCGCGGAAGGCCTCCTCGGCCACCTGCGCGGCCCTCGGGACCAGGGCGGAGAGCTTTTCCGGGACGAAGTCCCGGGCCTCCTCCAGGGTCCAGCGCCTCCCCCGGCCCAGGGGGGCGAAGAGGTCCCACCAGTCCAGGCGCTCCTTCCCCAGGGCCCTGGCCTTGAGGAGGTAGTAGCGGCGGAAGAGGGGGAGGCTTTCCCTCACCGCCTCCAGCATGGCGTGGAGGGCCTTCCGGGTGATGCGGTTCCGGAAGAGGGTGGGCTCGAGGTCGTCCCGGTACCCCCGCCTGCGGTTTAGGACCGAGGCCTCCCCCTTGACCCCGTTTAGGGCGAAGGCCAGGGGCACCTCGTGGGCCTCCCAGGCCTTGAGCTCGGCCTCGTAGGCCTTTCTCCGCACCGCCTCCTCGGGGTGGAAGTAGAGGTTCCGCACCTTGGCCATGGGCATCTCCTCCCCGTCCACGGAGGCGGTGATCTGGCTGGTGAGGCTTTCGTGGAGCTTGTCCCAGGCCCGCCTGCCCGAGAGGGAAAGCTCCGCCGCCAAAACCTCCTCCCCCTCGGCCATCATGTGGAGGGCCTCCTCCTTGGCCTCCTCCACCAGGAGACGGTAGGGCCCCGCCTCCTCGGGGTCCTTTAGGGCCAGGTAGCGGGTGAGGCGGGGCTTAAGGCGCTGGAAGTCCAGGAAGAGGATCTCCAGCTCGGAGAGCTTGGCCGAGGCGGCCTCGTCCTGGGTGTCTGCGGTGAAGCGGGCGTAGAGGTAGGCCCGAAGGGGGGTGGCCTCCTCCAGGAGGGCGTCTAGGGCGGAGAGGACCTCGGGGAGGGGGGCTTCCCGCTCCAAAAGCTCCTTGAGCCCGCCGATCCTCCCCTTCAGGCCCTCCCAGGCCCGCTGGAACTCGGGGCTTTCCAGACCGGGGAAGAGGGGGGTGAGGTCCCAGGTGGTTTCCATAGGCCCCACTATACCTGACCCGCGGGTCACCCCTTGGAAAGCGTAAACTGAGGGCCTATGCCGGAGGAGTTTCCCGTCAAGGTGCGTGTGGAGGTCCGTTTCCGGGACCTGGATCCCCTGGGGCACGTGAACAACGCGGTCCACCTTTCCTACATGGAGCTGGCCCGCATCCGCTACTTCCAGCGGATCTCCCCGGATTGGCTGGAGGAGGGCCACTTCGTGGTGGCCCGGATGGAGGTGGACTACCTCAGGCCCATCCTCCTGGGGGACGAGGTCTTTGTGGGGGTGCGCACCCTGGGGATCGGCCGCTCCAGCCTGCGGATGGAGCACCTCATCACCGCCAACGGGGAACCGGCCGCCAAGGGCCTGGGCGTCCTGGTCTGGCTGGAAGGGGGTAGGCCGGCCCCCATCCCCCAAGGGGTGCGGGCGCGCATCGCCGAGGTGGAGGGGAGGCCTCTTTCTGCGCTTTCTTCCAGGAGCGAGACGGGAGGGCCATGATTCTGCTATCCTAAAAGCCGGATGACCACAGAGGAACGCCTCTACAAGCTGGAGGGCATTGTGGAGGGGGTCATGGCCGTCCTCCCCGACCGGGTATCCGCCCTGGAGGCCAGGATGGACCTCCTCCGCCAGGAGGTGAAGGGGGAGATCGCTGGCCTTCGGCAGGAGGTGAAGGGGGAGATCGCCGCGCTGCGCCAGGAGGTAAAGGCCGAGATCAACACCGCCTTCAACAAGGCCATGCTCTACTTCACGGCCATCGCGGTGGCGCTTGGGGTTCTCTCCCTTTGGCGCTAGCCTCAGGACGAGCCCCGGAGAAGGACCACCGTGACCCCGTGCCCTCCCTCGTGGGGCGGGGCGTCGGCGAAGCCCTCCACCCGCTTGTCCCGGCGGAGGGCCTCCCGGATGGCCTGCCTTAAGGCCCCTGTGCCCTTGCCGTGGAGGAGGCGGAGGGTGGGGAGGCCCAAGGCGCGGGCCTCCTCCAGGGCCCGGTCCACCTCCAGAAGGGCCTCCTCCACCGTGAGGCCCCGAAGGTCCACCTCCTTCACCTCCCGGCCGGGCTTGGCGAGGAGGGGTCTGGGCGGGGTCTCCTGGGGAAGGGGCCTGAGCTCCTTGGCCTTCAGGCTCATCTTCAGAGGCCCCACCTGCACCAAGGCCTCCTCCCCCCTGAGCTCCAAAAGGCGGCCCCTTTTGCCCAGGGAGGCCACCTCCACCATCTGCCCCGGGGAAAGCCCAGGGGGCGGGGGTGGGGGAGGGGTTTTGGGGGCGTACCGCTCCTTTAGGGCCATGAGCTCCCTCAGGGCGTTCCGCTTGCCCTCGGTCCGGGCTTTTTCCTTCAGGGCCTTGAGCTCGGCCTCCACCCTGAGGAGTTCGGCCCGCACCTCCTCCTCCAGGGCCCTTAGCCTTTCCGCCCGTTCCTCCGCAAAGCGGGCCTCCCGCTCGGCCAGGGCCCTCCTTAGGCGTTCCGCCTCGGCGAGTTCCCGGGAAAGCCTTTCCCGCTCTGCCTGAAGTCCCAAGCGCTCGGCCTCCAGGCGCTCCAAAAGGGCCTCGAGCCTCCCCCCTTCCGGCAGAAGAGCCTCGGCCCGCTTGAGGACCTCCTCGGGGAGGGAAAGCCTCCTGGCGATGGCCAGGGCGTAGCTCCTCCCCGGCACCCCCAAAACGAGCTCGTAGGTGGGGCGCAGGGCTTCCAGGTCAAAGCGCATGGAGGCGTTCAAGATCCCCTCCCTTCCCTGGGCGAAGGCCTTCAGGGGGGAGAGGTGGGTGGTGACCATGCCCTTGACCCCCCGGGCGAGGAGGGCCTCGAGGAGGGCCTGGGAGAGGGCCGCCCCCTCCTCGGGGTCGGTGCCGCTTCCCAGCTCGTCAATGAGGACGAGGCTCCCCTCTGTGGCCTCCTCCAGCATCTCCTTGAGGCGGGTGAGGTGGCCCGCGAAGGTGGAGAGGTTCTCCTGGAGGGACTGTTCGTCCCCGATGTCGGCGTAGACCCGGTCGGGCCAGGCGAGGAGGGCCCTCTCCGCCGCCACGAAGAGGCCCGCCTGGGCCATGAGGACGGCGAGGCCCAGGGTCTTTAAGAGGGCGGTCTTCCCCCCCATGTTGGGCCCGGAGATGAGGATGAGCCGGGTCTTTTCGTCCAGGGCGAAGGAGTTCTTCACGGGGTTGGGGATCAAGGGGTGGAAGGCCCGGTGGAGCTCGTACCGCTCCCCGAAGCGGGGGCGGGAAAGCCCGAGGTCCCGGGCCAGGGCGGCCTGGGCCTGGATGAGGTCCAAAAGGCCCAGGGCCTCCAGGGTCTCCGGCAACCCCTCCTCCCGGGCGAGCTTCTCGGAGAGCTCCCGCAGGATGCGGTTCACCTCCTCCTCCTCCTGGAGCCTTAGGGCCTGGAGGCGGTTGTTGAGCTTGACCACGGAGAGGGGCTCTATGAAGAGGGTCGCCCCGGACTCGGACTCGTCCAGGAGGATCCCCGGCACCTTCTGGGCCATCCCCGCCCTCACCGGGACGCAGTACCGGTCCCGCCTTAGGGTGACGAAGCGGTCCTGGAAGGCCTCCCGATGCCGGTCCATGAGGGCGTAGAGGCGGTCCAGGATGGTTTCCCGCAAGGGCCGAAGCTCCTTCCGGATCTGGAGAAGCCTGGGGCTCGCCTCGTCCTTCACGGCCCCCTCCTCGTCCAGGGCCCTTTTCACCCGCTCCAGGAAGGCCCCGTGGTCCCCGATGCCCTCCGCCACCTGGCTCAAGGTGTTTCTCAGGGGAAGGAGCTCCGCCTTGAGGGCCATGGCCTCCTCCAGGGCCCGGGCCGCCCTAAGGAGCTCGGGGCCGGAAAGCCTCGCCCCCGCAAGGGCCCTCCCGTAGGCCTCCCGCAAGGCCCCCGCCTCGGGGAGGGCGTAGGGGTAGCTTTGGGCCTCCCCCGTGAGGGCGTGCCGCCTCTCTGCCTCCTCCCGGGGAAGGGGGGCGAGGGCCAGGGCGAGCTCCCGGCCCAGAGGGGTCCTGGTCCTCTCCGCTAGGAGGGCCCGCACCCTTGGGAACTCCAGGACCTCGAGGACGTCCCGCACAAGGGAAGAGTATACCCCGGGCTCAGGGCTTCAGGAGCTTGTGGAAAAGGGAACGGACCTCCTTCCTCGCCCAGAGCTGAACCCCCTTGGCGAGGAGAAGGCCCCACCGGCCAAGCCTTCCCGGGGGGAGGAGGGAAAGGAGGGCTGTGGCCTGGGAAAGGAGCCCTTCCCTTTCCTCGGGGCTCAGGGCCTCCCAGCGGCGCCGGGCCCCTACCACCAGGGCGAGGAGACGCTCCCGGAAGCCCGGCACCCCGGCGCCAAGGGCCTCCCCCGGGGCCTCAACCTTCCTCCGCACCACCCGCCGCACCTTCCCCTTAAACCGCTTGAGGCGCATCCCCCTTCATTCTAGGGGCTCCAGAAGGAGGTACCGCGCCTCCACCTCCCCCGCCACCTCCCTTTCCCCTAGGAGGTCTATCCCTAGGGGGAGGGAAAGGCGCGCCGCCTCCCTGGCGAAGAAGGCCCAGACCTCCCTCCCCCCAAGCCTCCTCCGGAAGGCCAGGACCCCTTCCGGGGCCTTTAGGGGGAGGAGCCCACCAAGCCTGAGGACGGGATGGGTCTTCTTCAGGCGCACCAGGCGCCGGAGGAAGGCGAGGAGGTCCCGGTCCCAGAGGGCCTCGTCCCAGGGGAAGGGGGCGCGGCAGTAGGGGTCTCCCCGCCAGACCCCGTAGGGGTTGGGCTGGGAGAGGCCCACCTCGTCCCCGTAGTAGATGGCGGGGCTTCCCGGGAAGGCGAAGAGGAGGGCGTAGGCCGTCTTGAAGCGCTCCTTGTCCCCCTTAAGGCGCCAGAGGGCCCGGGGGATGTCGTGGGAGGAGAGGAGGGTGTACATGCTGTGGCGGAGCTGGAGGGGAAGGGCCTGGTAGTGGTCCAGGAGGGCCCGCCAAAGCTCCTCGGCCTCCAGCTTCACGGGGTTCCCGTAGAGGTCCCGCCCTGAGAGCCACTCCATCACGGGATGGGCGAAGCCCGCATAGTGCATGGCCCCGTCCAGGGTGTGGGCCCTAAGGGTGGGGACGGTGTCGTAGGAGAGCTCCCCGAGGACCAGGGCGTCCTCCCTTTCCTCCTTGGCCGCCCGGGCCAGGGCCCTAAGCCAGCGGGCGTTTTTGCGGTTCGTCCCCCCCTCCCCGAGGGAGTGGGCCACGTCCAGGCGCCAGCCATGAGCGAGGCGCATCCAGTAGCGGACGGGGGCCTCCTTCCCGAAGACGAAGCGCTCCTGGGTGAGCGCGGAGGCGTAGTCCAGCTTGGGCATGTGCCCTACCCCGAAGAAGCTGGCGTAGGCGCCGTCCGGGTGGAAGGTGAACATGCCCCTTTCGGGGGAGGAGGGGTCCTTCAGGGCCTTCTGGAACCAGGGGTGGGTGGCTCCCACGTGGTTGAAGACCCCGTCCAGGATGAGCTTCATGCCCCGGGCCTCGAGGGCCTGGTAAAGCGCCCGCAGGGCCTCCTCCCCGCCCAGATGGGGGTCCACCCGGCTGTAGTCCTCCGTGTCGTAACGGTGGCTGGAGGGGCTTTGGAAGATGGGGGTGAGGTAGAGGGCCTCCACCCCCAGGGCCTCGAGGTAGGGGAGGGCCTCGAGGACCCCCCAAAGGTCCCCCCCGTAGAACTCCCGCGCCCCGTCCTCCCCGGGGGGCTCGTGCCAGGCCTTCCTGCGGATGGGCTTTCCCCCGTAAAGCCAGGCCCCCTCCTGGGGGGCGAGCTCCGGGCGCCCTTGGCGGAAGCGGTCGGGGAAGATCTGGTAGAAGACCCTTCCCAGGGCCCACTCCGGGGGGAGGGGCCTGGCGAGGAGGTGGAAGAAGCGGTCGTAGCGGGGAAGGGTTCTCTCCAGGCCGTGGCTTCCCAAGTAGCCTTGGGGGAGGCGGAAGCAGTAGCGGAAGGGGCTTGCGTGGACGGGAATCCGCGCCCTGAGGCCCTTTTCCCAGGGCCTCAGGGGTTTTTTGTGGAGCTCCCCGTCCCGCTCAAAGAGGAGAAGCCCCTCCTTGGCCTCGGTTTCCAGGCGGATCTCCACCTCCTCCCCCAGGGCGGGGAAGGGGGGGTGGAGGTGCTCGAGGTCGTGGTAGGTCATAGGTTCTCCAAGAGGGTTTGTATCTGAGCCTTTAGGAGGGGCAGATCCCGAATTACCGTTTGCCATACCTCTTCCAGGTCCACGCTGAAGTACTCGTGGACGAGGAGGTTGCGCATGGCCACCATTTCCCGCCATGGGAGGTGCGGTTGGGCCTCGTGAAACTCCCGCCCCAGCCTGGCCGCAGCCTCCCCAATGCGCTCTAGGTGGTGGACCACCCAGACCTGAACCAGCTCGTCTTCTAAAAAGCGCGCCTTTCCCAGAACGGCGTACCGTTCAATACGGGCGATGGCTTCCAGGATATCCCGAAGCCTCTCCCGGGGGTCCCTCATAAGGGCACGGCCTCCCGCAGGACCTGTTCCCGAAGCCTGGGAGCCAGGCCCCTCTCGCTCACCACGTCTACCGGCACCCCCAAAAGCCCTTCCAGGGCCAACTTTAGGCGGGCGTGGTCCAGGAGGGTGCGACCCTCCTCAAAGAGCACCAGGAGGTCCAGGTCGCTTTCCTCCTGGGCCTCTCCCCGGGCCACCGACCCGAAGACCCGCACCCTCACCGCCCCGTGGCGGGCGCAGAGGTTCAAGATAGCTTCCCTTTTGCTCTTGAGGGTTCCCAGGTCCACGCCTCTATTCTTTCACGGCCCCCGCCGTGCAGCCGGAGACGAAGTACTGCTGGAACCCGTAGAAGAGGAAGAGGATGGGCAGGGACCCTAAGACGCTCGCCGCGGCGAAGATGCCCCACTTGGTCTGGAACTGCCCCGTGGTGAAGCTCCTAAGCCCCACGCCCACGTTCCAGCTCTCCACCCCCGTGAGGACCAGGTTGGCCAGGACGAACTCCGAGTAGGTGCCCACGAACTGCAGGAGGAAGATGAAGACGAACATGGGGGCGGAAAGGGGAAGGAGAATCCGGGTGAAGACCTGCCACCTCGTGGCCCCGTCCACCATGGCCGCTTCCTCGAGGCTCGGGCTGATGCTCTCCAGGTAACCCTTGTAGACCCAGGTGCCGAAGCTGATGATGCCGCCGGAGTAGGCCAGGACGAGCCCGGTGAAGGTGTTCAGGAGGTCCAGCCGGGAGAGCAGGTAGTAGATGGCCACCAGGGCTAAAAACCCCGGGAACATCTGGACGAAGACGAAGAAGAGGAGCATGGGGTAGCGGCCGGGCAGGTGGCGGAAGCGGGCGAAGGCGTACCCCGCCGTGGCGGTGAGCAAGACGGCGAGGAGCCCCGTGAGGCCGGAGATGAGGAAGGTGTTCCGCACCCAGAGGAGGAACTTGGCCTCCGTGCCCTGCCCGGTGAACTGCCTAGGGGATAGGGAGAGGGCCAGGGCGAAGACCGAAAGGGCCATGAGGAGGAGAAGCCTCCCCTGCCAGAGGTCCATCCACGCCTCCTGAGGGAGAAGCCGCCTTAGAAGCCCGATGCCCGCTACCCCCAGGAGGGCGAGCCCCGCCAGGAGGGCAAGCCCCGCCTGGTAGGGGTAGAGGACCACTCCCTCCACAAGCCGGGCGTAGTTTTCCAGGGAGGGCGCCGGCAGGTAGGGGATGACCTTGGCGTCCAGGAGGAGGAAGCCCGTGTCGGGCCTCCGGAAGCTGAAGAGATTGTTGGTGGGGTCAAAGCTCGCCGCCACCACCTGGACCACCGGGTAGTAGACGAGGAGGATCAGGACCCAGAGGAAGAGGTGGGTCACCCCCTGGAGGAAGAGGGGCCAGGGGCTTTTCCGCCTCCTCTGGAAGCGGTTTACGAGGGCGGTGTAGAGGAGGCTAACGAGGAGGACGAAGAGGACCAAGGCCCCGAGGAGGCCCAAAGCGTAGGCCCAGCCGTAGGGCACGAAGACGCTCCCGAAGGCCACCTGCTTGCGGTAGGACCCCTCGTCAAAGAGGCGGTTGGCCGCGAACCAGCAGGCCCCGTAAAGGGCGAGGCCCGTGAGGAGGAAGCCCAGGACCTTGCGCATCTACCGCACCTCCCTTAAGGCCCCCGTGACCCGGAAGTTCACCAGGCTTATAGCCACGGTGATGGCGAAGATGAGGAGGCTGATGGCCGCCCCCAGGCCGTAGGCGGACTGCCCCTCGGCGCTGAAGGCCGTCTTGTAGGCCCAGGAGATGAGGATGTCCGTGGCCTGGGCCGTGGCCAGCCGCCCTTCCTGGGCCGGCCCCCCGGCGGTGAGGAGGTAGATGAGGTAGAAGTTGTTGAAGTTGAAGGCGAAGGAGGAGAGAAGGATGGGCACCATGGGCTTCTCCAGCAGGGGGAGGGTGATGCGGAGGAGGGCCTGCCAGGGGGTGGCCCCGTCCACCTTGGCCGCCTCGTAGAGCTCCTCGGGGATGGTGGAAAGGGCCCCCAGGGTGGCGGTCATCATGTAAGGGAAGCCGAGCCAGAGGTTGACGAGGAGGACGGCCACCTTGGCCCAGTCGGGGTCGTTGAGCCAGGGGATGGGGTAGATGCCCAAGACCCCCAGGAGGCGGTTGATGGCCCCGAAGTTGTAGTTGAGGAGGGCCACCCAGACCTGCACGGTGATGACCCCTGGCAAGGCCCAGGAGACGATGAGGGCCGTGCGGTAGAAGTTTCTGAGCTTCAGGGCCTTGTTGTTGAGGACGAGGCCCAGGACGAGGCCCAAAAGGGCGTTCAGCAACACGGTGGCCGTGGCGAAGGCCACGTTCCAGAGGAAGACGGGAAGGAGGGCTTGGCTCGCCTGGGAGAGGATGAAGGCGAAGTTCCTGAGGCCCACGAAGCGGAAGGCGTTCACCTTGGCCACAAACTCCGCCCTGAAGGGCGGGGTGCGGTCCAAAAGAAGGGTTTCCCCCTCGGCTTGGGCGATTCTCGCCCGCAGGCGGTGGCCCTCGGCGTAAACCTCCACGGGCTCGCCTTGGCAGGGGTCGCAGCGCAGGGCCTCCGCCACCCCCGCCTCGAGGACGAGCCGCGCCCCCTCCTGGGCCACCACCCGGGTTTCGGTGGAGCGGTCGGGGAAGCCGTTTCGCTTTCCCGAATAGTCGGTGAAGGCCAGGTACACGGTGAGGCCCACGGGGTAGAGGGTGAAGACCAGGAGGAAGGAGAGGGCGGGAAGGAAGTAGTACCAGTCGGTGAGCCAGGGGAAGAGCCTGCCCATCCCCACCGCTCCTGGGACCAGGACCAGGAGGGCCACCCCCAGGATGGCCCAGCCCGGCGGGGCGAGGTAAACCTGCAGGAGGAAGTAGGCCAGGAGGCCCGCTCCCGTGGAGAGGAGGAGAAGCCCCAGAAGGAGCCCCATGGCCAGGAGAAAACCTTTGAGGCCAGGAGGGTGTTTCATGGTCTAAAGATACGCCCCCCACAGGGGCCGGGCGTCCTGCGGGGGGCGGGCATGGGGGCTTACTTGCCCATGGCCTTCTTGATCTCGGCCACCATGTCTTCCACGATCTTCTTCACGTTGGAGTCGGGCCTTTGGATGGCCAAGGAGATGGCGTTCCCCCAAGGGCCCCAGACCTTGCCCATCTCGGGGATGTTGGGCATGGGGGTGCCCAGGGGGAAGACCTTGGCGAAGCCCGCCACCACGGGGTCCTTCTCCAGCTCCCTCACCGCGCCCTTGGAAACGGGGATGCGGCCGCCCGCCTGGTTGAAGGAGACCAGGTTCCGCCCGCTCACCAGGGTCTTGGCGAAGTTCACCGCCTGGGTCTTGTTCTTGGAGTAGGCGTTCACCACCACCCCCTGCACCCCCAGGAAGGGCCCCCAAGGCCCCTTGGCCCCGGGGGGCGTGGGGAAGGGGGCGATGCCGAAATCCACCTTGGCCTTCTTGTAGTCGCCAAGCGCCCAGGGACCGTTGATGATCATGGCCAAGGCCCCGTCCTTAAAGGCCCCGTCCGCCACCCCGTAGTCCACCCCCTCGGGCACCAGGTTGTGCTTGAAGCGGAGGTCCTTGATGAACTGAAGCGCCTTCTCCCCCACCTCGCCCCCGATGAGGAGCTTGCTGGGGTCCAGGTTGCCCTTGGCGTCCTTGCCGAAGACGTTCTCGGCGCCGAAGGCCTTGAAGAAGCCGAAGTTGAAGTAGGGGTCGCCGATGTTGTAGAGGAAGCCGAAGGTGGAGCCCGTGGTGAGTTTTTGGGCCAGGGCGAGAAACTCCTCCCAGGTCTTGGGGGCCTCCTTCACGTACTTCTTGTTGTAGATGAGGGCCACGCTCTCGGCGAAGGCGGGGAGGCCCATGAGCTTGCCCCCAAAGGTGAAGGCCTCCACGGCCACGGCCTGGAGGTCGGAGAGGTAGCTTTGGGTCACGTACTTGCCCATGGGCTCCAGCACCCCGGCCTGGGCCATCTCCCCGAGCCAGTCGTGGGGGATGGAGACCACGAGGTCCGCCGCCTGCCCCTGGGGGGCCCCCAGGATGAACTTCTGCTTGATGTCCCCGAAGGGAACCTCCACCACCTCCACCTTGGTGCCCGAGGTCTTGGCGTAGGTCTGGGCCTGGGCCTTGAGCCACTCCAGCTCGGGGCCGCCGAAGTGGGTCCAGACGGTGATCTTCCCCTGGGCGAGGGCCAGGGAGAGGCCAAGGAGAAGGGCTAGCGCCTTTTTCATATCCCACCTCCGGGCGCGTGGTAGCGTTTCCGCTTCCAGTTTTTTCCGCGCCCTGCCCTCCGAGCATACCACGTTCCGGGAAGGGCGGACGTCCTATAGGGGCTACGCCCGGTTTCCTTCGCCCTGCCGGCCCGGGGAAGCCCGCCTAGGGGCCCCCGTGCTGGCTTGGGCCAGCATGGTGGTATCAGAGGAGGGCCCGCACCACCTCAAAGGCGATGAGGGCCAGGATCCCCACCTCCACCGCCTGGCTCCTCAGGTGGACCACTTCCTCGGTCACCATCTCGTAGGTGGCCTCGAGGGCCCGGAGCTTTTCCTCCACGCTCCTTTCCAGCTCGTGGGCCCCGTAGAGCTCCAGGGCCGCCCGGTAGATCTTGGCGTAGAAGAGGTCCTCGGTGATGCGCAGGGCCCCCTCCATCCGGGCCTTGACGTCGGCGATCTCCGCATGCCGGGCCATGAGGCGGCGGCGGAGGCGCTGAAGCCTCCCGTAGCCCCAAAGCCCCCGTTGCCTCAGCACCTGGGGCACCAGCTCCAGTTCCTCCGTGAGCACCCGGTCGTAGTAGGAGAGTTCCAAGAGCTGGGCGTGGACGAACTCCACCAGGTCGGCCACGTCCCAGATCCCCTCGGAGTCCAGGATGAGGACCCGGTCAAACCCCAGAAGGGCCAGGTCCTCGGTGGAGTAGCTGTAGCGGTAGCGGCCCATCTCCTGCCGCACCTCGGTGGCGAACTCCTCCTTGGCCCCCATCCAGAGGGGGGTGAGGTCCACCGGGGGGCTGTGGGCCTTGGCACCCTCCAGGCCCAGGGCGTGGTAGACCACGAAATCCTCGCTCAGGCGCTTCTCCTCGGGGCGGAGGAGGGCCCCCTGGAGGTGGGGCTCCAGGGCGGCGAGCTCGGCCAGGAAGAAGCCTTCCCAGAAGGGGAGCTCGGGGATCCTTAGCCCTTTCTCCAGGAACGACTCCCAGGGCACCCGCTCCCCCAGGTGGATACGGAGGGAGAGGGAGACCACGCCGAACTCGTAAAGCCTGGCGGTGAGGAGGCCCGAGACCCCCTCCACGCTCCTCACCCCCAGCTCCAGCTCCGCCGGGGGGTTCTGGAAGCGCACCGCGCCCAGCCTCGGCCGGGAGAGGCGGAGGCGGGGGGTGGCGAGGCGGCTTAGATCTATCTCGTCCGCCAGGTCAAAGAGGCGGTAGAGGGCGATGTGGGGCGAGAGGAGGTTCATTCCAGCCTGGAGATCTCCCGGGGAGGAGGCCCGTTCTTGTAGGCCTCCAGGAGGGCCTTAAGCGCCCTTCCCCGGTGGGAGTAGCGGGCCTTTTCCTCCAGGGTCATCTCCGCGAAGGTCTTGCCCGCCTCGGGCACGTAGAAGAGGGGGTCGTAGCCGAAGCCGCCTTCCCCCCGGGGGGCCTCGAGGATCACCCCCTCCACGCTTCCCTCGTAGGCCTCGGCGTGCCCGTCAGGGTAGGCCAGGACCAAGACGGCCACGAACCGCGCCTTCCGCTCCTCCCCTTTGAGGTAGCGCATCCTCTCCAGGAGGAAGACGTTCCGCTCCCGGTCCGTCTCCCTCCCCCCGTAGCGGGCGGAGTAGACCCCGGGCTCGCCGCCCAGGGCGGGGACCTCGAGGCCCGAGTCGTCGGCCAGGGCGGGAAGCCCCGTGGCCTTGGCCACGTGGGCGGCCTTGAGGAGGGCGTTTTCCAGGAAGGTGGCCCCTTCCTCCTTGGGCATGCGCAAGGGGAAGTCCGCCAGGGAGAGGAGGGTCCAGCCCAAGGGCTTTAGGCCCTCCTGGAGCTCCCGTACCTTCCCGGGGTTGGAGGTGGCCAGGACGAGGCGCATCCTCCCTAGGATACCGCCTTCAGGGCGGCCACCACCTCCTCGGGGGTGTCCAGGGGGGTGAGGAGGTGGAGGTCCTTGGGGTCTATGGCCCCCCGGTCCCTGAGGAAGGCCATCCAGGAGAGGAGGCCCTCCCAGTACCCCCGGTCCAGGGCGAAGACGGGGAAGGGGTGGACCTTCTCCGTCTGGATGAGGACCAGGACCTCGGTGAGCTCGTCCAGGGTGCCCAGGCCCCCGGGCAGGAAGACGAAGCCCACGGCGTAGCGCACGAAGAGCACCTTGCGCACGAAGAAGTAGCGCAAGGAGAGGGCGTGGGTCTGGTAGGGGTTGGGTTTTTGCTCGTGGGGAAGTTCAATGTTGAGGCCCACGCTCACTCCTCCCGCCTCGTAAGCCCCCCGGTTCACCGCCTCCATGACCCCGGGGCCGCCCCCCGTGACCACCCCGAAGCCCGCCTCGGCCAGGGCCTTCCCCAGGCGGTAGCCCAGGGCGTAGGCCGGGTGGCCTTCCAGGAAGCGGGCCGAGCCGAAGACCGAGACCAGGGGCACCTTCACCTCCGAGAGGGCCTCAAAGCCCTCCACGAACTCCGCCAGGATGCGGAAAAGCCGCCAGCTGTCCCCGTGGTGGAGCTGGTCAATGAGGGGCTTCTTGGGCATGGCCCCAGCTTAATACCATCCCATACTGGCTTGGGCCAGCATGGGGTGGTATTAGAGCTCCTCCAGGCTCACCCGCCTGAGGTCCTCCACCCTCTCTCCCAGGCGCTCCGCCAGGGCCCGGTAGCTCTCCGGGTCCC
Source organism: Thermus kawarayensis JCM 12314 (assembly GCF_055393575.1). Lineage (NCBI taxonomy): Bacteria > Thermotogati > Deinococcota > Deinococci > Thermales > Thermaceae > Thermus > Thermus kawarayensis. Next base: position 588,141 of record NZ_AP043756.1, read on the forward strand.
CGGTCACGTAGTGGACCACCCGCCCCGTTCCCTCGGGGTTTAAAAGGCCCTCCCTTTCCAAGGCCCGGGCCACTCGCCGGGCCGTGGCCTCGGCGGAGTCAATGAGGCGTACCCCGGGGAGGACCCGGGCCAGGGTGTTCTTCAGGAAGGGGTAGTGGGTGCACCCCAGGATGAGGGCCTCGAGGTCCTTGGGGGCCTCCTCCAGGTAGTGCCGGGCCACCAGGAGGGCCACCGGGTCGTCCCAGAGCCCCTCCTCCACCAGGGGCACGAAGAGGGGGCAGGCCTTGGCCCAGGCCAGGTCCAGGTGGCGCTCGTAGGCCCGGCTTTCCACCGTGGCCTGGGTGCCGATGAGGCCCACCTTCCCGTAGGCCCTCGCCTCCTCCGCCGCGGGTTCCAGGACCCCGAAGACGGGCACGGAAAGGTCCTCGGCCAGGTCGGGGAGGGCGGCGGAGCTCGCCGTGTTGCAGGCCACCACGATGGCCTTCACCCCTTCCCTGAGGAGAAACCCCGCGATCTCCCAGGCGAAGCGCCGCACCATGGGGAGGGGCTTGCCCCCGTAGGGGACGCGGGCGGTGTCGCCGAAATAGAGGAAATCCTCCCGGGGGAGGGCCTTCCGCAGGGCGGAAAGCACCGTGAGCCCCCCCACTCCCGAATCAAAGACGCCGATGGGCCTTCCCCGGTCCTTCACGGCCCGCCATCATACCTGGACGGAAAAGGGGGGGTGCTATACTATCAGGGTTGCCCCGAGGGGGCGCAAAGGAGGTGCCTGCGTTGAGGCTGGTCACGTCTGAATCGGTAACCGAGGGACACCCGGACAAGCTGGCCGACCGGATCTCCGACGCCATCCTGGACGCCCTCATCGCCCAGGACAAGAAGGCCAGGGTGGCGGCTGAGACCCTGGTCACCACCGGGCTCGTCTTCGTGGCGGGGGAGATCACCACGGAGGGCTACGTGGACATCCCTGGGCTGGTGCGCAAGACGGTGCGGGAAGTGGGGTACACCCGGGCCAAGTACGGCTTTGACGCCGATACCTGCGCCGTGCTCACCGCTATAGACGAGCAGTCCCCGGATATCGCAGGCGGGGTCAACCTCTCCTACGAGTGGCGGGTCCTCAAGTCCACCGACCCCCTGGACCGGGTGGGGGCGGGGGACCAGGGCCTGATGTTCGGCTACGCCACCGACGAGACCCCCGAGCTTATGCCCCTTCCCATCACCTTGGCCCACCGCCTCACCATGCGCCTCGCCGAGGTGCGGAAGACGGGCCTCCTTCCCTACCTCCGCCCCGACGGCAAGGCCCAGGTCACCGTGGTCTACCAGGGGGACAAGCCCCTCTACGTGAAGACCGTGGTGGTCTCCGCCCAACACTCCCCCGAGGTGGAGCAGGACCAGCTCCGCGAGGACCTGATCCGGGAGGTGGTGCGCCAGGCCATCCCGGGGGAGTACCTGAAGGAGGGGGAGACGGAGTACCTCATCAACCCCTCGGGCCGCTTCATCCTGGGCGGGCCCCACGCGGACACGGGGCTCACGGGCCGCAAGATCATCGTGGACACCTACGGGGGGGCGGTGCCCCACGGGGGCGGGGCTTTCAGCGGCAAGGACCCCACCAAGGTGGACCGCTCCGCCAGCTACTACGCCCGCTACATGGCCAAGAACCTCGTGGCGGCGGGGCTTGCGAAGAGGGCCTTGGTGGAGCTGGCCTACGCCATCGGCAAGGCGAGGCCCGTCTCCCTTAGGGTGGAGACCTTCGGCACCGGGGTCCTGCCCGACGAGAAGGTCACCGAGATTGCCCGGAAGGTCTTTGACCCCAGGCCCCTCGCCATCATTGAGGAGCTGGACCTCCTGCGGCCCATTTACACCCCTACCTCGGCCTACGGCCACTTCGGCCGCCTGGGCTTCCCCTGGGAGGAGACGGACCGGGTGGAGGCCCTGAGGCGGGAGGCGGGGCTTTGATACCACCCCATGCGGGCCTAAGCCCGCATGGGGCCCCGGTAACGCAAAATCAGCTCCGGCTGTAGGCCGGGGCTTCCCTATTTGGGGGCCGCCTCCACCCGGTTCTTCCCCCGGCGCTTGGCCCGGTAGAGGGCTTCGTCCGCCCGTTTGAGGAGGGAGAGGGGGGAGTCTGTGGGGCCCGCCTGGGCCACGCCGAAGCTGGCGGAGAGGCTTTCCACCGGGGGCACCTTGAGGAGGGCCACCTCCCGGCGCAGGCGCTCCGCCAGGCGGAGGGCTTGGGGGAGCTCGGTTTCGGGAAGGACCACGGCGAACTCCTCGCCCCCGAGGCGCACGGCCCGGTCGCTCTGGCGGAGGTGGTCCTCCAGGCACCGGGCCAAGGTCCGGAGCACCCGGTCCCCCACCTCGTGGCCGTGGGTGTCGTTCACCGCCTTGAAGCCGTCCAGGTCCAGGAGGATGAGGGAGAGGGGACGGCCGTAGCGCCAGAGGCGGAAAAGCTCCCTTTCCAAAATGATCTCTAGATAGCGGCGGTTTCTGAGCCCGGTGAGAAAGTCGGTGTAGGCGTCCAGCTGGGCCTCCAGATACCCTTCCTTCAGGCGCACCAGCAGGTAGAGGAGGCCCACGTAGGCCAGGTTGGCCCCGAAGAACTGGGCCAGGGCGTTCCAGTGGACGGGCTGGAAGGGGTTGCGCATGAGGCCAAGAAGGGTCACGAGAAGGAGGGTGAGGAGGTAGAGGAAGGCCAGGCGCACCGCCCTTTTGGCGGGGAAGAAGAGGTAGCTGGAGAAGTAAAAGAAGGGTACCCAGTAGGCGGCGGGGGAGAGGCCCAGGGGGTTGGGCTTGAAGAGGAGCTGGTAGGTCAGGGTGGAAAGGAGGTACAAGGCGATGAGGGCGTGGGTGCCGGGGATCACCCACCGGGCCGAGGGGGGAAAGCGCCAAAGAAGAAGGGCGAAGGCGAGAAAGCCCAGGGCCATGGGGACCAGGAAGGTCCGGTCCACAGGGTCCAGGCCCCCTGACCTCGAGGCCCAGTAGGCCACCCCCGCCAGGAGGCTTCCCAGGGGCAGAAGCCAGAGGGCCATCTGCCGCCGCACCGGGTTCAGGGGGTCCAGGAGCTCCAGGGTGGGGTGCAAGTTGGGACCAGTATAACGCCCCTTGAAGGAGGCCATGGCCCCATCCTGCCACGGGCCTCCTTAACCGGGCCTTAACGGGCTAGGGCGGGGGCTTAGTCCTCCAGGTAGGTGTACCCCTGGAGCTCCCGAGCGTAGCGCTCCAGGAAGGCCCCCTTTTCCGCCGGGGAGAGGCGGCTTTGCCGCACCAGGCGCTCCACCCCGAGGGTGAGCTCCCGGGCGGCGAAGCCCATCTTCTCTATGACCTTCTCGGCGGTCTCCCCGGGCACGAAGCGCTCTATGGCGAAGCCTTCCTCGTCCACCCTCACGTGGGCCTCCCCCACCTGGCCGAAGAGGTTGTGGTTGCTCCCCAAGACGTCCTGGTAAGCCCCCACCAGGAAGACCCCCAGGTAGTAGGACTCCCCCGGGCGCACGGGGTGCACGGGAAGGGTCTGGCGCACGTCGTGCAGATCAATGAAGCGGTCAATCTTCCCGTCGGAGTCGCAGGAGATGTCCACCAGGGTGGCCTGACGGGTAGGGGGTTCGTGGAGACGGCTTAGGGGCACGATGGGGAAGAGCTGGTGGATGGCCCAGGCGTCGGGAAGGCTCTGGAAGATGGAAAAGTTGCACACCAGCTTGTCGGCCAGGAGCTTCTCCAGATCCTCAAACTCGTCGGGGGCGTAGGGCAGTTCCCGCACCAGGGCGTAGACCTTGCGGGCGATGTGGTAGAAGATCTCCTCCGCCAGGGCCCGGTCCTTCAGGGAAACCAGGCCCAGGTCGTAGAGGGTCTGGAGGGTCTCCTTGTCGGCGTAGGCGTCGTGGTAGACCTCGCGGAAGTTCTTGGGGCCGAGGCTTTGCAGGCTTTCCCAGAGCTCCTTGACCAGGGGGTGGGCCTCCTCCGGGGGGGGTGTGGGCCTCCTCTCCCCGGGCGGGGTGATGACGTCAATGACCTCCAGGACCAGGACCTCGTGGTAGGCGGTGATGGCCCGGCCCGACTCGGTGACCAGGATGGGATGGGGTTCCCCGTGCCCCTCCACCACCTCCTTGGTCACGTAGACCAGGTCCTCGGCGTACTCCGGGAGGGTGTAGTTGGCGGAAGCGTAGAAGTTGGTCTTGGAACCGTCGTAGTCCACGGCCAGACCCCCGCCCAGGTTGAGGTAGCGGAGGGGGGCCCCGAGCTTCCTGAGCTGCACGTAGGTCTGGGCCGCCTCCCGCACCGCCGCCTTGATCTTGCGGATGTCCGTCACCTGGCTGCCGATGTGGGCGTGGACCATGACCAGGGCGTCCAAGAGGTCCGCCTCCTTCAGGATCTCCACCGCCCGCACGATCTCCGGGGTGGTGAGGCCGAACTTGGCGTTCTCCCCTCCCGAGGCCTCCCACTGCCCCGCCCCCTTGGCCTTGAGCTTGTAGCGGAGGCCCAAGAGGGGCTTGACCCCGAGCTCTTGGGAGAGGCGGACCACCCGGGGCAGCTCGGCGAACTTCTCCAGGGTGAGGACCACGTTGCGGCCGAGCTTCCTTCCCATGAGGGCCAGGCGGATGAAGTCGTCGTCCTTGAAGCCGTTGGTGGTGATGAGGGCCTCCTCGGAGAGGTCCTGGGCCAGGATGAGGGCCAGCTCGGCCTTGCTGCCCGCCTCGAGGCCAAAGTGGTAGGCCTTCCCCGCCTTGGCCACCGTCTCCAGCACCAGGCGGCGCTGGTTCACCTTCACCGGGTAGACCCCCCGGTAGGTGCCCCGGTAACCGTATTTCTCCATGGCCCTGCGGAAGGCCTCGTTGAGTTCCTGCACCCGGGCCTCGAGGATCTGGGGGAAGCGGAGGACCAAAGGCAGCGGCCTCCCCTCGTCCCTCAGGGCCTCCACGATCTCCAGAAGGGAGGCGGCGGGGCCTTGGGGGCCCAGCGGGGTGACCTCCATCTCCCCGTCCCGCCCGATGCGGAAAAACCCGGCACTCCAGTGGGGCACCAGGTAGATCTCCTCTGCCTCCTTGGGGGTAAAGCGCCTGGCCGTTCGCAACCTGAGTCAACCTCCGCTATGAGTGTAGGGCGGATGGGCCCTCTTGGGAAGGGTGGCTTCGGTAGAGGTAGCCCTCACCTTCGGGGACCTCCTCCGGGTCCACCAGGTACAGGAAAGGCCCCCCGCCCTCGTTGACCAGGGCGTGGCCTCTGGCCCGGATGAGGGGGTGGAGCGGCCGGGGCGCTTGGAAGGCCAGGGGGACGGGGCCTACCTCTTCCAGCACCTCCGAAAGCAGGTCCAGCCACCGGGCGAAGACCTCCGGCTCCACCTCGGGCACCAGGAGGCGGACTGCCCCCGCCCTGTCCCCGAAGCGGCGAAACCTTCTTAAGAAGCGCCTCAGGGTGCGCCGCTCCTCCCCGCTGGGGCGGAAGGTGAGGTGCTTGTGCCCCATCACGCTAAAGCGAAACCCCTCCGGGGCCAGGGCCCGGAGGCGGCTTATGGTCCTCACGTCCCCCACCCGGTGCCACCAGGAAAGCTCCACCGTGGGGAAGGCCTTGCGGTAGGCCCTGAACCCCCCGGGAAAGCCCCGGTAGCCCCTAAGCCCCTGGAGCAAGGCCACCCTCCCGCCAGGCTTCCAGGAAGGCCAGGCCCATGCGGGCCATGAGGGGGGTGATGGTGTGGCCCGCTCCCTCCTCCACGAAGCGGGCCAGGCGGCCTTCGGGGTAGTGGGGCCTTAGGGCCTCCACCGTTTTCTCCATGCGCTCCAGGGGGACGATGAGGTCCTTGGTGCCGTGGAGGTGAAGGAGGGGCACCCCCCCGTAGGCCTCCCCCTTGGTGGCGGGCGGGGCCTGGTAAAGGGCTTCCACCCGGGGATCGGTGAGCCGCTGCCCCTGGGGGAGCTTCATGGGAAAGCCCGACCCGATGAAGGCCAGGGCGGCCCTGGGGCGCAACCCCTCGGAGAGGAGGAGGTGGACCACGAAGGCCCCCAGGCTCCCCCCGGCGAGGAAAAGGGGGAGGCCGAAGCGCCTCTGGGCCGCCTCCGCCACCTTAAGGGCCTCCTCCTTGAAGCCCAGGGCCACCTGGTAGACCTCCTCCACGTAGCTCGGGCTTTTGGCCGAGGGAGGCTTCCCCTCCCGTTCCCCGTGCCGGGGGGCGTCAAAGGCGAGGAGGAGGAAGCCCCTTTGGGCGTAGCCGGGAAGGAGGGAAAGGATGTGCTCTTTGGAGCCTTGGAGGCCGTGGAGGAGGAGCAGGAGGGCCTGGGGGTTCTCCGGTACCTGGGCCAGAAGGGACAGGCCTTCCAGGGTGAAGCGTTCCTTGCGCATGGTCCTTAGGTGAAGAGGCTGGACACCGACTCCCCCCGGTGGATGCGCCAGATGGCCTCGGCGAAGAGGGGGGCCACGGTGAGGGTCTTGAGCTTGGGGCCTTCCTTGGGGGGGCAGGTGTCGGTGGCGGCCACCTCCTTCACGGGGCTCCGGGCGATGCGCTCCAGGGCCGGGCCCACGTAGACCCCGTGGGTGGCGGCGGCGTAGACCTCCTTGGCCCCGGCCTGGAGGAGGGCCTCCACCGCCTCCACCAGGCTTCCCGCCGTGGAGATCTCGTCGTCCACGATGAGGGCGGTCTTGCCCGCCACCTCCCCCACCAGCATCCGCACCCGCACCTCGGTGTCGGAGACCCGCTCCTTGTCTATAAAGGCCAGGGGCAGATGGAGGCGGCGGGCCAGGGAGCTCGCCCGCTTCAAGTCCCCGGCGTCCGGGGCCACCACCACGGCGTTTTCCAGGTCCACGCGGGTGGCGAAGTGGTTGGCGATGACGGGTTCGGCGGAGAGGTGGTCCACGGGGATCTTGAAGAAGCCGTGGACCTGGGGGGAGTGGAGGGTCATGGTGAGGACCCGGTCGGCCCCCGCCGTCTGCAGGAGGTCGGCAATCAGCCTTGCGGCGATGGAGATGCGGGGGGCGTCCTTCTTGTCGCTCCGGGCGTAGGAGAAGTAGGGGATGACGGCGGTGACCCGGGCGGCGCTGGCCCCCTTGGCGGCGTCCACCATCATGAGGAGTTCCATCAGGTGGTCCTGCACCGGGGGGGTGAGGGACTGGACGATGAAGACGTCCCCTTCCCTGAGGCTTTCCTCGTAGCGCACGAAGAGGTTGTCGTTGGCGAAGCGCAAGGTGGAGCTCTTCCCTAGGGGAAGGCCTAAGGCGTCGGCCATGGCCTGGGCCAGGGGTCGGTTGGACTGGCCGGAGAAGATCAGGAGGGGGCGGTCCATGCCGTCCCCCAAGATACCATGCCCCCCTAAAGAGGGGTGAGCTCCCTTTGCAAGGGGGTGGTGACCTCGAGGCCCCCGGGATGGAGGTAAACGTCCACCTCCGTGCGCACGCCGAAGCCTTCCAGGTAGACCCCGGGCTCCACGGTGAAGGCGAGGCCCGGGACCAGGGGCCGCAGGTCGTGGGTCTCCAGGTCGTCCAGGTGGGGCCCCGAGCCGTGGACCTCCTCCCCCAGGTTGTGGCCGGTGCGGTGGCGGACGTAGGCCCCGTAGCCCTTTTCCTCCAGGACCTTTCGGGCCAGGCGGTCCACCTCAAAGCCCTTGGGGTGGCGGCCCTCCCGGTAGGCCCTTTCCACGAAGGCGATGGCCTCGTCCCGGGCCCTGACCACGGCCTCAAAGGCCCGGTGGGCCGCCTCCCCTGCGTGGAGCCCCGCCATCCAGGTGATGTCGGCGTAGACGCCGCCGGGTTCCTTGGCCCAGAGGTCCAGGAGGACCACCTCCCCTTCCTCCAGGGGCTTCTCCGAGGGCTCGTGGTGGGGGTTGGCGGTGTTTTTGCCAAAGGCCACCATGGGCGGGTGGTCAAAGGCGAGGCCCAGGCGGAGGAGGACCCGGGCCATCTCCCCCTGGACCTCCTTTTCCGTGGCCTTGGGGTTGGCCCGGAGGAGGGCGAGGGCCGCGTCCCGGGCTTGCGCCAGGCCCTGGGCGGCCCGCTTATGGCTCAAGAGCTTGGCCTCGTCCCAGGTCTGGAAGAGGAGGAGCAAAGGCCAGGAGGAAACCACCTCCACCCCCATCCCCCGGAGGAGGTCCAAGGTGCCCCCGTCCACCCGGGAGAGGTAGGGGATCTGCCCTCCGGGGACGTACTCCAAGGCCATGCGCCTCAGCCCCTGGAGGCTCTGGGAGAGGCCTTCCAGAAAGCCCTTCCAGGTGTGGTAGGTTTCCCGGTTTCCGGGAAGGGGAGGAAAGAGGCTCGCCTCTATGGCGTGGCAGAGCAGGGTGGGTTCCCCCTGGCGGGGGATGAGGTAGGCGAAGCGGCGGGTGAGGTGGAGGGAGGAAAGGCCTAGGACCTCGAGGGCTAAGGGATTGCTCCGCCCGAAGGAGAAGAGAAGCCAACCGTCCAGCCCCTCGCCTTGCAAAACCTCCTGCACGCGGGAAAGGTCCATGCCTCCATGGTATCCCTGTGGGAGCTGCCTCACCTTTCTTTACCCCTGCCGTGCTAGGCTTACGGGTAGGGAGGTAGGGGCATGGTAGAGGCAGAGGAGGCGGTCATCCGCATCACCCCCCTGGCGGCGGAAAAGGCCCGGGAGATCCTCTCCCGTTACGGCAAGGAGGGCGCGGCCATCCGCGTTTACATCAAGTCCGGCGGCTGCTCCGGCTTCCAGTACGGCATGGCCGTGGACGAGAGGGAGCGGGAGGGGGACACCTTTGTGGAAATGCACGGCATGCGCCTGGTGGTGGACCCCATGTCCCTGCCCTACCTGGTGGGCTCGGAGATTGACTGGGTGGAGAGCCTCATGGGGGGCGGATTCACCGTGCACAACCCCAACGCCGCCAGCACCTGCGGCTGCGGTCACTCCTTCCGCACCAAGGACCAGGAGGGGGAGGCCCGCACCTGCGGCCACTAGGTGCCCGCACCTTGGTTCAACATGAAGACCTCCTAAGGCCAAGAACGCCCTTTTGGGGCCCCGACGCACCCCATCCTGGCCACACCGGGATGGGGGCCTTGGCTAAACTTTTTGCCTTGGCTTGGGCGAAAGGCCCGCAAAGGGGGGGGTCAGGGTTGGCTTTCTCTGGGCCCCTTTAGCCCTCGCCGGGTTGACCTTCACCCGGGGGGTCGTATAATAGCCTCGGCCACTGAGATGGTGCCACGAAAGGAGGCGGTATGGGAAAACTAGGTAAGCTGGCGGTACTCGGTATAACCGCTTTGGGCCTGGCCCTGGCGGGTCCCCAGGACAACAGCCTGGTGGTTGGGGCCTCCCAGGAGCCCAGGGTCTTGGCGGGAGACTTCCTGAGCGTCATCTCCAACCAGGCCATCAAGTTGGAGATCGAAGGTTACCTCTTCGCCCCCTTCATCGGCTTCAACGCCAACAGCGAGAACTTCCCCGTTCTGGCCACCGAGGTGCCCACCCTGCAGAACGGGCGCCTTCGGGTCACGGACATCGGCGGGGGCAAGAAGCGCCTGGAGATGGACCTCACCATCCGCCCGGACGCCAAGTGGTCCGACGGCAAGCCCATCACCACCGAGGACGTGCAGTTCTACTTTGAGGTGGGCAAGGCCAAGGGCATGCCGGTCCTTAACCCCGACTACTGGGAGCGGGTGAACCTCAGGGTCAAGGACGCCCGCAACTTCACCGTGATCTTTGAGCCCGCCTACTACTACGACACCTACGGCACCCCCATCGGCTACGCCCCCAAGCACATCATGGGGCCCGAGTGGGAGAAGGTGAAGGCGGCGGCCCGGGGCCTGGACCCCGACAAGGACGCGGAGAAGCTCAACGAGCTCTACCGCAACTTCTTCCTCAAGTTCGCCACCCCCGCTAACCTCAACAAGGGGGCCATGGTCTACTCCGGGCCCTTCAAGCTGAAGCGCTGGGTGCCGGGGAACTCCATTGAGATGGAGCGGAACCCCAACTTCCCCATCAAGCCCGAGGGCGGGGAGAGCAAGTACGTGCAGAGGGTGGTCTACCGCTTCATCCAGAACACCAACTCCCTCATGGTGGCGGTGATCGGCGGCTCCATTGACGCCACCTCCAGCGTTTCCCTCACCTTTGACCAGGCCCGCTCCAAGCAGCTTACCTCCCGCGCCCCCGGCCGCTTTGACATCTGGTTCGTCCCCGGGGCCATCTGGGAGCACATTGACGTCAACAAGTTCTCCAACTGCCAGCAGGTGAAGGACCTGGGCCTGGACGATGTGCGCACCCGGCAGGCCCTTCTCTACGCCCTGAACCGGGAGGGCCTGGTGAAGGCCTTCTTTGACGGCCTCCAGCCCGTGGCCAACACCTGGATCGCCCCCGTCAACCCCCTCTTCAACCCCAACGTGAAGAAGTACGAGTTTGACCTGAAGAAGGCCGAGGCCCTCCTGGCCCAGATGGGCTGGCGGAAGGGCCCGGACGGCATCCTCCAGCGCACCGTGGGGGGCCGGACCGTGCGCTTTGAGATTGAGTACGTCACCACCGCGGGCAACGCCGTCCGCGAGCGCACCCAGCAGTTCTTCGCCGAGGACCTGAAGAGGATCGGCATCGCCGTCAAGATCAACAACGCTCCCTCCGCCGTGGTCTTCGCCGACGACTACATCCAGCGGGCCAGCGAGTGCAAGTGGACCGGGCTCTTTGAGTTCGCCTGGGTGTCTAGCCTTCAGGAGGACGGCTCCTTATTCCAGTACAAGAACCTGAACACCGGCACCATCCAGGTGCCCACCAAGGAGAACAACTACCAGGGCCAGAACATCGGCGGCTGGCGCAACGACGAGTTTGACCGCCTGACGAGCCAGGCCGTGCTGGAGTTTGACGAGGCCAAGCGCAAGCAGCTCTTCGCCCGCGCCCAGGAGATTTGGGCGGAGGAGCTCCCGGCCCTCCCCCTCTACTTCCGCGCCAACCCCTACGTGGTGCGCAAGGGCCTGGTGAACTACGTGGCCAGCGCTTACGCCGGCGGCTTTGGCTACCCCGGCTGGAACGCCTGGGAGATCGGCTGGGAGAGCCGGGGCGCCGTGAAGAAGTGGGACCAGGCGAAGTACGCCCTTTCCCTCAAGTAGCCTGGGTGGTATAGTGGGGCCCGCTGGGGTTTTCCCAGCGGGCTTTTTAGTGGCATAAAGAGGAGGTACAAGCGTGTTCGCTTACACGGTGCGCAGGCTTTTGCAGATGGTCCCCCTGCTCCTGGCGGCCAGCGTGGTCATCTACACCCTCTTGGCCCTGCAGCCCGGGGACCCATTGGACGAGCTCAGGCGGCAGAACCCCCGCATGACCGCCGAGCAGTTTGAGGCCTTGAAGCGGGCCTACGGCCTGGACCAGCCCCTCCACATCCGCTACTTCAAGTGGCTCAACCGGGCCCTGCACGGCGACCTGGGCTACAGCCGCACCTACGGGATCCCGGCGGCGGAGTACATCTTCGCCCAGCGCCTGCCCAAGACGCTGCTGCTCTCGGGGCTGGCCTTGACCCTGGCCCTCTTGGTGGCCATCCCGGTGGGGGTGTTCTCGGCGGTGCGCCAGTACTCCCTGGCGGACTACGCCATCACCTTCCTCTCCTTCGTGGGCTTTTCCATGCCCGTCTTCTTCCTGGGCATCCTTCTCCTTTACCTCTTCGCCATATGGCTTCCCGACCACATTCCGGGGTTCCCCCGCTTTCCCACCGGGGGAGTGCCGGGGGTGCTTTGGGAGGACGTGCGCTCCGGGGCGGTGAGCCTGTGGGAGTACCTGGGGCAGTGGGCCTGGCACCTGATCCTGCCGGTGATCGCCCTGTCCTCCTTGCAGATGGCCGAGTGGACCCGGTTCATGCGGGCCTCTCTCCTGGAGGTGCTTTCCCAGGACTACATCCGCACCGCCCGGGCCAAGGGGCTTTCCGAGCGGGTGGTGCTCTACAAGCACGCCTTGAGGAACGCCCTCATCCCCATCGTGACCCTGGTGGGCCTGGCCATCCCTGGGGTTTTGGGAGGAGCCACCATCACCGAGACCATCTTTAGCTATCCCGGCATGGGACGGGCCATCTTTGACGCCCTGGTGGAGAAGGACTACAACGTGGCCATGGCGGCCCTGGCCTTTTTGGCCCTCATGACGGCCCTTTTCAACCTTTTGGCCGACCTGGCCTATGCGGTGGTGGACCCCCGCATCCGCTACAGCTAGAGGTGAACTGTGGCGACCGCAACCGTTTCCGCCAAACCCCGCACCTTTTTTAGCCTCTTTTGGCGCCGCCTGAGGCGGCACCGGATGGCCATGGCGGGCCTGGTGGTCATCGTCCTCCTTATCCTTATGGCCATCTTCGCCCCCTGGCTTGCCCCCTACGACCCCACGGCCCAGCCCACCGGAGAGGACGTGGGCCAGTACTACTTCAATCCCCCTTCCCGGGAGCACCTTCTGGGCACGGACGACCTGGGGCGGGACGTCCTCTCCCGCATCATCTACGGCTCCCGCATCTCCTTGCTGGTGGGCTTCGCCGTGGCCTTTTCCAGCGTCATCCTGGGGACCATCATGGGCACCCTGGCGGGGTACTTCTCCGGCAGGCCCCTCCGCTTCTACCTGGGTCCCTTGCGCCGGGAAAGGGAGGGGTTTTACCCCTGGACCTTCGCCCTTTGGCGGGTCTTCTCCTGGTTCCTCTACTACGGGGTCCTCTACCTGGCCCTCTCCATCGCCTGGGCCTTGGCCAAGGACGGCCTACGGGCCGGGAGCCCGGGAAGCTACCTGGGCTTCGGCCTCACCCTGGCCGTGGTGCTCTACGCGGCCTGGTATGGCCTCAAGGGACAGATCCGCCTGGACCTGGACGTGGCCATCAGCCGCCTCATTGACTTCATGCTCACCATCCCCACCCTGCCCTTGCTCCTGGTCCTCTCGGCCCTCCTTCGCGACCCGGGGGTGAAGGTGGGGCAGTGGGCGCAAGGCGTCTTCGGCGACGCCGCCAGCGTCTTCATCATCATCACCATCCTGGTCCTCTTCGGCTGGCTGGGCACGGCCCGGCTGGTGCGGGGGAATATCCTCTCCCTGAGGGAGCAGGACTACGTGACCGCCGCCCAGGCCCTGGGGGCCACCGACGCCCGCATCATGTTCCGCCACCTGGTGCCCAACACCCTGGCCCCCTTGATCGTGCAGGCCACCCTGCAGATCGGCGGGGCCATCCTTACTGAGGCGGCCCTCTCCTTCCTGGGATTCGGCATCCAGCCCCCGGTGGCCACCTGGGGCAACATGCTCACCAACGCCCAGGAGTACATCTTCACCGCCCCCTGGCTCGCCTTGCCGCCCGGGTTCATGATCTTCATCACCGTCCTGGCCTTCAACTACCTGGGAGACGGCCTCCGGGATGCCCTGGACCCGAGGAGCAGGCTCTAAGGCCACCCCATCCTGGCCGCGCCGGGATGGGGCTCCAAAGAGGGCCTGAGCTTGGCCTCGGGGTAGGCGGCTTCCACGAAATAGAGGCCGTGGGCCGGGGCGCTGGGGCCTGCCAGGCGGCGGTCCCCGGTTTCCAGGATGGCCTTCAGGCTCTCGGGGGGCCGTTTCCCCAGGCCCACCTCCAAAAGGGTGCCCACCATGCCCCGCACCTGGCCCCGGAGGAAGCTTTTCCCCCGGAAGTAAAGGCGCACCTCGAGGCCCCCTTCCCCCTCCACCTCCTCCACCCTGGCCTCCAAGAGCTCCCGTACCCCTTCCCGGGTCTCCTCCTTGGCGAAGCCCAGGAAGTTGTGCCGTCCCAGGAGGAGGGGCAGGGCCTCCCACATGGCGGAGAGGTCCAGGGGCGGCTTGAGCCAAAGCGCCCGGTGGCGCAAGAGGGGGGAAGGGTGGGGCCTCTGGAGCACCCGGTAGCGGTAGGCCCGCCAGAGGGCGTCCTTGCGGGCGTGAAAGTCCTTGGCCACCTCCAGGGCCCCCACCACCTTGAGGTCCTCGGGGAGGAGGCGGTTCAGGGCCTCGGGCACCTTCTCCACCGGGATCCCGCTTTCCACGTCCACGTGGAAGGGCATGGCCAGGGCGTGCACCCCGGCGTCGGTGCGTCCGGCGGCCACGGCCTTGGGGAGGGCGCTGATCCGGAGCAGGGCCTTTTCCAGCTCGCCCTGCACGGTGCGCAACCCCTCCCTTTGCCGCTGGAGCCCGGCGAAGTGGGTGCCCTCGTACTCGGCGAGGAGGAGCAGGCGGCGCACGGCCCCAGCTTAATCCGCGCCCACGGGGGTTTTGGAGGGGTGGCCCTCCAGGGCCACCCCCTCCCCCACCACCTGAAGCCCCACCCGGTCCCCCACCTGGTAGGGCGCCCCCGGGCTTTCCTGCACCAGCACCTCCCGCTCGGGGACCGAGAGGAGGCGCACCCGGTAGGTGAGGTCGTGCCCCTTGAACTCCCGGGCCACCACCTCCCCCGTAGGGCCCTCCCCGGGGGGGGTAAGCCTCAGGGCCTCGGGGCGCAGGGAGAGGAGGAGGGGCCCGAAGGCCGGCTCGGCCAGGGGCACAGGGCCCAGGCAGGTCTCCGCCACCCGCCCCATCCCCTCCCCGGGAAGGAGGTTGGTGCGGCCCAGGAACTGGGCCACGAAGGGGGTTCTGGGCCGGAGGTAGACCTCCTCCGGGGTGCCCACCTGCAAAAGTACCCCCCCGCGCATCACCCCCAGGCGGTCGGCGAAGGAGAGGGCCTCCTCCTGGTCGTGGGTGACCAGGAGGGCGGTGGTGCCCGTTTCCTTGAGGACCTTGCGCACCTCTTCCCGGGTGGCGGCCCTGAGCCCGGCGTCCAGGCTGGAAAAGGGCTCGTCCAGAAGCACCAGCTTGGGCCCAGGGGCCAGGGCCCGGGCCAGGGCCACCCTTTGTTGCTGCCCGCCGGAAAGCTCGTGGGGTTTGCGGTTCTGGAAGAGGGTCATGCCCACCCGCTCCAGGGCCCTTTGGGCCCTCAGGAGGCGGTCCCTGCCCTTCAGGCTGAAGGCCACGTTGCCGAGGGCGGTGAGGTGGGGGAAGAGGGCGTAGTCCTGGAAGACGAAGCCGATCCCCCGCCCCTCGGGAGGAAGGGGGGTGACGTCCCGGCCCTGCAGGAGCACCCGGCCAGCATCCGGGGTTTCCAGCCCGGCCACGATCCGCAAAAGGGTGGTCTTGCCGCAGCCCGAGGGCCCCAGGAGGGCCAGGATCTCCCCGGGGTAGACCAGGAGGTCCACCCCCTTCAGCACCTCGTGCCCGCCGAAGCGCTTCCTTATCCCCTGGAGTTCTAGAAGCGGCGCTCGCTCCAAAGCAACACCCCCACGAAGGCCGCCGAAAGGAGGGCGATGAGGAGGGCGAAGGGGGCGGCCTCGGCGAACATGGCCTCCTGAGTGTAGCTGAAAACCCGGGTGGAAAGGGTGCTGTAGCCCATGGGGGCCAGGAGGAGGGTGATGGGCAGTTCCTTCACCGCCCCCATGAAGGCCAGGGCGCCCCCCGCCGCCACCCCCCGCCAGAGGAGGGGGAAGGTGACGCGGAAGAAGGCCCGGGTGGGCGTCTCCCCTAGGGTCCTCGCCGCTTCCTCCAGCCTCCTCGGCACCTGGCGCAGGGCGCTGCGGATGGGGCCCAGGGTCTCCGCCAGGAGGTGGAAGGCCAGGACCAGGACCAGAAGGGCCAGGCTCCCGTAGAGGAAGGGCAGGCTCCTCAGGCTGAAGAAGATCCAGGCCAGGGCGAAGGCCAAGGGGGGGATGGCGTAGCCCAGGTAGGCCAGGCGCTCCAACACCGAGGAGGCAAAGGAAGGGTAGCGCACCTCGAGGTAGGCCAAGGGCAAGGCCATCCCCACGGCCAGCAAGGCGGCGGGAGAGGCGGCCAGGGCGGAGTGGAACAGGGCCTCGTAAAGGCCCTGCAGGTTTTCCCGGGGAAAGCGGCTTGCCAGGTGGAAGAGGGCGTAAAAGGGGAGGACCAAGGCCAGGAGGACGGGCGCAAGGGCCCAGAGGTAGGCCAAGGGGGCCCAGGGTCCCAGGCGCACGGGCCTGGCCTTCCGGCTCGAGCCCTTGCCCGTGCGGGCCAGGGCGAGGCGGCGGAGGAAGAGGCCCTCCAGCAGGAGCAGCCCCCCGGTGAGGAGGAGGAGGAAGAGGGCGAGCCACGCGGCGTACACCCGGTCAAAGGCGGCGTTGTACTGCAGGTAGATGGCGTAGGAGAAGGTCTCGTAGCGGAGGAGGCTCACCGTGCCGAACTCCCCCAGGACGTGGAGCCCCACCAGGAGGTAGCCGGAAAGGAGGGCGGGGAGGAGCTGGGGAAAGGCCACCTTGAGGAAGGCCGGAAAGGGCTTCTGGCCCAGGGTCCGGGCCGCTTCCTCCAGGGAGGGGTCTAGGCCTAAGAAGGCGGCCCGCAGGGAGAGGAAGAGGTAGGGATAGGTGATGAAGGAGAGGACCAAGAGAGCCCCCCAGTACCCCTCGAGCCGGGGGAGGGGCAGCACCCCTCCAGGCCCGGTGGCCGCCAGGAGCACGAAGGCCCCCACGTAGCCAGGGACGGCCAGGGGCAGGGAGAGGAGGAGGGCCAGGAGGCGCTTGCCCTTGAGGTCCGTGCGGGTGGTGAGGAAGGCCAAGGGCAGGGCCAGGAGGGTGGTGAGGAGGAGGACCCCGAGGAGGAGGGCCAAGGTGTTCCCCAAAAGCTCCAGGTTCTTGGGCCTGAGGAGGATCTCCCGGAGGGCCAGGGGGTCGGCCTCGAGGGCCCTTAGGACCAGGTAAAGGAGGGGGAGGGCCACCCCACCCCCCGTGAGGAGGGCGGGGAGGAGGAAGGGCAGAAGCCCTGGGAGGTGGGGAAGCCGTAGGGTCATGAGAGGAACCTTGCGCCGGGCCCCCATGCTGGCCCAGGCCAGCATGGGGTGGTATTAAAGGATGCCCAGCTCCCGGAGGAGCTTAAGGGCCTCCTCCAGGGGAAGCTTCTCAAAGTCCAGCCTGGGGCTTTTCCGCAGGGCCTCCTCCAGGGGCAGGAGGTTGGGGTCGGCCACCACCCCCTTGACCAGGGGGTACTCTCCCACGTTGCCCACGAAGTACTGCTGGGCCTTGGGGGAGAGGAGGTAGGTGAGGAAGCGGGTGGCGGCGGCGAGGTTCTTGCTGGTCTTCAGGATGCCCGCTCCCGTCACCAGGGCCAGGTTGCCCACATCCCCGTCCTTGAAGTGGTGAAGGCCCAGGTTGTACCCCGCCCGGCGGAAGCGCACCACGTAGTAGTGGTTGGTGGAACCCAGGTCCACTTCCCCGGCGCGGATGGCGTCCAGCATGGCGGGGTTGGAGGGGTAGGCCTTGGGGGAGAGGGCCTTCATGGCCAAAAGCCACTCCCGGGTCTTGGCCTGCCCGTGGAGGAGGATCATCCCGGCCACCATGTCCTGGAAGCTGGAGTAGGTGGGGGTCCAGCCTAGCCGGAGCCCCTTTTCCCGAACGAACCGGGGAAGGTCCAGGAGGCTTCCGGGAAGCTCTTCGGCCTTCACCCGCTCTGGGTTGTAGGCCAGCACCCGGAGCCGCACCGTAACCGGCACCCAGGCCTTGGAAGCGGGCACAAAGGCTACAGGCCTCTGCAGAAGGGTTTCCCCTAAAGGCCTGAGGAGCCCCTTGGCCGCCGCCTGTCCTAGGGCCCCCGAGGTGTTGAGCCAGAGGACATCGGCGGGGGAGCGGCTTCCCTCCTCCTGGAGGGCGGCGAGGATTTGGGCATCGGTGCCGTAGCGCACCTGGACCCGGATTCCCGTTTCCTCCTGGAACTGGCGGAGGAGGGGCTCCACCAGGCTTTGCCCGCGCCCGGAGTAAAGGGTCAGGGTGGTCTGCTGGGCGAGGCCCAGGCTTAGGGCGGTGAGGCCGATTAGGGTAAGAAGCCTTCTCATGCTACCTCCTTTGAACGTGCGGGCCGAGGGCGCCCTCGGGGGGACTCTATCCCACTTCCGGGGAAAAGTCAAGTATTCCGGTCGGATTTCATAAGTTTAGGAATGAGAAGCGTTTGCATCCAGGGGAAGACCCCGGCCAGGTCCTCGGGGGGCGGGGGGGCTTTCCCGGTGCACACCAGGGGCACGGGGTTTAGGGTGTGGTGGGGGTGCCAGGGCTCCTCGGCGTTGCCGTGATCGGAGGTGAGGCAAAGCTCCCCGCCCTCGGCCAGGAAGCCTTGGAGGAAGCCCGTAAGCTCGGCGAAGCGCTGGGGCAGGGTCTCGGGGTGGCGGTGGGCGGCCAGGTCCAGGGCCCAGTACTCCAGGACCACCAGGTCAAAGTCCCGGGCGAGGGCCGCCGCCCTGGCCCCCACCCCGTAGGGGTCCTCAAAGAAGGCCGGGGGAAGGGCCAGGGGGTGCCCCAGGGGGAGGAGGGGGAGGCCTGCGAGCCTCGCCGCCTGGGCGAAGGCGGAGAGGAGGAGCCTTTTTCCCCCCAAGGCCCTCTCCAGGTAGTCGGGGCGGTAGGCGTTGGCGTGGAGGACCCTCAAGCCCATTCCCCGGGCCCAGGCGTAGAGGCTTTGCCCTAGGAGGGGCCTGAGCCTGGGGCTGGGGAAGGGGCCCTGGTGGTGGCCGAGGAGCCTTGCGGCGTTCACCCCGGTGAGGAGGGTGGTCTGGCCCGTGCCCGACTGGGGCAGGCCCTCCACCCCCAGGGTGGCGTCCAGGGGGTGGGGGGAAAGCTCCAGAAGGAGGGGAAAGAGGGTCTCCAGAGGCTCCCCCAGCCCCAGGCCGTCCACGAAGAGGAAGAGCACCCCCTTAGTGTGCCCTTCGGGGGAGGGGAGAAGGTGGTGGGGTTTCCAAAGCCTTGGGAAAGGCCGGGTATCCTGGAGGAGGAGGTGTCCTTATGCCGGTGAGGAAGGCCCAGGCGGTATGGGAAGGCGGGTTGCGTTCGGGCAAGGGGGTTATGAAGCTCCAGAGCCAGGCCTTTGAGGGGCCGTACTCCTTCCCCTCGCGCTTTGAGGAAGGCCCCGGCACCAACCCCGAGGAGCTCATCGCCGCGGCCCACGCGGGGTGCTTCTCCATGGCCCTCTCCGCCGCCTTGGAGCGGGAGGGCTTCCCCCCCAGGCGGGTTTCCACCGAGGCCCGGGTCCACCTGGAGACGGTGGAGGGCAAGGCCACCCTCACCCGCATAGAGCTCTTCACCGAGGCCGAGGTGCCGGGGGTGAGCCCGGAGAAGTTCTTGGAGATCGCCCAGGCCGCTAAGGAGGGCTGCCCGGTCTCCCGGGCCCTGGCGGGGGTGAGGGAGATCGTCCTCTCGGCCCGCCTGGTGGGCTAAGCGCCCGCGCTTCGGTTTCGCTGCCCAAGCCGGGGCTGGGGGGAGACTTTTTGGGGCCCCCACCGCGGCGAAAGCCGCGGTGGGGTACTTAGCCTTCCCCCTTCCACAGGAGGCGGCCGCAGGAGGGGCAGCGGGTGAGCTGCCCCTGCACCACCTTTTGCGCCACGTGGGTGGGCAGGACCACGTTGCATCCCTCGCAGCGGAAGACCTGGCCCTGGCGGAGCATGCGCACGATGCCGGTGCCCTTGCGGGCGCGGCGGATGGCCTCGTACTCCTTGAGCACGGGGGCGGGGATGCCCTGGGCCATGGCCTCCCGCTCCTCCTTGAGCTTTTGCATCTCCGCCTCCAGGGCCCTCACCCTCAGGGCGTTTTCCTGGAGGAGGGCCTCGAGGCGGGGGCGGAGGCCGGCCAGGGCCTCCTCCACCCGGGCGATCTGGGCCTCCACCTCCTCCATGGCCTCCATGATGGGGGTGGAGAGTTCCAGGAGTTCCTTGATGCGGTCCTTGATCTGCTGGATGCGGTTTTCGTACTGGGTCTGCTCGCGGGCGCTTTGGGCCTGGCGCTGCTCCGCCTCCGCCTGCTTTTCCTTGGCGGTGAGGTCCTCGATGTCCAGGCTGTGGCGGGTGTAGGCCTTGCGCAGCTCCGCCTGGCGCTCCAGGAGGTCGCCGAGCTCCCCTTCCAGGGCCTCCACCTGGGCCTTCGCTGCCAAGAGCTCCTCCGGGAGGCTTTCCGCCTCCTTTTGGAGCCGGTCTATTTCTAGATCCTTTTCCTGAAGGGCGTAAAGGGCCTTCAGCGCCTCCAGTTGTCCCCGTTGAGGAGCGTCCGCCCCGTTCACGTTTCCCATTCTAACCCGGTGAGGAAGGGGTTCGCCCGGGCCTCGAGGCCCAGGGTGGTCCCGGGCCCGTGCCCGGGGTGAACCCGGGTTTCGTGGGGGAGGGCGAGGAGGCGCCTAAGGGAGCGGAAGAGGGCCTGGGGGTCCGCCCCCGGCAGGTCGTACCGGCCGATGCTCCCCCGGAAGAGGAGGTCCCCCGAGAACACCTGGGCGCCCTCGGGATGGTGGAAGGCCACGTGCCCGGGGCTGTGGCCGGGGAGGTGGAGGACCTTGAGCCCAAAGACCTCCATCCCCTCCTCTAGTGGCCTCACGGGGAGGGGCGGCCTGGGGATGGTCATCCCCCACAGGGCTGCCGCCTCCGCCGCCCGCTGGTAGAGGGGCAGGTCCAGGGGGTGGAGGAAGACGGGGAGGGCGAGGGCCTCCACCAGAGGGGCCACGGCCCCCACGTGGTCAAAGTGGGCGTGGGTGAGGAGGATGGCCTTGGGGGTGAGGCCGGTTTCCCGGAAGAGGGCGAAGAGCCGTTCCGGCTCGTCCCCCGGGTCTATAAGGACCACCCCCTTCTCGGTTTCCACCAGGTAGGCGTTTTCCTGGAGGGGACCCAGGGTGATGGGAAGGACCCTCATGGCTCGGTGGGCAAGCCCTCCTGGAGCCACTCGTGCATGGAGCCCAGGTAGTTCCGGGCCTTGACCCCCAGGCTTCGGAGGACGAAGAAGGCCACGGCGCTCCGGGCCCCGGAGTGGCAGTAGACCCCCACCTCCTGGCCTGGTTCCAGGGAGAGCCGCTCCAGGAGCCCTGGGGTTTCCAGGAACAGATCCAGCGGGGCGTTCCTGCTCCCGGGGATGCGCCCGCCCCGGGGGCAGCAGGGGGGGTGGACTCTGCCCTGGAACTCCTCGGGGCTCCGCACGTCCAAAAGAAGGGGGTGGCGGGCGGCCTCATCGGCGGTGAGGAGCCAGTCCCGCCGGAGCCGGGCCACCACCCCCGTGCGCTCGGGCTTGGGCTCTTCCTTCTCCGTGGCGTGGGCTTCCCAGCCCTCGGTCCAAAGGGTCACCTCCAGCCCCCCCAGGCCCAGGAAGAAGGCGGTGCGGCAGAGGCGGCTGGTGAGCCCCTCGTCGTAGAGGACCACGGGGCTTTTCAGGCCCAGGCTTTGGAAGAGCTCGGTGAGGCCCGCTTCCAGGGCCTTGAGTTCCGCCTCCTCCCGCAGGCGAAGCCGGGGGGCGGAGAGGTCCAGGTGGCGGGCCCCCGGGAGGTGCCCCGCCTCGTAGGCGGGCCGGGGACGGGTGTCCACCAGGACGGCGTCCTTGGGCAAGTCCATGGACCTGATTATAGGGGACGCATGGGTAAGCCCAAAAGAGTAAGGGGACTTGACAAATATACGCGCATGTGTTATTAGTGTACCTCGGAGGTGATCGGTATGGCCCTGGTGCGTAGGGACGCCCGCGCCACGGAGATCACGCCCTTTAGGACCTGGGGACCGCTTTCCCTCTTGGAGGAGGCCAACCGGCTCTTTGAGGAGGTGATGGGCGAGTTCGCCCGGCCCTTGGCCACCACCTACGTGGCCCCGGCGGACCTTTACGAGACCGACGAGGCCCTGGTCCTGGAGATGGCCGTTCCCGGTCTGGCCCCTGAGGACCTGGAGGTGAGCCTCGAGGGCGCCAAGCTCACCGTCCGGGGCCAGGTGAAGCCCCAGGAGGACGTCAAGGCCCGCCGCTACTACCTGCAGGAGATCCCCCACGGCTCCTTCGTGCGTACCTTCACCCTGCCCGTGGAGGTGAAGGCGGACGAGGCCAAGGCGGAGTTCCGCCACGGGATCCTCCGGCTCACCCTGCCCAAGGTGGCCGAGGCCCGGGCCAAGCGGATCCCCATTGAGGTGGTCCAGTAGCCCGCGGCCCTGGAGCCGGGAAACCCCCTGGGGAAGACCCAGGGGGTTTCATACCCGACCCAGGGCCTCCCCAAGCCGCCTCAAGGCCTCCTCCAAGACCTCGGGATAGGTGGCGAAGTTGAGGCGCACGTAGCGGTCGTACCCCTCCCCGAAGTTCTCCCCCGGGTTCAGGGCCACCCGGGCCTCCCGCAGGAGGTAGGCCGCCGCCTTGGGAATCCCCGTCCTAAGCCAGGCCAGGTAGGTGCCCTCCGGGGGGAAGTGGCCGAGGCCCTGGGCCTGGGCCCAGGCCGCCACCCGGTCCCGGTTGGCCTTAAGCCTTTCCCGGGTCTCCCGGAGCCAAGCCTCCCCCTCCAGGAGGGCGGCCTTCCAGGCGGCCATGGCCAAGACGTTGGGAAAGGTGTGGGGGAGGTGGCGCTTCAGGGCCTCCACCAGGGGCTTGGGTCCCACCACCGCTCCCAGGGGCAGGCCCGCCAGGTTGTAGGCCTTGCCCGGGCCCAGGAGGGTGAGGGTGCGCTCGGGGAGGAAGCGGGCCAGGGGAACGTGGGGCTTCTCGTAGGTGAGGGGGGCGTGGAGCTCGTCAGAGACCACGAGGAGGTCGTGCTTGCGGGCGATGG
This sequence comes from Thermus kawarayensis JCM 12314, assembly GCF_055393575.1. NCBI lineage: Bacteria > Thermotogati > Deinococcota > Deinococci > Thermales > Thermaceae > Thermus > Thermus kawarayensis. Next base: position 610,543 of record NZ_AP043756.1, read on the forward strand.
CCGCCAGGGCTTCCAGCTCCTCCTCCGTAAAGACCCGGCCCGTGGGGTTTTGCGGGTGGCAGAAGAGGAGGAGCCTCGAGGCGTAGGCCAAGCGCTCCAGGCCCGGGAGGTCCAGCCGCCACCCCTCCTCCGTCTCCCTCATGGGGTTGGCGAGGAGGGTGCGCCTCTGCTCCCGGATGGCGGCCAAAAAGGGAGGGTAGACGGGCACCTGGCTTAAGACCCCTTGCCCAGGGGCGGTGAAGGCGGCCACGGCGGCGTAAAGCCCCACCACCACCCCGGGCATGAAGGCCACCTCCCCCTCGAGGCCCCCCCTCTCCAGGAGGAGGGCCTTGAGCTCCGGGTCCCCTTCCCGGGGCGGGTAGCCCAAAAACCCCTCCGCCCGCTCCTTCAAAGCCTTGCGGATGGGCTCGGCCACGGGGAAGTCCATGTCCGCCACCCACAGGGGGAGGACGTCCTCGGGATAGGCGCTCCACTTCAAGGAGTCCTTGCGGGGGGGAAGCACCATGGGGTTATCTTACCGCCCGGCCCAGCCGCCCCAGCATGTAGAGGGAAAGGAGGATGAGAAAGAGGCTTACCACCTGGGTGGCGGTGAAGAGGCCGATGCCCAGCGCCTCGTTCCGGTAGACGGGAAGCCAGAGGGGGTTCAGGCGGAAGGGCTCCTCCAGGACCGAGCGAAGGACGCTGTACCAGAGGAGGAAGTTCCAGGAGGCGTACCCGTAAAAGGGCTTTTTCCTGAGCCAGTAGAGGGAGAGGGGGAGGAGGATGAGCCCCACCAGGGCCCCGTAGACCTGGGTCAGGTGCACCGGGCCCCGGAGGAGTTCCTGGCACCGGTACACCTGGGAGATGTCGTCAATCCCGGGGCAGACCCCGGGGAAGCCCCTGGCCCACTCCGGCCAGGTGAAGCCGATGGGCAGGGAGGTGAGGCGGCCCACGGTGTCGGAGCCGTTCATGAGGTTCCCGATCCTGCCGGCCACGATGCCCAGGGCCACCCCGGGGGTGGCGGCATCCAGGTAGGGCCACAGGGGATAGCCCCGCTTCCGGTGGAAGTAGTAAAAGGCCAGGGCGCCCCCCAGGATGGCCCCGTGGAAGGAAAGCCCCCCGTGCCAGATATAAAGGATCTCCGCCGGGTTTTCCAGGAAGTAGCCGGGGGAGGTGAGGACGTACCCCAGCCTCGCCCCCACCACCCCAAAGACCACGGCCCAGAAGACCGCGGCCTCAAACCGCTCCGTGTCCAGCCCCCAGGCCTTCAGGCGCCTTTTGGCCAACTCAAAGCCGATGAAGATGGCCAGGGTGAGGAGAAACCCGTACCACTGGATCCTTAAGGGGCCGATCTGGATCATGGTGGGGTTCATCCCTGGCCTCCCAGAAGCGCCGCCACGCGCTCGGCGAGCTCCTTTTCCCCGAAGGCCCCTTCCAGAAGCACTTCCTCCCCCCAAAGGAGCACCGGGACCCGGAAGGTGTACCGGAAAAGCCCGGGGTCCCGGTCCACGTCCCGGCGCACGTAGGGCACCCCCAGGGTCCAGAGGGCCCTTTCCGCCTTCTCGCAAAGCCCACACCCTTCCCGGGTGACGAAGACGAGCTCCATGGGGGAAAGCATACCCCACCCCTAGAAGATATGGCGCAGGACCCAAAGCCCCATGGCCAGGTGGAGGAGCGCCTTGGCCACCACGCCCCCCATGAGGCCCACCAGGGTGCCCCAGGCGGCCCTCAGGGCCTCCTCGGGCCTGCGCCCCGAGAGGTACTCAAAGAGCCACGCCAGGAGGAAGGGAAGGAGCAAAACCCCCACCACCCCCAGGAAAAGGCCCAGGAGGCCGCCCAAAAAGGCCCCCCAAAGCCCCGCCCGGCCCGCCCCGTAGCGCCTGGCCCCCCAGAGGGCCGCCAGGTTGTCCAGGGTCATGGCCAGGAGGGCCAGGGTTCCGAGAAGGACCCACGCCCCCAGGGAAAGCTCCCGGAAACCCACAAGGAGCTCGTGGAGGAAGGCGGCGAGGAGGATGACCAAGGTGGCGGGCACGAAGGGGAGGAGGGTGAGGAGGACCCCGAGGAGCCACAAGGCCACGAAGAGCCAGTCGGCGAAGGCGTCCACGGGAAGAGCCTAAGGCCTAGGCCCATGAGAAGGGAAAGGGACATCTGCCTAGGGGGCTTCCCGTAAGCTTGGGGCCAGGAGGCGGGTATGGACATCGGCCTACCCAAGGAACGGATGGCGCTGAGAAACCTCCCTCTCTTCGGGGAGGAGGTGCGGGAGGGGCGGGTGGCCCTCACCCCCCAGGGGGTGCGGGAGCTCGCCGCCCTGGGCCACCGGGTCTACGTGGAGCGGGGGGCCGGGGAGCGGGCGGGTTTTCCCGACGAGGCCTATGAGGCGGCGGGGGCCAGGCTGGTGAGCCGGGAGGAGGCCTTCGGCCGCCCCGAGGTGGTGCTCAAGGTGGGGAGGCCCACCCTGGAGGAGGTCGCCCTCCTCCGCCCCGGGGCCACCCTCATGGGCTTCCTGCACCTGGCCACGGCGGAGTCCGGCCTCATAGAGGCCATGGCGGAAAAGGGCCTTACCGCCATCGGCTACGAGCTCGTGGGGGAAGGGGAGAGGCGACCGGTCCTCAAGGCCATGAGCGAGATCGCCGGAAGGCTTGCCCCCCAGATCGCCGGGCGGCTCTTGGAGGCTCCCCTGGGCCCCGGGGTCCTCCTCTCGGGGCTGCCCGGCATCCCCCCGGCGGACGTGGTGGTCCTGGGGTCGGGGGTCCTGGGCCGGGCGGCGGGGAGGGCCTTTTGGGGGGCCGGGGCCTCGGTCTACCTTCTGGACAAGGCCCTTCCCGCCCTGGAGGAGGCGGCCAAGGAGGTGCCGGGGGCCGTCACCGCCCTCGTCACCCAAAGCCGCCTGGAGCGTTACGTGGCCTTCGCCGACGTCCTGGTGGGGGCGGTGGCCGTGCCGGGGGAGCGCGCCCCAATCCTCCTCACCCGGGAGCTCCTCTCCCGCATGCGCCCGGGCAGCGTCCTCCTGGACTTCGCCATCGACCAGGGGGGCGTGGCCGAGACCAGCCGGGTGGGCCTGTACCAGGAGATGGGCGTCACCCACTTCTGCCTGCCCAACGTCCCCGCCCTGGTGCCCCGCACGGCGAGCCACGCCCTCACCGCCACCCTCCTGCCCTTTCTGCTGCAGATGGGGGACGACCCTCTAAAGGTCCCCGCCCTTCGCCAGGGGGCCTACCTCCTCCTGGGCCAGAAAGGAGGCCACCTAGAATGAGCTACCGCAAGAAGCTTACCTCCCCCGAGGACGCCGTGACCCTGATCCGGTCTGGGATGCGGGTCTTCGTCTCCGGCAACGCCGCCACCCCCATCCCTCTCCTAAGGGCCCTGGCCGCCCGCAAGGACGAGCTTAGGGACGTGGAGCTCGTCCATCTCCTGCAACTGGGGGAAGACCCCTTCGCCTCCCCGGAGATGGAGGGGCACTTTAGAAGGCGCTCCCTCTTCGTGGGCCCCGCCGATAGGGAGGCGGTGAACCAGGGGCGGGCGGACTACGTGCCCATCATGCTCCACCAGGTGCCCTGGCTCTTCAAGCGCCGGGTCCTTCCCCTGGACGCCGCCATCGTCCAGGTTTCCCCGCCCGACGAGCACGGCTTCTGCTCCTTGGGGGTGGAGGTCATCGCCACCAAGGCCGCCCTCGAGGCCGCCCCCCTGGTCATCGCCATGGTGAACCCCAGGATGCCCCGCACCCTGGGGGACACCTTCGTCCACGTCTCCCGCTTCACCGCCATCGTGGAGCTGGACTGGCCCCTGCCCGAGTTCAAGCGGGAGGGCTTTGGCGAGGTGGAGCGGAAAATCGGGGAGCACGTGGCGGGCCTCATAGAGGACGGGGCCACCCTGCAGATGGGCATCGGGGCCATCCCCGACGCCGTCTTGGCGAGCCTGGAGGGTCGCAAAGACCTGGGCGTCCACACGGAGATGATCTCCGATGGCGTCCTCGAGGCCTTCCTCAAGGGCCTCATCACCGGGGCCAGGAAGACCCTCCACCCCGGCAAGGTCATCGGCACCTTTGTCCTGGGCTCGGAACGGCTTTACCGCTTCGTCCACGACAACCCCCTCTTTGAGCTCCACCCCGCCGACTACGTGAACGACCCCTTCGTCATCGCCCAGAACCGGAAGATGGTGGCCATCAACTCCGCCATTGAGGTGGACCTCACCGGCCAGGTGGTGGCCGATTCCATCGGCACCCGCATCTACTCCGGGTTTGGCGGCCAGCTGGATTTCATCCGGGGGGCGGCGAGAAGCGAGGGGGGAAGGCCCATCATCGCCCTTCCCTCCACGGCCAAGGGGCATAGCCGCATCGTTCCCTACCTCAAGCCGGGGGCAGGGGTGGTCACCACCCGGGCCGACGTGCACTACGTGGTCACCGAGTGGGGCGTGGCCGAACTCTTCGGCCGCTCCTTGAGGGAGAGGGCCCTGGCCCTCGTCCAGGTGGCCCACCCCGACTTCCGGGAGGAGCTTTTAAAGGCCGCCTGGGAGCGGAGGCTCCTGCCCAGGAGCTACCCCGGGGTGGACGTGGGGGGTTAACCGCCCAGGCCGAGGAGGGCCACCAGGGCAGCCTCAGCGGATCTGGACCCGGTAGCAGACCTCCCCTCCCTCTCCCGGGCTCACGGTGCCCACCACCACCCTCACCAGGCCGCCCGCTATCTCCCCCGCATCGTCCCCGCTTCCTGCTGTGAGGTGAAGGGTGGTGGTCCCATGGGTCCAGCGTATGGCCTTCCCTCCGTAGTCCGCCACGGAGGCCAGGGGGTCGGTGAAGAAGGGAACGGGGTCGCTGAGGAGGAACTGGGTCACGGGGGCGGTGCCCAGGTTGCTGTAGGCCACGCAGTACTCCAGGACTTCCCCGGGCCTTCCCTCTCCCAGGGTGCCGAAACCCGTTCCCTGGGTGACGTTCCGCACCCTCTTGGTCAGGCGGACGTGGCCTCCCGTGGCCGTGGTGGTGTCGGTGAGCTCCCGCACCTCCGCCACCCCGGGGTTGCCCTCCCAGACCAGCCTCCCTTGGAGGAGGGCCACGTCCACCGTTCCCGCCGGTACCCCCGCAGGCACCAGGACCCGCACCTCCAGGGCACAAGCCTTGAGGCTTCCGTCCGCCTCCCGGGGCCAGGAGGCGTCTACCGGGAGCGTCTGGGGCAGGGGGGCGAAGCCTTCCCCGGGGTCGTTGAAGTCCCCATCGCAGTTGCGGTCCAGCCTCACCTGGTAGCCCCAGGAGGGGGTGTTGCCCAAGGAGAGGGTGAGGCCACCCTGGGTGCCCGGACGGAAAAGGTGGGCGTAGTCCACGGTTCCCGGGCTTGCCGCCTGGCCCGACTGGGCGGGGTAGAGGCGGCTTTCCCGCACCACGCCGAAGTTGCGCTCCACCTGGGTTCCGGCGATGGCCCCCGCATCCAGGGTGGGGAAGGCGGGGTTCTGCGCCCCGGCCCAGCTGGTAACCGGGTGCGCGGTGCTCCCATCGTTCCAGCCCGTGGCCGGGCGCAAGGGGTGGGAGAGGGTGAAGGGGCCGAAGTTCCAGGGAATGTAGAGAACGTAGCGGCCCTGGCCGTCGGTGGTGGCCGAGCGGGTGCCGCTTCCCTGGGCGGCGACCACCACCCCGGGGACGCCCCTCTCCCCGCCCGTCTTCAGGGCGTCGTTCGCCGCGCCGCCTCCCTCCCCATCGTCGTAGAAGACCGTGCCCCCGAGCCTCGCCCCGTGGAAGAGGCCAAAGTCCAGGCCGGAGAGGTCCCGGGACACGCTCACGCTGAGGCTACCCGAGGGAGGGCTGACGAAGAGCCAGCCCGAAGGGGGGGTGGGAGCGGTGTCGGAGGGGTTGTTGTTGTCGTCCAGGAAGAGGGTGTAGCCTCCCGAGGCCACCCCTGCGAAGCTGAACGTGCCGCTTCCCGGGTCCACCTGGGCCTGGGCCACCACGCTCCCCCCCTGGAGGAGCTTCACCCAGACCGTGGTCCCGTCGCTCCAGCTCTCCCCAGAGGACTTCAGGCCGTTGGGCTCGAGGTCGTGGTAGACCTGGCCCGTAAGGGTGAAGCCCACCACCGTGACCGAGGCGCTTGAGGTGGCCTCCTGGCTGAAGCCGGTTCCCAGGGTCTGGGCGTTGTAGCTCACCTTGGCGGTGTTGACGACGGTGCTGTTTGCGGCTTCAGGGAGGACCTGCACCCGGAAGCGCATCTCCGCTCCTTCTCCGGGAAGGATGAGGCCGCCCTGGCTGGCGTTTGCCCCGGCGCCGAGCCGGAAGCGCACGCAAGGCTTTCCCCCCGCCTCGGGACAGCTTGGGCTGTACTCGGCGATGTCGTCGCCCGCTGTGTCCGTGAAGGTGCCGGTGGGCGCCACCGCCGCGTTTTGCACCACCCGGAGGCTTCCCGGGACGTACTGGGTCCCCGCCGGGATGGGGTCCATCACCACCACGTTCGTGGCCGCGTCCAGCCCGGTGTTGCTGAAGCTCACGGCGTACTCCAGGAGGTCCCCCACCAGGAGGTCCCCGCCGTTGAGGTCGGAGACGGTCTTGGTGAAGGTGGTGGCGAGGTCGGGGACGTAAATGTTCACCAAAAAAGCGAGGACTTGCGGATAATATCCATCCCCGTTTGTGGAAAAAGTAACGGTGGCCGAGCTGGATCCCGGTGAGAGAACGCCATCGGCAGTCACCAGACCCAGGTCCCACCCTAAAAGGTTGGGATAGCCAGGTTGGCGCTGGGAAAACGCGATAACGTTGCGACTTTCATCCAAGGCCGTGGCGCTGGAATTGAAGAAGTTGTTGCTAGGACGCAGGCTCCCCCCGGATAGAGGAACACCGTTAAGCTTCAGGCTGTCTCCAGAAGTGCCCAGATCCCCCTCCTGCACCACAAAACCTAAGGAAGCCTCCACGGTGCCCGAAGCAGGAGTGAGAAAGCCGGAAACGGTGATCGTCGTGGGCGCTCCGCTAGCCGATTGGTTCAGAAAGCCGTCGTAAATGCTGACGTGCCGAAGAGGGAGGGAATCTAACCGATAGACAACCACCAGGGACCATCCCGCATAAGTTCCGCCGTTTACAGTGCCTCTAGAAGCTTGAACGTTGGCCACCCAGTACCAGCCCGCCCCCCAGGCGCGAACAAGCCCCGTGACCTCCGCGAAAGCCGCGTAGGGATTCTGCTGGTGGCTTATGCCCGTGTCTACCTGTTGAGCCGTCACCGCCTGGTAGGGTGCGCCTTCCCTGCGGAAGAGCACCTGGCCGATGGCGCCCGGGGTCGGCGGGGAAACGGACCCCCCGCGGGAACCTCCCCAGTAGAGTCCAGCCCAAAGGACCTCCGCACCTGAAGGCAGATCCAAGTAGGCTGCCGAAGCATTGAACGTTGAGGGGTCGGTGTCGAAATCAACAAAAGCCATGGTGTAGCTGTTGTTGTTTCCGGAGGTGGTACAAGAGGAGGGCGATGGGGGCACCGTGGGGGTGATGGTGGTGAGCGCGTTTGATGAGCACGCCTCCAGCGAGTTCCCCACGATGCGTAGGTCCAAGCGACCGTTCACCGCGTATCTAGAGGAGAACGGCCGCACGGTTTGGGCCTCCGCCCAAGTGGAAAGGGCTAGTGCCGCAACGGCCAACGCCAGTACCGCCCTCATCACCGCTCACCTCCGAAGACGTCCAGCCTCAGGTACACCCCCTCTGGGGCGAAGAGGCTTTCCCCGAACTGGTAGCCTAGGGAGAGCCAGAGGGGGCTCAGGCGCAGGGTGGCCTCCACGGAGAAGACCAGGGCGTCGGCCCGGGTGGCGGGCTGGAAGGTGTAGCTGGCTCCGCCTCCAAGGCCCAGAAGCTCCGTGGGGAAGAGGGTGGCGTAAAGCCCGAGGGCGTAGGTGGCCCCTTCGGGATCGGGGAAGGGGTAGCGGTAGCCCAGGGCGGGGCGCAGGGACCAGTAGGGGGAGGGTGCGTAGGCCGCGGAGAGCTGCCCTTCCAGGAGGCCCGTTTGCGTGGCGTAGCGGTGGTAGGTGAGGAGGGCCAGGTCTTGGGCCCTAAGGGCGTAGGCCAGGCTGAAGCGGCCCCTCACCTCGGGGAGGAGGGAGAGGCTGAGGTCCAGACCCAGGGTGTTCTCCTCGTCCAGGCTCCCCGCCACCCCGCCCCGGAGGGCCAGCTTGGGGCCCAGGGCGCCCTCCACCCCGAAGGTGGCCACCAGCCCCTCCCGGGCGTAGCGGAGCCCGGCGCTTCCCCCCACCTCCCCGTGTCCTCCCGAGAAGGCGTAAAGGGCGTAGAGGCCGAAGTTGGCCGAAAGGCTCTCCGTTATGGGGAGGGGAGCTTCCAGGCCGAAGCGGGCCCGGTTGCCCTCACCGCCCGCCGTGGGGAGCTGGTAGGAGAGGGCCAGGTTGGCGCCGCCCAGGCGCTGGCGGAGCCCCAGGGTGCCCTGGAGCCCCTCGCCCCAGAGGTAGGCCAGGCTTCCTTCCGCCTCCAGGGCCTCCCCCAGGGGCCACAGCAGGTCCAGCCTGGATTCCTGCTCCCCGGAGAGCAGGAGGGCGTGGGAGAGGCCGAAGCGGGCCCGCCCCTCCTGGTAGGCCGCCCGGCCCAGGAGGTAGAGGCTTCCCTCCCGCCAGGCCCACCCGGCCCCGAGGCCGAAGCGGAAGCCCCCTGTGAGCTTGTGCTCGTAGGTTAGGCCCGTGCGGGCGGGGGTGGTGTGCTCCAGGGCCACCTCTCCGGGGCCCAGGTCGTAGGCCGCCCGCAAGGCGCCCTGCACCTCGCCGCCCAGCTCGTAGGCCAGGTTGCCTCGGGCCTCGAGGGGGCCCTCCTGCAGGGCGGCGGAGAAGCCGAAGCGCCACCGATCTCGGAAGGTGGCCTCCACCTGGGCCTGGTTTCCCCCCTCGCCGTAGGCCAGGGAGGCCCCCAGGGCGAGGTTTCGCCACTCCGAGTGCAGGTACCCGCCCAGGCTGAACCTCCAGGGCCCGGCCTGGTAGACTCCCTGCGCCCCCAGGGCCAGGTCCTCCCGGGGGGCGGAGAGGGGGGCGTACTCCGCCACGAGGCGCACCGGGGCGAACTCGGGGGTGAAGGGGGCGAGGGGCCTCGCCAGGACGATCTCCCCGGTGGTGAAGTCGTAGGTGTAGTCCACCCCGGGCTGGAGGGTCCTCACCCTCCCCCCCTCCACCAGGGTGAGGCGCAGGGAGCCCGGGGCCGGGGCTTGGGAGAGGCGATAGAAGGCGGTGCCGTCCGGGAGGATCTCCTCTCGCATCAGCCCCTTGGGCAGGAGGGCCAAAAACGCCTCCACCCTGGCATCCCCCCGGGTGGAGAGGCGCAGGGCGGTGGCATCCCCCAGGCCCGGGGCCAGGGGGCCCCGCTCGTAGGAGAGGGTGTAGTCCGGGGTGGTGTAGCGCAGGGCCACGGGGTCGTCGGAGGCCAGGGGGCGCCTGGCCTCCTCCCCCGCCCCCGTGAGGGGGAAGAGGCCGGGGTCCGGGTCCTTGGCCAGGCCTCCCGTGGTGTCCAGGGCTCCCTGGAGGAAGCCGCCCTCCAGGGGGGCTTCCAGGTAGCCCCGGGCGAGGCCGAAGACCCTGGGCCTTCCCTCCCCGGGGCTGTAGGCCACGCCCACGCTCCCCTGGGCGAGCCAGAGGGGTTCTTCGGAGCCTCCCACGAAGAGGCGGAAGGTTTCCTCCAGCTGGTTGAAGCGCGCCCTTAGGCGCACCTCCCGGGGCGTGAGCAGGCGGTTTAGCATCACCGTGGCCACCCCGTCCTTGAGGAGGACCTGGTAGCCGGGCTCCAGGAGGTTGGCGTCCGGGGCCACGGGCTCCGGGTCGGCCTCGAGGGTGGCGAAGCCGAAGCCCGCGGGCAGGCCCAGGTCGTCCACCGCCTTCAGGTGGAACTCCAGCGGGGTGCGCCCGTCGGCCTTGAGGCGCACGGGCTCCAGCACCAGCCTCTTGGGGTTCCCGGGCCGGAAGACCTCCACCTTGTCGTAGAAGGTGGGGCCCTCCACCTCAACGGTGTTCCTCCCGGGGGCCAGGGGCACGCCGTAGTAGGCCAGGCGCTGGACCTTGCGCCCCTCGTCGTACTGGGCCTCTCCCAGGAGCTTTGCCTCCACCTCAAAGCCGTTCACCCGCACGGCTATGGGCCCCAGGGGGGCCTCCACCTTTAGGGAGATGGCCTCCTGGTTCAGGATGGCCCCGTCCGGCGGCTCCTGGATGAGGCCCTTGCGCTTGCCCACAAAGGGCTTGGCCCCTTGGTAGTCCCGGAGGCGGAGGTTGCCCTTAAGGGGCATCTCCCGGTCCAGGCGCACCAGGGTGAGGCTGGGCTCGGGAAGGGGAGGCAGGGCCTGGGCGTGGAGGAGGGTGAGGGTCAGCGTGCCCTCGCGGGCGAAGGGAAGGAGCCAAACCAGGGTGCCGTCGGGGAGAACCCGGGGTTCCTCCAGAGGCCTGCCCAGAAGCCGGGCCGAGCCCGGGCTGTACTGGGCCCCTTCCGGGGGGCGGAAGCCCAGGAGGAGGGCTTCCCCCTGCCCCTCCACCCGGAAGGGGAGGCGCACCACCGAGACCCGTTCGGGGACGAGGAGGGGCAGGACGGCCACCTTGGCCTTCACGGGGAAGGCGGCCGGGGTCTCTCCCACGAAGGCCGAGAGCTGGTTATCCACCTCCCCCAAGGCCTCGGCCCGGAAGGGGAGGGTGTAGACCCGTTCCTCCCCGGCCTCGAGGCCCACCCGTTCCCCCCAGGGCTCCATGGCCAGACCCCGGCCGGGGACGTCCCGGAGCTCCACCTCCACCCGGTGGTCGGCGGGGTTCCGCACCCGCAGGTGGAAAACCCCCTCCCCTCCCTCCAGCACCCGGGGAGGGTCGGCCTCCTTGACCAGCTGCAGGAGGCGGCGCTCCAGGGAGACATGGGCCCTCAGGGTCTCCGTGGGGGACCGGAGGGTGGCCACGCAGGTGCCCTCGGCCTCGGGTCCCAGGAGCACCCTGGCCCGGTAGGTGTGGAGGGCCTCCTCCCCGGGTTTCAGGTAGCCCTCAAAGCGGGCCGGGGTGAGGGGGGCGAGCCAGTCGGGGCAGGCGTCCTCCAGGAGGTAGCGCAGGGGCGCCTGGCCCCGGTTTTCCACCCGGAGGCGGTGGACCACCTCCTCCCCGGGCAGGTAGACCCGGTGGGGAAGGCTCCGCTCCAGGTGGGCCTCGGGCCTCAGGACCCGCACCTGGGCCTCGGCCTTCTCTCCGGTGGAAAGCTCGGCCCGGTTGATCAAAACCCCCTGGGCCTCCAGGGGCACGGGGAAGGCCAGCTCGTAGCTTCGGCCCTCCTTGGCCCCCAGGAAGACCTCCCGCCTCTCCTCCTTCCCCAGAAAGCGGTCCAGGAGGAGGGTCCTTCCTTCCTCGTCCCCCTCGTTGACCACCGTGATGCGGAAGCGGGCCTCCCCTCCCGCCTCCACCTCGGGGGTGAGGGCCTCTTTGGTGAGGCGGAAGGTGGCGGGGCGGACCACCACCACCTTTCCCCGGGCCTCCAGCCCCCAGGGGGCGAGGAGCCCCCGCAAGGGGTAGGTACCTTCCTTGAGGGCCTGGAAGCGCAGGCGGAGCTCCTGGGGGAAGGGCCCTAGGGCCTTAGGGGAGGAGAGGGCCTCGAGGCCCTCCGGCACCTCCAGGGAAAGCTCCGCGGGGAGGAGCCCCTTGTAGGGCGTGGTGGCCCGCAGGAGCACCTCGCCCTCCTCCCCCACCCGCAGGTAGACCTCCTTGGGGGTGAGCTCCAGGGCCACCTGGGGGTAGAGGCGCACCACGGCCTCCACCGTCTTCCCGGGTTGGACCTCCACCTGGGCCGGGGCCTCCACCCTGGCGCCCTCCGCCTGGGCCGCCAGAGGGTAAAGCCCGGGGGGCAGGGAGAAGAGGCGCTCCCCCTCCACCCGGGCCTCCAGCTGGCCCAGGCGCACCTGGGCGGCCCCGGGAACCTCTTTCCCGGGCAGCACCAGGAGCGTGCGCACCCGCACCTGGCCTTCCTGGGGGGCCTGGGGCTTGGGAAGGCGCACCACGAAGGTGGCCTCGCCCCCGGGGCAGCCGATCTCCGCCCGGTCGCCCTGGGGGATCACCGCTCCCTTGACCTCCACCCGCACCACCTCGGCCCCCTGGGGGAGGAGGGGCCGGAAGACCCGTTCCTTTTCCTCCATGGGCAGGGAGAGGGGCTTGCCCGCCTCGTCCACCACCCGGGCCCTGGCCTCCCCCGGGGGGGTGGCCCGCAGGACCCCGTTTTCTAGGAGGGTGCAGGCCTTTACCCGGAAGGCCAGGGTGTTGGAGTACTGCTGGGCCCTTGGGGGCTGGGTGAAGCCGAAGACGGCGAGGCCTGGCCGCTTGGTGTGGGCGATCCACTCCCGATCCCCGGAAACGGGGCGCTCCTCCACGGTGCCGTCTTCGTAGCGCACCCGGGCCCGAAGCTCTCCGGGGCCGTCTTCGTCGTAGAACTCTATCTCCAGGGGGGCTTCCGAGAAGACCGTCAGGGGCTCCGCCCACACCCGGCCGCGCTCGTCGGGGAGGAGGCGCAGGTTGCTCGTCCAGGAGGAAACGTCCAGGACGAGCTGGGGTTTCGGGTCCAGGAAGACCCGGAAGGAGGGGGCCGTGGCCCTGAGGACGAAGGCGTTCTTGCCGAGGCCGTAAAAGGCGCTCTCCACCAGGTATACGCCGGGCTCCAGCTCCCCTTCAAAGAGGGTTACCCAGCGGTGGGGCTCCTCCCCGAAGGCCATCTCCTTCAGGACCTTTCCCTCCCTCGCCAGGCGGAAGACCGCCTTGAGCTCTCCCCTTCCGCCATCGTAGCGCTCGTCGCCCAGCTCCTCCTTGCCCCTGAGGGCGCTTCGGTAGTCCGCAGGGTCAAACCCCGGGGAGTAGAGCTCGAGCCGCGCCTCGCCCTTTTGCGGCAGAACTAGCCAGAGGGCGAGGGAGTGGGTTTCCCATCCCAGGGCGTCTCCTACCACCGTGGCCTTGAACTCCCGCACCACGGGCTGGGCCCAGGCGGGGAGCGCCAAGAGGAGAAGGGCGGCCGCCAAGCTTCTCATGGGTACCTCCAGCGCACCTGTGGGTCGGACATGAAGGGGGCCTCGAGGACGTACTCGTAAAGCAGGGTCTCCTCCCCCCCGAAGCGGGCGAAGGTGAAGACCTTCTCCGTGCCGTCGGGAAGGGGGTCGCGCACGGTGAGCTCCTCTAGGGGTTCCTGGGAGCGCAGGAGGAGGACCACCCGGAACCCCTTCTCCAGGGGGATGAGGCGCTTTTCCAGGGTGAGGGGGCCGAAGCGCAGGGTGGTTTCCCGGTAGGCCTGGACGAAACCCCTAGGGGCCTTCAAGGGGAAGTCGGAGACCGTAAGCCCCTGCACCCGCACCCCGTGGCGGTAGCCCTCCCCCAGGGCCTCGGGGTGGGGGAGGGGCGGAAAGGGGGCGGAGGAGGGGTCCAGCATCACCTGCCAGACCCCGGGCTCCAGGTCCCGGAAGGCGTAGCGGCCCTCCCGGTCCGTGAGGGCCTGCCAGCCGTTGGCCAGGAGGACCCGGGCCCCGGGGAGGGGGATGTCGGTCCCCGGCTCGTAGCGCCCGTTCTCGTTCACGTCCAGGTAGACCCGGCCCACCAAGACCCCCCGCTCCAGGCCTAAGGACCCGGGCCGGACCCGCACCAGGGCCCTGGCCTGCACCCGGGCAGTGGCCCCTCCCTGGGCGCTCGTCCCCTGGGCCACGGCCTGGTTCACCAGGGTGGCGGAGGCCCCGGGGAGGAGGCGCATCCGGTACTCCAGGCAGAAACTCTCCTTGGGGCCCAGGGCCAGGGTCCAGGCCAGGGTGCCCCCCTCCTTCCGGGGCTCCAGGGGGGTGAGGGCGCCCCCGCACCTCCCTCCCCGGGCGCTCCCTTCCACGTAGGCCAGGCGAGGGTCGGGGGTGTCCCGTAGCCACACCTCCAGGGGCACGGAGGCGGGGTTGGTGACCTTCAGGGTGTAGGTGAGGGTGTCCCCCGGGGAAGCCTCCTCCGGGGTCACCCGTTTCTCCAGGGCCAGGTTCACGGAGAGGAGGGGGTGGCGCACCTCGTTGGAGATCAGGGGGTTGGGGGTGGCTTCGGAGGTGAGGGTGAAGCGATTTTGAAGAAGGGTGTCGTCCGGCGCGTCCGCCCTGACCCTCACCCGGACCGTCAGGCGGGTTTCCCCCGGGGGCAGGGGGTCCAGGAGGAAGGTCACGGTGTGCCTCTCGGGGTCGTACCTTCCCCCAGGGGCCTCCAGGAACTCCACCCACGGGGGAAGGCGGTCCTCCACCCGGGCCCCGGGGAGGGGGGCGAAGCGGTTTTCCACCACCAGGGTGTAGGTGAGGAGGTCCCCCGCCCTCAGGGTGGTTCCCGGGGCGGGGTCCGCCTCCTTCCTCAGGGTGAGGGCGTCTGCGGGGAGGACCTCGAGGCGGTCTAGGGTACGGTTTTCCCTACCGCTTTCCAAGGAGGTGGCCACCAGGGCGACCTCCAGGGTGCCGGGGGCCTGGGGGTCCAGGCAGGCCAGAAAGTCCAGGCTCTCCCCCGGGCCCAGGGGAAGGGGGTTGGGGAGGGGCGTTCCCGCCAGGGTGAGGAAGCGCACGGGGGCCCCCACCGCCTCGAGGCGGTAGCGGTCCCCGGCGTTCCCCTCGTTGAGAAGGGTGTGGCGGAAGCAGAAGGTCTGGCCCGCCAAGGTCCGGCCCTCCTGGAGGTCGTCCCCGCTTCCCTCCCCTCCCGGCAGGGCCTTGGGGTTCCCCCCGGGGCCCAGGTGGTGCAGGTAGAGGGGGGAAACGCTGACCCAGGCCACGCCCTCCGCCGGGCCTCCGGCCCCTTCCGCCCGGGCCCGGTTTTCCCGGGGGCCCGGCGGGGTGCCGGGGAGGGCCCTCACCCGGAAGGAGAGGGAGGCTTCCTCCCCCGGGGCGAGCCGGTCCAGGCGCAGCCGGATGCCCAGCACCACGGGGGGTTCTGCGCCCAGCCAGTCCTGGCCGTCAAAGTACTCCACCCGCCCCTTGGGGGCCCGGGCGCTTCCCGGAACGTACCGGAGGCCCTCGAGGCCCCCCAGGGGATCGGTGAGGAGGATGGGGCCTTCCGCCTCCCCACCCCCCAGGTTGCGCAGGACCAGGGTGAAGGTGGCCTCCTCCCCGGGGAGGAGGGTAGGGGGGCTCACCCCCTTGCTCAGGGAGAGGCTAGGCCTCGGGACGGGAGAGGCCTCCACCCGGGCGTAGTTCTCCGCGTCCCGCTCCCCGCCCGGGCAGGTGGCCACCGGGGTCAGGAGGAGGCTTCCCTCGGCGGAGGCGGGCACCTTGACGGCCACCACCAGGGCCACCCCCTCTCCCATACCCAAGGAGACCTGGGACACCTCCGGTTCCCCGGGGTCGGGGAGGGCGTTGGCGTTCAGGTCCAGGAAGAGGCGCACCTCCTCCGGGTTCCAAGAGGAGGAGGTGTGCACGGCGTGGCTCAGGGCGAAGGTGAAGGGGGCGTTCCCCCCGTTCCGGAGGCGGTAGGGGAGGTAGGCGTACCCCCCGGGGGTGGTGGCGGCGTGGAGCCCCGGGGCCTCGGGGCTCCCGTCGGGGGAGAGGGAGGGGCGGCAGACCTCCCGCACCAGGGTCTCCGCCACGTTGGACAGGTAGCGCTCCCCCGAGGCCTCCGCCGAGGCCTGGTTGCGGATGACCGTGCCCGCGGGGGTGAGGGCCAGGGCCAGGGAGAGGAGGAAGGGCAGGAGGGACAGGAATCTCCCCCAGGAGCCGTGGCGGTGTTGCTTGCCTCCTCTCATCCCCTCCATCCTCACCTCCGGGTGTGAAAACCCTGTAGAAGGTCCTCTCCAAACGCCGGCTCTCGTGTTTTGTGTTCCCCCTTTGGGGGGCCCGCCCCGGGGAAGCCCCCGGGGCGGGGATCAGGGGCCTACTGCACCTGCACCCTCAGGGTGAGGGTGATCTTGGCGGCGGGGGGCATGGTGTCGGCGTTGGTGATGTTGCCGTCCCCGTTGGTGTCCACGCCCACGTAGACCGCCCCGCCCGCGGGCACGGCGCTGGGCGGCGTGGCGCTCCAGGTGGCGCCGTCCGTGGAGTAGAGGACCGTGGCGGTGGCGCCGAAGCCCGTGGCCGTGGCGGACACGCTCAGGAAGTCGGTGTAGGCGGGAATGGGGTCGGACACCACCACCTTCGTGAGGTTCCCGGTGCCGATGTTCTCGGCCACGATGGTGTACTGAATGGTGTCCCCGGGGTAGGCCTGGCTGCCGTCCGAGGAGCGCACCGTGGAGCTGGAGCCCACGTAGGTCACGGCGCTCTTGGTGAGGGAGAGCTCCCCGCCCACCACCGTGGTGGTCTCGGTGGCGGTGTCCGTGGCCTCGTAGCTGTTGTCCGGGGAGCCCGTGGTGACGTCGCAGTTGGCGGTGACGGTGTTCACGTCCACCACGCCCACCGCCTGCCCCGCGGGCACCAGCACCCGGACGTAGATGGTGGTGGTGCCGCCGTTGGGCGCCACGTACACGTCCGCCAGGGCCCCGTACCAGTTGGTCCCATCGGTGGAGTACTGGTAGGTCCAGCCGTGGCTCCCGCCGCTCCCCGAGATGTCGCAGTAGGCGGGGGCGTTGGAGTTGTTCACCAGGGTGTGGGTGTAGGTGATGGTGCCCGGGCTCGTCACGGTGCCGGAGCGGTCGGGGTCCAGGACCACCTGGGCCACCGTGTTTACCCAGATCTCGGTGTAGACGTAGTCTATGGGCTCGGAGGAGGACTGGGTGCTCTGGGCCACGAAGTTGAAGCCAAAGCCCCCGGGAGTGGCGTTGGGCTTCAGGATGACGTGGGCCAGGTACGTGAAGGTCCCGCCCGCGCCGAGCACCCCGGTGTTGGTGATGGGGGCGCCGTCGGGCAGGCCGTCGTTGTTGGCGTCGGCGTAGAAGAGGACGCTCTGCACCTTGCTGGCGAAGAGGGTTGGGTCCATGGGCTGGACGGAGAGGGTGTAGTTGTCCGCCTGGCCGTTCATGTTGAGGTTGTCCACCCGCAGGCGGTAGACCACTGTGGACCCGGGGTTGGCGTTGGAGGACGGGATGACGGGCCTGCTGGTGGCGGTGTCGTCCGAGGTATTGGTGGCGCTACCCGGGGCAGGGGCCTTGCTGAGGTTATAGGGGGCATCCCTCCCATCCAACCCGCCGTAGATGTCCAGGCGGAAGCCGTCCTGCACCTGGCTCACCGTGTCCTGGGTGGTGTCCTGCCTGGAGGGGTCGCCCACGCTGGTGGCGGTGAGGGTGAGGGTGATGGGGGAGGAGGAGGTGTAGCTCGCGGGGATGGAGCACCTCAGGGCGAAGTCCAGGGTCCCTCCCGCCGGGACGGGGCCCACGGGGCCGGAGAGGGGCGTGGTCAGGTCGTCCGCCAGGAGCTGGCAGGTCCAGCCTGCGGGAGCGCCGGTGAAGCCCAGGGTGAAGCTATCCGCCGTGTTGCCGGTGTTCTTCAGGGTGTGCCGGAAGATCACCGCGGTGCCGGAGTATGCGGTGGCGATGGTCTGGGTGTCCCCGCTTCGGGTTACCGTGTAACCGCCCGCCGTGTAGCTGCCGCTGGCACCCGCCTGCGGGAACCCGTAGGGGCCCACGGCCACGTCGTGGCTCGCCCCCACGGTGTTGGTGGTGGTGTTGGTGGTGAGGGTCTCCCCGGGGTCCGAAGCGTCCCCGTCCCCGTTGGCGTCAAACTGGACGGTGGCGGAGTTGGCGTAGCTGGTTCCGGCGGCGGCCCCGGAGGGCACCTGGGCGGTGAAGCTGAAGGTGTACTGGGCCCCCACGGGGAAGAAGGCGCCCGCGCCCTCTATAAGCATGCCCAGCTTCTTGGTGCCGTCCCCGGTGATGCTGGCAGGCAGGGTCGCCGTCCAGGAGGTGCCGTCGTGGTAGATGAAGGTCGCGGTCCCGGCCCCCGCGTACCCCGTGGGGTTGGTGCCCGAGGTGGTCACGGTGAGGCCCGTGGGGATCACGTCCTGGACCAGGATGCCGATTTTGGGCGTGCCGTCTACCGTCACCGGGATGCCGTAGGCCGCGCTCCCCCCCACGTTCTGGCCGCTGATGGTGTAGGTGATGGAGCTCCCCGGTGCCACGCTCCCCGTGGGGCTCACCCCCTTGCTGGCGGTGAGGGCAGCCTGGGCTGTGACCACGGCCCGGGCCCAGTTGTCGGTGTCGGTGACGGTGGGGCTACCTGCGGAGGCGCCCGTCAGGTTCAGGTTCCCGTACTGGCCGCTCGTGGCCCCAGAGGGAACCGTGGCCACCACCAGGACACAGGCCTGCTGGCCCATGCCCAGGGTCACGCTGGTGATGGGGGTGTTCTCCCCGGCGTCCAGGGTGCCGTTGCAGTTGCTGTCCAGGTAGATGGCGGGGCTCAAGAGGTCAAAATTGTCTGCCGTTCCTTGCTGGGTGGAGAGGTTTATGGTGTCCGTGCCGTTGCCGTTGTTCTGCACCAGGTAGTTGAAGACCACCTGGCCCCCGGGGAGGGCGGTTTTGGTCCGGCCCGGGGTCGCTTCCGCGCCGTTTGGGGTGATGCTGAAGGCGTAGACCTGCTGGACGATGGTGGTGACCAGGTTGGACGTGGTGGTGCGGGGCTGGCCTGCGGAGTCTATGTAGCTCGCCGAGGCCTGGTTCTGGATGGCCGTGCCCGCGGGGGTCATGGCGTAGGCCAGCCCCAGAAACATAGCCATAAGAAGGCCGACAAAACCCGCTCTTTTCATCCACTTACCTCCTTTTCTACCTCACTATGGTCCTGAGGCTTACCGTCACCTTGCTCCCCTTGGGAAGAAGGGGGATGACCCAGCGCGCGTGGGTGTACTCTTCGGGTTTCACCTCCACTTCCTTTTCCACCTCCTTTCCGTTTTCCACCACCCTCACCCGCTTCTTGAGGGGAGGCTTGCCGAAGGTCTTCCCCCCGTCAAAGCTGAACTCGGGGAGGAGGGTGGCGGTGCCCACCTGGAGGGGTCTGGCGCTCCCTTCCAGATAGTGGGTCTCCTTGGGGATGGGGATGACCAGGACTACCTGGCGGAGGTCCCCTTGCGAGCGGTTTTCCGCCACCAGGCGCCACTCCAACACGTCCCCTGGCTTCACCGCCAGGGGGTTCTCCTCGTAGGCCTCTTTTCCTTCCGTCGCCTTGACCAAGTAGGGCCTGAGGTCCAGGGTCAGGGCCTGGGCCAAGGCCACCGCCAGGGCCAGGAAGGCTGTGGGTAGGAGTTTTCGCATGCCCACCTCCTTTTGTTAGGATGATGGCCCGCCTGTGAAAACCGTGTGAAAGTCCCCCACCCCTTTGGGCCCCTATCTTGACAAGCCCCGCCCCACCCCCCTAAATAGGGGGCGATGCCCACGAAAGGCAAGCGCCCAAAATCCGGTGAACGTAGTCCCTCCAGGCCTGGCCGAGGAACCGCCTCCCAGGGAGCCCTTACCCTGGTGGTGGTGGAGTCCCCGGCCAAGGCCAAAAGCATCCAGAAGATGTTGGGGCCCGGCTACGAGGTGCGGGCGAGCCGGGGCCACGTGGCCGATCTGCCGGAGCGGGAGCTGGGGGTGGACGTGGCGCGGGACTTCGCCCCCACCTACGAGGTGAAAAAGGACAAGAAGCCCGTGGTGGAGGAGCTCAAGAAGGCCGCCCAAGGCAAGCGCCTCCTCATCGCCACCGACCCCGACCGGGAAGGGGAGGCCATCGGCTGGCACCTGGCGAGGCTCTTGAACCGCGACTCTAAGGAGCCCATCCGGGTGGAGTTTCACGAGATCACCCCAAGGGTGGTGCGGGAAGCGGTGGAAAGGCCCAGGCCCATTGACCAGAACCTGGTGGACGCCCAGCAGGCGAGGCGGGTCCTGGACCGCCTGGTGGGGTACAACCTCTCCCCCCTCCTCTCCCTGGAGTTCCGCAAGCGGGCCCTTTCGGCGGGAAGGGTGCAGAGCGTGGCCCTGAGGCTCGTGGTGGAGCGGGAGGAGGAGATAGAGGCCTTCCGGCAGGAGGAGTACTGGACCCTGGCCGGGGAGTTCTTCGTGGAGGGGAAGACCCTCACCGCCCTCCTCCTGGAAACGGACGGGAAGCGCCTCTGGGCGGGCCAAGGGGAGAAGGAGGGGCGGCTTCACCTGAGGAGCGAGGCCGAGGCCAAGGCCTTGGCGGAGGCCGTGGGCAGGCCCGCCTACCGGGTGGCCCGGGTGGAGGTGCAAAAGCGCCGCAAATCCCCCCCGCCCCCCTTCACCACCTCCACCCTGCAGCAGGCCGCCAGCAGCCGCCTGGGCTACACCGCAAGCCGCACCATGCGCATCGCCCAGCGCCTCTACGAGGGGGTGGACCTCCCCGAGGGCACCGTGGGCCTCATCACCTACATGCGCACGGACTCGGTGCGGGTGGCCCCGGAGGCCCTGGCCCTGGCCCGTGAGGTCATCGGGGAGGCCTTTGGGAGGGAGTTCCTGCCGGAGGCCCCCAGGGTCTACAGGAACCGAAAGGAAGGGGTCCAGGACGCCCACGAGGCCATCCGCCCCACGGACCCGAGGCGCACCCCGGAAAGCGTGCGCAAGTACCTTTCCGAGGAGGAGTACCGCCTCTACGAGCTCGTCTGGCGGCGCTTCCTGGCCAGTCAGATGAAGGACGCCCTCTACGAGCAAACCACCCTCCTCCTCCAGGACGAGGAAGGCCGCTACGTCTTCCGGGCCTCGGGCTCGGTCCTCAAGTTTGAGGGCTACCTCAGGGCCTGGGGCCGGGGCCCGTACGAGGAGGAGGAAGAAGCCCCCCCGGTGCCCGCCCTGCCCGAAGGGGCTTTGGCGGAGCTCCTTCGGGCCGTCCCCGAGCAGCACTTCACCGAGCCCCCGCCCCGCTACACGGACGCCAGCCTGGTGAAGACCATGGAGGAGCTGGGGATCGGCCGCCCCTCCACCTACGCCCCCACCCTCGAGACCCTGGAGAAGCGGGGCTACGTGGAAAGAAGGGGGCGCACCCTCCTCCCCACCCCCCTGGGCCGCCGGGTAACCCACTACCTCAAGGAGCGCTTCCCCCAGGTGGTGGCCTACGAGTTCACCGCCCGGATGGAGGACCGCCTGGACGAGGTGGAGGAGGGCAAGGCCCCCTGGCCCAAGGTGGTCTGGGAGTTCTACGAGCCCTTCCTGGGGGAGCTCGCCCAGGTGCCCAAGAAGACCTGCCCTAAGTGCGGCAGGCCGCTGGAACTCAAGGTAAGCCGCTACGGCCAGTTCTTGGGATGCACGGGCTACCCCGAGTGCACCTACACCGAACCCCTGGAGAGAAAGGAGGCCGAGCCCATCGGGGAGGCCTGCCCCAAGTGCGGAAGGCCCCTTCTCCGGAAGGAGGGGCGGTACGGGAGCTTCATCGCCTGCTCGGGCTACCCGGAGTGCGACTACACCCGGGACGACGGCCGCCCCACGGGCCACACCTGCCCCAAGTGCGGTGCCCGGGTCCTGGAAAAGCGGAGCAGGCGGGGCAAGCCCTACTACAAGTGCGAGAACAACGCCTGCGACTTCCTCTCCTTCTACCCCCTCCTGGACAGGACCTGCCCGGCTTGCGGCTGGCCCCTGGTGAAGAAGGGGGAGGGGGCCTGCCTAAACCCCGGCTGCCCGGAGCACGACCCCAGGCTCCTCCCTGCCCCCAAGGTCGCTCCGCCCCCGGGCCAAGGCCGAGGAGCCAGGAGGTCCTCCAAGGTCAGCGAAGCTACCTTGAAGGCCGCCCCGCCCAAGGACTGGGAGGAGCTCGAGCCCTTCCTCCAGGAGCTTCCCCCCGAGGAGCGCCGGGCGGCGGAGGCCCTGGCCCAGGGCAAGACCCTGGGCCAAGAGGAGGCGAGGCTCGCCCGGCGGGCCCTCTTTAAGCTCCGCATGAAAAAGGGCCGGGCCCGGAAGGAGGTGGCCCCGGCCTGATGCAGAGCTACAAGCTTCACCTCCTTCGCCTGGCCCGGGAGGGCCGGGTGGAGGTGCCGGGCCTTCCCCTAAAGGCCTACGCCCTAAGGGAAGGGGAGGAGCGTTCCCAAAGGGCCTTCTACCTCCTTCTGGAGGGGGAGCTGGTCATTGACCTGCCGGAGGGACGGTACCTGCACCTTCGGCGGGGGGAGGGGGCTTGGGTGGGGGAGCCCCACCGCCTCCTTCCCGTGGAGCGGGCGGTGCTTCTGGAGCTTCCGGCCTAGGCCCCACCAGGTACACCGCCCCCCAGGGGCGGTAGAGGCTTAGGACCCGGTCCTCCCGCACCCGCCCGTCCCGGTGGCGCACCGCCCGCCGCACCTCCACCCTGGCCCCCTCGGCGGCGAAGTCCACCTGCTTGCGCCTCCCCGGGGGGAGGGTGGGGTCCGGGATCTCCCGGGGCGGCAAAGGGGGCTTGCGGTCGCTCACGAAAGGGCCCTCCCAGCGCACCTCCCGGTCCTTGGTGCCGAAGAGGTGGAAGCGGAGCCTGGTGCCCACCACGGAGCGCTGGACCAGGATGTGCCCCGGGGTGTCGTTCAGGACCTTGAGGTCCTTGTAGGGCTGGATCACGGCGGCGTCCAGCCCCGTGGGCTTGTAGTAGGCCACCTGGTAGCTGTGGGCGTGGCGCTCCAGGATGGGAAGCCCGGCGAAGAAGAAGGCCCGGAAGAGGGTGGTGGAGACCTGGCACACCCCGCCCCCCACCCCCTGCTCGGTGCGGTCCCCCACGATGACGAAAGCCTCCCTGTACCCCTCCTCCTCGCTCACGGGCCCCAGGGCCCGGTTAAAGGAGAAGGTCCCCGGAGGGATGAGGAGGCCGTCCAGCCTGCTGGAGGCCAGGAGGAGGTTGTGGAGCCGCTCCCGGCTGGAGCCCCGGAAGTCCGTCTCCCCCGTGGCCAGATGCTCCCGCACCCCGAGGGCGTGAAGCTCCCTCAGGCTCGGGCTTGGGGGCGTGTAGCGCACGGGGAGGCGGAAGCTCTTTCGGCCCCCGGCCAGGGCCTCCCGGTAGGCGGCCAGGGCTCCCTTCTCGTCAAAGGAGAGGCCCTTCTTCTCCACCCCCCGCCACCTCCCTTCCTGGAGGACGAAGCGGGGCGGGCGGGGAGGGCGGGAAAGGGCCTTTAGGAGCGCCTTGAGCTCCCCCTCCGAGGCCACGGGGTAGCGCCTCACCCCGGTGTAGGTGCGGAGTTCCCCGTCCTCAATGGCTTCTTCTTGGATCACCAAGAGGGCTTCCACCCCTTGGCCCAAGGCCAGCCCCCAAAGAAAGGCCAGGACCAGAGACCTCATAAGGGTAGAGGTTAAGTGCCCGCACGTTGGTTTCGCAACAAGGGATGCCCAAGCCGGGGCTGGGGGGAGATTTTTTTGGGGCCCCTACCGCGGCGAAAGCCGCGGTGGGGTACTTAGCATGGCCCATCCCCGGTGAGCCCCACCGCCCGGTAGAGTGCCTCTTCCTCGGCCTCCCTGAGGGCCCGGGCCTGGCCCAGGGGAAGATCTCCAAGCTCCAGGGGGCCCAGGGCCAGGCGCTTGAGGTAGAGCACCCGGTTTCCCCGGGCCTGGAACATGCGCTTCACCTGGTGGAAACGCCCCTCCTTGAGGACCACCTCGGCCCAGGTGGGGTCTTCCCAGGGACGTAGCTCGGCGGGGAGGGTCTTCTTACCGTCTAGGAGCATCCCTTTCTGGAAGGCCTCTTGGTCCTTGGGCCCCACGGGCCTTTCCAGGCGCACCAGATAGCGCTTTTCCACCTTGTGCCGGGGGTGGGTGAGGCGGTGGAGAAGCTCCCCGTCCGTGGTGAAGAGGAGGAGGCCCTCGGCGTCCCTGTCCAGTCGGCCCACCGGGGAGAGGTCCCGGGTGGGGAAGCCCCGGAGGAGGGCGTAGACCGAGGGGCCCTCGGCCCTGCTGGTCACGAAGCCTTGGGGCTTGTGCAGGAGGACGTGGAGGTGGCGGCGCACGGCGAGGGGCCTGCCGTCCACCTCCAGAGAGGCGCCCTCCGGCACGTGGAAGCCGGGGTCCTTCACCACCCTGGCGAGGACCCGCACCCTCCCTGCCCGCACCAGCCGGGCCACCTCCTTGCGGCTTCCCAGGCCCAGGCGGGCGAGGAGCCTATCCAGCCTTTCCCCTTTCATAGCTCCACGGCCCCTTCCAGCCACCAGAGGGCGCCTTTGGCCTTCAGCCGGGAGAACTCCTCGGGGGTGAGCCCCCGGGCCTCCACCCGTCCCGCGTTCAGCCCTTGCAGGAGGGCCAAGCGCTCCAGGGGGTCCTTGGGCAGGTTGGGGGAGACCACGAGGAGGTCTATGTCGCTTTCCACGTTGAAGTTCCCCCGGGCCACGGAACCGAAGAGGAAGACCCGGGCTTCTCCCAAGGCCTCCCGCACCCGCCTGGCGTATTCCCGGGCCTCGGCGAGGAGGGCCTCCCAGGCCTCCAGCCTCGCCTTAAGTCCCCTCGAGGCCACGCCACACCTCCTCCACCCAGGCGAGGGACAACCTGGCTGCCTCCAGAGCTTCCTGGGCTCGCTCTTCTGTGTGGTATTCGTGGGGGCTTCCTTCCGGGTAGGCGTCGGGATAACGGGCGGGGATGTAGTGTAGGTCCAGCCCCTTGGCCGCCTTCTCCACTTCCTCAGGCACCTCCACCCCGGCTTCCCGGAGGGCCTGGATAAGGCGTAAGAGGGCGTGGCCGAAGGCGGGCCTTCCCAGACCGCGGAGGAGGCCTTTAAGGGCGTACTCCGCCGCCTGGTGGGCCTTGGAGCTCGCCCAGTCGTAGTCCCCCTCTTCCAGGTCCCGTTCCCCGGAGGCGAGGGTGTGGCGCGCCTGGGCGAACCACCTGGCAAACTCCTCCCGGTCCAAGGGCGCCATCCTCCTTATCCTAAGGGGCATGAGGCTTTACCAGCTGGACAGCTACGCCACCCGCTTCCAGGCCCGGGTGGAGAGGGCCTGGAGCGACCCAAGGGGGCATTACGCCGTGCTCTCCCAGACCCTCTTCTACCCCGAGTCCGGGGGGCAGCCCGCCGACACCGGGGTCCTGCGGGGGGTCTTCGGCGAGGTCCGGGTCCTCCACGCCTACGAGGAGGAGAAGGCCTTCGGGGACGTGGTCCACGTGCTTTCCGCCCCCGTCCCCGAGGGGGCGGAGGTGGAGGGGGAGATCGACTGGGAAAGGCGCTTCCGCCACATGCAGCGCCACACCGCCCAGCACCTCCTCTCCCAGGCCCTCCTGCGGGCGGGGGGGTACCACACCGTGGCCGTGAGCCTGGACTCCCCGGTGTGCACCGTGGACCTGGAGGAGGAGGCGGAAGAGGCGGGGATCCAGAGGGCCGAGGCCCTGGCCAACTTCGCCGTCTACGCCGACTACCCCGTGGAGGCCTTCTCGGTTTCCCAGGAGGAGCTGGCCCTTTACCCCCTAAGGCGCCCCCCCAAGGTCCGGGGCAAGGTGCGCCTGGTGCGGATCGGGGACTTTGACCTGGCGGCCTGTGGGGGGACCCACCTCAAGACCAGCGCCCAGGCGGGGCCCATCAAGGTCCTCAAGTGGGAACGGTACAAGGGGGGAACCCGGGTCTACTTCACGGCCGGGTGGGAGGCCCTGGAGGACTACCACGCCAAGCACGCCCTCCTCGCCCGCCTGGCCCTCTCCTTCTCCACGAACCCCCTGGACCTGGAAAAGCCTCTAAGAAATCTCCAGGAAGAGGTCTACGCCCTCAAGGGGGAGAACCAGGCCCTCAAGGAGGCCCTGGTGGAAGCCCTCCTCCCCAAGGCCTTGGAGGAGAAAGCCCTCCTCGCGCCCGCCCCGGTCCTCGGGGACCTGGCCAAGGCCCTTCTTTCCCAAAGCGGGAAGACCTTCCTCCTGGTCTCCCCGGAAGGGCGCTTCGTCCTCCTTGGACCGAGGCGCCAGGAGGTCCTGGAGAGGCTCAAGGCCCTGGGGGCCAAGGGGGGCGGGAAGGAGGTGGTCCAGGGGGCCCTGCCCAAGGAGCGGGTGGCGGAGGCCCTGGGGCTTTTAAGCTAGGGGCATGGGGCTCTTTGAGGGGAAGGGGGTCCTGGTCACGGGGGGGGCGAGGGGCATCGGCCGGGCCATCGCCCGGGCCTTCGCCCGGGAGGGGGCCATGGTGGCCCTCTCCGACCTGAGGCCCGAAGGGAGAGAGGTGGCCGGGGAGATCGGGGGGTTTTTCGTCCAGGCGGACCTTGCCGAGGAGAGGGACCGGGTGCGCTTCCTGGAGGAGGCGGCCCACGCCCTGGGGCGGGTGGACGTCCTGGTGAACAACGCCGCCATCGCCGTCCCCGGCTCGGCCCTCACGGTGCGGCTTCCCGAGTGGCGGAAGGCCTTGGAGGTGAACCTCACCGCCCCCATGCACCTCTCCGCCCTGGCCGCCCGGGAGATGCAAAAGGTGGGGGGTGGGGCCATCGTGAACGTGGCCAGCGTCCAAGGGCTTTTTGCCGAGCAGGAAAACGCCGCCTACAACGCTTCCAAGGGGGGGCTTGTTAACCTCACCCGCTCCTTGGCCCTGGACCTCGCTCCCTTGGGCATCCGGGTGAACGCCGTGGCCCCGGGGGCCATCGCCACGGAGGCGGTCTTGGAAGCCATTATGCTTTCCGAGGACCCCGAGAAGACCCGCCGGGACTGGGAGGACCTGCACGCCCTAAGGAGGCTCGGGCTCCCCGAGGAGGTGGCCGAGGCCGTGCTCTTCCTGGCCTCGGAGAGGGCCAGCTTCATCACCGGGGCCATCCTCCCCGTGGACGGGGGGATGACGGCGAGCTTCATGATGGCGGGCCGCCCGGTGTAGTCCCAGGGCCCCGGGGGATTTCTGGGGCACGGGAGGCTACTGGGCGTGGTCCTTGTAGGGCTCGCCCCGGAGGTCGGAGACCAGGTGCACGGCCACATAGGCCCCGTCCCCGGCGCTCACAATAGCGTGGCCCGGCACCTTGCCCCGGGCCACCCCGGCGGCGTAGACCCGGGGGTAGCTGGTGCGCCCTCCTTCGTCGGTGTCTATGTAGGTGCCCCGGCGGGTGAGGCCCAGGAGGGAGGGCAGGGTGGGGTCCTTGTGGGTGCAGAGGAGGAGCCTTTCCGCCTCCTCCGGGCCCCCGTCGGTTTCCACCTCAAAGACCCCGCCCATGTCCCGCACTCCCCGCACCAGGCCTTTCCGCACCTCGGCCCCGTAGCGTTCGGCGTGCTCCCGCAGGCGTCTTAGGAGCTCTTCCCCCGAGGGCTCGTCCAGTAGCCCAGGGTAGTTGGGCACCTGGCGCACCTGGGCGATCTTGGCGTGGCCGCCGTCCAGCACCAGGACCTTGAGCCCGGCCCGGGCCAGGAAAAGGGCGGCGGAAAGCCCAGAAGGCCCCCCGCCCACCACGAGAACGTCCCACATAGCACCTCAAAGTATAGGCGAGGGAGGGCTTAAGCGCCGGGTATAATGGGCGGCGCATGCTTTTGGACGACCGCTACCCGGTTTTGGAGACCCTAAGGGCCCAGGAGGGCGTCACCCTCTACCGGGTAGAGGGGGGGTTGGTCTTCTTCTTTGAGGTGAAGACCCCGGAGGACAAGGAGCGCTTCTACCGCTTCCGGGCCGCCGTGCGCAGGCTGGCGGAGCAGGGCCTTCTGGAGGCCCAGGTCTCCGCCAAGCCGGGCCGCCACTACGTCTTCTTCCCGGAAAGGCCCCTGGCCCGAAAGTCCCCGCCCAAGGAGGCCCTGGAGGCCCTGGCCCCCCTGGGCTTCGGGCGGGAGCACCTGGCCATGGCCGAGGACGGGGTAGCCTACCTCTCCCCCTGGCCCCTTCAGGGCAGGCTCCCCAGGACCCAGGCGCCCCGGCCCGGGGGCCGGTTCTTCGGGGTGGCCCCGGGCCTCCTCCTCCTCGCCCTGGGCCTCTGGCTTCTGGGCCAGGGCCTCTACCGCTACTTCAACCCGCCGGAGTACGCCGTGCCCGAGCTGGTGGGCAAGAGCGCCCGCGAGGCCTTTCTCCTCCTCAAGGACACGGGCCTGCGCCTGGAGGTGGTGGAGGGGAACGACCCCACCCGGCCCAAGGAGGTGGTCCTGGACCAGGACCCCCCGCCCGGCACCCGGCTCAGGGCCGGGCGGGCAGTGCGCCTGGTGCTGAACCAGGCCCGCCTGAACCCCCTGCCTCCCCTCGAGGGCCTGCGGGAGGAGGAGGCCGAGGCCAGGCTTGCCGAGCTCGGCTTCCGGGTGGCGGGGAAGGCCTTTCTGCCCAGCGCCAAGCCTTTGGGCGTGGTCCTGGCCACCGATCCCTCCCCCGGCACCCCCGTGCCCCCGGGGGGCGGGGTGCGCCTCCTCCTCTCCCAAGGGGCGAGGGAAGGGGCCTCGGTGCCCCTGCCCAAGCTCACGGGCCTTTCCCGGGAGGAGGCCCTTTTCCTCCTGAACGCCGCCGGCCTTCAGGCCCAGGTGGAGGAGGTGCCCTCGGGGGCCCCCGAGGGCACGGTTCTGGCCCAGGACCCCGCTCCCGGCACCCCTGTGCCCCCGGGGGGCGGGGTGCGCCTCCGGGTGGCGGTGCGGGGGGAGGTGCTCCTGCCCCCGGCCCCTCCCGAGCCCCAGGCCCGCACGGTGAGCCTGGCCTTGAACCTCCCCCCGGAGGCGGAGGGCAAGGAGGTGCGCCTGGTCCTCCTGGACGAGCGGGGGGAGCAGGTGGTCTACCAGGGGATGGGACGGGAAGGCCTGCGGCTGGAGGGGAGTTACCAGGTCCAGGGAGAGGCCCGCTTCCGCCTCTACCTGGACGGGGAGCTTTTCCAGGAATGGGCGCCCTGAGGGGAAGGTGGGCCGAGGAGGAGGCCCTGCGCTTCCTCCTGGGGAAGGGCTACCGCCTCCTGGGAAGGAACCGCCGCACCCCCTTTGGGGAGGTGGACCTCTTCCTGGAGAAGGAGGGGGTCTACGTGGTGGTGGAGGTGAAGCAGCGGGCCTCCGCCCGCTTCGGCGCGCCCCTGGAGGCCATTACTCCGGGGAAGGTGAGGAGGCTCCTGCAAAGCGCCCGCTTCCTCCTGGGGCGGGACGACCTGCCGGTGCGCCTCGAGGCGGTCTTGGTCCAGGGGACCCCCGGCGACTTCCGCCTGGAGCACCTTGTCCTGGAGCTCTAGGGGTAAGCTAAGGCCTGTGTTTAGGAACCTTCGGGCCTACCTCGAGGCCTTGGAGAGGCGGGGCGAGCTCCACCGCATCAAGGTCCCGGTGAGCGCCGAGCTGGAGATGGCCGAGATCGCAGACCGGGTGGTGAAAAGGGGAGGCCCCGCCCTCCTCTTCGAGCGGGTGGTGGGGAAAGACTTCCCCGTGGCCATGGGCCTTTTCGGCACCCGGGAGCGCACGGCCTTCGCCCTGGGCGTGGAGGACCTGGACGAAGTTGCCCGCAAGGTGGAGGTCCTTTTGGCCCTGAAGCCGGGGAAGGGGGGGTTTTCCGCCCTTTTGGCCCTCCTTCCCAAGCTCCCCCTCCTTGGGGGCTTCTTCCCCAGACGGGTGCGCAAGGCCCCGGTGCAGGAGGTGGTGTGGAGGGGCGAGGAGGTGGACCTCTTCCGCCTTCCCGTCCTCAAGACCTGGCCCCTGGACGGGGGGCCCTTCCTCACCCTTCCCCTGGTCATTACCCGGGACCCGGAGACCGGGGAGCTCAACCTGGGCATGTACCGCATGCAGGTCCTGGACCGAAGGAGCACCGCCATGCACTGGCAATTGCACAAGGTGGGACGCCGCCACCTGGAGAAGGCGAGGAGGCTGGGGAAGAAGCTCCCCGTGGCCGTGGCCTTGGGGGGGGACCCGGTCCTCACCTACGCCGCCACCGCCCCCCTGCCCCCCCTGCCGGGGGTGAGCGAGTTCCACCTGGCGGGCTTCCTGCGGGGGGCCCCTGTGGAGCTCGCCCGGGGCGTCACCATAGACCTCCCCGTACCCGCCGAGGCGGAGTTTGTCCTCGAGGGCTACATAGACCCCGAGGAGCCCCTGGTGGAGGAGGGCCCCTTCGGCGACCACACGGGCTTCTACACCCCTATAGACCTCTACCCCCGCTTCCACGTCACCGCCCTTACCCACCGAAAGGGGGCCGTCTACCCCGCCACCCTCGTGGGGCTTCCCCCCATGGAGGACGCCTACCTCATCGAGGCCACGGAAAGGCTCTTCCTCCCCGCCCTTCGCCTGGTGCTCCCCGAGGTGGTGGACTACCACATGCCCCCCGAAGGGGTGGCCCACAACTGGGTGAACGTGAGCCTGCGCAAGGAGTACCCGGGGCAGGCCTACAAGGTGGCCTACGGGATGCTGGGCCTCGGGCAGATGATGTTCGCCAAGGTCCTCGTGGCCCTGGACGAGGGGGTGCCGGTGAAGCCGGGCTTCCCCGCGCTCCTGGAGGCCCTCCGCCACGCCCTCCCGGGGCGGGACACCCTCCTCCTCCGGGGCCCCCTGGACGTCCTGGACCACAGCGCAAGGGCCTTCGCCTTCGGGGGGAAGCTCGTCATAGACGGCACGAGGAAGCTCCCCGAGGAGGGGGGGGAGGTGGCCTTCGCCCCCAGGGCCCACCCCGAGCTACCCCCTGACCCCGAGGTGGTGGCCCAGAGGCAGTGGCCGGGCCTCTGGGGGGTGGTGCTGGAGAAGCGCCGCCCCCACCAGGCCTGGGAGGTGGCGGAAAGGCTTTTAAAGCACCCCCAGAGCGCCGGGATAAGGCTCCTCCTCCTCGCCGACCAGGACACCGCCCCCACCCCGGAGGAACTCCTCTGGTACGTCCTGAACAACATAGACCCCGAGCGGGACGCCCGGGTCCTGGAGGGGGTGGAGGGGCCGGTCTTGGTCCTGGACGGCACGAGGAAGCTTCCCGAGGAAGGCTTCCAGAGGGTCTGGCCCGAGAGGGTCCGCATGGACCCTAGGGTGAAGGCCCTGGTGGACGCCCGCTGGGAGGAGTACGGGTTATAATCCCCCCTTGTGCTGGTGCGCCCCGCCCTTCTTCCCTCCTGGCCCCCAACCCTTAAGGACCTCTTCGGGCGGGAAGGTCCTTTGGTCCTGGAGATCGGCTTCGGGGACGGGCGCTTCACCGCAGGGCTTGCCAAGGCCCATCCCTCTTGGCTCGTCCTGGGGGCCGAGGTCTCGGCGGGGAGCGTCCTTAGGGCCTACCGGAGGATGCGCCGGGAGGGCCTGCAAAACGTCCGCCTCTACCACGGGGAAGGCCCCTTCGCCCTGAGGAACCTGGTGCCCCCCGGGGGCTTGGACCGGGTCATCGTCAACTTCCCCGACCCCTGGCCCAAGAAGCGCCACCAGGAAAGGCGCCTCCTCCAGGAGGCCTTTTTCCGGAGGCTCTCCACCAGGCTTGGGGAAGGGGGGGCCCTCCTCCTCACCACGGACCACGAGGGGTACTTCCGCTTCGCCCTGGAGGAAGCCCAAAAGACCGGCCTTTACCGCATAGAGGTGAGGCCTCCCCCGGGGGACCACCTCCGCACCAAGTACGCCCTCAAATGGAAGGAGGCGGGGAGGCCCTTTTTCCACGCCGTATTTACCAAGGTGGCCGAGGACCCCACCCCTTGGCCCCCCATAAGGAGGTACGCCGTGGCCCACGCCCTTTTGGAAGGAACCTTGCCCGAAACCCTGCCCCTGGGAAGGACGCCCGTGGCCCTGGAGGAGGGGGTGGCGGTCTTCCTGGAGGTGGCCAAGGGGGGGGAGGGGTTTACGTCCTCACCCACCTGGAAGAGGAGGACCTGACCCAGGACCTCCTCCTGGAGGTGCGCAGAAGCGCCCACGGGATCTACGCCGGGGTGAGCCGCTTTGGAAGCCCTCTGATCACCCGTGGGGTCAGGGAGGCGGTGGCGGCCTTGGTGCGCTTCCTGGAGACCCTGGGCCTAAGGGTGGTGCAGGACCACACCGGGGAGGGGCTAAGATAGCCCTATGCACGCCCACGTGATCCTGGCCGCCGGGCAGGGGACGAGGATGCGGTCGCGCCTGCCCAAGGTGCTCCACCCCCTTCTGGGGAGGCCCATGCTCCTCTACGCGGTGGAGGCGGCTTTGGCCCTTAAGCCTGAGCGCCTCGTGGTGGTGGTGGGCCACGGAAGGGAGGAGGTGGAGAAGGCCCTTCGGGGCTACCCGGTGGAGCTCGCTCACCAGGAGGCCCAGCTGGGCACCGCCCACGCCCTTCTGCAGGCGGAGGGCCTTCTTAGGGACTTCCCGGGTCCCTTCCTGGTGACCCAAGGGGACACCCCCCTCCTTTCCCCTAGGACCCTGAAGGCCCTTCTGGAAAGGGTGGAGACGGGGGTGGGAATGGCCCTCCTCACCGTGGAGCTGGAAGACCCCACGGGCTACGGCCGGATCCTCCGGGAGGGGGAGGAGGTCTTGGCCAACGTGGAGGAGAAGGACGCCTCTCCCCAACTGAAGGCCCTCCGGGAGGTGAACGCCGGGGCCTACGCCTTTGATGGCTTCCTCTTCCGTGCCCTCAGGGAGGTGAAGGACGAGAACGCCGCCCGGGAGTACTACCTTCCCGACCTCATCGCCATATACCGGGCCCACGGGAGGAGGGTGCGGGCGGTGCGGGGGGTGGCGGAGGAGGCCTTGGGGGTGAACACCCGGGAGGAGCTCGCCCGGGTGGAGGGGGTGCTCCTGGGAAGGCTCCGCTCGGAGTGGATGGGGAAGGGGGTGCGCATGATCCTCCCCGAGACCATCTACCTGGAGCCCTCGGTGGAGCTCGCCCCCAACGTCACCCTCTGGCCCGGGGTGGTGCTCAAGGGGAAGACCCGGGTGGGCGAGGGGTGCGAGGTGGGGGCCTACGCCATTTTGGAGGACACGGTGCTGGAGCCCGGGGCCAGGGTGGAAAGCCACACCGTGGCCCAGGGGTCCCACCTCTACCCCGGGGCCTCCGCCGGACCCTTCGCCAGGCTCAGGCCCGGGGCGGTCCTCATGGAGGAGGTGCACGTGGGGAACTTCGTGGAGGTGAAGAAGAGCCTCCTCCACAAGGGGGTGAAGGCGGGGCACCTGGCCTACCTGGGGGACGCCGAGGTGGGGGAGGGGACCAACGTGGGGGCCGGGGTCATCACCGCCAACTACGACGGCAAAAGGAAGCACCAGACGGTGATCGGCAAGCGGGCCTTCATCGGCTCCAACAGCGTCCTGGTGGCCCCGGTGCGGGTGGGGGACCACGCCTTGGTGGGAGCGGGGAGCGTCATCACCCAGGACGTGCCCGAGGGCGCCTTGGCCGTGGCCCGGGGTCGGCAGCGGAACCTCGAGGGCTACGCCCGGAAGAAGCTTGGGGAGGAGGGATGATCCGCTTCATCCTCCCTTCAGCCTCCCGGTGATAAACTGGAGATCATGAACCTGGGCATGCCGGAAATCCTGGTGATCCTGGTGGTGGCCCTCCTCATCTTCGGGCCCAAGAAGCTCCCCGAGCTTGGCCGTTCTTTGGGTCAGAGCATCCGCGAGTTCAAGCGAGGGGCCCAGGAGATCCGCGAGGAACTGGAGAAGAGCGTGGAGGTGAAGGAGGAGCCCAAGCCCGCGCCGGGGCCTAAGCCCCAGGAGGAGCCCAAGGCTTGAAGGAAGCCCCCCTGGTAGAACACCTAGAGGAGCTGCGTAGCCGCCTCATCTGGGCCCTCCTCTCCTGGGCGGTGGGGACGGGGGTGGCCTGGACCTTTAGGGTCCAGCTTCTGGAGTGGCTCAAGCGGCCCTTGGACCTGGCGGCCAAGCAGAACGGCATCCAGATCAACCTCATCGTCCTGGACATCACCGAGCCCTTCTTGGTCTCCCTTAAGGTGGCGGCCTTTGGGGGCCTGGTCCTCGCCCTCCCCTTCATCGTCTACCAGGTCTGGGCCTTCATCGCCCCCGGGCTTTACGAGCACGAGAAGCGCCTGGCGGTGCCCTTCCTCCTGGGGGCGGGGTTTAGCTTCGCCCTGGGGGCCCTCTTCGCCTACTACGGCTTTCTGCCCTTCGCCGTCCCCTTCCTCCTGGGCTTCTTGGGGGACGTGGTCACCCCTCAGATCTCCATCGGCCGCTACATGGGCCAGATCCTGATGATGATGGGCGTCATGGGCCTGGTCTTTGAGATGCCGGTGGTGAGCTACCTCCTGGCCCGCCTGGGGATCCTCTCCTCCGCCTTTTTGGCCCGCAACTGGCGGGTGGCCGTGGTCCTCCTCCTCACCCTGGCGGCGGTCATCACCCCCACGGTGGACGTGGTCTCCCTCTCCATCGTCACCCTGCCCCTCCTCGTCCTCTACTGGATCTCCGTCCTGGTGGCCCGCCTGGCGGAGAGGCAAAGGCCCAAGGAAGAGGCGGCTTGACACCCGCTTGGGGCTTGGCCCATACAATAGCCCATGGACGAGCGCATCCTGGCCTTGCGTAAAGAGGTGGACCGGGTGAACCGGGAGCTTCTCCGGCTCCTCTCCGAGCGGGGGAGGCTGGTGCAGGAGATCGGCCGGATCCAGACGGAGCTCGGCCTTCCCCACTACGATCCCAAGCGGGAGGAGGAGATGCTCGGTTACCTCACCGCCGAAAACCCCGGCCCCTTCCCCAACGAGACCATAAGGAAGCTCTTCAAGGAGATCTTCCAGGCGAGCCTGGACCTCGAGGAGCGCCAGGACCAGAAGAGGTTCCTCTACTCCAGGAAGCACAAGCCCGAGCCCACCCGGGTACGGGTGAAGGGCGTGGTCTTCGGGGAGAAGCCCCTCCTCATCGCCGGGCCCTGCTCCATTGAGAGCGAGGAGCAGATGATGGAGACGGCCCGCTTCCTTGCCGCCCGGGGAGTAAAGGTCTTGCGGGGCGGGGCCTTCAAGCCGAGGACCAGCCCCTACGGCTTCCAGGGCCTTGGGGTGGAGGGGCTTAAGCTCGGCCGGAGGGCGGCGGACGCCTTCGGCATGGTCTTCGTCACCGAGGTCATGGACACCCGGGACGTGGAGGTGGTGGCGGAGTCCGCCGACATCCTCCAGATCGGGGCCCGCAACATGCAGAACTTCGCCCTCCTCAAGGAGGTGGGAAAGGCGGGGAGGCCCGTCCTCCTCAAGCGGGGGCTTTCCGCCACCATGGAGGAGTGGTTCTACGCCGCCGAGTACGTCCTCGCCCAGGGGAACGAGCAGGTGATCCTGGCCGAGCGGGGCATCCGCACCTTTGAGCGCTGGACGCGGAACACCCTGGACCTCTCCGCCGTGGCCCTGGCCAAGCAGGAGACCCACCTCCCCGTGATCGTGGACGTGACCCACGCCGCCGGGCGCACGGACCTCCTTGCCCCCCTGGCCCGGGCGGCCTTGGCCGTGGGGGCGGACGGGGTGCACGTGGAGGTCCACCCCAACCCCAAGGTGGCCCTCTCCGACAACCAGCAGCAGCTGGACTTCGCCCAGTTCGTGCGCTTCCTGGAGGCCATCCGGGACCTCCTCCCCGAGGGCTGATGGGCCTTTTGGACAACCTCCTGAACGCCTTCTTGAAGGCCACGGACCCCAGGCCCCGCTACACCGAGGCCCGCTGCCTCCTCTACAAGAACAGCGTGGGGGGGTGCGACCGGTGCTACCAGGTCTGCCCCAGGGGAGCGGTGCGGCTGGAAGGGTGGCGGGTGGAGCTGGACGAGGTGCTTTGCACGGGGTGCGGCCTCTGCACCGGGGTCTGCCCCGGCATCGCCCTGGAGTACCCTTTGGGGGCCATCCAGGAGGCCCTGATCCGGGGGAAGGGGAAGCTAAGGTGCTCCAAGGCCGAGGGGAAGGGGGAGGAGGTGCTCTGCCTGGGGCGCCTCACCCCGGGGCTTTTGGCCGAGGGGGGAAGCCGCTTCGGCAAGGTGGTCCTCGCCCGGGGGGAGTGCGAAAGCTGCAGAATCGGCGGGCCCGAGGTCCCCGCGCACCTGGAAAGGGTGGCCGAGGAGGCGCGGCGCTACTTCCCGGTGGAGGTGGAGGTGGTGGCGGGGGAGCTTCCCGGGGAAAGGGTGGGAAGGCGGGAGCTTTTCCAGGCCCTTTTGGGGAGCGCCAAGCGCACCGCCGCCGACCTGGTCCCCGAGCTCCCCTTGCCCGCCCTCGAGGAGAGGGAGGAGGGGCTCCCCGCCGAACTCCGCCTGAGGCGCCTCGCCGCAGACCGCGCCCCCGAGGCCCGCTGGCCCCGGATCCGGGTGGAGGAGGGGTGCACCCTCTGCCCGGTCTGCACCAACGTCTGCCCCACGGAGGCGGTGCGGCGGGTGCGGGAGGGGGAGGAGTACGCCCTCTACCTTAAGGTGGAGGCCTGCACGGGCTGCGGGGCCTGCGTGGAGAGCTGCCCGCCCCAGGTGATCCGCCTCGAGGAGGCCCCCAAGGAGGAGGTGGGGAAGGAGCTGGAGCTCTTCCGGGGCCGGCCCCCCTGGTACGATCTTTGAACCGGGTATAATACCCTCCACCTATGGACGCCGACCTGGTGGTGGTGGGCGGGGGGCTTGTCGGCCTTGTGGCGGCCACGGAGGTGGCCCAAAGGGGCAAGCGGGTCCTCCTCCTGGAAGAGCCCTACCTGGGCGGGCAGGCCTTCTGGTCCCTCGGGGGGCTTTTCCCGGTGGATTCCCCCGAGCAAAAGCGCCTGGGGATCCGGGACTCCGTGGCACTCGCCCGGCAGGGGCGGGCGCCTCAGGCGGCCAAGGGGGTGCTGGAGGGGCTAGAATAGCCCCATGCGGCTCCACCACGTGGGCATCGCCGTGGAGGACCTGGAGGAGGCCAAGGCCCGCTACCGGAGGCTGGGCTTCCAGGTGGTGGCGGAGGGGGAGGTGGCCGCCCAGGGGGTGCGGGTGGCCCTCCTTGGGGGGGAAGGGGAGACCCTCCTGGAGCTCCTCTTTCCCCTGGGTCCCGAGACCCCCGTGGGCCGGTTCCTGGCCAAGCGGGGCCCCGGGCTCCACCACCTGGCCTTCGCCACCCCCCGGCTGGAGGAGGCCCTTGCCCGGCTTAAGGCGGAAGGGGCGAGGCTCATAGACGAGGCCCCAAGGCCCGGCTTCGGGGGGCACCGGGTGGCCTTCGTCCACCCCGCCTTCGGCCTGGGGACGCTCTGGGAGCTGGTGGAGGCGTAGTGCGCCTTCCCTACCTCCTCCTCGCCCTCCTGTGGATGGGAGTCTTGTGGTGGCTTTCCGATAGGCCCGCACCGGGGGCTGGGCTTCCCCACCCTTACGACAAGCTCGCCCACTTCCTGGCCTACGCCCTTTTGGGGGCCCTTTGGCGGCGGGGCCTTGGGCGTTTCCTCCCGGCCTTCCTCCTCGCCGCCCTCTACGGCGTGGTGGACGAGGGGCACCAGAGCCTCGTCCCCGGGCGGGAGGCCTTCGGCTTAGACCTCCTAGCCGACTTCCTCGGGGCCTACTTTGGGGCTAGAGGGGCGGGTAGATGGGAAGCTCCAGAAGCCTCCCGCCCTTAGCCCCTGCTGCCTCCACCACCATCTCCGCCACGAGCTCGGGGGCGATCCAGCGGGAGAAGTCCGCCTCGGGCATGGCCCTGCGGTTGGCCTCGGTGTCCAGGGTGCCCATGGGGTAGACCAAGAGGAAGCGCACCCCCTCTATCTCCCCCTGCAGGGACCTTAGGAGGCTCGCCAGGGCGGTCTTGGCCATGGCGTAGAGGGCCCTTCCCGGGCCCGTTCCCGTCCAGGCGGGTCCGGCGGCGAAGGCGGCGAAGAACCCCTCCCCCCGCCCTTCCATGTAGGGGAGGACGGCCCTCAGGAGGTTGTAGGTGGTGCGGAGGTTCAGGTCCAGCATCCAGTCGTAAAGCCCGGGGTCGGAGTCCAAAAAGCGCCCGGCGGCGAAGCCCCCCACGGTGTGGACCACGCCGTAGAGGGGGGCCTCCCGTTCCACGAAGCGGCCCAGGGCCAGGGCCTCCTCCAGCTTGGTGAGGTCGGCGACGAAGGTCCTAGCCCCCACGGCCTCGGCCCGTTCCGCCATGCGCTCGGGCCTGGGGTCCGAGAGGAAGAGCCTGGCCCCCGCCTTGTGGAAGGCGGGGATGAGGGCCCGGGCCAGGGCCCCGCCCGCCCCGGTGATGAGGAAGGCCTTTCCTTCCAGCATGGCCTCATTGTACGGGGAGGAAGGCCAGGGCCTTGGGGGTGAAGCCCAGGGAAGGGGTGGCCACCCTTTGGGGAGGGGAGGGGACGAGGTCGTAAACGTAAAGGAGGCTTCCGGAGGCCAGGTACAGGTACCCGTCCTGGCCCACCAGGCCGGTGGAGAAGTCGGCGTAGGGCTCCTGCACCCCGGAAGGTCTGGGCTCCAGGACCTGGAAGCCCCGGCCGTAGACCGCAAGGCCCGCCACCGGGTCCAGGGCAAGCTGGGGGGTGCCGAAGAAGTCCCCCAGGACCTTCTGGCTTCCCAGGGCCTCCCCCTGGAGGGTGTAGAGGCGGGCCTCGAGGCCCGGGCTCCCCAGGCCCAGAAGCCTCCCCCTGGCCCCGTCGGCCCGGAGGTCAAAGGGGGCCTGGTCCAGGGCGGGGGTCAGGGGCTTCTCCAGGGCGGGGGTTCCCGTGGGGTCCTGGGCCGGGCGAAAGCCCAGGGCCTCCCGGGTCAGGTAGGCGAGGAGGTCCAGGGCGCCCTGGGGGAGGAGGGCGAGGCGCGTCGAGGGGCCCAGGCCCGTGAGGTCGGCCTCCAGGAGGCTTCCGCTCCCGTCCAGGCGGGAGAGGAAGGCCCGGGCCGCCCCGGGGCAGTGGGCGAGGAGGGCGTTCTGCCCCAGGCGCAGGTACCCCCCCGTGCAGTCCGCGGGGAGGGGGAAGGTGGTGGGGGGAGGTTGGGGAGCGGCGCTTTCCGTGAAGCCCGAGGTGTCGTAGGCCTCCACCCGGTCGGGGAAGAGGAGGTAGAGCCTTTGGAAGGGGACCGCGTAGGCCAGGTCCTGGAGCCCGGGGGCGGGCCAGGTGGACACGGGGGTGGCGGTGCCCCCTTGCAGGTCCTGGGCCCGGTAAAAACGCACCTCGTTCCCATCCCCCGCGGCCAGCAGGGCGGGCAGGGGGGGTTCCTGGCTGCCGGTGCAGGCGGCGAGGAGCAGGACCAGAGGCCAGAGCTTTCTCACGGGGGACCTCCCAGCTTCACCCCCTCCTCCGAGAGGAGGAGGCCCGCCGCCTGCCCCCCGTAGAGGAAGGCCAGGCCGAAGCTTCCCTTTCCCGCGTCCAGGGTGAAGCGCATGGCCCAGCAGCAACGGTCCAAGACCAGGAGGAACTTGGGCTTTAGGGGCTCGCCCGGGAGGTTTTGGGTGAGGAGGGCGCTCAAGTGGAGCTTGGTGTTCTCCCGGCCCAGGAAGGTGAGGGTGGGGCCGAAGTTCCTGAGGGCCAGGGCGTAGCCCTCGGGGCTTGCGGGCCTTCTGGTGTAGGTGAGGCTTCCCGAGAAGGCGAGGCCGGGAAGGGCGTTTTCCTCGGGCGGGGTGGGTCCCCAAAGCTCCACGCCGCCGCTGAAGGTGAGGTCCTTGAGGTAGGTTTCCCGGTCCTCCACTTCCGGGAGGTGGAGGTTGGCGGCGAGGCGGAAGCCCACCTCGGGAAGGGCCTGGCTTAGGCCGAGGCGGAGGTTCGTCCCCCGGAAGCCCTCCTGGTACCTTCCGGAGAGGAGGAGGTCCCAGAGGGGCCCGGGGGCGCTCCCCCAGCGGAGGCCCGCCTGGTAGGCCAGGGCGGCCGGGTCCAGGATGGCCTGGAGGGAGAGGCTTTGGGGGCCCAGGATGGCCTGCCCCAGGGCCTGCAGGGTGTCCTTCTGCCAGTCCCGGCGGGCCTGGAGGGTGTAGGCGTCCTGGCCTTCCCGGTAGGCCAGGGTGAGGCTGGTTTCCAAAGCCCCTTCCCCGTTCAGGCCGTGGCGGTGGGCGAGGTTCAGGCTTCCCCCGGGGAGGGCGTACCCCCCCTGGAGGATGAGGGGGTCAAAGCGGGCCTTTTGGTGGTCGTAGCAGAGGCTCGCCCGCAAGGAGAAGGGGTAGGGGCTTAGGCTTCCCTCGGCCCGGGTTTCCAGGGGGCCTTCCCCCTCGAGGCCCCGCTTGTGGTAGAGGAGGAGGCTGTACCCCTGGTCCTGGAGGCGGGCCTCGGCCTCCAGGGGGAGGTACTTTTCCCCCTCCAGGTCCCGCCCTCCCTTGAGGGAGAGGCCGAGGGGCCTTTCCTGGAAGCCTAAGGCCAGGGTGGCCTGGTGGGTCCTTCGGCGGGGAAGGGCGTCAAAGCGGAAGGGGCTTTCCCCCTCCTGGACGCTCCTCAGGTAGCCCGCTTCCAGGCTTACGCCCCCCAGGCCCTGGCGGAGGCTGGCCGTGGTGGTCCAGTCCACCTGGCGCTCGTACTCCCCGTCGGGGTTTTGCGTGGTGTAGTAGAAGCCCCGGAAGCGGTTCTCCGCCCGGAGGGTGGCCCCGGGCCAGGGGGAGAGGGCCAGGGTCTGGCTGTGGGTGAGGAGGGCCCTTCCCGCCTCGGCGTAAGGGCCCAGGGCCCGGGCGGAGCGGTTTAGGGGGTTGGTCTCCGCCAGGTAGCGGCCTACCTGGAGGCTTCCCTGGAGGCTGAAGGGGCCTTCCCGCAGCGTGGGGCTCTGGACCTCCACCTCGGGGAGGCGCTGGAGGGTGCGGGGCGGGGGGGTGGCGGGGTCGTGGTCCAGGAAGCCCTCGAGCCGCAGGGCGTAGCGCCAGTCCCCTGGGGTGGGGGCGCCGGGGAGGAGGGCTGAGAGGCGGAAGCGGGAAAGCTTCTCCTTGGTGTCGTCCCGCTCCAAAAGCGCCGACAAGGAGAAGGCTTGGCGCTTCCGCTCGTATTCCATCCGGTACTGGAAGGTGTCGGGGGGGGTGTGGTAGAAGAAGTAGCGCTCCTTGGCCTCTCCCGTGCCGAAGTGGTCCAGGCCGAAGCCGTAGCCCCGTCCCTGGTAGTAGCCGAGGAGGGTGTAGCCCAGGCCGAAGGCGCTCACGTAGGGCAGGGCTCCTTTGAGGTAGAAGCCCCCCTGGTCCTGGCCCACCTCCAGCCGGGGCCTCCTTTCCGAGAGGTAGAGGAGGAGCACGGGGAGGGTGAGGACGGGCTTTTCCCCTACCAGGAGGGTGACCTCCCGGGCCACCACCCGGTCCCCCGGGTAGAGGAGGATCTCCTTTGCCCGGAAGGCGTAGTCGGGGACCTCCTGGCCGCAGGAGGCGCAAGGGGTGGCGTAGCCCTCTTCCAGGAGGATGGCCCCCGCCGCCCGCTGGCAGAGGGGGCCGGTGAGGAGGAGGTCCTTGGCCTCTATCCGCACCCCCAGGGCGTCAAAGCTCTCGTCGGAAAGGTCCACCTGGAGCTCCTCCGCCTCCACCAGGCGGCCTTCCCGGTCCCGGTAGCGCACCTTCCCCGAGAGGACAAGAAGCCTCTTCCCCCTTAGGTAGACCACCCGCTCCGCCTCCAGGGCCTCCCCCTCCCTTTCCAGGCGCACCGGGCTTCCTGTGAGCACCAAGACCTCCTCCCCCCTCCTCCCGAAGCTCCAGCCTGTCCGCCTCCAGCACCTTCAGCACCCTTTCCTGGGCCAAGGCGGGGAGGAGGAGCAGGAGGAGGACGGGAAGCCACCTCACCTCCGCCCTCCCAGGAAAAGGAGGAGGCCCAGGGTCCCGTAGAGGAGGTTGGGCCCCCAGGCGGCGAGGAGGGGGTTCAGGGCGTTTTGCTCCCCCATGATGCGCCCCACGCTCCAGGTGGCGTAGTAGAAGAAGGTGAGGACGGCCACCCCCACCAGGCCCAGGCTCCGGCTCCCCCCGAGGAGGTAGAAGGCGAGCCCGGTGGCGAAGAGGGCGAAGACCAGGGCCGAGGCGGGCTCGGCGAAGCGGCGGTGGTAGGTGGTGGCCTCGAGGCCCGCCCGCACCCCCATGGCCCTAAGCCTGGCCACCTCC
This sequence comes from Thermus kawarayensis JCM 12314, assembly GCF_055393575.1. Lineage (NCBI taxonomy): Bacteria > Thermotogati > Deinococcota > Deinococci > Thermales > Thermaceae > Thermus > Thermus kawarayensis. Next base: position 651,952 of record NZ_AP043756.1, read on the forward strand.
TTCCCCAGCTCGGCGAGGGTCATGCGGTTCGCCGGGTTCTGCCAGGGCTCAAAGGTGAGGTCCTTGAGGACCAGCTCCCCCCGCCGGAAGCGGGTCAGGGTGCGGGGCCTGTCCCCCTCGTAGGTGACCCGTAGGCCCTCCTCCACCCGCAAGACCCCTCCCTGGAAGCGGCCCCTCTCCGCCAGGAGAACCTCTTCCCGGGAGAGCACCCGGAGCTTGCCGATCTCCTCCCCCTTCACCTCCCCCACGTAGACCACCCTACCCTTGGCGTCCTGGAAGGTGGCCCCCGGGGTGAGGAGGGCCCTGGGCCTTTCCAGAACCTGCCGCCTGAGGAGGTCCTGCCCCTGGGCCAAGGCCCTCGGCACCAAGCCCTCCCCCAGGAGGAAGGCGGCGAGGGCGATGCCGCCTCCCAGGAGGAGGAAGGGCAGGAGCACCCGTTCCCGCCGGACCCCTAAGGCCAGGAGGGCCTTGAGCTCCGCATCCTCGGCCATGCGGGAGAGGAGGAGGAGGAGGGCGAAGAGGTAGGCCACCGGCGCCCCCCGCACCAGGGCCTCGGGGGTGCGGTAGAGGAGGTAGAGGAGCAGGGTGTAGGGGTCGGCCCCCTTGGCCACCAGGGGGGCCAGGACCTCGTAGACCGCCCCCGCCAGGAAGAGGAGGATCAAGACGGCAAGCCCCCCGGCGAAGAGGCCCAGGGCCTCCCTGAGGAGGTAGCGGTCCAGGGTCTTCACCGTAGCCTCCAGGCGAGGACAGAGGCCAGGAGCCCGTAGAAGAGGTCCGGCAGGTAGGCCCAAAGGGGGCTCACGTCGTAGCGGGCGAGCTGGGCGGAGAGGGTCCAGAGGACGTAGTAACCGAAGATGAGGAGCACCACCCCCAGAAAGGCCCAGGAGGCCTCCTTCAGGGAAAGCCCCAGGAGGGCGGCGCTCACCCCCAGGAGGAACCCCCCCAGGGCGTCCGCCAGGCGGCGGTGGAAGGCGAAACGGGCTCCCGCCTCCACCCCGCCCCTTTTCCAGAGCTCCTTCAGGGTACTGGTGTCGTAGGGGTCGCGGGAGCCCAGGCTTTCCTTGGGGCGGAAGAGGGTGGGAAAGGGGAGGAGACCCTGGAAGGGCCTAAGCCCTGTCCCAAGGGGGGAGGCCTCCAGCACGTACCCCCTAAACTGCCACCCCTCCCGGTCCCACACCCCCTCCCCGCCGCTGTAGACCCGGCCCTTCTCGTCCACCACCCGGAGGCCGAAAAGGCGGTTCTGCCCCACCTCGGGGCGCACCTCCTCGGCGTAGTAGACCCCGAAGCCCTCCAGGGCGTAGACCTGTTGCCGCAGGATCCCGCTTGGGGCCCGTTCCCCGTAGAGGAGGCGGGAGAGGGCCCCGTCGTAGGCCTCCAGGGCCTTGGGCCGGAGCTCGGCCAGGTTGTAAAGGTTGAGGAGGGCGACCAGGAGGGAGAGAAGGAGGAGGGGCCTGAGGAGGGAGAGGGGGGGTACCCCGGCGGCGTAGGCCGCTTTGAGCTCCGAGTGGCGGATGAGGCGGGCAAGCCCCACCAGGATGGCGAAGACCAGGCCCAGAGGAAGGGCGAGGCTCAGGGTCCAGGGCAGGCGGTAGAGGATGAGGAGGGCGATGGCCTCCGCCCCCGCCCCCCGGCTCAGGAGGACCCCGGAGAGGCTGGAGAGGAGGTCAAAGGTGAGGAGGGCCACGAAAAGGAGAACCCCCACCAGGTAAGGGAGGAGGACCTCCTTTAAGAGGTAGCGCCCCAGCACGGGGGCAGTATACGGGCGGAGGATGAGAATGGGCCTAGGGCCCTGCGATCACGTGGATGACGGGGAGGCCGAAGCGCTCCGCCTGGGTGTGCACGTCCAGCGTTCCGCACCCTGTCGGAAACCCCCTGCTGCGGCGGGGGCGCGCCGGCACTTAGATGGGATTGGCTCTATCCTTTCCTGCCAAACCCCTTAGAACCCCCTTTCCGGACGGGTTTTCCTGCATACCACTTTACATAGGGGCAACCTGTGGTAGACTAAAAAAGTCAGGGAAATAAGCCGCCTCCGGGCGGCCGGTTTCGTTTTAGGGTACCAGGGCCACCTTGGTGGCCTGGCGCTCGTGGAAGAGGCGGTACCCTTCGGGGGCCTCCTCCAGGGGCAGGCGGTGGCTGAAGACGAAGCTTCCCTTGAGCCGCCCCACCCGCTGCAGGGCCAGGACCTCGGCGATCCAGCGGGGGACGTTGGCGAGGGCGCTCCTTAGGGTGATCCCCCGGCTGAAGACGGGAAGCCAGGGATAGTCCACCTTTTCCGCCGTGGGCACCCCCAGGCTGGACACCACCCCCCCGGGGCCCGCCAGGCGCAGGGCGAGCTTTAAGGCCTCCCCTTCCCCGCCCACCGCCTCCACCACCAGGTCCGCCCCCAGGCCCTCGGTGGCCTTGCGGACGCGGGCCACAGGGTCCTCGGTCTTGGGGTTGAGGGGGAGGCTTCCCAGGGCCCTGGCCTTTTCCAGGCGGCTCTCCTCGGGGTCTATGGCGAAGACCGGGCCCGCTCCCAGGGCGTGGGCCACCATCTGGGCCATGAGGCCCACGGGTCCTGAGCCCACCACGGCCACGCTCATGCCGGGGGTGAGGAAGGGCCTCACCCCCCCGTAGGCGGTGGTGAGGATGTCCCCGGCCAGGATGGCCTCCTCGGCGGGCAGGTCCCCGATGGGGAAGAGGCTTTGCCGGGCGAAGGGGACCCGCACCCGCTCCGCCTGGGCGCCTTGCAGGTTCCCAAGGGCCAGGCCAAAGCCGTACACCCCCCCTTGCAGGCAGGCGAAGTACTGGCCCTTGCGGCAGGCCGCGCAGTCCCCGCAGGCCACCTGGAAGCTTCCCACCACCCTCTCCCCCAGGGCGAAGGGCACCAGGGGGCCCTTCTCCACGATGCGCCCCACGAACTCGTGCCCCAGGACCGTTCCCGGCAGGACCCCGGCGATCCTGCCGTGATAGATGTGGAGGTCCGAGCCGCAGATGGCGGCGAGCTCCACCTCGAGGATGGCGTCGGTGTCCGCTTCCAGCCTGGGCTCCGGCACCTCCTCCACCGCCACCTGGAAGGGCCCCTTGTAGACCACCGCCTTCATACCACCTCCCGGGCCACCTTGACCAGCTCCTGGGCGGCCTGGGCGTAGGGGGCGAGGGCGGCGATGGAGCCCTTTTTCAGCTCCAGAAGGCCCCGCATGAGGGCGCCGAGGGGCTCCAGGCGCCCCTCCAGGACCTCCTGCCAGGTGGCGAGGTCCGCCTCGATGACGAAGTCCGCCTCCGCCTCCCCTTCCACCACCTTCACCCCCCGGCAGGCCCCGTGCCAGAGGTCCAGGACCACGGCCACCCCCTTGGGGAACCCCGCCTTGGGGTCCGGGCGCACCGCGAGGGCTAAGGAACCCTCCCAGGTGCTGGCCGCCTTCCGGTAGGCCTCGCTTTCGTTCAGCTTCCGGCAGTAGCTCTGGGCCCAATCCTCCCCAAAGAGCTGCATGGCTTCCTCCTTTGCACCGAGTATAAGCCTTTTGGGGTAGCCTGGGAAGGTGGTCTACCTTCTGGACCTTTCCGGGGTCTACTGCGAGCCCGTGGAGCCTCGTCTGCTCCGGCTTCTTTCCGAGGCTGCGGGAGAGCCCGTCTTCTACCTCTCTCAGGCCTTCTACGGCCTCCTGCCCCGCCTGAAGGAGGAGGGCCCGGGGGTCTTGGAGGCCCTGTTCCCGGGGGCTTCCCGCCTTTACCCGGAGGCCTTTCGGAGGCGGGACCAGGCCTTCCCGGAACCCTTTTACCTGGTTTCCGACCTCCCCCCTCCCGCGGGCCTAGACGCCTTCCACCACCCGGACAAGCTCCAGGCTCTCCGCCGGGCCTTGGAGGCCCTGGGGCTTTCCCCCGGGGAAGCCCTCTACCTGGACGACAACCCCCTCTGGGTGGAGAGGGCCCGCGCGCTGGTGCGGGCGGAGCTCTTCCCCATCTCCGGGCCCCCCGGGGTGGCGCAGCGGGGGCACTAAGGGTTTTCCGGCCAGGGGTGCTTGGGGTAGCGGCGCATGAGCTCCTGGCGCACCTTGGGGTAGTGTTTTTCCCAGAAGCCCTTCAGGTCCTGGGTCACCTGCACGGGCCTGCCCGCGGGGGAGAGCAGCTCCACCGCCACGGGCAGGCGTCCTCCCAGCACCTTGGGGGTTTCCTTGAGCCCAAAGGCCTCCTGCACCTTCAGGGAGAGGAGGGGCGGGGCGTCTTCCCGGTAGCGGAGCCGCTTTGGCCTCCCGGAGGGCAAAGGAAGCCTTTCCGGGGCCAGGGCCTCCAGAAGGGCTCGCTTCTCCCCCAGAAGCCCGAGGAGGATCTCCTTCCAGGGAAGGGCCGTCAGGTCCTCCACCCGCCGCACCCCCTCTGCCCAGGGGAGAAGCCAGGAAAGGTCGGCCAGGAGGTCTTCCTCGGTGAAGACGGGCACCTCCACCCCGTGGGCCTTCAGGAAGCGGAGGCGGAGGAGGACCTGCCGGGCCTCCTCGGGGAGGGGAAGGCCCTCCTTCAGGACCTCCCTCAGGTGCGCCTCTGTGGGGCTTCCCGGCTCCACGGGGAGCCTTTCCAGGACCAGGGCTCCGAAGCGGCTTTCCAAGTAGCCCCGAAGCCGCCCCTCCTCCCAGCCCGTCCAGAGGGCCACCTCCGCCCGCCTCAGGAGGTCTTCCCGGGCGAGGGGGGCGAAGCGCTGGATCCATCCCTCCTTTTCCCCAAGCTCCGCCGCCACGGCCACCAGGTAGGGCGGGCCCTCGAGGCTGTCCAGGCGCAGGGCCCGCCCCGTGGCCAGCCGGTAACGCCCGGGCCCCACCTTTTCTGCCGCCCGGTCAGGGTAGGCGGCGAGGAGGAGGGCGCCCAGGGCCTCCGGTTCCGGGAGGCTTTCCAGAGGCGGTGCCCCAAGGCGCCTCCGCCAGAGGGCCGAGGCCCTTTCCACCGGTAAGAAGGGGCCTTGGCCCGTCCTCCGGGCCTCCAGCAGGCCTTCCAGGTGGGAAAGGAGGTGGGCTTCCTCCAGGGGGCTTCCCTCCTCCAGGAGGGCCAGCAGGTCCGCCGCCAGGGGAAGGAGGCCCAAGGCCTCGGCCTCCAGGGCCAGGCGGGCCAGCCGGGGGTGGGTGGGGAGGTGGAGGATCCTTCGGCCCAAGGGGGTGAGGGCCCTTCCTTCCACCGCCCCCAGGGCTCTTAGGAGGTGCCAGGCGGCCTCGAGGGCCCCCTGGGGGGGTTGGGTGGGCAGGGGAAGCTCGTCCAGCCCTTCCCCGAAGGCCAGGGCCAGGAGGACCGCCCGGGAGAGGTCCCCCTCTAGGACCTCGGGCCTTTTGGGGGGGAAGGGGCCTTGGGGGTAGAGGCGGTAGACCCGCCCGGGCCCCGTGCGCCCCGCCCGGCCTGCCCGTTGCCTGGCGGACTCCTCCGGGATGCGCACCAGGGCCAGCCGGGTGAGGCCCGTCCGGGCGTCAAAGCGGGGCTTTTTGGCGAGGCCCGAGTCCACCACGGCGCGCACCTGGGGCAGGGTGAGGCTGGTTTCGGCCACGTCGGTGGCCAGGACGATCTTCCTGGGCCCGGGCCTGAGGAGGGCGGCCTGCTCGCCCAAGGAAAGCCCCCCGTGGAGGGGAAAGGCGGGGAGGTCCTGGAGAAGCCTCCGGGCGCGCTCTATCTCCCCTTTCCCCGGGAGGAAGACCAGGACATCCCCTTCTCCTTCCAAGAAGGCCCTCCGGGCGTACCGGGCGGCGAGGGCCTCCAGGGGGCCTTCCGGAGGCCTGTCCAGGTGGAAGACCTCCACGGGATACCCTTCTCCCTCCACCTCCAAGGTGGCCCCGTTCAAGACCCTCTCTAGGTCCGGGTCGGGGGTGGCGGTGAGGAGGGCGATCTTGAGGTCGGGCCGGAGGGTTTCCTGGAGGCGCAGGAGGAGGGCCAGGGCCAGATCCCCCTCCAGGTGGCGCTCGTGGGCCTCGTCCAGGAGGACGGCGGAGACCCCCTCCAGGGTGGGGTCTTCCAGGAGGCGCCTGGTGAGGAGGCCCTCGGTCATCACGAGAAGCCGGGTCTTCGGGCTCTCCCTTCCCTCCAGGCGTACCCGGTAGCCCACGGTCTCCCCCAGGGGCTCCCCCAGGTTTTCGGCGAGCCTGGCCGCCACCGCCCGGGCCGCCACCCGCCTGGGCTCAAAGAGGAGCACCTTCCCGGGGAGGGCGGAGAGGAGCCTGAGGGGGAAGAGGGTGCTCTTGCCCGCCCCCGGGTAGGCCTTGAGGAGGAGGCGGCCCCGCCTCAGGAGCAGGGCCACCGCCTCGTCCGGCCAGCCGTGTTGCATCTTTGGGCCTCGCTGCGGCGCGTTACTGGCTCGGGGAAGCCTGCCTAGGGACCCCCCATGCTGGCCCAAGCCAGCATGGGGTGGTATTAGATGTCCAGCTCGGCGTAGCGGGCGTGTTCCTCAATGAACTCCCGCCTGGGGGCTACCTCCTGGCCCATGAGCTTTTCAAAGAGCTCGCTGGCCTCGAGGGCGTCCTGGAGCTCCACCCGCTTGAGCACCCGCTTTTCGGGGTTCATGGTGGTCTCCCAAAGCTGCTCGGGGTTCATCTCCCCCAGGCCCTTGAAGCGCTGGACCTCGTAGCTTTTCCCCTCCAGCTCCTTGAGGCGGTCCTGGAGCGCCTCGTCGGAGTAGAGGTACTCCACCTTCTTGCCCACCTGCAGGCGGTAGAGGGGGGGCTGGGCGATGTAGACGTAGCCGTGCTCTATGAGGGGGCGCATGTAGCGGTAGAAGAAGGTGAGGAGGAGGGTGCGGATGTGGCTCCCGTCCACGTCGGCGTCGGTCATGATGATGATCTTGTGGTAGCGGAGGCCCTCGAGGTCAAAGTGGGCCTCCCCGTCCCCGCCGATCCCCGCCCCGATGGCCGCCACCATGGCCCGCACCTCGGCGTTCTTCAGGGCCTTGGAAAGCCCCGCCTTTTCCACGTTCAGGATCTTGCCCCTCAGGGGCAGGATGGCCTGGAAGCGGCGGTCCCGGCCCTGCTTGGCGCTTCCCCCCGCCGAGTCCCCCTCCACGATGAAAAGCTCCGCCTCCTCGGGGTTTTCCGTCTGGCAGTCGGCGAGCTTACCCGGAAGGTCGTCGGACTCCAAGGGGTTTTGCCGGCGGACAAGCTCCCTGGCCTTCCTCGCCGCCTCCCGGGCCTGGGCAGCCCTCAGGGCCTTCTCGTACACGGTCTTGGCGATGCGGGGGTTCTCCTCCAGGATCTCCAAAAGTTTCTCGTAGACCACCTGGCTCACGGCGGTCCCCGCCTCGGGGTTTAGGAGCTTCCCCTTGGTCTGCCCCTCAAACTGGGGCTTCGGGAGCTTCACCGAGACTACGGCGTAAAGCCCTTCCAGGAGATCGTCCCCCGTGGGCTGGGGACCCTTTTCCTTGTTGAGGCCGGCCTTCTTGGCGTACTGGTTCAGGGCCCGGCTGTAGGCGGCCTTGAAGGCGGTGAGGTGGGTGCCCCCGTCCCGGGTGGGGATCATGTTGGCATAGGTGAGGATCTCGGCGGTGTACCCCTTGGTGTGGAGGAGGCCCACCTCCACCTCCACCTCCCCCTCTTGCCCGCGGATGAGGAAGGGCTTCTCGTAAAGGGGCTCCTCCCCTTCCGCCAGGGCCTTGGCGAAGGAGGCCACGCCCCCCCGGTCCTGGAAGACCTCCACCCGGGGCTCGCCCGACGGCGAAGCCACTTTGCCGTGGGCCAGGTCCTTGAAGACCAGCTTGAGGCCCGCCACCAGGTAGCTCACCTCCCTGAGGCGGGCCCGGATCTTGCTGGGGTCAAAGGCGAGGTTCCCGAAGATCTCCGGGTCGGGCTTGAAGGTGACCCGGGTGCCGGTCTTCCCCCTGGGGGCTTGGCCCACCACTTGGAGGGCTTCCGTGGTCTCCCCCCGGCTGAAGGCGACCCGGTGATGCTTTCCCTCGCGGAAGACCTCCACCACCGTCCACTCGGAGAGGGCGTTCACCACGCTGGCCCCCACCCCGTGGAGCCCTCCGGAGACCTTGTAGGCCCCGCTCTCAAACTTGCCCCCCGAGTGCAAGGTGGTGTAGATGACCTCCACGGCGGGCTTCCCCTCCTCGGGCATGAGGTCCACGGGGATGCCCCGGCCGTTGTCCTCCACGGTGAGGGAGCCGTCGGGGTTCAGGGTGGTGGTGATCTCCGTGGCGTAGCCCGCCAGGGCCTCGTCCACGGCGTTGTCCAGGATCTCCTTGAAGAGGTGGTGGTAGCCTTCCACCCCCGTGCCGCCGATGTACATGGCCGGGCGGTGGCGCACCCCCTCCAGGCCCTTGAGCACCTTAATGGCGGAAGCGTCGTAGCTCACCCCCTAAGTATACCACAAGTTCTGGGGGCAGTTTTCGCCATGGGAAAGGGGGCTCGTGGCCCTTTGCGCCGGGAGGTTGGATGGATGGATATCAAGGTAGCCCCGCTTCCCGGCCCGGCCTTTCCCCGGTATCCTGCCCTCATGGCGGCCTTGGTCCTCCTCCACGCCCTTTTGGGGACCCTGCTTCTTGCGGCGGTGCCCGCCTTGGCCTTCGTGGGCCTTTGGGGCTTCCTCCGCCCCCTGCCCTCCCGTTTCTACGCCCTCCTCCGGGGGGCGGCCTGGGTGGCCATCCTCCAGGTGGTGTTGGGCTTTCTTCTCCTCTTCCTAGGCCTTCGCCCCAAGGACGGCCTCCACCTCCTCTATGGCCTCCTCCTGGCGGCGGGGCTCCACTACCTGGGGGGCCTCGAGGCCGGGGGGTGGTTTTACCGGAGCCTGAAGGACCCGCCGAAGCGCCCGGAGGTCTTCGTGGCCTTGGGGCTTCTCTTCGCCGTGGGCCTGGTGGCGCGGGTGTACTTCACGGGGCGGTAAGGGCTTCTTGGGCCACTCCTCCACCGGTATGCGCTCCAGCATCCTCAGCGTCAGGTGGGGCACGAAGTCCCTGTAGAGGGTCCTGACGTACTCCTGCACCTCTTGGGAGTTTAACCACTCCACCAGGGATAGGGGGTTCAGCCCCGTGCCCTCCCTGGGCAGGAGGTGGAACTCCTCCCTCCACGGGTAGGCCCGTTCGTCCCAGGCGGCCACCACCCTGGTCCCCTTGGTGTGAGCCACCACCAGGTGGGGCACCCCGTAGAACTCCCGAAGCTCTCTGGCCCTCTCCCTGGGCATCCAGAGGCCGGAGTGGTTCTTCTCGTAGTCTATCCACCCCGGCTTCAGGTTCCTTCCCGTGAGGACGGGCACGAGGCCGGGTTTCGGTTCCTTTCGGACGGCGGGGTGCTTCTTGAACTCCGGGCTCCTGGCGGCGAAGCGGATGTGGAAGAGCTCACCGAGGGGTGTTCCGGAGGCCTCCAGCCTTCGGGTTTCCTCGGTTTCGAAACGAACCATCTCCCCTCGCCAGTCGGGGTACTCTTCCCAGAGTGCGGGAACGAACTCCTCTCCCTCCCGCTTCGTGTCCCAGAGGGCGAGGCCCCTCCCATCCTTCCGGAACCGGAGGACCACGGCGCTCACCTTTCTCCCGGGGAAGACCTCCCCCAGGTAGTACACCTCCGTCCTCCCCCTTTCGGCCAGAAACCGCCTGAGGAGGGAGAAGTCGTCCAGAACGAGCCACGTGGCCGGGACCACGAAGACCAGGAGCCCGCCTTCCCTCAAGAGGCGCACGGACCTCTCCACGAAGGCCCCGTAGAGGTTGTACTTGCCCTTCCAGGTGGAGAGGTCCCGTTTGTAAAGCCCCTTGACCTCCTTGAGGACGTGGATGGGGTACTTGCCCTTCTCCCCCACGATGCCGTAAGGCGGGTTTCCCAGGATCAGGTCAAAGGCTTCCCCAGGCTCCCAGGCCAGGCCCTCCGGGCCTGCGTTCAGGAGGAAGTCCGCCACCTCCCCCATCGCCCACGGGGGAAGGTCCAGGGCGGCGGGGTCTATCTCCACCCCGAAGAAGCGGTAGTCCGTCCCGTGGACCTCCCGGAAGGCCCGGAGGAAGGGCCCATGGGCGCAGGCTGGCTCCAAGACCCTCCCCCCTTTAGGGGCCTCGGCTAGCCTCACCATGAAGCGCACCACCTCGGGGGGCGTTTCCACCCGGCCCAGGCTCCGCCCAGAGGGGTGGGGGGGCAGTGGGGGAGGGAAGAGCATTTAGCGGATTATACCGAGCCTCCGCCCCACCTTCTCGTAGGCCTCGAGGGCCTTGTCCAGCATCTCCTTCGTGTGGGCGGCGGTGACGATGTTGCGGATCCTCGCCTTGCCCCGGGGCACCGTGGGAAAGCCGATGCCCACGGCGAAGACCCCCTCCTCCAAAAGCAGGCGGCTCGCCTCAAAGGCCACGGGGGCCTCCCCGAAGAGGACTGGGGTGATGGGGGTCTGGCTTCCCAGGGTGTCGTAGCCCAGGCGGGCGAGTTCTCCCTTGAAGTAGCGGGTGTTCTCCCAGAGCTTTTCCACCCGCTCGGGCTCCTTTTCTATGAGTTCCAAGGCTCCAAGAAGCGCCCCCACCACCGCCGGGGGGTGGCTGGTGGAGAAGAGGAAAGGCCTGGCCTGGTTGATGAGGAGGTCCTTAAGCTCCAGGGCCCCTGCGGCGTAGCCCCCGATCACCGCCCAGGCCTTGGAGAGGGTGGCCACCTGGATCACGTCGGGGTCCTGGTGGAAGCCGAAGTGGTGGACCGTTCCCTTTCCCTTTTCCCCCAGGACCCCGCTCCCGTGGGCGTCGTCCACGTAGACCACCGCCCCGTACTTCTTGGCCAGGGGGACGATCCGGTCCAAGGGGGCGATGTCCCCGTCCATGGAGAAGACCCCGTCGGTGACGATGAGCTTGAGGCCCTTGGTGTCGTGGGCCTTCAGGAGCTCCTCCAGGTGCTCCACGTCGGCGTGGCGAAAGACCAGCCGGGTGGCCTTGGTGAGGCGGAGGCCGTCGATGATGCTGGCGTGGTTCAGCTCGTCGGAAAAGACCAGGTCGCCCTCCTTGAGGAGGGCCCCCAGCACCCCCTGGTTGGCGGTGAAGCCGGACTGGAGGACCAGGGCGCTCTCCGTGCCCTTGAAGCGGGCCAGGGCCTCTTCCAGCTCCAGGTGGTAGGTGAAGGTGCCGGCGATGGTGCGCACGGCCCCGCTTCCCGCCCCCCACTTTTCCAGGTACCGGCGGGCCTTCTCCTTGAGGTAGGGGTGGTTGGCGAAGCCCAGGTAGTTGTTGGAGGCCAGGTTCACCACCTCCCGCCCCTCCACCCGGGTCACGGGCTCCTGGGGGGCCTCGAGGACCTTGGGAGAGATGTAAAGCCCCTCGCGCTTCAGCCTTTCCAGCTCGTTTCGCACCCGCGTGCGCAGGTCCAGGCTCATGGCCCTATCTAACCCCTCGTGCCCTCGGTTGTCCAGGGGTGCTCGTCCACCCCTTCACCATCTTCTGACCGGCGCGGGCTACCCTAAGGAAGGGGTGGTAGCGGTTCCATGAGGTCCGACCTGCAGGCCCAAGAAGCGGCTGGGCGGGGGGCTGAAGCGGCTTTTGGGGGTCCGGTGATGGGGCTTGTCCCACGCGGCCGGGTGGTCTATCCTGTATACAGGATGCAGACCCTGGGCTTCCGCCGGCCCAACCAGGTGCGCGAGGCGGTCTACCGCCACCTGAGGGACCTCCTCCTCTCTGGGCGCTTCGCCCCCGGGGAAAGGCTCTCCGAGCCCCTTTTGGCCCAGGACCTGGGGGTTTCCCGCACCCCCGTGCGGGAGGCCCTGATGCGCCTCGCCGAGGAGGGCCTGGTGGAGCTTGTCCCCGGCAAGGGGGCCAGGGTCAAGGCCTTCACCCCGGAGGAGGTGGAGGAGGTCTACGGGGTGCGGGCCCTTCTGGAGGGGGAGGCGGCGCGGGAGGCGGCCCTTAGGGTCACCCCCTGGGAGCTCGCCGAGCTTTCCCGGATGCTCCGGGCCATAGACGAGGCCCCCAGGGAGGACTACCCGGAGCAGATGCGCCGCGACCTGGAGTTTCACCGGGCGTTGGTGCGGCTTTCCGGGAACCGGACCCTTTACCGCCTCTACGAGGACCTCCTGGCCACCCTGGCCCTGGCCCGGAGCGCCCTCCCCACCCTCTCCCAGGACGAGGCCACGAGGCGGGAGCACCGGGCGATCCTCGAGGCCCTCTCCCGCAGAGACCCCGAGGGGGCGAGGCGGGCGGTGGAGGCCCACGTCTACCGCTTCCGCGATCTGGTGGTGGGGCGGCTGAAAGGAGGGGTATGAACCTAGACCTGGCCTACCGGTCCTTTGTCCTGAAGGTAGCGGGGAACCCCCAGGTGGAGCGCCTCATCAAGGGCCGGGCCCGGGGCCTGGTGCGGCGGTACGTGGCGGGGGAGACCCTGGAGGAGGCGCTGAAGGCGGCGGAGGCCCTGGAGGGGGAGGGCGTGCACGCCATCTTGGACCTTCTGGGGGAGATGGTGGCGAGCGAGGCCGAGGCCCGGGCCTTCCAGCGGGGCATTTTGGAACTCGTCTGGGCTTTGTCGGAGAGGGCCTGGCCCAAGTATGTCTCCTTGAAGCTCAGCCAGCTCGGCCTGGACCTCTCTGAGGCCTTGGCCCTTTCCCTCCTGCGGGAGGTCCTGCGGGAGGCCGAGCCCCGGGGGGTCTTCGTGCGCATAGACATGGAGGACTCCCCCCGGGTGGAGGCCACCTTGCGGGTCTACAAAGCCCTCAGGGAGGAAGGCTTTTCCCAGGTGGGGATCGTCCTGCAAAGCTACCTCTACCGCACGGAGAAGGACCTCTTGGACCTCCTTCCCTATAGGCCCAACCTCCGCCTGGTCAAGGGGGCCTACCGGGAGCCCAAGGAGGTGGCCTTCCAGGACAAGCGCCTCGTGGACGCCGAGTACCTGCACCTGGGGAAGCTCGCCCTTAGGGAGGGGCTCTACGTGGCCTTCGCCACCCACGACCCCCGGATCCTCGCCGAGGTCCGGCGCTACACCGAGGCCATGGGGATTCCCAAGGAGCGGTTTGAGTTCCAGTTCCTCTACGGGGTGCGCCCCGAGGAGCAGAGGAGGCTCGCGCGGGAGGGGTATGTGGTGCGGGCCTACGTGCCCTACGGTTCCCACTGGTACCCCTACCTCACCCGCCGCATCGCCGAGCGTCCCGAGAACCTCCTTTTGGTGCTGAGAAGCCTCTTGGGAGGCTAGGAGGAGCCTATGACGGTAGAGCCTTTCCGCAACCAGCCGGTGGAGACCTTTAAGGACGAGGGGGCCAGACGGGAGATGAGGGAGGCCTTGAGGCGCGTCCGGGACGAGTTTGGCCGCCACTGGCCCCTGTACTTGGGCGGCGAGTGGGTGGACACCCGGGAGAGGATTCTCTCCCTGAACCCCTCGGCCCCTAGCCAAGTGGTGGGCAGCGTGGCCAAGGCGGGAAAGGAAGAGGCCGAGGCCGCCCTCGAGGCCGCCTGGAAGGCCTTTAAGACCTGGAAGGACTGGCCCCAGGAGGACCGAAGCCGCCTCCTCCTCAAGGCCGCCGCCCTCATGAAGAGGAGGCGGCGGGAGCTGGAGGCCACCTTGGTCTACGAGATCGGCAAGAACTGGGTGGAGGCCAGCGCCGAGGTGGCCGAGGCCATTGACTTCCTGGAGTACTACGCCCGCCAGGCCCTCAAGTACAAGTACCCCTCGGTGGAGGTGGTGCCCTACCCCGGCGAGGACAACGAGAGCTTCTACATCCCCTTGGGGGCCGGGGTGGTCATCGCCCCCTGGAACTTCCCCATCGCCATCTTTACCGGCATGATCGCCGGGCCGGTGGTGGTGGGGAACACCGTGGTGGCCAAGCCCGCCGAGGACACGGTGGTCATCGCCGCCAAGGTCTTTGAGATCTTCCACGAAGCGGGCTTCCCCCCGGGGGTGGTGAACCTCCTGCCCGGGGAGGGGAGGGTGGTGGGGGCCTACCTGGTGGAGCACCCCAGGACCCGGTTCATCAACTTCACGGGGAGCCTCGAGGTGGGCCTCTGGATCCACCAGGCGGCCTCCCGGCTGGCCCCGGGGCAGCGGTGGCTCAAGCGGGTCTTCTTGGAGCTCGGGGGCAAGGACGCCATCCTGGTGGACGAGACCGCCGATCTGGAGGCGGCCACCGAGGGCATCCTCATCTCCGCCTACGGCTTCCAGGGGCAGAAGTGCTCGGCGGCCAGCCGCCTCATCGTCACCGAGAAGGCCTTTGAGCCCCTGATGGAGAGGGTTCTCAAGGGGGCGGAGAGGCTCGTGGTGGGGCCGGCCGAGGAGAACCCCGACCTGGGCCCCGTGGCCTCCAAGGCCCAGGAGGAGAAGATCCTCTCCTACATTGAGATCGGCAAGGGGGAGGGGCAGCTGGTCCTCGGGGGGAAGCGCCTGGAGGGGGAGGGCTACTTCCTGGCCCCCACCGTCTTCACCGAGGTACCCCCCAAGGCCCGGATCGCCCAGGAGGAGATCTTCGGCCCGGTGCTTTCCGTGATCCGGGTGAAGGACTTCGCCGAGGGGCTGGAGGTGGCCAACGACACCGTCTACGGCCTCACGGGCGGGGTCTACTCCAGGAAGCGGGAGCACCTGGAGCGGGCGAGGCGGGAGTTCCACGTGGGCAACCTCTACTTCAACCGCAAGATCACCGGGGCCCTGGTGGGGGTGCAGCCCTTTGGCGGCTTCAACCTCTCCGGCACGGACACCAAGGCGGGCGGTCCCGACTACCTCCTCCACTTCCTGCAGATGAAGACCGTGGCCGAGCGCTTTTAAGGCCTGTAGACCGGGAGCGCCTTTTGGGCTATCCTGAAGGCATGCGCCTTGCCTCCCTCCTCTGGTGGCCCGGCTAGGCCCCGGGAGGGAGGCGGCCTTTCCCCCGGGGTGCACGCCCCGGGGGGTTCTTTAGGGGGCGGCATGGAGACCATCAGACCCTTTCGCAAAACCCTCCTGGCGGACCTGGAAACCCCGGTGACCGCCTACCTGAAGCTTGCGGAAAAGGCCCCGGTGAGCTTCCTCCTGGAGTCGGTGGAGCGGGGCCGGCAGAGCCGCTTCTCCATCGTGGGGGTGGGGGCGAGGCGCACCTTCCGCCTGAAGGACGGGGTCTTCACGGTGAACGGGGAGCCCATAGAGGCCCAAGACCCCCTGCGCGCCCTCTACCAGAGGGTCTTCGCCCCTCTGGAGCGCCACCCCGACCTCCCCCCCTTCTTCGGGGGGGTGGTGGGCTACGCCGCCTACGACCTCATCCGGTATTACGAGCGCCTCCCCGCCCTCAGGCCCGATGACCTGGGCCTGCCCGACCTCCTCTTCGTGGAGCCCGAGGTGGTAGCGGTTTTTGACCACGCCAAGAGCCTCCTCCACCTGGTGGCCCCGGGAAGCGGCCTCGAGGAGGCCGAGGCCCGCCTGGCCTGGGCCGAGGGGCGGCTTAAAGGCCCCTTGCCCGGGGTGCCGGGGGAAAGGGCGGGGGGAAGGGCCCGCTTCCAGCAGGACCTATCCCGGGAGGCGTACCTGAAGGCGGTGGAGAGGGCCCTGGACTACATCCGGGCCGGGGACATCTTCCAGGTGGTCCTCTCCTTAAGGCTCTCCTCCCCCCTCACCGTCCACCCCTTCGCCCTCTACCGGGCCCTGAGGAGCGTGAACCCTAGCCCCTACATGGGCTACCTGGACCTGGGGGAGGTGGTGCTGGTCTCGGCGAGCCCGGAAAGCCTCCTGCGCTCGGACGGGAAGAGGGTGGTCACCCGGCCCATCGCGGGCACGCGGCCCAGGGGGAAGGACGAGGAGGAGGACAGGAGGCTTGCCGAGGAGCTTCTAAGGGACGAAAAGGAGCGGGCGGAGCACCTGATGCTTCTGGACCTTTCCCGCAACGACATCGGCCGGGTTTCCGCCTTCGGCACGGTGCGGGTCTTGGAGCCCATGCACGTGGAGTACTACTCCCACGTGATGCACCTGGTCTCCACGGTGGAGGGCCTTTTGGCCGAGGGGAAGACCCCTTTGGACGCCCTGGCCAGCGTCCTCCCCATGGGGACGGTCTCGGGAGCTCCCAAGATTAGGGCCATGGAGATCATTGAGGAGCTGGAGCCCCACCGCCGGGGGCCCTACGGGGGAAGCTTCGGCTACCTGGCCTACGACGGGGCCATGGACATGGCCCTCACCTTGCGCACCTTCGTCATCGCCAAGGGACGGATGCACATCCAGGCGGGGGCGGGGATCGTGGCGGACTCGGTGCCGGAAAGGGAGTACCAGGAGTGCCTGAACAAGGCGCGGGCGCTTCTTAAGGCGGTGGAGGTGGCGGAGGCGGGGCTTTGACCCCGGGAAACTCCGGCCGAGGAGGAAGGGGAGCCATGAAGGTCTTGGTGGTGGACAACTACGACAGCTTCACCTACAACCTGGTGCAGTACCTGGGGGAGCTTGGGGCAAGCCCCGTGGTCTGGCGGAACGACCGCTTCCGGCTGGAGGAGGTGGAGGCCCTGGACCCGGACCGGATCCTCATAAGCCCTGGGCCCTGCACCCCCTTTGAGGCGGGGCTTTCCATGCCCCTGGTCCAGCGCTACGCCCCCCGTTACCCCATCCTGGGGGTCTGCCTGGGCCACCAGGCCATCGGGGCGGTCTTCGGGGGGAAGGTGGTCCCCGCGCCCGTGGTCATGCACGGCAAGGTGAGCGAGATTTACCACGACGGCACCGGCCTTTTCCGGGGCCTGCCAAGCCCCTTCCCCGCCACCCGCTACCACTCCCTGGTGGTGGAGGCGGTGCCGGAGGCCCTGGTGGTGAACGCCTGGGTGGAGGAGGCGGGGGGGCGGACGGTGATGGGCTTCCGCCACCGGGACTACCCCACCCACGGGGTGCAGTTCCACCCGGAAAGCTACCTCACGGAGGCGGGTAAACTCATCCTCAAGAACTTTTTGGAGGACCCATGGACGCGGTGAAGAAGGCCATTATGGGCGAGGTTTTGGGGGAGGAGGAGGCCCACGAGGTCATGCGGGCCCTGATGGCGGGGGAGGTCTCCCCGGTGAGGGCGGCGGGGCTCCTCGCCGCCATGGCGGCGCGGGGGGAGAGGCCCCACGAGATCGCCGCCATGGCGCGGGCCATGCGGGAGGCGGCAAGGCCCCTAAGGGTGGGCCGGAGGCCCCTTCTGGACCTGGTGGGCACCGGGGGGGACGGGAGGGGCCTCTTGAACCTCTCCACCCTGGGGGCGCTGGTGGCGGCGGCGGGGGGCGTGGCCGTGGCCAAGCACGGGAACCGGGCGGCGAGCTCCAAGGCGGGTTCGGCGGACCTCCTGGAGGCCCTGGGGGTGGACCTCGAGGCCCCTCCCGAAAGGGTGGGGGAGGCCATAGAGGAGCTGGGCTTCGGCTTCCTCTTCGCCCGCCTCTTCCACCCCGCCATGCGCCACGTGGCCCCCGTGCGGGCGGAGCTTGGCGTCCGCACCGTCTTCAACCTCCTTGGGCCCCTCACGAACCCCGCGGGGGCGGACCGCTACGTCCTCGGGGTCTTTAGCCCGGAGTGGCTTTCCCCCATGGCCGAGGCCCTGGAAAGGCTTGGGGCGAGGGGCCTCGTGGTCCACGGGGAGGGGGCGGACGAGCTCGTGCTGGGGGAGAACCGGGTGGTGGAGGTGGGGAAGGGGGCCTACGCCCTCACCCCGGAGGAGGTGGGCCTAAAGAGGGCCCCCCTCGAGGCCCTGAGGGGGGGAGGCCCCAAGGAGAACGCGGAAGCGGCGAGGCGCCTCCTCAAGGGGGAGGAGAAAGGCCCCCTGGCCGAGGCCGTGGCCCTGGCCGCGGGGGCCGGGTTCTACGCCGCGGGCAAGACCCCCTCCCTAAAGGAGGGGGTGGCCCTGGCCTGGGAAGTCCTGGCCTCCGGGGAGGCCTACCTCCTCCTGGAGCGCTACGTGGCCTTCCTCAGGGCCTAGGTCCCAGGGGAAGTCCGCGGTAGAGCTCGTCCAGGTCCAGGACCGCTCCCACGCAGGGGAGCTCCACCTGTCCCTTCTCCACCACCTCATAGCGCCAGCTTCCGTCGGGCAGGCGGCGGTAGATCTCCAACCGCCTGGCCTCCTGGGCCACGAGCACGTAGGCCTGGAGGCCGGGAAGCTCCCGGTAGCGAAGGAGCTTTTCCCCGCGGTCTATGGCCTCCGTGCCCGGGGAGAGGACCTCCACCACCAGGCAAGCGGTCTCCTTGAAGTGAGCCCCGTCCAGGGATTCCTCGCAGGTGACGAAAAGATCGGGATAGTAGGCGGCCTCTCCCACCTTGAGGAGCATGCCTTCGGCGAAGGCCTCGCATCCCCTTTCCTCGGCCTTGGGAAGAAGCTTGAGGAGCAGGCGGGCCACCAGGCGGTTGTGGATGTCCGTTCCCCCGGCCATGGCGAAGACCAGCCCCTCCACGAACTCATGGCGTTCGGAGGAGGTGGCCTCCAAGGCCAGAAACTCTTCAAAGGTGGCCCGGCGCAAGGGGGCGCTCCGGGGCATGGCTCCAGTATACGAGGGCGCGCCTTCGGCGCCCACACCCTTCTTGGAAAGCCTGCCTAGGGACCTTTTACCGGGGCCTCCACGCTGGCCCAAGCCAGCATGGGGTGCCTTACACCCAGCTCACCGCCCCGAAGGTGTCCTCCCGCCTGGGGCTGGTGGAGAAGAGGACCACGGGGACCCCGGTGTGCTCCTCCACGAGCTCCAGGTAGCGGAGGAGGCTTTGGGGGAGGTCCTCCCGGCGCTTCACGTGGGAGAGGTCGCCCCAGCCTGGAAGCTCCAGGTAGCGCACCGCCTCGGGGCGCGCCTCCCCGGGCCGGGCCCCATCCAGGTACTCCACGGCCACCCTCACCCTTTCCAGCCCGGAGAGCACGTCCAGCTTGGTGAGGATGAGGCCGTCAAAGCCGTTCACCTCGCAGGCGTACTTTAGGGCCACCAGGTCCAGCCAGCCCACCCTGCGGGGCCTTCCCGTGGTGGTGCCGTACTCGCCCCCCTTTTCCCGTAGGTGGTGGGCGAGTTCCCCCCGGAGCTCTGTGGGGAAGGGGCCCTCCCCCACCCTGGTGGCGTAGGCCTTGGCCACCCCGTAGACCTTGGTGATGGCCTTGTGGGAAAGACCCGTCCCCACCAGGATTCCCCCCACCGTGGGGTGGGAGCTGGTGACGTAGGGGTAGGTGCCGTAGTTCAGGTCCAGGAGGGTGGCCTGGGCCCCTTCAAAGAGGAGGCGCTTCCCCTTGCGCCAGGCCTCCCGGAGGATGGCCCCGGTGTCGGCCACGTAGGGGCTTAGGATCTCCCGCATGCGGTGCAGGTCGGCCAGGGCCTTCTCCTCCGTGTCCCAGCCCGCCTCCCGGGTGGAGTTGGGCTTTTCCAGGAGGAGGCGGCGCACCCTCTCCCTCAGCACCTCCCCGTCCAGGAGGTCCCCGGCCCGGATCCCCACCCTTCTCGCCCGGTCGGAGTAGGCGGGGCCAATGCCCCGGCCCGTGGTGCCCACGAAGTTGTGGCGGCTTTCCACGTGCTTGTGGTGAGGGAGGACCAGGTGGGCCCTCTCCGAGACCAGGACCTTGGGATGGAACCCCTCCTTCCGCAGGTTTTCCACCTCCTCCTGGAAGCGGAAGGGGTCAATGACCATCCCGTCTCCCAGCACATTCACCGCGTGGGGGTGGATGACCCCGGAGGGGAGGAGGTTGAGCTTGAAGACCTTCCCCTCGGCCACCACGGTGTGCCCGGCGTTGGCCCCGCCCTGGTAGCGGACCACGTAGTCGGCCTCCCGGGCCAGGACGTCCACCACCTTGCCCTTGCCCTCGTCCCCCCACTGCGCTCCGATGATGGCGATCCCCGGCATTCCCTTAAAGCTTACGCTTCTTCCTCCCAAAGGGCCATGGCCGAACCTCGTCCCTGGGGTTCATGCCAGGCGGAAGGGGTTGAAGTCCGTGTCCCGGTCGTAGACGTCCAGGCCCTCGGCCCGCTTGAGGAAGCCCACCACGGCGTAGGTGAGGGGGAGCATGGCCGCCTCCACCCCCACCTTGAAGACGTAGTTGGAAAGGAAGACGGCGAGGAGGACCTCGCCGGGGAAGACCCCGTAGAAGGCCACCAGGAGGAAGACCCCCGTGTCCAGCCCCTGCCCCACCAGGGTGGAGCTAAGGGCCCTGAGCCAGAAGAAGCGCCCTTCCGTGCGCACCTTGAGCTTGGCCAGGACGTAGGCGTTGGCGAACTCCCCGAGGAAGTAGGCGAGGAGGCTTCCCAGGACGATCCTCGGGGTGAGGCCCAGGAGGAGGCCGAAGGCCTCGCCAAAGCGCCGGCTTTCCTCCTCGGGCGGGGTGGGGAGGTGGGCCACGGCCTGGAAGGTGAGGGTGGCGAGGAGGAGGGCGAGGAAGCCGATCCAGATGACCCTTCGGCTCCTCCGGTAGCCGTAGACCTCGGTGAGGACGTCCCCGAAGATGTAGGCCAGGGGGAAGAGGAGGGTGCCCCCGTCAAAGGTGAAGGGCCCGAGGACCACGAGTTTGGTGGAGGCCACGTTGGAAACCAAGAGCACCGTGGCGAAGAGGGCGGTGAGGAAGTCCAGGTACCTCATTCTTCCTCCGGACGGATGGAGGTGATGAAGGGCAGGTTGCGGTCAAACTGGGCCCGGTCCAGACCGTAGCCGTAGACGTAGGCGTCCTCAATCTCAAAGCCCAGGTAGTGGATGGGGACCTCCACCTGGCGGCGGCTGGGCTTGGAGAGGAGAGCGGCCACGCGGACGGAGGCGGGCTTCCGGGCCTCGAGGTAGTCCAGGAGGTAGGAGAGGGTGAGGCCCGTGTCCACGATGTCCTCCACCACGATCACGTCCCGGCCGTGGATGGGAAGGCGGAGGTCCTTCAGAAGCTCCACCTCCCCGCTCGTCTTGAAGGCGTTCCCGTAGGAGCTGATGGCGATGAAGTCCAGGGTGAGGGGCAAAGGGATGGCCCGCACCAGGTCGGCCATGAAGATGAAGGCCCCGTTCAGGACGCAGATGAGGTGGGGGGTCTTCCCCCGGTAGTCCCGGGCGATCTCCCTTCCCAGTTCCCCCACCCGTTTTTGAATGGCCTCGGCGCTGATCTGCACGGGTCCGTTCCCCGCGGTGAACATGCCCTTCATTCTACCCGTCCAAAAGGGCCCGCACCTCCTCCTCGGAAAGCCTCCGCCACTTCCCCGGGGGGAGGTTTCCCAGGCGGATGGGGCCCACCTGGAGCCTGAGGAGGCGCCGCACCGGGTAGCCCACCGCCTTAAGCATCCGCCGCACCTCCCGCTTCCTCCCCTCCGCCAGGATGAGCACCGCCCCTCCGGGGGCCGGGCGGCAGGCCAGGGCCCGCGCCGGCCCGTCCTCCAGCTCCACGCCCCTTACGAGCCTCCGGCAGACCTCCGGGGGAAGGGTGCCCTTTTCCGTCCAGACCCGGTAGACCTTCCGCACCCCGTACCGGGGGTGGGTGAGGCGGAGGGTAAGCTCGCCATCGTTGGTGAAGAGGAGAAGCCCCTCCGAGTCCCGGTCCAGGCGGCCCACGGGGTGGAGGCCGGGGATCTCCGGGAGGAGCTCAAAGACCGTCCTTTGGGCGTGGGGGTCGGAGCGGGTGGTGGTGTAGCCCCTGGGCTTGTGGAGGGCGAGGACCACCCGCTCCTCGGGCCAGGGGATCCTCCGCCCCTCCACCTCCACCACGTCCTCCCGCCCCACCTTCTGCCCCAGGGAGGCCACCTCCCCGTTTACCCGCACGAGTCCCAGCCGGATGAGTTTCTCCGCCTTGCGGCGGCTCGCCACCCCGGCCCGGGCGAGAAAGGCTTGCAGGCGGAGTACCTTCATGGAAACTGGGGCGGGCGCTTTTCCTTTAGGGCCCTTAGGCCTTCTTCCAGCTCCTTCCCGGAGAAGCCCAGAAACTCCAGGGCCAAGGAGAGCTCAAAGTGGGGCAGGAAACTCCGGTACCAGTGGTTGAGGGCGTGCTTGGTGTGGCTTAAGGCCTCCTTGGGGCCTTGGGCCAGCCTCTCGGCCACCTCGAGGGCCTTCTCGTAGACCTTCTCGTCCTCCACCGCCAGGGCCACGAGGCCCAGGCGCTCCGCCTCCTCCCCCGAAAGGGGCTCGTTCAGGAGAAGGTGGTACTTGGCCTTGGCCATGCCCACGAGGAGGGGCCAGAGCAAAACGGCGTGGTCCCCCGCCGCCACCCCCAGGCGCAGGTGGCCGTCCAGAAGCCTCGCCTTCCTCCCCGCCACCACCACGTCGGCGGCCAGGGCCAAGGCGAGCCCCGCTCCCACGGCCACCCCTTCCACGGCGGCCACCACGGGCCTCGGGAAGTTGAGGGGCCCGAGCACCAGGTCGCGCGCCTCCCGGAAGACCCGGAGAAGGGCCTCGCGGGAGGAGCGCATCTCCTCTATGAGGCCGAAGGAGCCCCCGGCGGAGAAGACCCCACCCTTCCCCCGGAGGAGGACGACCCGCAGGCCTTCCACCTCTTCCAGGTCCCGCCACACCCGGGCCAGCTCCCGGTGGGCGGCGGGCCCCAGGGCGTTCAGCGTTTCGCCCCCCAGGGTGACCTCCAGCACCCCAGGCCGGGGCCAGGCGAAGCCTAGGCTGGGATACCGCCCTTCCAGGTCCACCCTTCCATTCTAGGGGGTGATACAATCCCTTAGGCATGGCCCTCTTTGCGGTGGACAAGCCCCTCCACCTCACCTCGCACGATGTGGTGGAGGAAGCGAGGAAGCGCCTCTCCACCCGCCGGGTGGGGCACACGGGCACCCTGGATCCCTTGGCCACCGGGCTTCTCCTTTTGGTTTCCGAGGAGACCACCAAGCTGGTCCCCTTCTTCTCCGGGGAGGACAAGGAGTACATCGCCTGGGTCTCCTTCGGGGCCACCACCCCCACCCTGGACGCCGAGGGGCCCATCAGCGAGGAGGCCCCGGTGCGCTTTGACCGCCGGGAGTTGGAAATGGCCCTGGCCTCCTTCCTCCAGCTCAAGGAGCAGGTGCCCCCCCTGTACTCGGCCATCAAGGTGGGGGGGAAGCGGGCCTACGAGGCCGCCCGGGAGGGAAAACCCTTGGAGCTTGGGCCGAGGCCGGTGAGGTACCTGGAGGTAGAGCTTCTGGCCCTGGACCTCGAGCCCATTCCCCATCCCCTGGCCCCCTCGGCCAAGGGGTGGCGTTTGGCCGAGAAGGGGGGGCGGAAGGTGGAGCTCCCCAAGCCCCTGGGGCCTTACCCCACCGCCGTGGTGCGGCTCGTGGTGGGGCCCGGCACCTACGTGCGGGCCTTCGCCCGGGACCTGGGGGAGAAGCTTAAGACCAAGGCCTTTCTCTCCGGCCTGGTGCGCACCCGCATCGGCAAAATCGGCCTGGAGCGGGCGGTGGGGCTTGAGGAGCTCGCCCCCGACAAGGCCATCCCCGAGGTGGACGCCCTTCCCTTTCCCGTGGTGGAGCTTTCCCACACCGAGGCGCGGCGGGTCCTGGAAGGCATTCCCCTGCCCATCCCCGCCTTGGGCTACGTGACCCTGGTAGACTCCCGCAGGCGGCTTCTGGCCATCGCCGAGGGGGACGGCTTCAAGCTCAAGATCAGGCGCGTCTTTGTGAAGGAGGTTTAGCATGGTGATCGGCGTACCCAAGGAGATCAAGACCCTGGAGAACCGCGTGGCCCTTACCCCCGGAGGGGCGGAAAGCCTGGTAAGGCGGGGGCACACCGTCTTGGTGGAGCGGGGGGCGGGGCTAGGCTCGGGCCTCACCGACGCCGAGTACGAGAGGGCGGGAGCCCTCCTGGTGAGCCGGGAGGAGGCCTGGGGGGCGGAGATGGTGGTGAAGGTGAAGGAGCCCCTGCCCGAGGAGTATCCCTTCCTGCGGGAAGGGCTCGTCCTCTTCACCTACCTCCACCTGGCCGCCGACCGCACCCTCACCGAGGCCATGCTGCGGAGCGGGGTCACGGGCATCGCCTACGAGACGGTCCAGCTTCAAGACAGCTCCTTGCCCCTTCTGGTCCCCATGAGCGAGGTGGCGGGGCGCATGGCCCCCCAGGTGGGGGCCCAGTTCCTGGAGAAACCCCATGGGGGCCGGGGGGTCCTCCTGGGCGGGGTGCCGGGGGTGGCCCCGGCCAGCGTGGTCATCCTGGGGGGCGGGACCGTGGGCACCAATGCCGCCAAGATCGCCCTGGGGATGGGGGCCCAGGTGACCATCCTGGACGTGAACCACAGGCGGCTCCAGTACCTGGACGATGTCTTCGGCGGGCGGGTGGTGACCCTCACCGCCACGGAGGCCAACATCAAGAAGAGCATCCAGCACGCCGACCTTCTCATCGGGGCGGTGCTCGTGCCCGGGGCCAAGGCCCCCAAGCTGGTCACCCGGGAGATGCTCCCCTTGATGAAGGAGGGCTCGGTGATCGTGGACGTGGCCGTGGACCAGGGGGGGTGCGTGGAGACCATCCGCCCCACCACCCACGCCGAACCCACCTACGTGGTGGAAGGAGTGGTCCACTACGGGGTGGCCAACATGCCAGGAGCGGTGCCCAGGACCAGCACCTTCGCCCTCACCAACCAGACCCTGCCCTACGTGCTCAAGCTGGCGGAGAAGGGCCTAGAGGCCCTTCTGGAGGACGAGCCCTTGCGCAAGGGGCTGAACACCCACAAGGGCCTCCTTACCCACCCCGGGGTGGCCGAGGCCTTCGGCCTGCCCTACACGCCTCCGGAGGAGGCCCTAAGGAGGTAGGATGCAAGGCCGGATCACCCTTACCGAGGGCGCTTTGGCCTCCCTCCTGGCCCTGGCCGCCCACGAGGTTCCCGGGGTGGTGGGGATGGCCCCAGCGGGCCTCAAAGACCAGGTGGTGCGGATCCTGGGGCGGCAGGAGGCCAGCGAGGGGGTCGTGGTCCGCCCGGACCCCCAGGCCCCGGGGAAGTACCAGGCGGACTTTTACGTGGTGGTGGCCCCGGGGGTCCGCATCCCCACGGTGGTGGAGTCCCTGGCGGAGCGGGTGGGGTTCGCCGCCCAGAGGCTCGCCGGCGTGGAGCTTTCCCAGGTGCGGGTCCACGTGGTGGGGGTGGGGCGTGGCTAGCTGGGGGCCCGAGGCCTTGGCGGAGGCTTTCCGCTACGCCACGGACTGGTTTGCGGTCTACGTGGAGGAGCTCAACGCCCTGAACGTCTATCCCGTGCCCGACGGGGACACGGGCACCAACATGCACCTCACCCTCCAGTCCGCAAGGCGCGAGCTGGACCTCGCCGACACCTCCCGGATGCCCGAGGTGGCCCGGGCCATCGCCTACGGGAGCCTCCTCGGGGCCCGGGGGAACAGCGGGGTCATCCTCTCCCAGATTCTCAGGGGCTTCAGCGAGGCCATCCGGGAAAAGGAGGCCCTGGACGCCCAAACCCTGGCCGAGGCCCTGCGCCGCGGGGCGGAGACGGGTTACCGGGCGGTGATGCGCCCCGTGGAGGGGACCATCCTCACCGTGGCCCGGGCGGCCGGGGAGGGGGCCAAGGGGGAAACCCTGGAAGCAGCTCTGGAAAGTGCCCTCGAGGCCGCCCGCAAGGCCCTGGAGAGGACCCCCGAGCTTCTGCCCGTCCTCAAGCAAGCGGGGGTGGTGGACGCCGGCGGGGCGGGGTACCTGCGGTTTCTGGAGGGCCTACGGGGCTACGCCCTGAGGCTTCCCCTGCCCGAGCCCCCCAAGGTGGAGCGCTATGCCCAGACCGCCTTCGCCACGGAGGAGTTCGGCTACTGCACCGAGTTCCTCATGGAGGGGGTGGAGGTGCCCATAGAGCGAATCCGGGAGGCCGTGGCCCCCTTTGGGGATTCCCTTCTGGTGGTGGGGGCCGAGGGGTATGTGAAGGGGCACATCCACACGGACGATCCCGATGGCCTCCTTTCCGCCGTGGCCCGCTTCGGGCGCATGGTCCGCACCAAGGTGGAGGACATGACCGAGCAGCACACGGAGATCCTGGCCATGGCGGGCCTTCTGGAGGAGGCCCCGCCCCCCACGGGCCTGGTGGCGGTGGCCCTGGGGCACGGGGTGGCCCGGGCGTTCCGGAGCCTGGGGGCCCGGGTGGTGGCCGGGGAAAAGACGCAAAACCCCAGCGTGGAGGACCTGCTTTCCGCCATCAGGAGCGTGCCCAGCCCCAAGGTGGTCCTCCTGCCCAACAACCCCAACGTCTTCCTGGCGGCGGAGCGGGCGGCGGCCTTGGCCAAGGAGGAGGGAAAGGAGGTCTTCGTGCTCCAAAGCCGCACCCTGGGCCAGGGCCTGGCGGCGGCGGTGCGCTACACCCCGGAGGCCCTTCCCGAGGAGCTCCTTCCCGAGATGGAGGAGGCCATGAAGGGGGCGGTGACCCTGGAGGTCACCTGGGCCAGCCGCGACGCCGAGGTGGATGGCTTAAAAGTCCTGAAGGATAAGCCCATCGGCCTTCTGGACGGGAGGCTCGTCCTGGTGGGGGAGACCCCGGAAGAGGTCCTAGAGGGCCTCATCCGCCTGGCCAAGGAGGGGAAAGAGGTCCTCACCCTCTTCCTGGGGCCCAACACGCCCCCGGAGAAGGCGCAAAGGGTGGCGGAGAACTTCCCCGAGCTGGTGGTGGAAATCCTCCACGGCGGCCCCGACCTCTACGCCTATTTGGGCGTGCTAGAATAGCTAAAGAAAAGCCCAACCCTGCCCCGCCTCACCCTCGGGTATCCTGGGGGAAAGGGAGGGATGCATGTGGCGTAGCCTTGGTCTGCTGGTGCTTTTCCTCGCAGCCTGTAACCTCTCGGTGAGCCCGCCCGTAGCGGGGGACCTCCCCGTGGGGGAAAACCGGGTAGCCACCCTGCCCCCAGCCCAGGAAGGCCCTGGGGGAAGCCTGCGGCCCGGGGTAGCTGTCTTTCGCATCCCCCTTACCCAGGATGGGGCCGTGGAGGTGGCAGCGGTTTCGGCAATCCTAGAGCTCAGCGCCCGGCTCCGCCTGGTCCTCCTGGACGAGCGGGGGGTGGTCCAGGCGGTGAGCGTGGCCCGGAACTGGTTCGGGGCCTACCCCGAGGTGGCGCCCCTGGCCCTGAGGCCCCAGGTCACCACCGACCCCGGGGTGCGCCTGAACCTTAAGGGCCAGGCGGGCCAGGTCTTCTACCTGAGGGTGGAAAACTACGCCCTGGCCGAGGACCAGGTGGGCCTCTACGCCACGGCCTTTACCCCCAACCCCCGTGGCCACGGGGAGGACTTTACCTCGGGCAGCCTCCAGGGGGCCATTGAGTTTATAGGGGAGTTTGACCGCTACAACGTGGCTTCGGTCCCCTCGGGGATCTACCTCCGCCTCACCTACGCGGGGCCTCTGGACCTCGTGGCTCTTCTCTACAACGGTCCTAACGATCTTTATCCCAGGACCCTGGACCCCGTGCGGAACTGCGCCCAGGTTTCCCCGGCCACCCTCCTGGTGGTGCGGGACCGGGGCCTGGCCCGGGCGGGGTTTGACGAGGAGGGGAGCGGCCGCTACACCCTGAGCCTTTCCGGCACGCCCTGCCCCTAGGCCGCCTTTGAGCGGGATGAAAGCAAGCTAAAGGGCGTTATCGTTTTTCTCATTAACCCCCGCCGGAGGAGCTCCCGTTACGGCGGGGTTTTTAAGTGCTTGAAATATGTCTAGAATAATCGGGCGGCCTTCCCATGAGGAGGGGAGCTCATGGTTCTCAGGTTCCTCCCGTACTCCCGGGCATACTCGGGTTCGCTATGCGGGTTTGGCTTTGGCCTCTCCTCCTCGCCCTCGCCGTTGCGGGGGCCTTGGCCCAGACGGGCGCTCCGAAGGCCATGGTTCTGCAGGCCACCGCCTATACCTCAAGCGCGCGGGAGACCGACCGCACTCCCTTCGTCACCGCCACGGGGATGCGCACCCGCTTGGGGGTTCTGGCGGTGAGCCCAGACCTCCTAAAGGTCCTTCCCTACGGGACCAAGGTGCGCTTGGTGGACCTGGGTTCGGTCTACGGCCGGGGCCGGGGGCAGTTTGACTACCTCTTTGCGGGGCGCGTCTTCGTGGTGGCCGACGTGATGCACCCCAGGATGCGGGAGAAGGTGGACGTGTGGCTACCGGACCGGGCCACCGCCTTGCGCTTCGGCCGCCGCCTGGTGCGGCTGGAGGTGGTGGAGTACCCCCGGCGCTAGACCCCGTATCCTAAAGGGCGTGCGGTTTGCCCTCTTTCTGGCCCTAGCCCACCTGAGGCGCCGCCCCCTGCAGACCGCCCTGGCCTTAGGGGGGGTGGGGGTGGGGGTGGCGGTGCTCCTGGCGGCCCTTTCCCTGGCCAACGGCTTCACCAGCGGCCTGGTGCGGGCCACCTTGAAGGCCTACCCCCACCTGGTCCTCTTCCGCCTGGGGGAGGGGCTTCCCCCCTTGCCTCCCCATCCCGAGGTGGAGGCCAGCGCCCCCTTCGCCGCCACCAAGGCCCTTCTGGTGCGCCCGGCCGAGGGGGCCAGGGGGCCGGGGGTGGACTTCGCCACCCTGGTGGGCCTGGGGAAGGGGGGGGAGTCCCTTTACCCGGAGCTCGGCCTGAGGCTGGAGCCCGGGGGCATCTACCTGGGGGCGGCCCTGGCGCAGAGCCTGGGGGTCTACCCGGGGGAGTCCCTCACCGCCCTTTCGGCCACCCAGGAGCGGGTGCGCCTTAAGGTGCTGGGCTCCTTCCGCACGGGGAACTACCTCCTGGATTCGGGGTACGCCTTCGTGGACCTGGCCACGGTGGAGGGGCTTTCCGGGATTAGGGCCCAGGGCTACCAGGTGCGCCTCAAGGACCCTTGGCGGGCCAAGGAGGTGGGCCAGGCCCTGGCGGGCACCCGCTTTTTCCCCCAGGCCTGGCAGGACACCCAGCGCACCCTCTTAGAGCAGCTTTACCTGCAGAAGCGGGTTCTGGGCGTCCTGATTTTTCTCATCGTGGCCGTGGCCGCTTTGGGGGTGGCCAACCTTCTGGTCCTCAAGGTGGTGGAGAAGGTCCCGGAGATCGCCCTTCTCCGGGCCATGGGGGCCTCGAGGCTCACCGTGGGGATGGTCTTCGCCTGGGAAGGGGCCCTCCTGGGCCTGGGGGGGGTGGCCCTGGGCAACCTGTTGGGCTACCTCCTCTGCCTCTACCTTTCCTGGCACCCCGTGGGCTTGCCGGGGGAGCTTTACTTCCTCACCCATCTCCCCGTGGAGATGCGGACATGGGACTTTTTGCAGGTGAGCGGGGCGAGCCTTCTCGCCACCTTCCTTTCCGCCCTCCTTCCCCTGCTCCGGGCCCTGAGGGTCCAGCCCGGGGTGGTCCTCCGCTAAGTGCCCGCGCCTTGGTTCTGCGGCATGAAGGCTGCGGGACATTTGTCCCTACCCTTTTGGGGTAGCGTACCTATGCAACGACCTTGCTAAAGGGTAAGGGCGGGAATCGCCGGTTTGCTTATGGAACTCGTGCAACCCCTTGATTGACCCACCGGGTGCGGTCCCGTAGCCTTGCCCCTTAAGACCGGAGGCGGCATGCGGCGAAGAAACCGTTGGGTCAAAACCCTCTTCTGGGGTTCGGTGCTGGGGGTGTTCGCCCTGCTCGGGGTGGTCTTCTCCGGGGTGGCGGTGGGGGCCTTTGAGCAGCGCACCTTGCCGGTGGAGCAGCCCGTGCCCTTTAGCCACGCCTTCCACGCCGGGGGCCTGGGGCTTTCCTGCCGCTACTGCCACTCCGCCGTGGAGCATGCGGCCTACGCCGGGCTTCCCCCCACGGAGACCTGCATGACCTGCCACACCTTCGTGAAACCCGACAGCCCCAACCTGGCCCTGGTGCGCAGGAGCTGGGAAACGGGGGAGCCCATCCCCTGGAACCGGGTCATCAACCTTCCGGACTTCGTCTACTTCCAGCACGCCCCCCACGTGGCCAAGGGGGTGGGGTGCGCCGAGTGCCACGGCCGGGTGGACCAGATGAGCGTGGTCTACCAGCCCCAGGCCTTCACCATGAAGTTCTGCCTGGACTGCCACCGGAAGCCCGAGGCCCGCCTAAGGCCCAGGGAGCAGGTCTTCAACATGGCCTATTCGCCCGATCCGGAGCTGGGAAGGAAGCTGAAGGAGGTCTACCGGGTGCGCCCTCCCGAGGCCCTCACCAGTTGCAGCACCTGCCACCGCTAGGAGGGAGCATGCAGGGACGCGGGTACGAAGGCGCTTTGGAAAAGGAGTTCTTCCGGGAGGAGTTTCCCTTCGGGGCGGTGAGCCGGAGGGGTTTTCTGGCCCTGGGGCTTTTGTCCCTGGCCGCCTGTACCCCGGTGGTGCGGCGGAAGGGAATCCCCTATGTGCGCCAGCCGGAGTGGGTGGTGGAGGGGGGGAGGGCGGAGTTCGTCACCGCCCTCCCCCATGCGGGCATCGCCGAGGCGGTGCGGGTGAAGGTCTACCAGGAGCGCCCCCTCTTCCTGGCCCCCCTGGAGGGGGCCATGAGCCCTTACCCCTTGGCCAGCCTCTACAGCCTGTACGACCCCGCCCGCAAGGGCAAGACCCCGGATTGGGAGGGCTTCTTCGCCGCCTGGAGGAAGGCCTTGGGGGAGGGGGAGACCCTCCTCGTCCTCCCCCGCACCACCTCGCCCAGGTTCCAGGGCCTCTTGAAGCGGGCCCAAGAGCGCTACCCCAATCTCCGGGTGGCCCGCTTTGAGGCCTGGGGCCTGGAGAACGTCTACCGGGGGGCGGAGCTCCTCTTCGGCCGGAGGGCCTGGCCCGTGTACGCTCCCGAGAAGGCGGAAACCGTGCTCCTTCTGGACGTGGACCTCCACGAGCACCCCGCGGGCTACGGGTGGTGGAGCGCCCTAAGCGGAAGGCGCCTTCCCCCCATGAACCGGATCTACGCTGTGGAAAGCGGGGCGGGGCTTCTTGGCGCCGTGGCCGACCACCGCCTGGCCTTGAAGCCCAGCGCCCTCGAGGCCTTCCTCCTGGACCTGGCCAAGGCCCTGGGGGTCCTTTCCGGAAGCCCGGCCTCGGACTACGGGGGGTTCCTCCCCGCCCTGGTGGAGGACCTGGGGCGGGGGGGGCTCCTCCTCCCCGGGGTCCACCTCACCCCCGCCGCCCAGGCCCTGGCCATGGCCCTGAACGCCAGGCTCCGGGCCCCCGTGGCCTACGTGCCTCCCCTGGAGGCGGAGCCCGCCACCCCAGAGGCCTTCCTCGAGGCGGAGAGGGCCCCCCGCCTGGTCTGGGCGGCGGAGGGTCCCCTGCCGAGCCTTCAGGGCAAGGCCTTTGCCGCCGTCCTCTCCCTCTACCCCAAGGAGGCGCCCTTTAGCCTTCCCCTGGCCCACCCCCTGGAGGCCGGGGGCCAGCACCGGGACGCCCGGGGCCGCCTCTGGCCCGCCCAGGCCCTGGTCCAGCCCCTTTACGGGGGGAAGAGCCTGGAGGAGGTCTTGGCGGGGCTTTTGGGGGAGGAGCTTCCCGCCCTTTCCCCCGAGGAGAAGCGGGCCCTGGCCGAGGGCCGTCCCTTGGCGGAGGCCGAGGCCATGGCCCTGGAGCCCGCGCCGGGCCTGGAGGGCCGCCTTCCCCCCTTGCGGCGGGAGGCCCCCCTGGAGCTCACCCTGCGCCCGGACGCCAGCCTTTACGACGGCCGCTACCGGGAAAACCCCTACCTCCAGGAGCTTCCCAGGCCCTTAAGCCGCCTGGTCTGGGACGGGGCCCTCCTCGCCGGGGAGGAGGAGGCGGCGGCCTTGGGGTTTCTGGAGGAGATCCGCTCCCGGGAGCGCCGGGCCGACCCCCGGCGCCCCCTTCTCCGGGTGCGGGCGGGGGAAAGGGAGGCCCTCCTTCCCCTCTGGCCCCTTCCCCTCATCCCCAAGGGGAGCCTGGTGGCCCCCCTTTCCCACTTCTTCCACCCCGGAGGGGTGGCCTTCCCGGCGGAGGTGGCCCCCACGGGCCGGGATTACCCCCTGGTCTCCACCCAGTACCACGGCTACCTGGGGGAGGTGGAGGCGGTGAAGGTCCTCACCGAGGCCGAGGCCCTGAAGGCGGAGCCTAAGGAGGGAAAGCCCCTCTCCTTCTACCCTCCCTGGCCCCAGGGGGAGCACGCCTGGGCCATGAGCGTGGACCTCACCCGGTGCCTGGGGTGCGGGCTTTGCGTCCTCGCCTGCCAGGTGGAGAACAACATCCCCGTGGTGGGCAAGGAGGAGGTGCAAAAGGGCCGGGAGATGCACTGGATCCGCGTGGACCGCTACTTCGCCAAGGAAGGGGTTTTCCACCAGCCCGTCATGTGCCAGCACTGCGAGAAGGCCCCGTGCGAGGCGGTCTGCCCCGTGGCGGCCACGGAGCACTCCGACGAGGGCCTGAACCTCATGGTCTACAACCGCTGCGTGGGGACCAAGTACTGCTCCGCCAACTGTCCCTACAAGGCGCGGCGCTTCAACTTCTTCCCCTACGCCGAGGCCTTCATAGGCCGGGGGGACCCGAGGCGGGCCAAGGAGAGCCCCCTTTCCCTCCTCATGAACCCCGAGGTCACGGTCAGAAGCCGTGGGGTCATGGAAAAGTGCACCTACTGCGTGCAGCGCATAGAGCTCGCCCGGGCCCAGGCCGCCAAGGAGGGGCGGGGGATCCGCACCGGGGAGATCCGGACCGCCTGCCAGGAGGTCTGTCCGGGGAAGGCCATCCACTTCGGGGACCTCCTGGACCTCGAGGACCCCATCCAGGTCCACCGGAAGGAGGGGCGGCACTACGCCCTCTTGGAAGAGGCCAACACCTGGCCCCGCACCACGTACCTGGCCCATCTGAAAAACCCGAACCCGAGGCTGAAGGAGGAGGCCCATGGCTGAAAGGCACCCCGACCACGACCTCATCCAGGGGGAGTGGACGGAAAAGACCCTGGTGGAGAAGCTTCTGGAGCCCGTGGAGAAGCCCCCGCCCAGGCCCTGGCGGGTGGTCTTCGCGGTGGGCTTCGCCCTGACCCTGGCCTGGCTCTACGCCATCTTCGTCACCTTTGTGAAGGGCCTCGGCACCTGGGGCATCAACCAGCCCGTGGCCTGGGGATTGGACATCGTCCACTTCGTCTGGTGGATCGGCATCGGCCACGCCGGGACCCTGATCAGCGCCATCCTGGTCCTCATGCGCCAGAACTGGCGGGACTCCTTAAACCGGGTCACGGAGGCCATGACCCTCTTCGCCGTGCTCTCCGCCGCCACCTACCCCCTCATCCACATGGGCCGGCCCCAGCTCTTCTACTGGGTCATGCCCTACCCCACCCACATGGCCCTCTGGCCCCAGTACAAGAGCCCCCTCTCCTGGGACGTGCTGGCCATCATGACCTACCTCACCATCTCCACCCTCTTCCTCTACCTGGGCCTCATCCCCGACCTGGCCCTCCTCAGGGAAAGGAGCCGGGGCTGGCGGAGGAGGCTTTACGGGTGGCTTTCCCTGGGCTGGACGGGGAACGCGGTGCACTGGCAGCGCTACCGGGCGGTCTACGTCCTCCTGGCGGGCCTCGCCACCCCCGTGGTCATCTCCGTGCACTCGGTGGTGAGCATGGACTTCGCCTACGGGGTGGTCCCGGGCTGGCACCTCACCGTCTTCCCGCCCTTCTTCGCCGCCGGGGCCATCTACTCGGGCTTCGCCATGGCCCTCACCCTCATCATCCCCCTGAGGCGGTGGTACCGCCTGGAGGGGGTCATCACTGAAAGGCACCTGGACTGGATGGCCAAGGTGACCCTGGCCAGCGGCCTGGGGGTGGCCTACATCTACCTCCTGGAGATCTTCATGGCCTGGTACTCGGCCGAGCCCGCCGAGTGGGCCCAGCAGCTCTGGCGCATGACCGGGCCCTACGCCCCCTACTACTGGGCCATGATGCTCATCAACGTGGTCCTTCTGCAGACCCTCTGGTTCCCCCGGTTCCGGAGGAACGTGGCCTGGCTCTTCATCTTCTCCATCCTGGCCAACGTGGGCATGTGGCTGGAGAGGTTCGTGATCGTGGTCATCAGCCTCTCCCGCGATTACCTGCCGGGGAACTCCCACCTCTACTTCCCCACCTGGGTGGACTGGACCCTCTTCTTGGGCACCCTGGGCTTCTTCCTCTTTGGCCTTGCGGCCTTCATCCGCCTCTTTCCTCCCATCGCCGTGGCCGAGATGGTACACCTCTTCCACAAGCTGCGGAAGCACTAGGAGGGCGGGATGCTCTACGGACTCATGGCCTACTTTGACACGCCGGAGAGGCTTTTGGGGGCGCTACGGGCTTTGCGGGAGCGGGGGTACCGCCGCCTCGAGGCCCTCACCCCCAACCCCGTGGAGGGCATTGAGGAGGTCTTGGGAGGGGACGGGCGCATCCCCTGGGTGGCCTTCGCCCTAGGGGTCCTGGGGGCGGGCCTCGGCCTCTTCCTCCAGGTTTACACCACCCTGGACTACCCCCACAACGCCGGGGGGAAGCCCCTTCTGGGCTGGCCTGCCTACATCCCGGTGACCTTTGAGCTCACCATCCTCACCATCACCGTGGGCATCTTCCTCTACCTCCTTTACATCAACGGCCTGCCCCTGGCCGTCCACCCGGCGGTGCAGGCCAGGGCCTACGTGCGGGTCCTTCTGGACGAGTACGGGGTTTTCGTCTACGCCTCGGACCCCCGGTTTGACCTCGAGGCCACCCGGGCCCTCTTGGAGAGCCTTGGGGCGGAGGTGGAGGAGGTGCGGCGTGACTAGGTTCCTTCTTCTCCTCCTGCCCCTCCTTTCCGCCTGCGGCTGGATGTGGGACCAGCCCAAGGTCAAGGCCTTTCGGGAGAGCCCCCTCAAGGTGGAGGTCTCCCCCGAGCGGGTGCCCTTCGGGGAGAACCTGAACCCCGAGGTGCGCCTGGGCCTCAAGCCCGAAGGGGGTTTTGCGGAAAACCCCTTCGCCTTCACCGAGGAAGACCTCCTCCGGGGTAAGGCGCTGTACCGGAGCTTCTGCGCCATCTGCCACGGCCTGAACGCCCAAGGGGACGGCCGGGTCATCCCCTTGGGGGTGCCGAGGCCCCGCTCCTTCCACGACCCCGGGGTGAAGGCCATGCCCGAGGGCTACTTCTACTTCGCCGCCACCAACGGCTTTGGCCGCATGCTCTCCTACAGGAGCCGCATCCCCGAGAGGGAGCGCTGGCTCATCGCCCACTACATCAAGCGGTGCCTCCTCCTGGAGGCCTGCCCCTTGGAGGTGGTGAATGCAGAGGTCTATTGAAGCGAACCCCCCTTGGCCTTGGGCCTTGGGGCTAGGCCTTTACGCCTCGGCCTTTCTCCTGGGGGCTCCGGCCGCCTACTTCCCCTTCGCCTCCTTCCTTCTGCTCTCCTTAGGGGCCCTTCTCCTCCTCCTCCTTCACAACGCCCTAAGGAGCCGCTGGGGCCTTCCTTTGGAGCCCTACCTCTACCCCCTGGCCCGCCTCCTGCCCCTGATGGGGCTCCTGGGCCTGCCCTTCTTCTTCTTCCTGCCGGAGCTCTTTCCCTGGGCGAGGCCCGGGGCCGGCCTGGATCCCGTCCTGGCCCACCGGGCCCCTTACCTCAACGCCCCCTTCCTGCTGGTACGCTACCTCCTCTTCTTCGCCCTCTTCTCCTGGGTGCTCCTCAAGCTCAAACCCGGGGAGCACCGGGCCGAGGTGGGAGCCTGGGGGCTTCCCCTGGTCTTTGCCGCCGCCACCTTCCTCTCCTTTGACCTCTTCAAGAGCCTCGAGGCCCACTTCTACTCCGCCTCCTACGGGCCCATCCTCCTCCTTTCCGCCGTGGTCCTGGCCCTGGCCGTGAGCGTGGCCTTGGCCGCGCGGCGGGGCACGGCTGCCCTTCTAGGCCAGGCCCAGAACCACACCAACCTCCTCCTCGCCCTCTCCATCGTCTGGATCTACCTGGAAGCCACCACCCTCATCATCGTCTGGGGGGCGGACTTCCCCCACGAGGTGGAGTTCTACCTTAAGCGCCTCCAAGGGCCTTGGGACGGGGTGGCCGCCCTCTGGGTGGTGGGGGGGTTTTTCCTCCCCTTTCTCTACCTCCTCACCAACCTCCCCAAACGGGAGGCCCGCTACCTTCTTCCCGTCGCCCTTTGGCTGGCCTTCTTCCGCCTGGTGCACCTGGCCTGGTACCTCCTCCCCGCTCTGGGCCGGGGGGTGGGGGTGGGGGAGGTCCTGGGCTTTTTGGGGCTCGGCCTCCTCTTCGCCTCCCGCTTGCGGGGATAGGGGCATTTGCACCTACCTTCACGAACGCCCTGGGTGCACCCTGGAAGTAGGGGTACATGGTACCTGTACCCGGGAGGTGGCAGATGGTCAAGGTTCTGGTTTTGGGCGGCGGTTCCGGCGGCCTGGTGGCGGCCAACAAGGTGAAGCGGCTTCTGGGGAAGGGGGTGGAGGTCACCCTGGTGGACCGGAACACCCACCACGAGTTCATGCCCGCCTACCCCTGGGTGGCCTTCGGCATGCGGGAGCCCGAGGAGATCCGCCGTCCCTTGGCCAACCTGGAGAAGCGGGGCATCCAGTACCTCCAGGCCACGGTGGAGGCCCTGGACCCGGCCCACAACAAGGTGAAGACCTCGGCGGGGGAGCTCGCCTACGATTACCTCATCGTCTCCCTGGGGGCGGAGGCCATGCCCTCCCCGGCCCAAGACGGCCACGCCCCCTGGAGCATGGCGGGAGCCTTAAAGCTCCGCGAGGCCCTGAAGGGCTTTAAGGGCGGGAGGGTGGTGGTGGGGGTCTCCTCCCCCTACTACCCCTGCCCCCCGGCGCCCTACGAGGTGGCGGGGCAGGCGGAGTTCGCCCTCAAGGTCAAGGGCGTCCGGGAAAAGAGCACCGTGGAGGTGTTCCACCTGAACCCCGCCCCCCTGGCGGGCATGGGGCCGGTGATCTCGGGGAAGGTGCTGGAGATCCTCAAGTCCAAGGGCATCGCCTTCCACGGGGAGTTTGAGCCCGTGGCCTTTGAGGGAGGCAGGGTCAAGGCCAAGGACGGCCGGGAGCTTTCCTACGACCTCCTCATCCTGGTGCCTCCCTTCGCCCCCAACCAGGTAGTGCGGGAAAGCCCCCTGGCCGGTTCCAACGGCTTCCCCGAGGTGGACCGCATGACCTTCCGTTCCACGAGGTTCCCCAACGTCTTCGTCATCGGGGACACGGTGAACCCCGCCCTCATGCTCCCGCCCGCCGGGGTGGTGGCCCACTTCCAGGGGGAGTACGTGGCCGGGGTAATCGCCTCGGACCTCAAGGGGGCTTACATCGGCGAGCCCTTCAACCCCGTGGCCATGTGCATCATGGACTTTGGCGACAACGCCCTCCTGCCCCAGTGTTCCTTTGACCGGGTGCTTGCGGGCACGGGCATGCCCTCCTGCGGCGTTATGGCCGTGGGCAAGTGGGTGCGGGTGACCAAGATGCTCTTTGAGGGCTTCTGGTTCGCCACCCTCATTGAGTAGGAGGTGAGCATGGAAACCGCCCTCAGCGTGGAAGAGCGCCTCGCCCGCCTGGAAGAGGTGCTGGAGAAAAGCGGCCTCGCCCTCCTGGCCCAGATGGGGGTGGGGGAGACCCTGTCCGAGAACCTGGGCCTCCTCATGGACCCCAAGAACCTGCAGCTGGTCTCTCTCCTGGCCCGCTTCCTGGACCAGGCGGAGGCCCTGGAGAAGCTGGCGGAGACCCTGGAGAAGCTGGACAAGTCCGGGGCCTTGGCCTTCCTCGGGCACCTCTCGGAGAACTTCGGGGAGGGCTTGGGGATGCTCATGGAACCCCAGCTCCTCAGGCTCGTTTCCCACGGGGCGAACGTTTTGGACATCCTTTCCCGCATTGAGCCGGCCGCCGTGGGCATGATGGCGGGAGCCCTGCAGAAGGGCCTTGCCGAGACCTTTACCCCCGAGGCGATGCAGAACCCGCCCCGGGTGGGCCTTTCGGGCCTTCTGAAGCAGCTTTCCGATCCCGAGGTGCAGAAGGCCCTGGGGGTGCTTTTCCTGCTTCTGAAGGCCCTGGGCAAGGCCTTCGGCCACATGGGCGAGGAGCGGAAGGCCCTCGAGGCCATGATGGCCAAGATGATGCCCAAGAAGTAGCTCTTCCTTGGGGCCCCCGCTCTGGCGAAAGCCAGAGCGGGGTACTCAGGCCAGGGTCACCCGGTCCCGCCCCGCTTCCTTGGCCCGGAGGAGGGCGTAGTCGGCCTTAAGGATCCACTCCTCCAGGGCCTCCCCTCCCTCCGGCACCTCCCCCCCGGCGATCCCGGCGGAGAGGGTGAGGGGGTTGGGGACGGGGGGAATCCGTTCGGCACGGAAGCGGAGCCGGATCCTTTCCACCACTTCCTTGGCCGCCTGCCGGCCGGCCCCGAAGAGGACCAGGAGGAACTCCTCCCCCCCATAGCGCACCGCCAGGTCCTCCTTACGCAGGCTGGCCAGGAGAAGGCGGCCCAGGCGCCTAAGCACCTCGTCCCCCACGGGGTGGCCGTAGGTGTCGTTCACCCGCTTGAAGCGGTCTATGTCCAGCAGGACCACGCTCACCGGGGCCTGGTAGCGCCGGGCGAGGGCGAGGAGCTTGGGCAGTTCGGCCTCGAGGCCCCGGCGGTTTAGGAGGCCGGTGAGGGGGTCGGTGAGGGCCAGGGTGCCCCACTCCACCTGCCTCAGCACCTGGCGCAGGCGCTCCCCCAGGAGGGAGAGGAAGCTTTCCGGCACCTCTTCCTTGGGGGGGGTCTGGAGGTAGAGGTAGGCGGTGTCCCCGTTTAGGGGGACGAGGAGGGCGTGGGGGGTGCGCTCCCCCACCAGGCCCCGCCGGGCCCTGAGCTCCAGGCCCACCGCCTCGGGGAGGAGTTCCTGGGCGGCCTCGAGGGCGCCCAGAAGGACCCCCTCCGGGCTCAGGGTCTGGGTGACCCGGGGGGAAAGCCGGGCCAAGGCCTCCAGGAAGCGGCTCCAGCGCTGCTGGTGGGCCGCCGTGCGCCGCCACCCCAGGTAGGTGGCGTAGAGGAGCCCCAGGCTCCCCGTAAGCCCCCCGTAGAGGGCCAGGAGGCGTACCCCCAGGGGGGTGGGCTCCTGGGTCAGGAGGGCGGGCATCAGGAAAAGCCCCCCCAGGGTCAGGGCCAGGAGGGGGAAGGGAGGCTCCCCCTGGTCCTCCGCCTCCACCCCCAGGGCCAGGAGGAGGTAACCCAGGGTCCAGAGGAGGTGCAGGGGGTGGCCCGTGGGGTAGCCCGGGCCCCCCTGCAGAAGGGCGTAGGCCATGTCGGCCACCAGGAAGAGGAGAAGCCCGGTTCCCAGGAGGGCCCGCCCCAGGAGGAAGCGCTCAAAGAGCCCTTCCAGCCGCGGCAGGAGAAGGAAGAGAAGCAGGGCGTCCCAGGCGCTATAGATGCGGTCCACGCCCAAGGTGGGCTCCCAGGCGGTGAGGAGGCCCAGCGCCGCCAGGGGCAGGAGGGCCAGGGCGAGGCGGGGAGGCTTCCCGGGAAGCCGGAGGAGGGCCAGGGTGAGGAGGGCGTAGCCCAGGAAGTAAGGGACTTCCAGGTAAAGCCCTGGGCGGAGGCGTTTTAAGTCCTCCAGGGTCCAGAGGAGGTCGCCCAGCCCGAGGAGCAGAAGGGCGAGCCCGAAGGCCCTTTGGTTCCTCTTCCGGGCCACGTAAGCCCCGGCCGCCAGGGCCACCAGGGGCGTGACCAGGCGCTCGCTCCAGGGGGCGGTGGGGGGAAAGAGGGCGAGGAAGATAAGGGCGAGGAGCCCGAGTCCATAGGGAACCACGAACCCAGTTTAGCCCAGGGGCTTACCCCGGCGGGTGCATCTTTGCCAGGGCCTCGAGGGCTTCCCGCAAAACCTCAATCCCTTTAAGGAACTCCTCCACCTCCACGTGCTCGTGGGGGGTGTGGTCCAGGGTGGAGTCCCCTGGCCCATAGGCCACCATGGGCACCGGCCAGTGGGGGGCGAGGACGTTCATGTCGCTCGTCCCCGTCTTGAGTTTGAAGACGGGCCTCCCTCCGGCCTTGCGGATTCCCTGGCGGAGGGCCCGGGTGAGGGGCGTGTCCTTGGGCCCCTGGTAGGGGACTTCCCGGCCGAAGAACTCCAGCTCTATGGTGGGGGGGGCGTAGGCCGTGAGGTGGCGGATGGCCTCCTCCGGGGGAAGCCTGGGGGGAAGCCTCAGGTCAAAGAACATCTCCGCCACCTGCTTGAGCTCGGCGGGGTGGACCTTGAAGTCCCTTAAGGTGTACTGCACCTGGTCAAAGGGGCGCTGGCCCACGTTCATGGCCTCGGCCCAGGCCTTGATGGCCACGAAGTAGCTGATGAGCTCCTCGGCGGCGTTGGGCTCGTGGTGGGCGGAGTGGAAGTGGTCCTTCTCCCGCCGGGCCCTCACGAGGAGCCTCCCCTTATAGCCCAGGGTGATCCCCTCCCAGCCCGAGGGCTCCCCGATCACCGCGAAGTGGGGCTTCAGGCGGGGCGCCACGAAACGGGCCCCTTTGGAGCTTGGGGCCTCCTCCTCCGTGGCCCCCACCAGGTGCACGGTGAGGCGCCTTCTGGCCTCCTCCGAAAGGCCTGCCGCCGCGAAGACCATGGCCGCGAAGGGCCCCTTGGCGTCCACCGCCCCCCGGCCGAAGAGCTTGCCCCCTTCCAGGCGCACGGGGATCTGGCCGGGCACGGTGTCTATGTGCCCGAGGAGGACCACCTGAACGGGGCCTTCCCCCACCTGGCCCCGGGCGTTGTCCGCCTCGTCCACGAAGCCCTTAAGGCCAAGCCTCCGCATTCCCTCGGCCAGGTACTCGGCCACGGGGCGCTCCTCCCCGGAAGGGGAGGGGATCTCCAGGGCCCCCTTTAGGAACTCAACGGGATCCAAGGCGCTTCCGCTCATTCTGCCAGCACCGCCCTCACCGCCTCCACTACCCGCTCCAGGTCTTCCCTTTGGATGACCAAGGGCGGCAGGAAGCGGATCACCGTGGGCCCCGCCTGCAGGGTGAGGACGCGGTGCTCCTTTTCCAGCCTGGCGATGTAGGGGGCGGCCTTTTCCTTGAGCTCCAGGCCCACCATGAGCCCCATCCCCCGCACCTCGCGGATCTTGGGGGAGGGGATGGCCTTAAGCCTTTCCATGAACCAGGGCCCAAGCTCCGCCGCCCTCTCCCACAGCCTGGTACGCTCCAGGTAGCGGATGGCCGCCACCCCGGCGGCCATGGCCAGGGGGTTGCCGCCGAAGGTGGTGCCGTGCCCGCCCTTGGGCATGCTTCCGGCCACCTCTTCCCGCATCACCGCAGCCCCCAGGGGCACCCCGCCCCCCAGGGCCTTGGCCAGGGTGAGGATGTCGGGCACGATGCCGTAGTGCTCAAAGGCGAAGCGCCTCCCCGTGCGGCCCATGCCGGTCTGGATCTCGTCCAGGATGAGGAGGGCCCCCTTCTCCCGCGTGATCTCCCGGGCGGCCTCTAGGAACTCCGGCGTGGCCGGGCGCACCCCCCCCTCCCCTTGCACGGGCTCGAGGATCACCGCCGCCGTCTCCTTGTCCACGGCCCGCTTCAGGGCCTCCACGTCGTTGTAGGGGATGAACTCCACGGGCCCCACCAGGGGCAAAAAAGGCTCCCGGTACTTGGGCTCCCAGGTGACGGAGAGGCTTCCCATGGTCCTCCCGGAGAAGCCTCGCATGGCGGCCACGAACTTCTTCCTGCCCGTGTGGGCCCGGGCGAACTTGAGGGCGGCCTCGTTGGCCTCGGTGCCGGAGTTCACCGGGAAGACCCGGTTGAGCTCCGGGGGGAGGATGGCGGTGAGGGCGCGGTAGAACTCCCCTCGCATGGGGGTGGGGAGGGTCTGGGGCATGGCCATGAGGGTTTCCGCCTGCCGC
The DNA here is from genome assembly GCF_055393575.1 of Thermus kawarayensis JCM 12314. Classification (NCBI taxonomy): domain Bacteria; kingdom Thermotogati; phylum Deinococcota; class Deinococci; order Thermales; family Thermaceae; genus Thermus; species Thermus kawarayensis. The sequence goes on from NZ_AP043756.1 coordinate 693,346, forward strand.
TTCACCGCCTCCACCACCTCGGGGTTGCCGTGGCCCAGGTTGGCCACCCCGTATCCCCCCACGCAGTCAATGTACTCGTTGCCCTCGGCGTCCCAGACCCTGGCCCCCTGGCCCCGGACGAGGAGGAGGTCGTGCTTGGTGTAGACCCCGGTGTCCAGGGTCTTCTCCGCTTCCAGAAGGGCCCGCCAGTCTTCCTTGGTGATGGTTTCCACCCTGCCACCTCCCATAAAGAAAAGCCCCGGGGCTTGCCCGGGAAGCGCCGCTTCCCAGGCCGCCTCAGGTTTTGCCCCGGGCGCGCATCTCCCCCTAAGCCTAGGGGGAGGGCGGCCAGGGTGTCAACCGGGTCGGGCATACCAGGGGCGCTTCGCCTTGCGCGCCCACACCGCCCTCGCCGAGAGCGGTGCTCCTGCCCTGGGAGGAAGCCCCTGGCCCCGCCCCGGAGGCTCCCTCGTTTCCCAAGGGCCCTTCGGGGCTATGATGAGCGGGGTCCCCGTTCCGGCCAGGCCCCTGGGGGCCGGTGCGTCAGGGGGAGGCGGGGTTTTTGGGGAGGCCCTGGACTTTACCGAAGGGTGGTGGGAGCGTGAAGGCCTACGTGGGCCTGGGGAGCAACCTGGGGGACCGGGCGGGCTACCTCCTCCTGGCCCTCTCCGCCCTCTCCCGCCTGCCCAAGACCCGGCTTGTCCGCCTCTCTCCCGTCTACGAGACCGACCCCGTGGGCCCCCCCCAGCCCCGCTACCTGAACCTGGTGGCCGAGGTGGAGACGGGGCTTTCTCCAAGGGACCTGCTGGAGGAGATGCTCCGCATAGAGAAGGCCCTGGGCCGGGAGCGGAAGGAGCGCTTCGGCCCCAGGACCATAGACCTGGATCTCCTTCTTTACGGGGACCTGGTGGTGCGGGAGGAGGGCTTGGAGCTTCCCCACCCCAGGCTCCACGAGCGGGCCTTCGTCCTGGTGCCCCTCTCCCACCTTATCCCCGAGGGGCGCCACCCCCTCTTGGGCCGCACCTTCGCCGAGCTCCTCGCCGCCTTGGGTCCTCAAGGGGTGTGGCCCTACCGCCCCTAGGGGGCCCTTGTGCTATAGTGGGGGCATCGCGGTAAGGCCGCGCGAGGAGAAGGAAAGTGGAGCTAGAAGCGGGAAGCATCGTAGAGGGCCGCGTGGTGCGGGTAACGGACTTTGGCGCTTTCGTGGAGCTCCCGGGCGGGGAACAGGGCCTGGTGCACATCTCCCAGATCGCCCACGAGTTTGTGAAAAACGTCCGGGACTTCCTCAACGAGGGGGACATCGTTCAGGTCATGGTGAAGGGGCGGGATCCCAAGGGGCGCCTGGACCTTTCCATCAAGGACCTGACCCCGGCCCCCGAGGGGGGGCCGCCCCCCAGGCCCCGGCGCCTACCCAAGCAGTCCCCCGAGTTTGAGAACAAGCTCAAGAGCTTCCTCCGGGGCACGGGGGGCTTCGGCGGAGGCAAGGGGAAGAAGGGCGGCAAAAAGAAGCGCTGAGCCGAAACGGACTCCCCCGGGGTGTACGCCCCGGGGTTTTGCCGTAAAGTGGTGGGGTATGGGGAAGCCCATTGAGGTGACCGACGCCAACTTTGACGCGACCCTGGGGGGGCACCCCCTGGTCCTGGTGGACTTCTGGGCCGAGTGGTGTGCGCCTTGCC
>NZ_AP043756.1:700000-797500 GCF_055393575.1 Thermus kawarayensis JCM 12314
GTGGACTTCGTCCTCGGCCCCGCCATCGGGGGGGTGGTGCTCTCCTTCGTGGTGGCCAGGGCCCTGGGGGCCAGGGCCCTCTTCGCCGAGAAGGACGGCCAGGGGGGCATGACCCTCCGCAAGGGGCTTACCGTGAACCCGGGCGACCGTTTCCTGGCGGTAGAGGACGTGGTGACCACCGGGGAAAGCGTAAGGAAGGCCATCCGGGCGGCGGAGGCCCGGGGAGGGGTTTTGGTGGGGGTGGGGGCTTTGGTGGACCGGAGCGGGGGAGGGGTGGACTTCGGCGTGCCCTTCCGGGCCCTGGCCCGCCTCGAGGCCCCCCAGTACCCCCCGGAGGCCTGTCCCCTCTGCCGGGCGGGGATGCCCTTGGAGGAGGTTTAGGCCGTGCGGGGGCTGGCTTTGCTCCTCTTCTTTGCCTTGGCCCTGGCGGCCCCGGAGGAGGCGGCCAGGGAGGCCGTCTCCCGCTGGCTCAGAGGGGAGCTTTCCCCGAGGCTTGAGGAGGTCCTCAAGGCCTCCCCTGAGGAGGCCCCCGGGCTTCTGGAGCGCTACGCTTCCTTCCCCCCGCCTCCAGAAGGGCTCTCCGTGAACCTGGATAGCCCCCAGGTGGAGGGGGGCCGGGTCTACTTCCCCGCCGCCCTGGGGGAGGAGGTGGGGGAGGTGGTGGTGGTCCTGGAAGGGGAGAGGGTGCAACGGGTCTACTTCCGCCCCCAGGGCCTGGGGGTGCCCCCCTACCTCCTTGCGCCCGGGGCGGGGTGGGGATTTCTCCTTCTCTCCTTCTTCTGGACCCTGATGCTCTTCCAGCCCTCCCCCTTTCGCGCCTGGGGGCTGGAGGCCTTGGCCCTCCTCAGGGGCCACCTGAGGCTGTACCTCTTCACCAACCTGCTCCTTTACGGCCTCTTCGCCCTGGGAGCGGGGCTTGCTTACGGGATGCCCGAGCTCGCCCGGGCCCTGCAGGCCCTTTTCGGGGGGGCCCTGGAGGCCATCGGCCTGGAAGGGGCGGTGGGCAAGGGGGTCTTGGTCCTGGCCGGGGTCATCTTCCACTGGAACTTCACCCAGGGGCTCCTCCTCACCGGCCTTTTCCCCGCCCTCCTCTTGGGGCTTCCGGTCCTCCTCTTGAACGCCCTGCGCTACTTCGTCTTCGGCTTCGCCCTTTCCCCGGCCCTCCTCGGGGAGGTGTTTTTGGCCCACCTGCCCACCCTGCTCCTGGAGCTTCAGGCCTACATCCTGGTGACCTTTGGGGGGCTTGTCCTCCTGGCCAAGACGGTCCGGGGGGAGGGGTACCGCAGGGGTCTCCGGGGGCTTCTCCTCGCCTTCTACCTGGGGGCTTACGCCCTTCTCCTCGCTGCCTGGTACGAGGCCTGGGAGGTGGTCTTCCTCCTATGAAGGTGGCGGTGCTGGGCGCGGGGGCCTGGGGAACGGCCTTGGCCGTCCTCCTCGCCGGCAAGGGGGTGCCCACGGCCCTGTGGGCGAGGCGCAAGGAGCACGCCGAGGCCCTCAGGGCCCACCGGGAGAACAAGGACTACCTGCCGGGGGTGGCCCTTCCCGCCTACCTCTACCCCACCCACGACCCCCAGGAGGCCCTGGAGGGGGTGGAGCTTGCGGTGGTGGCGGTGCCTTCCAAGGCCTTGCGGGAGACCCTCGTCACCCTTCCCCTGGCCCCCTGGTACGTTTCGGCCACCAAGGGCCTCTTCTACGAGGAAGGGGTTCGGACGCCGGCGGAGGTGGTGGAGGCCCTGACCGGGAGGCCCGCCGTGGTCCTTTCCGGGCCCAACCACGCCGAGGAGGTGGCCCGCTTCCTCCCCACGGCCAGCGTGGCGGCGGGGCCGGAGGAGCACGCCCGGCGGGTCCAGGCCCTCTTTTCCGGGCCCACCTTTCGGGTGTACACCAGTCCGGACCGGCGGGGGGTGGAGCTAGGCGGGGCGGCGAAGAACGTCCTGGCCCTGGCGGCGGGGATGGTGGATGGGCTTAGGCTTGGGGACAACGCCAAGGCAGCTCTCCTCACCCGGGGGCTTAAGGAGATGGTGCGCTTCGGCACCGCCCTGGGCGGGGAGGAGGCCACCTTCTACGGGCTTTCCGGCCTGGGGGACCTCCTGGCCACGGCCTACAGCCTCCACTCCCGCAACCGCGGGGCCGGGGAGAGGCTGGTGCGGGGGGAGGCTTTGGAGCGCCTCGAGGACCGGGGGGTGGTGGAGGGGCTTTACGCCGTGAAGGCCATGGTGGCCTGGGGAAAGGAGGCGGGGGTGGAGCTTCCCATCGCCGAGGCCGTCCACCAGGTGGCCTACGGGGGTCTGGACCCCTTGCGGGCCCTCCAGGGCCTCATGGCCCGGGAGCCCAAGGCGGAGTGATGCCGCCGTGCGGGCCCAAGCCGATCTAAAGGTTCCCGTGGGGGTTTCGGGGGACTGCGGAAAGGGTGGGAAGCCGAGGAGGCCTGGGTTAGGATGAGGGAAATGCTTGCCCGCAAGCTTCTTACCCTGGAGCGTTACCTGGAGGAGGAGGTGCAAAGCCCCGTGAAGCGGGAGTTCTACCGAGGCCTCCCTTACGCCATGGCCGGGGCCAGCGCCCTCCACAACCGGGTGGCCCTGAACATCGCCGCCCGCTTCCTGGAGGCGGCCCGGCCCCGGGGGTGCCGGGTCTACATGAGCGACATGAAGCTCCGCATCCGGGACGAGGCGGTCTACTACCCGGACGTGATGGTGGTCTGCGGGGAGGGACCGCCCCACCCCTATTACGAGGAGGCCCCTTGCGCCGTGGTGGAGGTCCTTTCCCCCGCCACCGAGGCCTTGGACCGCAGGGAGAAGCGGGCCATGTACCTAAGTCTGGACACCCTCCAGATCTACTTCTTGGTGGACCCGGAGGGGCGACGCTTTACCGCCTATCGCTTAACCCCGGAGGGGTTCGTGGAGGAGGAGGGCGAGGAGGTGCACGTGCCCTGCCTGGACCTCCGCCTCTCCCTGGAGGACGCCCTCCGCCTTTAGAAGAACTCGGCGAGAAAGCCCAAAAGGGCGGTGCGGAAGGCCTTGGGGTTTTCCAGGTTGGCCAGGTGGCCGGTTTCGGGAAGGATGAGCATGCGGGCGTCGGGGAGGGCCTTCCACATGCCCTTGGCCTCCTCCGGGGGGGTGAGGGTGTCCTCCTCCCCCACCAGGACCAGGGCGGGCACCTCCATCCGGGGAAGGAGGGGGGTGGAATCGGGCCTTGCGGCGAGGGCCACGAGGCTTTCCGCCACGGCCTCGGGGGAGGCCTCCAGGATGAGGGCCCTCGCCCTCTCCACCACCTCGGGCCTCAGGGCCTGGGTAGTCTTCCCCAGGTGACTTGGGAGGAGGGCCTCGGGCAGGAAGGCCACCCCCTCCTTAAGCACCCTTTCCCTGAGGGCGTAGCGGTTCCTTCTGGCCTCCTCCGCGTCGGGGCCGGCGCGGGTGCTGGAGAGGACCGTTCCCAGGAAGCGCTCGGGGGCCCTTCGGAAGAGCTCAAAGATGAGGTACCCCCCCATGGAGAGCCCCACGAAGACCGCCCGCTCCAGCCCCGCCTCCTCCATCTCCCGAAGCACCTTCCCGGCGGCATCCCCCAAGGAAAGCCCCAGGTAGTGGGGGGCGAGGACGGGAAGCCGGGTCTTGAGGAGGGCCACCTCCTTCTCCCACATCCTGGGGCTATACGGGAAGGCGTGCAGAAAGACCACGCCCTTCACGCTTCCTCCACCACGGTCTCGCCCTTCAGGCCCAGGGCCTCGAGGCGGGCGATGAGGCCTGGGTCCTCCACGATGACCACGTTCTCCTTGCCCAGGGTCTTGGCCCGGATCCTTCCCTCCCGGGCCGCCTCCTTCCAGGCCTCCATGAGGTCGGGGTGTTGCACCAAAAGGGGCGTCACCTTGTGGGCCGGGTAGCGCTTCACCTTAAGGCCTCCTCCAGGGCGTGCCAGGCCAGGGTGGCGCACTTCACCCGGGCCGGGAGCTTGGCCACCCCCTGGAGGGCCAGGAGGTCCCCCAGGGAGGGGTCCGGGGGGGCCCCCTCCACCACCATGGCCTGGAACCTCCGGGAAAGCTCCAGGGCCTCCTCCACCTTCTTGCCCTTCACCGCCTCGGTCATGAGGGAGGCGCTGGCCGTGCTGATGGCGCACCCCTGGCCCTGGAAGCGGATGTCGGCGATGGTATCCCCCTCCAGAAGGACCATCACCTCCACCTGGTCCCCGCAGGAGGGGTTCATCCCCCCGGCCTGCCGCGTGGCCCGGGGCAGGACCCCGTAGTTCCTGGGGGTTTGGTAGTGCTTCAGGATGATTTCCCGGTAGAGCTCGTCGAGGACGCTCATTGGTCCATTATAGCCAAGCCCGGTACTTGGCCTCTATCCTTAGAAGGGCTTCCACGAAGCGGTCTACCTCCTCCTGAGTGTTGTAGAGGTAGAAGCTTGCCCGGGCGGTGGCCGCCACCCCGAGCTTGCGGTGCAAGGGTTGGGCGCAGTGGTGGCCCGCCCTCACGGCGACGCCTTCTTGGTCCAGGAAGGTGGCGAGGTCGTGGGCGTGGAGGCGGCCCAGGGTGAAGGGGATGACCCCGCCCCGGTCTGGGCCCTTGGGCCCGTAGACCCGGAGGTTCGGGACCTCCTCCAGGCGCTTTAGGGCGTACTCCAGGAGGGCCCGGTCGTGGGCGAAGACCCGTTCCATCCCCACCTCCATGAGGTACTGGGCCGCCTCCCCCAGGGCGATGGCCTCGGCGATGGGGGGCGTGCCCGCCTCAAAGCGCTGGGGCGGGGGGGCGTAGGTGGAGCGGTCCACGTGGACCTCGCGGATCATCTCCCCTCCGCCCAAAAAGGGCATCATTCCCTCCAGGACCTCATACCTCCCCCAAAGGACCCCGGCCCCCGTGGGCCCCAGCATCTTGTGCCCCGAAAGGGCGAAGAAGTCGGCCCCCAGGGCCTTCACGTCCACGGGGAGGTGGGGGGCGGACTGGGCCCCGTCCACCACCACCAAGGCCTCCGCTTCCTTGGCCCTCTTGGCGATCTCGGCCACAGGGTTGATGGTGCCGAGGACGTTGGACATGTGGACCAGGGAGACCACCTTGGTCCTTTCGGTGAGGAGGTGGTCCAGGGCGCTTAGGTCTAGCCTCCCCTCCTCGGTCAGGGGAATGGCCCTCACCTTGGTCCCCTTCAGCCCCGCCACCAGGTGCCAGGGGACGAGGCCCGCGTGGTGCTCCATCTCGGTGACCAAGACCTCGTCCCCCTCCTTGAGGTTCCTGAGGCCCCAGGCGTAGGCCACCAGGTTCATGGCCTCGGTGGTGTTGCGCACGAAGACGATCTCCCGGGGCTCGGCGTTGAGAAAGCGAGCTAGGCGCCTACGCGCCTCCTCGTAGGCCTCGGTGGCGGCCACGGAGAGGCGGTAGGCCCCCCGGTGGACGTTGGCGTTTAGCTCCTCGTAGTAACGCTTGAGGGCTTCTATCACCCTCTTAGGCTTCTGGCTGGTGGCGGCGGAGTCCAGGTAGACGAGCTCCGGGCGCTGGGCGACGAGGGGGAAGTCCTCCCTCAGGGCGCTTAGGTCCATGCCTCAAGTTTAGCCCTAAAGCCGCACCCGCCTGAGGAGCATGGCGTTTAGGGCCACGATGACGGTGGAGAGGCTCATGAAAAGCGCCCCTACCGCCGGGGAGAGCACGATCCCCCAAGGGTAGGCCACCCCGGCGGCGAGGGGGAGGGCGATGGCGTTGTAGCCCGTGGCCCAGAGGAGGTTCTGCACCATCTTGGCGTAGGTGGCCCGGGCGAGTGCCAGGGCGCGGACCACGTCCACCGGGTCGTTTTCCACGAGCACCAGGTCCGCGGACTCTATGGCCACGTTGGTTCCCGCCCCGATGGCGATGCCGAGGTCGGCCTCGAGGAGGGCGGGGGCGTCGTTGATCCCGTCCCCCACGAAGGCGGTGGGGCCCTCCCGCTTGAGCTCCCGCACCAGCCGGGCCTTGTCCTCCGGGAGGACCCGGGCGTGGTAGCGTTCGATTCCCAGCTCCCGGGCCACGGTTTTGGCCACGGCCTCGGCGTCCCCGGTGACCATGACCGGGGTAAGGTCCATGGCCTTGAGATGCCGGACGGCTTCCTTGGCGGAGGGGCGGATGCGGTCGGCCAAGGCGAGGTAGGCCAAGACCCGCTCCTCGTCCATCAGGGCCACCACGCTTTCCCCGCGGCTTTCGGCCTCGCGCAACCCCTGCTTAAGGGGCTCGGGCACCCTTAGGCCGAGTTCCTCCGCCCACTCGGGCCGGCCCACCCGGTAGAGGCGGCCTTCCACCCGGCCCTCCACCCCCTTGCCGGGGATGGCCCGGAAGTCCTGGACCCGGGGGAGGGGAAGCCCCCGCTCCTTAGCGGCCTCCAGGATGGCCTGGGCCAGGGGGTGCTCGGAGAGGGCCTCGAGGGCGGCGGCAAGTCCCAGGGCTTCCCCCTCAGGCCCTTGGGCGTAGACGGCCCGGACGGCGAACCTCCCCTCGGTCAGGGTCCCCGTCTTGTCCAGGGCCACCACCCGGATCGCCCGGGCCCGCTCAAAGGCCTCGCGGTTCCGCACCAGAATGCCGTTTTTTGCGGCCAGGGCCGTGGCGTTTACGGTGACCAAGGGGATGGCGAGGCCTAGAGCATGGGGACAGGCGATGACGAGCACGGTGACCGCCAGGGAAAGGGCGAAGTTGAAGCCCTGCCCCAGGGCGAGCCAGGCGAGGAAGCTGAGCATGCCCAGGGTTACGGCGATGTAGAACAGCCACCCCGCGGCCCGGTCTGCCAGGGCCTGGAAGCGGCTCCGGGAGGCCTGGGCCTCCTGCACCAGCCGCATGATCTGGCTTAAGGTGGTGGCCTCGCCCGTGCGCCTGACCCGGACCCTTAGGGCCCCCTCCCCGTTCACCGAGCCGGCGAGGACCTCGTCCCCCGGTGATTTCAGCACCGGCCGGGACTCCCCGGTGAGGAAGGCCTCGTTCACGCTGGAGACCCCTTCCTCCACCACCCCGTCTGCGGGCACCTGCTCCCCGGGGCGGACGAGGATGAGGTCCCCCTCCTTCAGGGCGGCGACGGGGACGTCCTCTATGCGGTCTTCCGCAATCCTATGGGCGGTGGTGGGCATGAGCTTGGCGAGCTCCTCCAGGGCACGGCTCGCCGCCTGCACCGAGGCCATCTCCAGCCAGTGGCCGAGGAGCATGACGTCTAGGAGCGTGGCGAGCTCCCAGTAGAAGGGCATGCCCGGAAGCCCCAAGGAGACGGCGAGGCTGTAGGCGTAGGCCACGGTGATGGCCAGGGCGATGAGGGTCATCATGCCGGGGGTCCGTTCCCGGAGTTCCCTCAGGGCCCCTTGGAGGAAGACCAGGCCGCCGTAGAAGTAGAGGACGGTCCCCAGCACCGGGTTCACCCAGGCGCTTCCCGGGAAGGACATCGCCCGGTAGCCGAGCCAGGCCTGGAGCTGCTCGGAGAAGTAGAGGATGGGTAGGGTGAGGAGGAGGCTTACGAAGAAGCGGTCCCGGAACATCTCCGGGGTGTGGCCGGCGTGTTTGTCGTGGCCCGCGTGGGAAGCGTGCCCTCCGGAAGGGTGTGCGCGCTTGGGTTCGGAATGGGAGTGGTGAGGATGCTCGTGGGCGTGGCCGGGGTTGGGGTCTTCATGCTTCATGGGAACACCCCCTTTCGTTTCCTAGGGTACACCCCTCCCCCGGGGGGGGAGGGTAGGGGCCAGGGCAGCTGCGACCCAAAGGCCCCTACCTAAAGGCCCGGGAAAGTCCTTTTGGGGCCCCGCTATGGCTTGGGCCATAGCGGGGTACTTAGAGGCTGTCGTAAAAGGGTGCTATACTTGAGGGGTGGTTCTTCGCAGAGCCTACCTCAGCGACCTGAGGGATGAGGAATGGAGCATCCTGGAGCCCTTGATCCCGGCCCCCAAAGCCGGCGGTCGCCCCGCCAAGGTGCCGAGGAGGGAAATAGTCAACGCCATCCTTTACGTCCTGGAGAACGGCATCAAGTGGCGGGCTATGCCTCATGACTTGCCCCACTGGTCCACGGTCTACCACTACTTCCGCAAGTGGCAGAAGGAGGGCGTATGGGAGAGAGCCGTCCAGGCTCTGGCCCGCCAGGACCGGGAACGAGAGGGGAGAGAGGCTTCCCCCAGCGCTTTGGTCATAGACAGTCAGTCTGTGAAGACCACGGAAAAAGGGGGCCCCGAGGGAACGACGGGGCGAAAAAGGTCAAGGGGAGAAAACGGCAGATCCTGACGGACACGGGGGGCCGGTTGCTGAAGGCCTTCGTGCACCCGGCCAACGAGCACGATAAGCGGGGTGGGGAGGCCTTGCTCCTGGGGATGGACCTCTCCCTCTGGCCCCGGGTGCGGAAGGTCTTTGTGGACTGGGGGTACCGGGGCCTTCGGGGGCTGGCTTCTTCCCTGGGGCTGGAGCTTGAGGTGGTGGCCCGTCCCTACGCGGGGGTGCGAGGGGTCTGGGTGCGGGAGGGGGAAGAGGCGCCGGAGCTTCCGCGGGAGAGGGGGTTCAAGCCCTTGCCCAAGCGGTGGGTGGTGGAGCGGACCTTTGCCTGGCTTGGGCGGAACCGGCGGTTGTCCAAGGACTACGAAGCTAACCCTGGGGTGAGCGAGGCCTGGGTGTACTTGGGCATGCTACGCTTGTTGGTGAAGCGGCTGGCCAGGGCCGCGTAGCCTCCGTGGAGAGGTTTTACGACAGCCTCTTAAGTGTCCATGCATTAAACTATCTACATGCCCGCCCCCCTTCGCATCCACCTGACCCCCGAGCAGGAGGCCCAGCTCCGGGAGCTGGAGACCAACCCCGTGGTCCCCCACAAGGTCCGGCGCCGGGCCCAGGCCATCCGCCTTGCCGCCCAGGGGTGGACGGCTCCCCGGATCGCCCGCCACCTGGGCCTGGACCGCACCACCCTCCACCGCGACCTCAGGCGGTGGCTGGAGAGGGGGATAGAGGGGCTTGAGGACGGTAAGCCCCCCGGGGCCAGGCCCCGCTGGACCCCAGCCATGAGCGCCTTCCTGCGGGAGCTTCTGCGGGGGGAGGAGGCCTGGACGGCCCCCCGGCTTCTGGAGGCTCTGGAGAGGCGCTTCTTCGTGACCTTCCACCCGGGGACGGTGCGGCGGAAGCTCCTGGAGATGGGCTACCGGTGGAAACGGACGCGCTATGTGCCCACGGGGAAGCCCAAGGAGGAGGAGGTGGAGGGGTTCAAGGCGGCCCTGGGGGAGGCGGAAAGGGGGGGCTGAGGGTGTTCTTTTTGGATGAGAGCGGGTTTGGGCTCTCCCTGCCTCCCACCTACGCCTGGGCGAGGAAGGGGGAGGCGGTGCGGGACGGGGGAGGTGGTGGCCTACCTGCCGCGGTACAGCCCGCACCTGAACCCGGTGGAGGGGGTGTGGCGGCGGGTGAAGGGGTTTTTGCTGCCCCGGAGGCACTACGGGAGCGTGGGGGAGCTGAGGGGGGCGGTGGCCGAGGCCCTTGAGAGGCTACGGGAGCGGATGGGGCAGGGGGTGTCGCAAGGTCTATGCGTGGGCACTTAGCCCACCTCGAGGACCCCCATCATCCCCCGGTCCTCGTGCTCCACGATGTGGCAGTGGAAGACGGTCTTGCCCTTTTCCCGCAAGGGGACCAGAAGCCTCGCCACCTCGCCGGCCTTTACGTTGACCACGTCCTTCCAGGCCCGGTAGGGGAAGGGCCTCCCGCCCACGGAGAGGACCTGGAAGGGGTGGGTGTGGAGGTGGAAGGGGTGGTCCATGTCCCCCTGGTTTTCCACCTCCCAGACCTCCACCGTCTGGGCTTTCCCCTTCAGGTCCACCCGCCCGTGGTCAAAGGCCTGGCTGTTGATGAAGAAGCGGGCCGCCATCATGTCCTCCGTGAGGACCAGACGCCGGGTGGCCACGGGGGCGGGCAGGGTGGGGAAGGGGCTTAGGGTCTTGGGCAGGGGGAGGGGCTTGGGATTCTTGGGGGCGATGAGGTAAAGGAGGGTTTCAGGCCGGCTTGGCCCTGCGGGCATGGTGTGGGCCATTCTCCCCATGTCCATCATGCCCATGGCCCCGCGGTCGTAGGGCAGGGCCTGGAGCAGGAAGCGGCCCTCTTTCCGCAGGCGCACCAGGACCTCGGCCCGTTCTCCTGGGGCCAGGAGAAGTTCGGGCACCTCCACGGGCTCTTCCAGAAAGCCCCCGTCGCCGGCGAGGAGGTAGAGGGGATGGTCCTGCAGGGCCAGGCGGTAGTAACGGGCGTTGGAGGCGTTGAGGAGGCGGAACCTTAGGGTGGCCTTCTGGGCCACCAGGGTGGGGCGTAGGGCCCCGTTCACCAGGACCAGGTCGCCCTCCTTCCCGTTCATCCAGTCCATGGGGGTGTGCGGCGCCGGGCGCCCGCCCTGGAGGGCCAGGTCCTTCAGGACGAGGAGGTGCTCCTCCGCCTCCCGGAGCTCGGGGATGGCGTCCAGGGGGCTTTCCACCACCATGGCCCCCAGGAGGCCGGCGAAGAGCTGGGAGGACACCCGGCCGTGCAGGTGGGGGTGGTACCAGAAGGTACCTGCCAGCTCCTTGGGAACGGCGAACTCGTAGGTCCAGCGCTCCCCCGGGGGGATCTCCAGGAAGGGATCGTCCACCCTGGGGGAGATGGGCAGGCCGTGCCAGTGGAGGTTGGTGGGCTCGGGAAGGCGGTTTTCCAGGGTGAGGCGCACCGTGTCCCCGGGACGGACCCGGAGGGTGGGGCCGGGAAGGCTTCCCCCATAGGTGAGGAGGGTGGCCTGCTTTCCTGCGAGCGGGAGGGAGGCGGGAGCGGCCGGAAGCGCCAGGGAGAGGAGACCGCCCTGGCTCCGCACCACCTTGGGCTCGGGAAAGGGGGCAGCCTGGGCCCGGGCAACGCCCAAGACCAGGCCGCTTACCGTGAGCTTGAGGAAGGTCCTGCGGTCGTGCATGCCCCAAGGGTAGGGGGGATGTGTTAAGGGCGTGTAAAGCCTCAGAGCCGGGCGAGGGCCCGGGAGAGCCTGGCGCGGGCCTCCTCGGCCACGGGGGCCAGGGCTTCCTGGGTGGCCTCGGGGAGGACCCGGAACATCTCCTTGGGGTCCTGGACCAGGACCTCCACCCCCTCTCCCGCCTCCCGGAGCACCACGTTGCAGGGAAGAAGGAGGCCGATCTCCGGCTCGGCCTCTAGGGCCCGCGCCGCCAATTGGGGGTTGCAGGCCCCGAGGATCAGGTAAGGGGGCCTCTCCAGGCCGAGTCTGGCCTTCAGGGTGGCGGCCACGTCAATCTCGGTCAGGACCCCAAAGCCCTCCTCCTTGAGGGCGGCCTCCACCTGGGCCCGCGCTTCGGAAAGGGTGGCCTTTAGGGTCTTGCGCATCCCGGTCATGGATATCCCCCAACAGTTTACTCCCCGCGTCCGCCCAGGAAGGGCCCATGCCAGGTGTGGACCCAGACCTCTCCGGTGTAGGCGTTTACCGAGAGCATGCCTTCCACCTCTTTGCGGCCGAAGTCAAGGGTGTAGTACCCCGGGAAGTAAAGGGGGCGCGGGCTAGGGTAGGCTGGTTTCGGTGATCCGCAAGCACCTCTTCGCCCGCCTTTACCCGGGGCTTTCCGCCCGGCACGAGGCCTGGGTGGCGGCAAAGAAGCGGGCTCTTTTCCAGGAGGCCTTTAGGCGGGTGCGGCCCGAAAAGGTTCTGGAGATCGGCCCCGGGCCCGGCACCAACCTGGCCTACCTGCCCGAGGGGGTGGCCTACCTGGCCCTCGAGCCCAACCCCTTCTTCCACCCCCGCTTAAGGGAGGAGGCGAAGAGGCGGGGTCTCGGCCTCACCCTTCTTCCCGGGCGGGCGGAGGCCATCCCCTTGCCCGCAGGGAGCGTGGACCTGGTGGTGGGCACCCTGGTCCTCTGCTCGGTGGAAGACCCCAGTAAGGCCCTGGAGGAGGTCCACCGGGTCTTGCGGCCGGGCGGGGCCTACCTCTTCCTGGAGCACGTGGCCGCCACCAGAAGGACCCCTTTGCGGTTTCTCCAGGAGGCGGCCACGCCGCTTTTCTCCTTCTTCGGGGACGGGTGCCACCCCAACCGGGAGACCCTCGCCCTAATCCAGGCCCGCTTTCCCCGGGTGGAGGCGGAGGCCTTCGCCCTTCCCCTTCCCGTGGTGGCCCCCCACGTGGCGGGGCTCGCCTTCAAGGAGTAGGGGATATGGGCTCCCCTTCAGCGCTCCGAGGGCACGGTTTCAAACAAAAGCCTTTGTAGCTCCGCTTCAGGGGCCCGCTGGCTGAGGTAGAGCACCTCCACCCCCACGAGCCGGCCCTGCTCGTCGTAGTCCACGATGATCCCGGGGGCCACTTCCTCCGAGCGGCTGGCCGGTCCTTCGGTTAGCGTCAAGTAGAGCGCATCCGCTTCACGGTCTATCTTTAGCCTCATAAGACTACCCTCCGGTCCAAAAACGCCGTTACCACCCGCATGGGTTGGGACTTAGGGTTCACGACAACTCGGAGCACCTTCCCCCTCTCCGGAATCCGGACGAGGCGGTGCTCCAATGAGGGGTCTACCCGGTCCTTTTCCACGGCTTCTGGAAAGGCCAGCGCCCGCTCTATCCACTCTAGGGGGATGCCCCTCTTCTCCAGAACCTCCCGTGCGTGCTGGGTGAGGACGTACTCCGGGCTCCCCATGCCGGGCTTCGGCACCCTAAGGCTAGGGTAGCCTCCCTTGGGCTTCCCTTCAAGCAGAAGGAGATCTGGGGGTAGCCTTCGGGATCCTTGGGCTTTCGGCAGGGACGTGCCCTTACGGAAGCTTCCAGACCCGCCCTTGGCCGTCTATGAAGACGAGCCTTCCTGCCTCCTGGGGATGGGCGGCGAGGGCCAGGACCGTGCCCTGCCACAGCTTTTTCCAGCCCACCGGGGTCCTCTGCCAGAGGCCGGTCTGCCCTCCCAGGTAAAGGGTCCCCACCCCCACCGCCAGGGCGTAGATCTCCTTTTCCGGGGTCGGCACCTGGGTGAAGGTCTGGCCGCCGTCTGGGCTTTGGTAGAGGCCCTGGCCCATGGGGGCCACGTAAAGGGTCCTCCCCTGGAAGACCATGGCCGCCATGTTCGCCTTGGGAAGCCCCTTAGGGGCGGTGGGCTTGAAGATTTGCCCACCGTCTTCGCTGACGAAGTAGCCGTGGGTGGCCTCGAGGGCCACGTGGAGCCCTCCCGCGGCCGCATAGCCGTGAAGGTCCATGGCGGGAAGCCCCTGGGGGCGCAGGTTCCGCCAGGCCTTGCCCCCTTCTTGGCTCTCCGCAAGCACCCAGTGCCCGGCGGCGAGGATACGGTTCCCCTCCAGGACAAGGCCCATGGCGTCAAAGCCCATTTGACGCACCAGGTCCTGCCAGGTCCGGCCTTCGTCCTCGGAGACATGGATGCCGTCGTGGTGGCCGAAGAGGAGGCGGCCATCGGGAAGCCACAGGAGGGCGTGGACGTCCCGGGTGGCCACCTGGCCCACGGGAACCTGGGCCAAGGCTCCCAGGCCCAAAACCCAGAGCGCGAGGAGGCGCCGCATCCCTCACCTCCGGGAAAGCCTTAGCTCCGTGAGGCAGGTGGGGCTATCCCGGAAGGTGGCCACGGGGGCTTGGGCTACCCAGTCCCCCTGGCGGACCTCGAGGGTGTAGCGGCGGTTCCGGGGAAGCCAAAGCTCAAAGAAGCCGTCCTTGCCGGTGCGCACCTGGGTCCTCAGCACCTCCTTGTTCCCCTCCAGGACCCGGACGGCGAAGGTCTCCTCCCGCAGCTCCCCCGTGCAGCTGGAGAAGTAGTGGACCTGGCAGGGGTGGGTCCTTTGGCGGTAGGGGGCCACGGCCAAGAGGAACGCCTCTCCCAGGGCCACCCGGGCCTTGCGGCCGTCCGGGAACTCAAAGAAGAAGGCCTCGGGGGTCACGTAGCTCACCACCCTCTCTCCTTTCTCCCGCCACCTTTTGGCAAGGGCCAGGGTTTCCTCTAGACCCACCCCCTGCAGGACCTCGGGGGAGGGGGCTTGGGCCAGGCCTAGAGCTGCGCCCACCAGGGTGAGGACAAGAAGCCTCTTCATAGCCACAACGCTAGCTACCCGGCGTTAAGCCCGTGTAAAGGGGGAGGGTGAAACGGAAGGCGCTCCCCTGGCCGGGCCGGCTTTCCGCCCAGATCCTTCCCCCCATGGCCTCCACCAGGCCCTTGGCCACGGTGAGGCCCACGCCCGTGCCCCCGTCCTTGCGGCTGCGAGAGGGGTCTATGCGGTAAAAGCGTTCAAAGATGCGGGGGAGGTGCTCCTCGGGGATGCCGGGCCCGGTGTCCTCCACGCTGAAGAGGACCTCCCCGGCTCCCCTTTCCGCCCTCAGGCGGACCTCCCCACCTTTGGGGGTGTGGCGCAGGGCGTTGGAAAGCAGGTTGGCGAGGACCTGCAACACCCTTTCCTCGTCGGCCAGGACCGGGGGCGAGGCGGAAGGGGAAAGCACCTCGAGGGCCACCCCCTTGGCCTGAAAGGCGGGGAGGAAGCGCTCCGCCGCCGCTTCCAGAAGGGCCTGGGGGTCCAGGGGCCTGAGGTGGAGGGCCACCGCCCTCGCCTCCACCTGGGAGACCAGGGCCAGGTCCTGGACCAGGCGGGCCATGGCCCGCACCTCCCGCTCCACGCCTTGGGCCGCCTTTTCCGGGGCCATGACGCCATCGGCCAGGGCCTCGGCGTAGGCCTGGAGGGCGGCCAAGGGGGTTCTGAGCTCGTGGGCCACGGTGCCGATGAGCTCCACCCGGGTTTTCTCCACCCTCTCCAGGGCCTCGGCCAGGCGGTTGAAGTGGAGGGCGAGCTCCCCGAGCTCGTCCCTTTCCAAAACGGGAAGGCGCACCCCGTACTCCCCCTGGGCCATGCGGCGGCTTCCTTCCATGAGGAGCCGGGCGGTGCGGGCCACGCGGAGGCTGGCGAAGGAGGCGGTTAAGGCGGCCCCCAGGGCGGCGAGGGGCAGGGCGGCGAGGAGGGCGGCGGTGAGGGTGGAGCGGAGCCCCTCCTCCAGGTCCCGCCGCAAAGCCTCGCCCATCATCAGGCCCCCCATCATGGAGAGGGCGTGGTACATGCGCTCCACGTGCCCCCGGTAGAAGGTGGGGGCGAAGGCCTCGGCCAGGAAAAAGAGGAGGGAAAGGGCCAGGAGGGCCACCACCAGGTGGCTGAGGAAGAGCTTGAGGAAGAGGCGCATCTTTAGGGGGTTTCCCGGAAGCGGTAGCCCACCCCCCGCACCGTTTCAATGAAGCGGGGATTGTCCGGGTCGTCTCCAAGCTTCTTTCTTAGCCCGGCGATGTGGACGTCCACCACCCGGTCCACCCCCGGGAAGTCCGGTCCCCAGACCTTCTCCAGAAGCCTCTCCCGGCTGAAGACCATGCCCGGGTGCTGGGCCAGGGTGAGGAGCAGGTCAAACTCCAGGGGGGAGAGGGGGAGGGGCTGGCCCTCCAGGTAGGCCTGGCGTTCCCGGGGGAGGAGGCGGAGGGGGCCGTAGGCGAGTTCCTCCTTGAGCCCCACCCGCCTGAGGAGGGCCTTGGCCCGGGCCACCACCTCCCTGGGGCTGAAGGGCTTGACCACGTAGTCGTCGGCTCCCAGCTCCAGGCCCCGCACCCGCTCCTCCTCCGCTCCCCGGGCGGTCAGGAGGAGGACGGGAAGCTCCGGCTTTTCCCGGCGGATCTCCCCTAAGACCTGCAGACCGTCCAACTTAGGTAGCATGAGGTCCAGGATGACCAGGTCGGCCCGGGGGAAGAGCCCCAGGGCCTCCTCACCGTCTTCCGCCTCCAGGACTTCAAACCCGGCCCCTCGGAGGTAGGCCCCGAGGACCTCGAGGAGGGCCGGGTCGTCGTCCACCAGGAGGACCTTCATGCGAGGTCCCGCTTCAGGCGCTCAAAGGTCTCCTTGTCTATCTCCCCCTTGGCGTACCGCTCCC
Organism: Thermus kawarayensis JCM 12314; assembly: GCF_055393575.1. Lineage (NCBI taxonomy): Bacteria > Thermotogati > Deinococcota > Deinococci > Thermales > Thermaceae > Thermus > Thermus kawarayensis. The sequence continues at coordinate 715,834 of NZ_AP043756.1, forward strand.
TCAAAACCTCCAGGGCCCGGTCCCGCCTCTCGGGGGCCAGAACCCGGACCAACCAGTAGACGAAGAGGCCCAGGAGGACGAACCAGAGGAGACCCAGGAAAGGCCCCCACCAACCCATGTACCAGCCGCTTCCGCACCACCACATACCCATCACCTCCCAAGGGTCACCTTAGCCCGGTTCGGTTAAGCCTCGGTAAAGCTTTGGGGCCGGAAGCCCCTAAGCCTCAGGGAGTTGGTGAGGACGAAGAGGCTGCTTAGGCTCATGGCCGCCGCCGCCAGCATGGGGTTGAGGAGAAGGCCAGCAAAGGGGTAAAGCGCCCCGGCGGCCACGGGGATGAGGACCACGTTGTAGGCGTAGGCCCAGAAGAAGTTGAGGTAGATGGTGCGCAAGGTGCGCCTCGCGAGCCGGACGGCGTTCACCACCCCCTGGAGGTCGGGGGTGAGGAGGACCACGTCCCCAGCCTCGAGGGCGATGTCCGTGCCGCTCCCCATGGCGAGGCCCGCGTCCGCCTGGGCTAAGGCGGCGGCGTCGTTGATGCCGTCTCCCACGAAGATCACCTTGCGCCCCGATTCCTGGAGCCTCTTCACCGCCTCCACCTTCCCCTCGGGCCTCACCCCGGCCAGGGCCTCGGGGACGCCCAAGGCCTCCGCCACCCGCCTTGCCGGGGCGGGGTGGTCCCCGGTGAGGAGGACGGGCTTCAGACCCAACGCCTTTAGGGCCTCCACCACCGCCTTGGCCTCGGGCCTCGGGGGGTCAAAGACGGCGAAGGCGGCGAGGAGCCTCTCCCCCTCCGCCAGGTAAAGGGGGGTGTAGCCCTCCTCGGGGAGGGCCTTCGCCTCCTCGGGCAGGGGCACGCCCAGGCGCTCCATGAGGGCGGGGCCTCCCAGGTGGAGGCGCCTCCCTTCCACCCGGCCCTCCACCCCCTCCCCGGGGAGGGCCCGCACCTCCTCCGCTTGGGCTTGGGGCAGGCCCTGGGCGGCCTCCAGCACCGCCTTGGCCAGGGGGTGCTCGCTTCCCCGTTCCAGGGCGGCGGCGAGCCTCAGGGCTTCTTCCTGGGCAATGCCGAAGGGGAGGACCTTGACCAGGGTGGGCCTTCCCAGGGTGAGGGTCCCCGTCTTGTCCAGGACCACGGTGTCCGCCCGGGCCAGGGCCTCCAGGGCCGTCCCCTTGCGGAAGAGGAGGCCCATCTGGGCTGCCCGCCCCGTGGCCACGGCGATGGCCGCCGGGGTGGCGAGGCCCATGGCGCAGGGGCAGGCGATGAGGAGGACGGAGAGGGCGGCCACGAAGGCGTGGGAGAGGCCGGGGCCCAGGAAGAGCCATAGGACGAAGGTGAGGAGGGCGATCCCCAGGACCACGGGCACGAAGACGCCCGCAATCCGGTCGGCGAGCTCCTGGACCTTGGGCTTGTAGGCCTGGGCCTCCTCCACCATCCGGGCCATCTGGGCCAGGAAGGTGGCCTCGCCTACCCGGCTCACCCGCAGCAAAAGGGCTCCCTCGCCGTTCACCGTCCCCCCCACCACCTCGTCCCCGGGGCCCTTGGCCTTGGGGATGGGCTCCCCGGTGAGCATGGACTCGTCCACGTGGCTTCGGCCCTCCACCACCACCCCATCGGCGGGGATGCGCTCCCCCGGCAACACCCGCACCAGGTCCCCGGGGATCAGGGCCAAGGCGGGGATCTCCTTTTCCTCCCCTTCCTGGACCACCCGGGCGGTCTTGGGCCTCAAGGAGAGGAGCTTCCTTATGGCCTCCGAGGCCTTGCCCTTGGCCCCTTCCTCCAGGTGCTTGCCGAGGAGGATGAGGGCCAGGATCACCGCCCCCGCTTCAAAGTAGAGGTGGCGGGCCTCCTCGGGAAAGGCTTTCGGGAGGAGAAGGACCAGGAAGGAGTAAAGGTAGGCGCTTCCCGCACCCAGGGCCACCAGGGTGCTCATGCCTAAAGCGCGGTGGCGGGCCTCGGCCAGGGCCTGCCGGAAGAAGCGCCTTCCGGCGTAGAGGACGGGAAGGGCGGCGAGGGCCTGGGCAAGGCCAGGGAGGTGGGGCAGGGGAAGGAGCATGGGCCCCATGGCGAGGAGGAGGGTGAGGAGGGCGAAGGGCAAAGCCAGGAGAAGGTTCTTCCGGTAGGTGGGAAGGGGCTTTATCTCCTCCTCGGTCACCGCCACGGGCTCGTATCCCGCTTCCCGGATGGCCTGGTGCAGGCGGGCTAGGCTCACGGTGTCCGGAAGGTATTCCACGAAGGCCTTCTCCGTGGCCAGGTTGACGCTTACGGAGAGCACCCCGGGAAGCTTGCCCACGGCCCGTTCCACCCGGGCCACGCAGGCGGCGCAGGTCATGCCCCGGATGGGGATCTCCGCCTGGGCCACCACGGGCTCGTAGCCCACCTCTTCCACCCGCCTCAGGACCTCCTTGAGGTCCACGCCTTCCTGGAGGCGCAAAAAGGCCTCCTCGGTGGTGAGGTTGACCCGGGCTTCCTCCACGCCCTCCGCCCGTTTCAGGGCCCGTTCCACCCGGGCCACGCAGGCGGCGCAGGTCATTCCCTTGACGCCTACCTTGATCTCCTGGGTCTCCTGGGCCATGGCCTCACCGGTACTTGAGGGCCTCCATCAGCTCCTCTACGATCTCCTCCACGTCCCCCCGCTCGTGGGCGGTGGCCACGTGGTCCTTGAGGTGGGCCCTTAGGACCATCTCCCCCACGCGGTCTAAGGCGCCCTCCACCGCCTTGAGTTGCTTGAGGACGTCCACGCAGTAGACCTGGGGGTCTTCCAGCATGCGGAGGATCCCCTCCAGGTGGCCCTTGGCGGAGAGGAGGCGCCTTCTCGCCTCCTCCCTCACCCTGGGGTCCAGGTGCAGGTGGGGGTGGGACATGGCTAGGCCAGGACCTCGGCCTTGTACCCCTCCTCCTCCACGGCCCGGATAAGGGCCTGGGGGTCGGCCACCCCTTCCACCAGGGCCTCTCCCTTTTCCAAGGAAACCTCGGCCTTTTCCACGCCAGGCACCTTGAGAAGGGCCTTCTTCACCGCCATGACGCAGTGGTTGCAGGTCATGCCTTCCACCTTGAGCTTTAGCATCCCTCGCACCCCCTACCCCACCCCAGGAGGGGTGGGTATCTCCACCTTAACCCTTCTCCTCTCCCCCGTCAAGCACAACCGTCCCGGGAACCTCCCGGGACGGTTTCCGGCGTGGGGCTAAAGGTCCAGGAGGACGGTCTCCCCCTCCAGCCGGGCCGGGAAGACCTTGACGGGCCTGGGGGCCGGGAGGGTCTGCCGGCCCGTCCTGAGGTCAAAGCGGGCCCCGTGCCGGGGGCAGACGATGGCCCCTTCCTCCACTTCTCCCTCGTGGAGGGGACCGTCGTCGTGGGTGCAGATGTCCTCCAGGGCGAAGACCTCCTCCCCGGTGTGGAGGAGGAGGATGGGCTTCCTGTGCTCGGGCCTCCGGATCACCAGGCGGCCTTCCCGGAACTCGCTGAGCTTGGCCACGGGGGTCCACATGCTAGATGCGCACCTTTTCCTCAATGATCGCCTCAATGTAGGCCCTTAGGGCCTTCAGGGGGATCCGGGTGAGGACGTCCGCCAGGTGGGCCTTGACCAGAAGCTCCTGGGCCAGGCTTCGGGGAAGGCCCCGGGACTCTAGGTAGAAGAGCTGCATCTCGTCCACGGGGGCGGTGGTGGAGCCGTGGGTGCAGCGCACGTCGTTGGCCCCGATCTCCAGCTGGGGAATGGAGTCCACCCGGGCCGTGGGGGAGAGGAGGAGGTTGCGGTTGGCCTGGTAGGCGTCCGTCTTCTGGGCACCCCGCTCCAGCTTGATGAGGCCGGAGAAGACCGCCCGGGCCTCGTCCTTCACCGCTCCCTTGTAGAGGAGGTCCGAGCGGGTGTGGTGCTCCACGTGGTGCTGCAGGGTGTAGTGGTCAAAGTGCTGCCTGCCGTGGCCGAAGTAGAGGCCGAGCATTTCGCTTTCCGCCCCGGGGCCCAGGAGCTCCGAGGCCACCTCGCTCCGGGCGTAGGTGCCCCCCAGGTTCACCACCAGGTCGTTGAGGCCCGCATCCCGCTCCAGGAGGGCCCTTTGCCGGTGGAAGTGCCACACCCCCTCCCCGAAGGTCTGGACGTGGGCGTGGCGCAGGCGGGCCCCGGGCCTCAGGACCATCTCTGTGGCCGAGAGGTGGAGGGTAGGGGAAAGGTCCGGGGAGAGGTACTCCTCAATGTAGGCGGCCTTGGCGTTGTCCTCCAGGAAGAGGAGGGTGCGGCCGAAGGAGGCCTTCCCTTCCAGGAGCACCTTGAAGACCCCGAGGGGCTTCTCCACCTCCAACCCCGCGGGCACGTAGAGGAAGGCCCCGTGGGTGAAGAGGGCGCTGTTCTGTGCGGCGAACTTGTCCTCGGTGTGGACCGCCCGGAAGAGGGCCGCCTCCACCTTTTCCGGGTGGGTCTTCAGGGCCTCCGCCAGGGAGGTGAAGAGGAGGCCCTTTTCCCTTAGCTCCTCGGGCACCTCGGCGTAGACGAGGTCGGGCCCCACGAAGACCAAAAAGCCCGAGGCGTCCGTCTTCTCCAGGCGGCGCCGCACCACCTCGGGGAGCCCGTCCCGGGAAAGCCTAAGCCCCTTGGGGGTCTCCGCCTCCTGCGCCAGCGGGGCCTCGGAGAGGTCGGTGTAGCGCCAGTTCTCGTCCTTCTTGCTGGGGTAAGGGAGGCGGGCGAAGGCCTCCAGGGCCTTCAGCCTCTTGGCCAGCACCCAGGCGGGCTCGCCCAGGGCCTGGGAGAGGGCCTCCACGTGGCTTTTGTCCAGTACCTGCATCCTGCCTCCTTGCACGGGAAGGGGGGAGGCCGGGAAGCCCCGCCCCCTGGGCCGGGCCTCTTAGCCTACGGAGCCCTCCATCTCCAGCTCTATGAGCCGGTTGAGCTCCACGGCGTACTCCAGGGGAAGCTCCTTGGCGATGGGCTCAATGAACCCCCGCACGATGAGGGCCGCCGCCTCGTCCTCCTTGAGGCCTCGAGTCTGGAGGTAGAAGATCTGCTCGTCGTTGATCTTGGAGACCGTGGCCTCGTGGCCCACGTGGGCGGTGTCCTCCTCAATCTCAATGTAGGGGTAGGTGTCCGTGCGGCTTTCCGGGTCAATGAGGAGGGCATCGCACTCCACGTTGGCCTTGGCGTGGCGGGCCCCTTCCAGGACCTTCACCAGGCCCCGGTAGCTGGCCCGGCCCTCTCCCTTGGAGATGCTCTTGGAAACAATGGTGCCCGAGGTGTGGGGAGCCCCGAAGAGGATCTTGGCCCCGGTGTCCTGGTGCTGCCCGGTTTTGGCGAAGGCGATGGAGAGGATCTCCGTGCGGGCCCCCGGCTCCAGGAGGTAGCTGGAGGGGTACTTCATGGTGACCTTGGAGCCCAGGTTCCCGTCCAGCCACTCGTGGAAGGCCTCCCCGTAGACCAGGGCCCTCTGGGTCACCAGGTTGTACATGTTGGTGGACCAGTTCTGGATGGTGGTGTAGCGGCTCCTCGCCCCCCGCTTCACCACGATCTCAATGACCCCGGTGTGCAGGCTCTCCGTGGAGTACATGGGGGCGGTGCAGCCCTCGATGTAGTGCACCTCCGCCCCCTCGTCCACGATGATGAGGGTGCGCTCAAACTGGCCGAACTCGGGGGTGTTCACCCGGAAGTAGGCCTGGAGGGGAAGCTCCACCTTGACCCCCGGGGGCACGTAGACGAAGGAGCCCCCGGACCAGGCGGCGGAGTTCAGGGCGGCGAACTTGTTGTCCTCGGGGGGGACCACCTTGGCGAAGTACTCCTTGAAGAGGTCCTCGTACTTCTTCATCCCCTCCTCGATGGCCACGAAGATGACCCCCTGGCGCTCAAGCTCCTCCTTGACCCGGTGGTAGACCATCTCTGAGTCGTACTGGGCCCCCACCCCGGCCAGCACCTTGCGCTCCGCCTCGGGGATGCCCAGGCGCTCGTAGGTCCTGCGGATCTCCTCGGGGAGCTCCTCCCAGCTCTTGGCGTCCCGCACCTCGGCGGGCTTCACGTAGTAGACCAGGTTGTCCAGGTCTAGGCCCGAGAGGTCGGGGCCCCAGGTGGGCATGGGCTTCTTCTGGAAGATCTCCAAGGCCCGCAGGCGGAACTTGAGCATCCACTCGGGCTCGCCCTTGTGGTAGCTGATGGCCTCAATGACCCTGCGGGTGAGGCCCCGCTCGGCCACGAAGACGGGCCTGACCTCGTCTATGAAGTGGTACTTGTACTCCTCCCCTAGGGTTTTCAGGTCGGTCTCGTTCATGCGCCCTCCTTCACCCTTTCCTTAAGCCACTCGTATCCCTTGGCCTCAAGCTCCAGGGCGAGCTCGGGGCCACCCGTAGCCACCACCCGCCCGTCCATCATCACGTGCACCTGGTCGGGGACGATGTAGTTCAGGAGGCGCTGGTAGTGGGTGATGACCAAAGCGCCGAAGCCGGGCCCCCGTATGGCGTTCACCCCCCGGGCCACCACTTTGAGGGCGTCGATGTCCAGGCCGGAGTCCGTTTCGTCCAATATGGCGTAGGTGGGCTCGAGGACCAGAAGCTGCAGGATCTCGTTCCGCTTCTTCTCCCCGCCGGAAAAGCCCTCGTTGAGGTAGCGGGAGAGGTAGCTCTCGTCCCAGTCCAGAAGCTCCAGGGCCCGCTTCACCTTGGCCCAGAACTCCGCCACCCCCACCTCCCGGCCTAGCCTCGCCTGGAGGGCCAGGCGGAGGAAGTTGGCGATGGTCACCCCGGGTACCTCCACCGGGTACTGGAAGGCCAGGAAGAGCCCCTTTCTGGCGCGCTCGTCGGGGGAGAGCTCCAGGATGCTCTCCCCGTCCAGGAGGATCTCCCCCTTCTCCACGGTGTACTCGGGGTCCCCGGCCAGGATCTTGCCCAGGGTGCTCTTGCCCGCCCCGTTGGGGCCCATGAGGGCGTGGACCTGGCCCTTGGGGACCACGAGGTTCACGCCCTTAAGGATCCTTTCCCCGTCAATGGAAGCCCAGAGGTCGCGGATTTCTAGCTGGTTCATCTTTCCTCCTGAGGTCGGGCCGGGCTCTTACTGCGACCCGTTCGCAGTAAGAGTATACCGCCCTTCCCTCCAAAAGTATAGTGATTTAGTCGGGATTTGCCAGGTGGAAGCCCAGGGCCTCGGGCAGGGCCAAGGGGGTGGGGGGAAGCCGCTTTTCCAGCCCGGGGCAGAAGCGCCCCAGGGCGCGGCCGAGCTGGAGGCGGAAGGGCTGGGGAAGGGGGCCTTGCCGCACCTCCAGGAGCTTATGCCAGGCCGCTTCCCCTTCCCCTAGGCCCAAAAGGGCCAGGACCTCCACCGCCCGGGCCTGGGCCAGGAGCCCCGGGTCCTCCAGGGGCGGCAGGGCCACGATCTGGGCCAGGGCCTCCCCCAGGCTTCCCTCCCGGGCCAAGGCCTCGGCGTAGCCCAGGCGGGCCTGGGCCCTCAGGTAGGGGTTTTCCAGCTCCAGAAGGGGCTTGAGGAGGGCCTTGCCCTCGGCGGGGGGGAGGAGGAGGGCGAGGAGGCTGGCCGCGTCCAGCCGGAGGGCGGTGTAGCGCTCGGTGGGTTCCTCGGGGATCTCTTCCAATAGCCTTCCCAATAGGCGCCCGGCCTGGGGGGCGGAAAGGCCTCCCAAGAAGGGAGGGCGGTAGGGCTGCCCCGCCTCCAGGAGGAGGTAGGCCGCCCCCAGGCGGAAGAGGGTGCGCAGGTGGCGGTAGCGGGCCTCCTTGGGGCGCTCGGGGGTGGTGCGGAAGTAGGCCTCGGCGGGCACCAGGTAGGCCAGGGCCTCAAAGGGCCGGCCCCGGGCGGCCTCGAGGATGCCGGCCTCGCTTCGGACCCGGGCCTGGGTGAAGGGGTCTTCCGCCTCCCTCAAGGCTTTCTGGATGGCCTCCTCCGCCTCCCCATAGAGGCCCAGGCGCCTCAGGAGGGTGGCGTAGCGGGCCCGCACCCGGGCCACCTCGTCCTTGGGGGCCCCGGCCTCCTCCAGGGCCTTGAGGCCTTCCTCCATCCGGGCCTTGGCCTCGAGGCGGCCCAGGCGCATGAGGAGGTCCCCCATCTGGTAGCGGGCCCGGCCCAGGAGAAGGGCATCGTGCCCCACCTGGGCCAGGGCCTTGAGGGCCTCCTCGTACCGCCCCAGGTCCTTGGCCACCAGGCCCTGCCAAAGCCGCACCCTGTCCCTGAGGAAGGGGGCCACGGGGAGCCCCTCGGCCTCGGCCACGAAGCGGGCGGCCCTTTCGTAGTCCCCCTTCCACCGCTCCACGGCGGCCATCACCAAAAGGCCCTCCGCCCGGGCGGTCTCGTCCAGGAGGGCGAGGTCTTCTTTGGGGGGGAGGAGGCGTTCCGCCTCCTTGTAAAGGGCGGCGTCCGCCTTGGCCTCGGCGGCCTTGATCCGGGCCCAGGTGCGCAAGGGGGGGGTTGGGGATTCCGAGAGCACCTTTAAAGCGGCCTCCGCCTCGGGGTGGGCGTACTGGCCGAGGACCGCCCGGTAGCGGACCACCACCCCCGCCAAGGCCTCCAGGTCCTCCCGGGGCCAGGTCTGGGCCTCCTCCCAAAGCCCGGGGAGCAGGGCCAGGCGGGCGGGGTCCTCTTGTAGTAGATCCAAGAGAACCCCCCGCTCCCCGGCCTTCCGGGCGTGGTAGAGCTTGCGGAAGGTGTTCTCCCGGGGGAAGTGCTCCAGGGCCAAAAGGTGGAGCTCCCTGGGGGCCTCCTCGGGGAGGAGGCTCCTCAGGGCTGGGCGCACCAGGCCTTCCCCCACCCAGTCCAAAAGGGCCCGTTCCGCCTGGGAGAGCCTTTCCAGGGGCTTGCCCAGGGCCTTTTCCAGGAGGGGGAGGGGAAAGGCGGGGTCGGCCTCGGGGCTGAAGGCGGCCAGGGCCTGGAGGAGGGGCCTCAGGGTGGGATCGTCCTGCAGGGGGGTTTTGGGGTCGTGCTTGGCGGCCTCCAGGAGCACCAGGCGGGAGAGTTCCCCGAAGTTGCGCCCCGCCTGGTTCACCAGGGCCTCGAGGCGCTCCGGGGGCAGGTGGGGAAGCCTCTCCCGCACGAAGCGCCGGGCCTCCTCCCGGCTGGGTGGGGAGAGGGGCTGGTAGGGCAGGGTGGGAGGGGCCTCCGAGAGGGCGGCCAGGTAGGGCACCCGGAGCCTCCGGAGGAAAGGCTCCAGCCAGGCGGCAAGCCCCTTTTGGCTTCCCTCCGGGCCCCGGAGGGGGAGGCCCTCCAGGGTGCCCTCCGCCTCGGCCCGGAGGAGGAGGGGCCGGCCTTCCCGGTTCAGGCCTTGGGCCAGGAGGGTGAGGACTTCCTGTTGCAGGGCGCCCTGGAGGGCGTAGGGCTGGGTGGGGGAGAGCTGGGCCAAAAGCCCCCGCACCTCCTCGCCCACCCCCAGGCCCTCCGCCAGGGGCACCAGGGCCTGGGCCACCTCCCCCCCCAGGTTGAGGAGGTGGGGCTCCTGCTGGGGGAGGGCGGAAAGGGCCCGGGCCAGGGCGGAGAGGAGCACTCCCTTGCCCGTGGCCGGCCCTCCCACCACCACCATCTGGGGCCTCCCCCCCGCCTCCAGCTCCTTGAGGAAGCGGCGGAAGATGCGGCGCTTGTCCCGGCCCAGCACCTTGCGGGCGCTTTCCAGGAAGAGCTCCGCCGGCGGGGGCGGGGGTTTTAGGCCCGCTTCCCGGTAAAGGTCGGCGATGAGCCCATAGAGCCTTTCCTTTTCCTCCGGGCTTCCCAGGTCCTTGTAGAGGATGTTGCGCACCGTTCCCGCCCGGCCTCCCCGCTCGGCCATGAGGGCCTCGAGCCAGCGCAAGGACCCCCTTTTCCCCCGGTGGTCCTGGCCTTGGAGGTGGGGACGGAGGGCTTCCAGGTAGCGAAGCCAGGGTGTAGAAGCTTCGCGCATAATACCTACACTTTAGCCGGGCGGTGTGTCCTTTGGCAACATGGTTTTAAGCGCGGGGTACCTACGCGGGGTGGCCCCTTTGGGAGGCCTTCCAAGGACAAAGGCCGCCCCCCGCCTGGGGGGCGGCCTTTGGGCCACGCCCTTAGGGGGTGGCCTCGGTGAACTGGGCCTCCTCCGTGGAGCCTTTGAGGGCCAGGGTGGAGGCCTCCCCCTGGGTCAGGGCCAGGACCACCTCGTCAAAGTAGCCCGCCCCCACCTCCCGCTGGTGCTTCACGGCGGTGAAGCCCTGGGCCTGGGCCAGGAACTCCTTCTGCTGCAGCTCCACGAAGGCGGGCATGCCCCGGGCCTTGTACCCCTTGGCCAGCTCCCAGGTGTAGTAGTTGAGGGTGTGCCATCCCGCCAGGGTGATGAACTGGAACTTGTAGCCCATCTCCCCCAGCTCCCGGTTGAACTTGGCGATGGTCTCGTCGTCCAGGAACTTCTTCCAGTTGAAGGAGGGGGAGAGGTTGTAGGCCAGGAGCTTGTCAGGGAACTCCTTCTTCACCGCCTCGGCGAACTTCCTGGCCTCCTCCAGGTCGGGCTTGGAGGTCTCCATCCAGAGGATGTCGGCGTAGGGGGCGTAGGCCAGGGCCCGGGCGATGCCGGCCTCGAGGCCGTTCTTGAAGCGGTAGAAGCCCTCGGGGGTGCGCTCGTCCGAGAGGATGAAGGGCCTGTCCCGCTCGTCAATGTCGCTGGTGATGAGGGTGGCGGCCTCGGCGTCGGTGCGGGCGACGATCAGGGTGGGCACGCCCATCACGTCCGCCGCCAGCCTGGCCGCCTGCAGGGTGCGGATGTGCTGGGCCGTGGGCACCAGGACCTTGCCCCCCAGGTGCCCGCACTTCTTCTCGCTGGCCAGCTGGTCCTCGTAGTGGATGCCGGCGGCCCCGGCCTCAATCATGGCCTTGGTGAGCTCAAAGACGTTCAGGGCCCCGCCGAAGCCCGCCTCGGCGTCGGCCACGATGGGCACGTACCAGTCCCGGCTCACCTTGCCCTCGGCGCGCTCCACCTGGTCCGCCCGCATGAGGGCGTTGTTGATGCGCTTCACCATCTGGGGCACGGAGTTATAGGGGTAGAGGGACTGGTCGGGGTAGGTCTGCCAGGCCAGGTTGGCGTCGGCGGCCACCTGCCAGCCGGAGAGGTAGATGGCCTCGAGGCCGGCCCGCACCATCTGCACCGCCATGGCCCCGGTGTAGGCCCCGAAGGTGTGAATGTAGGGCCTCTCGTGGAGGAGCCGCCAGAGCTTTTCCGCCCCTCGCCTGGCCAGGGTGTGCTCCACCCGGATGCTGGGACGGAGCCGCACCACGTCCTCGGGCCTATAGTCCCGCCGGACGCCTTTCCAGCGGGGGTCCTTCTCCCACTCCTGGCGAAGGGCCTCGGCCTCTTGCCGCATCTCCGGGGTGAGCATGCTCAAGGGTTCCATGGACCACCTCCGGCCCTCAGTCTGGGGGCGGGGAAGGCCCCGGTGTAGGGTGTAAGCCCGCAAGCTTCACACCCCAGGCGGGTGTAGCCGGCCTCGGGCTACACCCCTGGATGCCCTCAGCGCACCTGCTGGGCGGCGATGAGGAGGGGGTCCCAAACGGGGCTAAAGGGCGGGGCGTAGGCCAGGTCCAGGGCCAGGAGGTCCTCCACCGTCCCCCCTCGGGCCAGGAGGGCGGCCAGGGCGTCTATGCGGAGGGCGCCGTGCCCGTGGGCCACCACCGCCCCTCCCAAAAGCCTCTCCGTCCCCTCCTCGTAGACCAGCTCCACCCAGAGGGGCCGGCTTCCCGGGTAGTAGTGGGCCCCGTCCCGGCTTTGGATGAGGACCTTCTTGGCCCGGAAACCCTCCCTGAGGGCCGCCTCCAGGGAAAGCCCCGTGGTGGCCACCGCCAGGCCGAAGGCCTTGAAGATGGCCGTGCCCGCCACGCCCCCGAAGCGGGCCCTTTTGCCGGCGATGGCGCTTCCCGCGGTGCGGCCGTGCTTGTTGGCCACGTCCCCCAGGGGGAGCCAGTAGGGGCGCTTTAGGACCTGGTGGAAGCTTTCCGCCACGTCCCCGGCGGCATAGACCCCCTCCAGGTTGGTCCGCATGGCCTCATCGGTGGCGATGGCCCCCGTGGGTCCTAGGGCCACCCCCATGGCCTGGGCGAGCCCGGTGTTGGGGCGGATGCCCGTGGCCAGGAGGACCAAATCAGCGGCCACCACCCCTTCCGAGGTCTCCACCGCCTCCACCCGGCCCTGGCCCCTCAGGGCCTCCACCCTCACCCCGGTCCAGACCTCCACCCCGTGCCGCTCCAGCTCCTCCTTGAGGAGGGCCCCCACCTCGGGGTCCCAGTGGGGTAGGGGGCGGTCCTTGGCCTCCAGGAGGGTGACCTCCAGGCCCCGCTTGCGGAAGGCCTCGGCCACCTCGAGGCCGATGTACCCCGCCCCCAGGATGGCCGCCCGCCTGGCCTGGGAAAGGGCCTTTAGGAGCCTTTCCCCGTCCTCCATGCTCCTCAGGGTGTAAACCCCTTCCTGCTCCGTGCCGGGGATAGGGGGGACGGTGGGCCTCGCCCCCGTGGCCAGGACCAGGTGGTCAAACCGGTCCTGGAAGGTCCTCCCCTCGGCATGGTCGTGCACCGTCAGGGTGCGGAGCCCGTAGTCCACGTCCACCACCTCGTGGCGGGTGTGGACCAGGACGCCTTGCCTCCGGAACTCCTCCGGGGTGCGGGCCACGAGGTTTTCCAGCCTGGGGATCTCCCCGGAGAGCACATAGGGCAGGCCGCAGGCCCCGTAGGAAACCCAGCCCGACTTCTCGTAGACCACCACCTCCAGCTCGGGGTTTTCCCGCTTGGCCTTGGCGGCGGCGGAGGCCCCGCCCGCCACCCCACCCACGACCACCAGGCGCTTGCCCATGGGGGGTATTGTGCCACAACGGCCCAGGGCCAGATGTCCTTGGGGTCTCCTGGCCCCGGGCTAGCCCTTGGGAAGCCGCGGGGCTTCTTCCCTCACCAGCTTCCCCCCCTTGAGGTAGAGAATGCGCCCCGCCCTTTGGGCCAGCTCCAAATCGTGGGTGACCAGGACCAGGGTGCGCTCCTCCCCCAGGGAGAAGAGAAGGCCTGCCACCTGCTCCCGGGACTCCAGGTCCAGGTTCCCCGTGGGCTCGTCGGCGAAGAGGACGGCGGGGTCCAGGGCCAGGGCCCGGGCCAGGGCCACCCGTTGCTGCTCCCCGCCGGAAAGGCGGCTTGGCGGCTGGTGGAGGCGGTCCTCTAGGCCCACCCTCTCCAGAAGCTCCCTCGCCCGCTCCAGCCTGGCCTTCCTGGGCCAGCCCGCAAGGAGGAGGGGAAAGGCCACGTTCTCCAGGGCGGTGAGGGTGGGGATGAGGTTCCACTGCTGGAAGACGAAGCCCATCCGCCTGAGGCGAACCCCCGCCCTTTCGTCCTCGGAGAGGGCGTGGAGGGGGGTGTCCCCTAGGTAGACCCCGCCTTCCGTGGGGAGGTCCAGGCCCGCCAGGAGGTTTAAGAGGGTGGTCTTCCCGCTCCCCGAGGGGCCCACGATGGCGGTGGCCCCCTTGGGGAAGGCGTAGGTGAAGCCCCGGAGGGCCACCACCTCCTTCTCCCCTTGCCGGTAGCGCTTGCCGAGGTTTTCCGCCCTTAGCGTCATGGTCTTCCCTTCCGGGGCGGTTTACACCCTCCCCAGGGCCTCCACCACCGGGATGCGGCTGGCGTTGTAGGCGGGGAGAAGCCCTGCGAGAAGCCCCAGGCCGAGGGCCACCCCCAGGGCGAAGAGCCCGAGCCTCGGCGTCACCGCCGAGAGGGCGAGGCCCACCTGGTCCAGGGTGTAGAGGTTGATGAGGAGGGAGGCCAGGCCGCCGAGCCCCAGGCCCAGGGCCCCGCCCAAGAGGGCCAGGAGGAGGGCCTCCAGGAGCACCAGGCGGAAGATAAAGCCCCTCCTTGCCCCCAGGGCCCGCATGACCCCAAACTCCCGCACCCGCTCGTAGACGGACATCATCACGGTGTTGGCCACCAGAAGCCCCCCCACCACCAGGGCCACCAGGCTGATGCCGAAACGCACCAGGTCGCTGATCCTTAGGGCGCGCTCGGCAAAGCGCATCACCTCGCCCGTGGTCTGGGCCTTCACCCCGGGCACCGCCCTTTCCAGGGCCCGGGCCACCTCTTCCGCCTTCTGGCCGGGGCTTAGGGCCACCAGCACGGCGGTCACGTTCTCCGTGCCCACGGCCTCCTGGACCGCCCTTAGAGGGACGAAGATCAGGTTGTCGGCGAGGCCGCCCGTTTCCTCCAGGACCCCCTCCACCCGGAGCTCCAGCCTGGGGGAGAGCCTGAGGACGCTCCCCAGGGCGAGGCCGCTCCGCTGGGCCACCTTGGCCCCCACCACGGCGCCTTTTCCCGTGGGGAGGAGGCCGCCTTCCCTGGCCTTTAGCCCCGGGTAGAGGAGGTCCGGGGGGACCCCTTCCGGCAGGCCCTGGAAGAGGAAGCTGGCGCTGGGGTCAAAGCCTCCCCGGGTTAGGAAGAGGGTGGGGACCACGGCCCGCACGCCCAGGGCCTTTCCCGCCTCCTCCAGGGCCTTCAGGGTCTCGGGGGGGATCTCGGGGAGGCTGCCGAAGGCGAAGCCCTCCGCTCCCTCGGGCACCACCTGGATGGCAGGCCCCACCCGGGAAAGCTCCTGAAAGAGGGCCCGCCTCAGGCCCTCCCCGAAGGAGAGGAAAAGGACCATGCTGCTGGTGGCCACCAGGACCCCGAGGAGGGTGAGGAGGCTCCGGATGGGCCTGGCCAGGAGGTTGCGAAGGACTAAGAGAAGGACCTCCATCCCCCTAAGCCTACCCCAAGGGGCGGCCAGGGGCGTGGCCTGGCCTACAGGAGGCGCTCCACGAAGCGGGTCTCCATCTCCTCCAGGAACTCCCGGGGGTTCACCTCCTTCCGCTTGGGGTGCGCGTAGTAGGCCTTCTCCGCCCGCTCAAAGTCCTCGTGGCCCACGAACCAGAGGAACTCCCTTTCGGAAAGCCAGTAGGCCCCCAGAACCTTAAAGCCCAAGGCCTCCCGCAGGGGAAGGATGGTTTCCAGGAAGACCTTCTGGAAGGCTTCCTTGGCCCCTTCCTTCAAGGTGTAGCGGCGCATCTGGACCTTCATGGGCCCATTGTAAGCGCCTATAATCAAAGCCATGCGCACGGCGGAGATCCGCGAGAAGTACCTTTCCTTCTTTGAGAGCAAGGGGCACCTGCGCCTTCCCTCCTTCAGCCTCGTCCCGGAAAACGACCCCTCCCTCCTCTTCACCTCGGCGGGGATGGCCCCCCTAAAGCCCTACTTCCTGGGGGCCAGGCCCATCTTCGGGGGCAAGGAGTGGCGGAGGGTCACCACCTGCCAGGAGTGCCTCCGGGTGGGGGACATTGAGAACGTGGGGCGCACGGGGCGGCACAACACCTATTTTGAGATGCTGGGCAACTTCTCCTTCGGGGACTACTTCAAGAAGGAGGCCATCCTCTGGGCCTGGGAGTTCCTCACGGAGCACCTCAGGCTAGACCCCAGCCGCCTCTGGGTCACGGTCTACGAGGACGACGACGAGGCCTACCAGATCTGGCGGGACCTGGTGGGGGTGCCCGAGGAGAGGATCGGCCGCTTCGGCGAGGACGAGAACTACTGGCCGGGCGGGGCCATCACCCACGGGCCCAACGGGCCTTCTGGCCCCTGCTCGGAGATCTTCTACGACCGGGGCCCGGCCTACGGCACCCCCGACGAGACCGGCCCCAACACCGGAAGCGGGGACCGGTTCGTGGAGATCTGGAACCTGGTCTTCACCCAGTACGACCGCCAGGGCCCCATCCCCGGCCCCGGCATCCTCAAGCCCCTGCCCCAGAAGAACATCGACACCGGCATGGGCCTCTACCGGGTGGCGGCCATCCTGCAGGACGTGGAAGACTTCTACCGCACGGACACCTTCTTCCCCATCATCCAGGAGGTGGCCCGTTTTTCGGGCCGCCCCTACGAGGGGAAGGGGAGCGTGAGCCACCGGGTCATCGCCGACCACGTCCGGGCGGTGGTGGCGGCGCTTTCCGACGGGGTGACCTTCTCCAACACCGGCAGGGGCTACGTGATCCGGCGCCTTCTCCGGCGCGCCCTAAGGCACGGCTACCTCCTCGGGCTTTCCGAGCCCTTCCTCCACCGCCTCGCTCCCCTGGTGGCGGAGCTTCTCGGGGACTTCTACCCGGAGATGCGGGAGAACCTCCCTGCGGTGGAAAAGCAGATCCGCCTCGAGGAGGAGCGCTTCCTGGAGACCCTGGAGGGAGGTTTGAGGCGGCTTGACACCCTGCTTTCGGGTCTAGGGCCGGGGGAGGTCCTCCCCGGAAAGGAGGCCTTTAGGCTCTACGACACCTACGGCTTCCCCCTGGACCTCACCGTGGAGATCGCCGCCGAGAGGGGTTACGGGGTGGACACCGAGGGCTTTGAGCGGGCCATGGAGGAGCAGCAGGAGCGCTCCCGGGCGGCCATGGCCTTTGAGCGGGAGATCTTCAAGAAAAGCGCCCAGGTCCTGGAGGAGCTCTACGCCGAGCGGGGGGCCACGGAGTTTGTGGGCTACGGGACCTTGGAGGCCGAGGCCGAGGTCCTGGCCCTTCTGGCCGGGGACGAGAGCGTGGAGGAGGCGGGCCCCGGCACCGAGGTGCAGGTGGTCTTGGACAAGACCCCCTTCTACGCCGAAGGGGGCGGGCAGATCGGGGACTTCGGCCTTTTGGAGTGGCCCGGGGGCCGGGCCCGGGTGGAGACCACCAGGAAGACCGAGCGGGGGATCTTCCTGCACCGGGCCCGGGTGGAGGAGGGGGCCCTCCGGGTGGGGAAGAGGGTGCGGGCCCTGGTGGACCCCAGGCGGCGGGACACGGAGAGGAACCACACCGCCACCCACCTCCTCCATGCCGCCCTTAGGGCCGTCCTCGGCCCCCACGTGCGCCAGGCGGGGAGCCTGGTGGCCCCGGAAAGGCTCCGCTTTGACTTCACCCACCCCGAGCCCCTAAGGCCCGAGGAGCTTGAGCGGATTGAGCTTCTCGTGAACCGCTGGATCCAGGCGGACTTCCCCGTGACCTGGCGGTACCTGCCCCTGGAGGAGGCGAGGAGGGAAGGGGCCATGGCCCTCTTCGGGGAGAAGTACGGGGAGGTGGTCCGGGTGGTGCGGGTGGAGGGAAGCCCGGAGCCGGGCCTCGAGTCCAAGGAGCTCTGCGGCGGGTGCCACGTGCGCCGCACCGGGGAGATCGGGGCCTTCCTCATCACCGGGGAGGAGGCGGTCTCCGCCGGGGTGCGCCGCCTGGAGGCGGTGACGGGGGAGGGGGCCATCCGCTTCGCCCGGGGGGCCCTGAACCGCCTGAAGGCCCTGGCCGGGCGCCTGGAGGTGGGGGAGGCCGCCCTGGAGGAAAGGCTTGAGAGGCTCCTTTCCGAGCTCAAGGAAAGGGAGAAGGAGGTGGAAAGCCTCAAGGCCCGCCTGGTGCAGGCCGCCCTGGGGGGCGGTGGAGGGCCTTCCCTGGAGGAGAAGGGGGGCCTCAGGTGGGCGGCGGTGGAGCTTCCCGGCTTGGATGCCAGGGCCCTCCGCCAGGCGGCGGACGACCTGGTGGGGCGGGGGGCGGACGTGGCTTTGGTGCTTTCCGGGGGTCAGGCGGTGCTGAAGCTTTCGGAGAAGGCCCGGGAAAGGGGCCTCGAGGCGGGAAGCCTCTTCCGGGCCCTCACGGAGAAGGTGGGGGGCCGGGGGGGTGGGAAGGGGGCCCTGGCCCAGGGGGGTGGTCTGGACCCGGAGAGGGCCAAGGCCGCCCTGCCCGAGCTTTTGCCCTAAAATGGGGGCATGCTTCTCCTGAGCTTTCTGGCGGTGGCCCTTTCCTGGGCCCTCTTTGCCCTCACCTTCGGCCGGTACCGGCATAGGCCCTCCCTCCACAACGCCCTTTACAGCCTGGGCCTCTTCTTCTTCGCCCTGGCGGTTTCCGCCGAGCTCCTCGCCCGCCTGCAGGGGGGCTGGAGCCCCTTCCTCTACCGCCTCTGGTACCTCACCGGGGCCATGCACGGGGTGACCTTCTTAGGCCTCGGGAGCCTGGCCCTCCTCTACCCCAAGGCGGCCCGTGGGCTTCTTTGGGCGCTAGGCCCCCTCGTCCTCTGGGGCCTTTACCTGGTGGCCTCGGCCCCCTTGGACTTCTCCCGCCTCCCCGAGCCCTACGCCCCTTCCGGGGCTGCCTTCCCGCCCCCCGGCCTCACCTCCCCTAGGCTTTGGACCATCCCCTTCAACCTCCTGGGCACGGCCCTCATGGCGGGGGTGGCCCTCTACACCACCCTCTTCTTCTGGCGGAGGAACCCCTTAAGGGCCCAGGGCACGGCCCTAGTCTTCCTCTCCGCCCTGGTCCTCGCCTCCACCAGCGCCCTGAACCGCTTCGGGGTGGTGGGCCTGGAGGAGGGGGGCCGGGCTTTAGGGGTGGCGCTCCTTTACCTGGGGGTGGTCCTGGCGGACAAGAGCGTGCAGTATGCGGGTGGGCGCGCTTGACGTGGGCGAGGCCCGGATCGGCCTCGCCGTGGGGGAGGAGGGGGTTCCTTTGGCCTCGGGCCGGGGGTACCTGGTGCGGCGGGGCCTGGAAGAGGACGTGGCGGCCCTCCTGGACTTCGTGCGGCGGGAGGGCCTCAGGAAGCTCGTGGTGGGCCTGCCTCTCCGCACCGACCTCAAGGAGAGCGCCCAGGCCAAGAAAGTCCTCCCCCTGGTGGAGGCCCTGAGGGCGCAAGGGGTGGAGGTGGAACTCTGGGACGAGCGCTACACCACCAGGCTCGCCAAGGAGCGCTTAAAACACGCCCCCAAGCGGCTCCGCCGGGACAAGGGGAAGCTGGACGAGCTCGCCGCCCTGGTGCTTCTGGAGGACTACCTTGCCCGAGGGCTCTAGAAGGTGGCTCTGGCGGGGGGTGGTGGCCCTCTTCCTTACCTTCGCCCTTTTGCTCCTCTACGCCCTCTGGCTTTTGGGCCCCACGGGGAAGGAGGCCCTGGTGCGCATCCCCAGGGGGGCCAAGGGGGCGGAGGTGGCCCGTGTGCTGGAGGAGGCCGGGCTTCTGCGCTCGGGGTACCTTTTTTCCGCCTACCTGAGGTTTTCCGGCAGGGCCAAGCGCCTGGTCCCCGGGGTCTACCGCTTGAGGGGGGAGGGGGCCTTCCGCCTGGCCCGGGCCCTCACGGGCGGGGAGAGGCCCCTAAGCGTCACCCTCACCTTCCCCGAGGGGGAAAGGGCGGTGGACTACGCCCGGAGGCTTTCCCGGGCGGGCCTGGACGGGGAGGGCTTTTTGCGCCTGGCGGAAAGTCCCGGGGACCTTAAGCCCCCCTACGTGGAGGGGAGGACCCTCGAGGGCTACCTCTTCCCCGCCACCTACACCTTTGACCTCCTGTCCACCCCTGAAGAGGTGGTGCGCTCCATGCTCCGCCGCTTTGAGGCGGAGCTCACCCCGGTGGTGCGGCGCCTTCTGGAGGAGGAGGGGCTTTCCGTCCACGCCTGGGTCACCCTGGCCTCCATCGTCCAGGCCGAGGCGGGAAGCGAAGGGGAGATGCCCTACATCGCCGGGGTCTTCCGGAACCGCCTGGAGCGGGGCATGCCCCTCCAGGCCGACCCCACCGTGGCCTACGCCCTGGGGAAGCGCCTCCCCGAGCTTTCCCGCCCCGGGGGGGACTTCCAGGTGGACTCCCCCTACAACACCTACCGCTACGCGGGCCTTCCCCCGGGGCCCATCGGGAACCCCGGGCGGGAGGCCCTCCTCGCCGTCTTGCACCCCGTGCGCCGGGACGAGCGGGGCCGCCCCTACCTCTACTTCTTCCACGCCCGGGGAAAGCTTTACCTGAACGTGGACTTTGAGGCCCACCTCCGGGACCTGGACCGGTACCGCTACTCCTCCCCGTGACGCAAAAGCCTTAGCTGGGCGTAGGCGAAGAGGAGGGTGAGGAGGAGGAGGACCACGGTGACCGCCGCCGCATAGCCCAGGCGGAAGTTCTCAAAGCCCACCTCGTACAGGTAGTAGCCCAGGACCCTCGTGGCCCCGTAGGGCCCCCCCCGGGTGAGGAGGAAGACCGCGGCGTAGGACTGCAGGGCGAGGATGGTGCCCACCACCACCAGAAAGGCCACCGCCGGGCGCATGAGGGGAAGGACCACGTGGCGAAAGGCCTCAAAGGGCCCCGCCCCGTCCACGTAGGCGGCCTCGAGGAGGGTCTTGGGGATGGCCTTGAGCCTGGCCGAGGCCACCAGGACCCCGTAGCCCAGGTGGCGCCACAAGGTGAAGGCCACCACCATCAGGAGGGCCCAGAACCCCTCCCGGTCCCAGGGGGGGATGGGGAGGAACTGGGCCAGGGCCCCGTACTCCGGGGTGAAGAGGGTGTACCAGCTCAGGGTGGCCCCTCCCAGGGTGACCAGGCCCGGGAGGAAGAGGAGGCTCTTGGCCAGGCGCTCGTAGGGCATCCCCTCCAGGGCCACCGCCAAGGCCACGGAGAGCCCCACGAAGAGGGGCAGGGCCAGGAGCATGAACTTCAGGGTGACCAGGAGGCTGTTCCAGAAGGCGGGGTCCCGGAGGAGGTCCCGGTAGTTCTCAAGCCCCACGGGCCTGGGCTCGGAAAGCCCCGACCAGTCCCAGGTGGAGAAGCGAAGGACGTCCAGGAATGGGTAGAGGACGAAGAGGAAGAGGGGAAGGAGGGCCGGCAGGGAGAAGAGAAGGAGGGGGAGCTTCTTTCGCACGGGGCTACCAGAGGTAGAGGAGGGAGAGGAGGAAGGGGTAGCGGTCGGAGGCGGAGACCTCCAGGGCCAGGGGCTCCAGGTAGAGCCTAAACCCCGCTCCCCAGGCCAGGTGGAACCCCGCCTGGTAGCCGAGGCCGAGGCCCAGGGAGAGGGCTCCGCCCGGAACCTCCACGCTCGCCACCGGGCCCAGGTGGACCCCGAAGGGGTAGCGGAGGTCCAGGCCCAGGCCCAAGGAGGTGTAGAGGTCGGCGAGGACGAGCCCGGGGAAGAGGTTGGCCTTGAGGAGGGCGTAGACCTCGGGGCTCTGGGAGAGGAGGACCTGGGCGTCCAGGCCGGTGTCTATCCCCAGGGGATTGAAGGGCAGGAGGGCGCTTCCTTGCAGGTAAAAGCCCTTGTCCGGGGCGTACCCCAGGCCCAAGGTGTTCTCCGGGTAGGCCGGGGCCTGGGCCAGGGCGAGGCCCAGGGCGAGGCCGAGGAGGGCGAAGAGCCGCTTCATAGCCCTTCTATCCTACCAGGTAGCATGGGGGCATGGAGGTGGCCTTTTCCTTGGAACCCGCGCCCAGCCTCGTCCCGGTGCGGGAGGTATCCCTTTTGGTCCTCGTGGGCCTCACCGGGGTGGGGAAGAGCACCCTGGTGGAGGCCCTGGGCCTTCCCCGGCTCCCCGACCGCCGGGAGCTGGTGGACCGCTACGTCCTCCCCCGCTACGGGGCAGAGCCTCCCATACCCCGGGAGGAGCGCTTCCGCCTCACGCGGCGCTTCCGGGAGGAGTTCCCCGGGGGGGTGGCGGAGGTCCTTTACCGGGGCTACGCGGCGCCCAGGCCCCTTCTCCTCTTTGACGGCTTAAGGGGCGAGGCCGAGGTGGCCTTCGCCCTGGAACACCTCCCCCAGGCCCTGTTCGTGGTCCTCCACGCCCGGGAGGGCACCCGGCTCAGGCGCCTCCTGGTCCGGCAGGACGCCTTTGACCGGGTGGAGGTGGCCCCCGAGGAATACGCCCGCCTGAGGGAGCTCGCCCAGGGGGTCCTCACGGAGGAGGAGCTTGCGGAGGCCCTCTCCCTCGCCCCCCTCGAGGAGGTCCTGGCCAAGCTCAAGATCGTGGCCGAGGAGAAGCGAAACTACGACCCCCATGGCCCTTTGCGCCTCCTCCGGGGCCACCCCCGGGCCCTCGTCCTGGACACGGAAACCCTCACCCCCGAGGAGGAGGCCGAGGAGGTGAGGGCCTTTCTCCGGAATCAGGGCTTCTAACCCCCCCTTTCCTTCGCCCCCCTGGCTCAGGGAAGCCCGCCTACGTGGCCTTCTTGCCCCTTAGAATGGGGCCTATGCCGAGGATACGGGACCTTCGCCTCATCCCCTTCCGCATCCCCCTGAAGGCCCCCTTGCGCTGGGGGAAGTCCTCGGAGCTTGCGGCCTTGGAGCACGCCCTTCTGGAGGTGGAGCTTTCCGATGGCTCCCTGGGCCGGGCCGAGGTGGCCATCCGCCCCACCATCTACGGGGAGACCCTGGGGAGCGTGAGGGCGGGGCTTGAGTACCTGAGGCCGAGGCTTTTGGGCCTCGAGGCCGACGACCAGGAGGGGATAAGGGCCGTTCTGGAGGCCTTCCCCTTTAACTACGGCCTAAAGGGCGCCCTGGATACCGCCCTCTGGGAGGCCTGGGCGAGGAGCGAGGGGGAGGAGCTTTACCAGGTCCTGAGGCCCGCCAAGCACCGGGTGCGGGTGGCCTACATCCTGGGCCTGGGGGAGGAGGAAGAGGTCCTGGAGGACGCCCGCATGGCCTTCGCCGCGGGGGTCAGGGTCTTCAAGGTGAAGGTGGGGCGGGACCTCGAGGGGGACACCCGCCGCATCCTCCGCCTCAAGGAGGCCTTCCCCGAGGCCGAGCTCTACGCCGACGCCAACGAGTCCCTTCCCCCCAAGGAGGCCGAGGGCTACCTCCAGGCCTGGAAGGAGCTCGGCCTCCGCTACGTGGAGGAGCCTTTACCCCTAGAGGAGGTGGAGGCGCGGAGGAGGCTTAGGGAGAAGGGCATCCTCCCCCTCATCGCCGACGACTCGGCCATGACCCCGAAGGACCTCAAGCGGGAGCTACAGCTGGACACCTTTGACCTCCTGAACCTCAAGCCCGCCCGCACCGGGGTCACCTGGACCCTGGAGATGCTGGCCCTGGCCCGGGAGAGGGGCAAAAGGGCCATGGTGGGAAGCCAGGCGCAAAGCTCCTTCGGCGCCTACCAGTCCGCCCTCCTCGCCTTCCAGCAGGGGGTGACGGAGCCTTCGGAGCTCGCCTTCCACCTCAAGGCGGAGGGCGGCTTCCTCCCCTTCCCTGCCTTCCGGGAGGGGTGGCTTTACTGGGAGGACCTGGTGGAGGCCCGCTTTGACGAGGAGGCCTTCGCCCGGTACGCCCTAGAGGAGGCCTAGGGCTTCCCGAAAGTCCCGGAAGACCCCCTGGGCCCCGGCTTCCCGGAGGGCCTCCGCCCCGTGCCCCGTGAGGAGGCCGTAGGTGGGAATCCCCGCCCCCACGGCGCTTTTGACCCCGGAAGGGGAGTCCTCAAAGGCCAGGGCCTCTCCCGGGGCCAGGCCCAGGCGCCCCAGGGCCACCCGGTAGGGCAGGGGGTCGGGCTTCCCCCGGCCCACCTCCTCGGCGAGGACGAGGAGAGGGGGCCTTAGCCTCAGGGCCTTGAGGACATGGCGGGCGTTCTCCCTGGGGGCGTTGGTCACCACGCCCCAGGAAAGCCCCCTTTCCTTGACCTTCTCCAGAAGCTCCGGGAGGCCCGGGGTGGGCCTGAGCCCTTGGGCCAGCTCCCGGAAGCGGGCCTCCTTGGCCCCTATGAGCCTTTCCGCCTCCTCCCCTTCCAGGCTAAGGAGGTCCCGGAGGATCTCGGGGTTGAGCCTTCCCGAGATGCGTTCCCGGTAGAAGGCGGGGTCCACCTCGAGGCCGTAAGGCGCCAAGACCTCCCGCCAGGCCAAGAGGTGCAGGGGGTCGGTGTCCGCCAGGGTGCCGTCCAGGTCAAAGAGGAGGGCCTTAAGCATAGGCCTCCCCCCGTTCCAGCCCCCGCACCAGGGCGAAGAGGCCCAGGGCGAGGAGGAGGAGCCCCAGGGGAATCCCCTCCGGGGGGAGGAGGGCGAAGAGGGCGGGAACGAGGGTGCTCCCCGCCGCCCCGGCGTAGAAGAGCCCCCCCAGGGCCCGGTGGCCGAAGCGGGCCTGCGCCAGGGCGAGGAGGGTGGAGAAGAGGGGCCCCAGGAGGAAGCCCGCCAGGGGGAAGAGGAGGGCCGTGGAGGGGAGGAGGTTGAGGCCGAGGAGGAAGAAGACCCCAAGGAGGAGGCTCCGGAGGGCCCTAAGGGGGCTTTTCGCCACCTGGCCCGCCAAAAGAAGCCTTCCCAGGGCCAGGAAAAGCCAGTAGAGGGAAAGGAGCGCCCCGCCCACCCCCACGGCGTGGCCTAAGGTTTCCAGCCAGACCCGGTTCCAGGTGGCCAGGGAGCCTTCCAAGCCCGTGTACAGGGCCACCGCCAGGAGGAAGGGCCAGAAGCCCCGTCCGCCCTCCTTGGGGGCGTGGGCCACCGCCGGGGCCTTCCAGACCAGGAAGGCCCCCAGGAAGGCCAGGAAGGCTGCCAGGAGGAGGAAGAGGGGGTAGGGGAGGAGGAGAAGGAGGAGGGGGGTGAAGACCGCCCCCAGGCCGAAGGCCACGTTCACCCGGTTCAGGAACTCCACCCGGCGCTTCGGGTAGAGCTCCCCCACCAGGCTATTGCCGTGGACGTTCATCACCCCTTCCCCAAGCCCCAGGGGGAAGGCCAGGAAGACCGCCAGGGGGAAGCTTGGGGCCAGGGCCAGGGAAAGGAAGGCGAGGCCCAGGAGGAAGAGGGCGGCCGGGTAGAGGGGGTGGCGCTCCTTTCCCTGGGCCAGGCGCACCCCCAGGAGGAGGCCCAAAAGGAGGGCGGCGAAGAACCAGGAGACCTCCTCCCCCGCCCCGTACCGGGCCCGCCAGTAGGGGAGGGCCGCCCCGGGGAGGGCCACCACCACGCCCACCAGGAAGAGGGAGAGAAAGGCGCCCCAGAAAAAGCGCACGTCCGCCATTCTCCCCCCTTCTGACCCTTTGGTCAATAATAGGAGGCATGGACCCCCTTCTGGCCAAGGCCCTCTCGGGGGAGGGCTTCTTCGCCTTCCCCGGGGTGCTCCTCCTCCGCGGCCCCGACGCCTTTTCCTTCCTTCAGGGCCAGGGCACCCGGGACCTGAGGCGGCTTGGGGGCCCTGCGGGCGTCCTCTTTTTGAACCACAAGGGCCAGGTTGAGGAGGCGGCCACCCTCTTTCCCCACCCGGAGGGCTTCCTCCTGGCGCCCTGGGGCACCCTCGAGGGCCTGCGAAAACGCCTGCAGCGCTACGTCGTCTTTGACCAGGTGGAGCTTTTGGCCCTTCCCCTCTTCCGCCTCCTCCACGCGGACGGCCGGGAGGAGGTGGGGGAAAGCGGCGAGGGGGCGCTTCCCGAAGGGCTTTACCCCCTCTACACCCTCCTCAAGGGCCTCCCCCTCCTCGCGGACATCCAGGGGGAGCTTCCCCAGAGCGTGGGCCTCCTCCACCTGGTGGACTCCGGCAAGGGGTGCTACGTGGGCCAGGAGATCATGGCCCGCACCGAGGGGAAGGAGGTGCCCTACCGCCTCGTGGGCCTAAGGGCTCTAGAAGGGGGCGGGGCCCCGGCGGCGCTTTTCCTGGAGGGAAGACGCGTGGGGGAGGCGAAGCGCCTTTTAGAGACCCCCTTCGGCCTCTTGGGCCTCGCCGTGGTGCGGAAAGAGGTGCCCTTCGGAGCGCTGGTGGAGGGAGGCGGGGGGCGGTACGCCCTCGAGGCCCTCCCCTTCAAGGAGGCGGCATGGAGCGGGCAGAGATCCTCGGGGTAGGCACCGAGCTCCTCTACGGGGAGACCCTGGACACCAACACGGCGGAGATCGCAAGGAGCCTCAAGCCTTACGCCCTCAAGGTGGAAAGGACCTTGAGGGTGGCGGACGAGGTGGAGCCTCTGGCCCGGGAGGTGGGGGAGGCCCTGAAGCGGGCCAGGCTCGTGGTCCTCTCCGGGGGTCTCGGCCCCACCCCCGACAACGTGACCCGGGAGGCGGTGGCCCTAGCCCTAGGGGAGCCTCTAGAGCTGGACGAGGCCATGCTGGCCCACATCCACTCCCTCTTCCGCGCCCGGGGCCGGGCCATGCCCGAGGCCAACCGCAAGCAGGCCATGAAGGTCCCCTCGGCCACCTGGCTCCAAAACCCCTGGGGCACCGCCCCTGGGTGGTGGGTGAGGAAGGACGGCAAGGACCTGGTCCTCCTTCCGGGGCCCCCGACCGAGTGGCGGCCCATGTGGCGGGAGGTCTTGCCCAGGCTCGCCCTTCCCCGGCGGGCCTACGCCGAGCGGGTGCTGAAAACCTGGGGCATCGGGGAGTCGGAGATCGTGGAACGCCTGGGGGAGCTTTTCCTCCGGGAAGAGGAGGTGGAGGTGGGCACCTACCCCAAGGTCCACGGGGTGGAGGTGGTGGTCCGGGGGCGGGAGGACCGGGTGGCGGAGCTTTCCGAGAAGATCAAGAAAAAACTCCTCAAGGAGGTCTGGGGCGAGGGGGAGATCACCCTGGCGGAGGCGGTGAAAAGGCGCCTGGAGCTGGAAGGGGCCACCCTCGCCACCATGGAGAGCCTCACCGGGGGGCTCCTGGGGGCGGAGATCACCCGGGTTCCCGGGGCGAGCCGCTTCTACCTGGGGGGCGTGGTATCCTATTCCCGAGGGGCCAAGGCCCGCTTCGGGGTGCCGGAGGAACTCCTCGCCAAGACGGTTTCCGCCGAGACGGCCAAGGCCATGGCGGAGGCCGCCCGTACCCTTTTTGGGTCCACCTACGCCCTGGCCACCACCGGGGTGGCGGGCCCAGACCCCTTGGAGGGCGAGCCCGTGGGCACGGTCTACGTGGCCTTGGCGGGGCCTGGAGGGGTGGAGGCCAGGCGCTACCGTTTTCCCGGGGACCGGGAGGCGGTGAGGCTTCGGAGCGTGTACGCCGCCTTGGCCCTTCTCGTGACATGAGGCTCTTCTACGCGGTTTTTCTTCCGGAGGACGTGCGGCGGGCCCTGGTAGAGGCTCAGAGGAAGGTTTCCCGCTACAGGGGTTGGAAGGAGGTGCCCCCCCACCAGCTCCACCTGACCCTGCTTTTCCTGGGGGAGCGGCCGGAGAGGGATCTGGAGGACCTCACGGCCTTGGGCCACCGCCTGGGCAGGCAGGTCGCCCCTTTCACCGCCCTCCTTAAGGGCACGGGCTACTTCCCCAACGAGGGCACCCCCCGGGTCTGGTTCGCCAAGGCCGAGGGGGAGGGGTTTGCCCTTCTGGCCGAGGGCCTAAAGGCCGGGGTGAGGGAGCTTCTGGGGGAGGAGGCCCTCTGGGCGGGGGGGGATAAGGACTTCAAGCCCCACATCACCCTGGCCCGGCGCAAGGCCCCGGCCCCTCGGGTGCCCCCCTTGGTTTTCGGCCTTTCCTGGCCGGTGGGGGAGTTCGCCCTGGTGCGTTCGGAGCTGAAGCCGAGGGGGCCCGTCTACACCATTCTGGAAAAGTTTCCCTTGCGAGGTGAGCATGGACGAGAACAAGAGGAAAGCCCTGGAGAATGCCCTGAAGACCATTGAGAAGGAGTTCGGCAAGGGGGCGGTGATGCGCCTGGGGGAGATGCCCAGGCAGCAGGTGGACGTGATCCCCACGGGCTCCTTGGGCCTGGACCTGGCCTTGGGGATTGGGGGCATTCCCCGGGGACGGGTCATTGAGATCTACGGCCCCGAGTCCGGGGGCAAGACCACATTGGCCCTCACCATCATCGCCCAGGCCCAGAAGCAAGGAGGGGTGGCGGCCTTCGTGGACGCCGAGCACGCCCTGGACCCTCTCTACGCCCAGAGGCTCGGGGTCAAGGTGGAAGACCTCCTGGTCTCCCAGCCCGACACCGGGGAGCAGGCCCTGGAGATCGTGGAGCTTCTCGCCCGCTCGGGGGCGGTGGACGTCATCGTGGTGGACTCGGTGGCCGCCCTGGTGCCCAAGGCGGAGATTGAGGGGGAGATGGGAGACGCCCACGTGGGCCTCCAGGCCCGGCTCATGAGCCAGGCCCTCCGCAAGCTCACCGCCGTGCTTTCCAAGAGCAACACCGCCGCCATCTTCATCAACCAGGTGCGGGAGAAGGTGGGGGTCATGTACGGCAACCCCGAGACCACCCCGGGGGGGAGGGCCCTCAAGTTCTACTCCAGCGTGCGCCTGGACGTGCGCAAGAGCGGCCAGCCCATCAAGGTGGGCAACGAGGCCGTGGGCATCAAGGTCAAGGTGAAGGTGGTGAAGAACAAGCTGGCCCCGCCCTTCCGGGAGGCCGAACTGGAGATCTACTTCGGCAGGGGCCTGGACCCGGTGATGGACCTGGTGAACGTGGCCGTGGCCGCCGGGGTCATGGAGAAGGCGGGGAGCTGGTTCTCCTACGGGGAGCTCCGCCTGGGCCAGGGGAAGGAGAAGGCGGCCGAGGCCTTGCGGGAGCGCCCTGAGCTTTTGGAGGAGATCCGCGCCAAGGTCTTGGAGCGCTCGGACCAGGTGGTCCTGGCCGCCAGCGAGGAAGAGGGGGAGTAGATGGGCCCGCTGGAGCTGGTGCTGCTCTTGGCCCTCCTTTTCCTCTTCCTGGGGGCCCTCTTCTTTGCCTTTAGGCGCAAGGGGGAGGGCCAGGCCATCCTCGAGGCCGCCCGGGAGGAGGCCAAGGAGGCCCTGGAGGCCGCCCGCAAGGAGGCCAGGGAGATCCTCGAGGCCGCCCGCAAGGAGGCCAAGGCCCTCCGCGAGGAAGCGGAGGCCCGCGCCCAGGCCCTCCGCCAAGAGCTGGAAAAGGAGGTGCGCGCCCGCGCCGAAGCCCTGGAGGCCGAGGGCAGGAGGCGCCTTCAGGAGGCCGAGGAGCGCCTAAGGGCCGAGCGGGAGGAGCTTAAGGCGGAAAGGGAGCGGCTTAAGGCCCTGGGGGAGGAGCTCAAGGCGGAGAGGGAGCGCCTCAAGGAGGAGCGGGAGGAGCTTCGCCGGGAGGCCGAGAGGCTTTCCAAGCGGGGCGAGGCCTTAGACGCCCGGGCCCTCAAGCTGGACGCCCTGGAGGAGGCCCTGGCCGGACGGGAGGAGGCCCTGAGGGCCAAGGAGGCGCTCCTGGGGGAGAGGGAGCGGGAGATCTCGGAGAAGCTCCACCAGGTGGCGGGCCTCTCCCCGGAGGAGGCCAGGCGCCTCATCCTGGAGAAGCTGGACCGGGAGCTGGAGGAGGAGAAGGCCCAGAGGGTGCGGGCGGCCTTGGAACGGGCCCGCCTCGAGGCCCGGAGGGAGGCCCAGAAGATCCTGGCCCAGGCCATGCAGCGCCAGGCCTCGGAGACCGCCGCCCAGCTTGCCGTTTCCGTGGTGCCCATCCCCTCCGACGCCATGAAGGGGCGCATCATCGGCCGGGAGGGCCGCAACATCCGCACCTTTGAGGCCCTGACGGGAGTGGACCTCATCATTGACGACACCCCGGAGGCCGTCCTCCTCTCCTCCTTCAACCCCATCCGCCGGGAGATCGCCCGCATGGCCCTGGAGGAGCTCTTGAAGGACGGGCGCATCCACCCGAGCCGCATTGAGGAGGTGGTGGAGAAGGCCAAGCAGGAGATGAAGACCTTCATCTACGAGAGGGGAGAGGAAGGGGCCCTGGAGGCCGGGGTGGTGGGCCTGAAGCCCGGCCTCGTCCAGCTTCTGGGCCGGCTTCACTTCCGCTCCAGCTACGGCCAGAACGTCCTCAAGCACTCCATCCAGGTGGCCCACCTCACCGGGATCATGGCGGCAGAGCTGGGCCTGGACGCCGCTTTGGCCCGGCGGGCGGGGCTTCTCCACGACATCGGCAAGAGCGTGGACCGGGAGGTGGAGGGAAGCCACGTGGAGATCGGCATCGCCCTGGCCCGCCGCTTCGGGGAACCCCCCGAGGTGGTGGACGCCATCGCCCACCACCACGACCCCGAGAACGCCGAGACCCTCTACGCCGTTTTGGTGGCCGCGGCCGACGCCCTCTCGGCGGCGAGGCCGGGGGCCAGAAGGGAGAGCCTGGAGGAGTACCTCCAGCGCCTCGAGGCCCTGGAGCGCATCGCCCTTTCCTTCCCCGGGGTGGAGACGGCCTTCGCCGTGCAGGCAGGCCGGGAGGTGAGGGTCATCGTCAAGCCCGACAAGATCACCGACGCCAAGGCCACCCTCCTGGCCCGGGAGATCGCGGGCCGCATTGAGCGGGAGATGAACTACCCCGGCCAGGTCCAGGTCACCGTGGTGCGGGAGACCCGGGCGGTGGAGTACGCTAGGTAGAGTGAGGCGATATGCTGAAGGGCGAGGACATCGGGATTGACCTGGGGACGGCCAGCGTCCTCATCTACGTGCGGGGGAAGGGGATCGTCTTAAGGGAGCCCTCCGTGATCGCGGTGGTGCAGGGCAAGCGGGAGGTCAAGGCGGTGGGGGCGGAGGCCTACCGCATGCTGGGCCGTACCCCGGGGAACATCGTGGCCGTGCGGCCCCTCAAGGACGGGGTCATCGCCGACTACGCCCTCACGGAGCGCATGCTTCTCCTCTTCCTGCAGAAGGTCCTCTCCCCCATGAGCCGCTTCTTCAAGCCCCGGGTCATGGTGGGGGTGCCCTCCGGGGTCACGGACGTGGAGCGCCGGGCCGTGGTGCAGGCGGTCTCCGCCTTGGCCCAGAAGGTCTACCTCATTGAGGAACCCCTGGCCGCGGCCATCGGGGCGGGCATCAACGTGGCCGAGCCTACGGGGAGCATGGTGGTGGACATCGGGGGCGGGTCCACGGACATCGCTGTCATCTCCCTGGGCGGCATCGTGCGCTCGGAGAGCCTGAGGATTGCGGGCAACGAGATGGACCAGGCCATCATCCGCTACGTGCGGCAGAAGTACAACCTCCTCATCGGGGAGCGCACCGCCGAGGAGCTCAAGATCCAGCTGGGCCGGGCCAAGGTCCTTCCCGGGGAGGAGAAGGAGGTGGCCGAGGTGCGGGGCCGGGACCTGATCACCGGCCTTCCCCGCACGGCGGAGATCCCTGCCGAGGACGTGGCCGAGGCCTTGAAGGAGCCCTTGGAGAAGATCTTCCAGGGGGTGAAAGGGGTGCTGGAAACCACCCCCCCCGAGCTCGCCTCCGACATCTACGAAAGGGGCATCCTCCTCACCGGGGGCGGGGCGCTTCTCAAGAACCTGGACCTTGCCCTGCAGGAGGCCACGGGGGTGCCGGTGGTGGTGGCAGAGAACCCCATTGAGGCCGTGGCCCTGGGCACCGGCAAGGCCCTGGAGATGCTCCACGTCTTGGAGGACACCATCCTCTCCTCGGACGACGTCCTGAAGAGGTGAGACCCGTGGAGATCGGGGAGATCCTCGAGTTTCTGCCCCACCGCTATCCCTTTCTCCTCATAGACCGGGTCCTGGAGGCGGACGAGAAGCGCTTCCGCGCCCTGAAGAACGTGACCTTTAACGAGCCCCACTTCCAGGGCCACTTCCCCGGCTACCCCGTGATGCCGGGGGTCTTGATCCTCGAGGCCATGGCCCAGGCGGCGGTGGGAACCCTGGTGCGGCAGCCGGGTTTCGCCCCGGGGGGGCTGGTCTTTTTGGTGGGGGTGGAGGAGGCCCGCTTTAGGAAGCCCGTGGTGCCCGGGGACACCCTCCTCCTGGAGGGGGAGCTTCTCTTCTTCCGCCGGGGCCTGGGCAAGGTGGCGGTCCGGGCCTTGGTGGAGGGGGAGGAGAGGGCCCGGGCCACCCTGAGCTTCGCCCTCAAGGAGGGGTAGTGGCGGACCTTGCGGCCTACCTCAAGCGGGCCAGGGGAGGCCGGGTGGTGCAGACCGGCTTCCTCACCCCCGAGGAGCAGGCGGCCCTTTCCGCCTTGGCGGGGAAGGAGGGCCTCAAGGTGGCCTTCTTCGGGGGCCTTCCTTTGGCCGAGCGCAAGGTGGCGGTCCTCCATCCCCCCGAGGTGCCCTCCGTGCACGACCCGGTGGCCGTCTTCCTCCTGGAGAAGGAGCCCGTGGACTTGGGGGAGGCCATGGGGGATGTGGAGCCCTGGGGGGAGGGGTACCTGGTGGCCCTCCTCCCCCAGGGGCGGAGGGCCTTGGAGGCCCAGGGCTACCGCCTCCACCCTCCCCCGGAAGGCGCCTTGCGGGCGGCCAGGGAGCGGGTGCGCACCCTGGTGGTGCCCTCCCTGCGGGTGGACGCCGTGGGGGCCAAGGGGTTTGGCGTGTCCCGCACCTACTTCGCCCAAGGGGTGAAGGCGGGGAAGGTGCGCCTCCGGGGCCGGGTGGCCTCCCCTAAGGAGGAAATGGCCCCCGGGGATGTACTTCTGGCCGAGGGCCTGGGGAGCCTCACCCTCCTGGAGGTGCTTGGCCAAACGGTGCGGGGCAACTATAAAATCAAGGTGGAGGTGGAACGCTAGGAAAGGGCTTTCGGCGCCAGGCTTGACGGGACGAGGGTGTGCCGTATAGGCTAAGGTTTGTGCTCTTTGGTCGGGCCAAGGGAGCACGGTAAGAGCCAGCCGCCGCAAGGGGAAGGCCCCCCTTGCGGAAGAACCCTGTTAGCTTACCTCGGGCGGCCCGCTTTCCCCGAAGAGGTGACGCATGGAGATTAAGCGGTTCGGTCGCATCCGAGAGGTCATTCCCCTACCCCCCCTTACGGAGATCCAGGTAGCCTCCTACAAGAAAGCCCTGCAGGTGGACGTGCCCCCCGAAAGGCGGGAGAACATCGGCATCCAGGCGGCCTTCAAGGAGACCTTCCCCGTGGAGGAGGGGGACAAGGGAAAGGGCGGCCTGGTGCTGGACTTCCTGGAGTACCGCATCGGCGACCCCCCCTTTTCCCAGGAGGAATGCCGGGAGAAGGACCTGACCTACCAGGCGCCCCTCTACGCCAAGCTCCAGCTCATCCACAAGGACACGGGCCTCATCAAGGAGGATGAGGTCTTCCTGGGGCACATCCCCCTCATGACCGAGGACGGCTCCTTCATCATCAACGGGGCCGACCGGGTCATCGTCTCCCAGATCCACCGCTCCCCGGGCGTCTACTTCACCCCCGACCCCGCCCGCCCCGGCCGGTACATCGCCAGCATCATCCCCTTGCCCAAGCGGGGGCCCTGGATTGACCTCGAGGTGGAGCCGAACGGCACCGTCTCCATGAAGGTCAACAAGCGCAAGTTCCCCCTGGTCCTCCTCCTTAGGGTCCTGGGCTACGAGCAGGAGACCCTCTCCCGGGAGCTTGGGGCCTACGGGGAGCTGGTGCAGGGCCTTCTGGACGAGTCCGTGCTCTCCATGCGCCCGGAGGAGGCCATGGTGCGCCTCTTCACCCTCCTCCGCCCCGGCGACCCCCCCAAGAAGGACAAGGCCCTGGCCTACCTCTTCGGCCTCCTGGCCGATCCCCGGCGCTACGACCTGGGGGAGGCGGGCCGGTACAAGGCCGAGGAGAAGCTGGGGGTGGGGCTTTCCGGGCGCACCCTGGTCCGCTTTGAGGACGGGGAGTTCAAGGACGAGGTCTTCCTGCCCACCCTGCGCTACCTCTTCGCCCTCACCGCCGGGGTTGCGGGCCACGAGGTGGACGACATTGACCACCTGGGCAACCGCCGCATCCGCACCGTGGGGGAGCTCATGGCCGACCAGTTCCGGGTGGGCCTCTCCCGCCTTGCCCGGGGGGTGCGGGAGCGCATGCTCATGGGCTCTCCCGACACCCTCACCCCGGCCAAGCTGGTGAATAGCCGCCCCTTGGAGGCCGCCCTCCGGGAGTTCTTCGGCCGGAGCCAGCTCTCCCAGTTCAAGGACGAGACCAACCCCCTCTCCTCCCTGCGCCACAAGCGCCGCATCTCCGCCCTGGGCCCGGGCGGCCTCACCCGGGAGCGGGCGGGCTTTAACGTGCGCGACGTGCACCGCACCCACTACGGCCGCATCTGTCCGGTGGAGACCCCGGAAGGGGCCAACATCGGCCTCATCACCTCCCTGGCGGCCTACGCCCGGGTGGACGAGCTGGGTTTCATCCGTACCCCCTACCGCCGGGTGAAGGACGGGGTGGTCACCGAGGAGGTGGTCTACATGACCGCCACCGAGGAGGACCGCTACACCATCGCCCAGGCCAACACCCCCCTCGAGGGCGACCGCATCGCCACCGACCGGGTGGTGGCCCGGAGGAGGGGGGAGCCCGTGATCGTGAGCCCGGAGGAGGTGGAGTTCATGGACGTCTCCCCCAAGCAGGTCTTCTCCGTGAACACCAACCTCATCCCCTTCCTGGAGCACGACGACGCCAACCGGGCCCTCATGGGCTCCAACATGCAGACCCAGGCGGTGCCCCTCATCCGGGCCCAGGCCCCCGTGGTCATGACCGGCCTCGAGGAGCGGGTGGTGCGGGACTCCCTGGCCGCCCTCTACGCCGAGGAGGACGGGGAGGTGGTGAAGGTGGACGGCACCCGCATCGCCGTGCGCTACGGGGACGGCCGCCTGGTGGAGTACCCCTTGCGCCGCTACGCCCGCTCCAACCAGGGGACCGTCCTGGACCAGCGCCCCCGGGTGGTGGTGGGCCAGCGGGTGCGCAAAGGGGACCTCCTGGCCGACGGCCCCGCCTCCGAGGGGGGCTTTTTGGCCCTGGGGCAGAACGTCCTGGTGGCCATCATGCCCTTTGACGGCTACAACTTCGAGGACGCCATCGTCATCAGCGAGGAGCTCCTCAAGCGGGACTTCTATACCTCCATCCACATCGAGCGGTACGAGATTGAGGCCCGGGACACCAAGCTGGGCCCCGAGCGGATCACCCGGGACATCCCCCACCTCTCCGAGGCCGCCCTAAGGGACCTGGACGAGGAGGGCATCGTGCGCATCGGGGCCGAGGTCAAGCCCGGGGACATCCTGGTGGGCCGCACCAGCTTCAAGGGGGAGCAGGAGCCTTCCCCGGAGGAAAGGCTTCTCCGCTCCATCTTCGGGGAGAAGGCCCGGGACGTGAAGGACACCTCCCTCCGGGTGCCCCCGGGGGAGGGGGGGATCGTGGTGGGCCGTCTGCGCCTCCGCCGGGGCGACCCCGGGGTGGAGCTCAAGCCCGGGGTGCGGGAGGTGGTGCGGGTCTACGTGGCCCAGAAGCGCAAGCTCCAGGTGGGCGATAAGCTCGCCAACCGCCACGGGAACAAGGGCGTGGTGGCCAAGATCCTCCCCGTGGAGGACATGCCCCACCTGCCCGACGGCACCCCGGTGGACATCCTCCTCAACCCCCTGGGCGTCCCCAGCCGCATGAACCTGGGCCAGATCCTGGAGACCCACCTGGGCCTGGCGGGCTACTTCCTTTCCCAGCGCTACATCTCCCCGGTGTTTGACGGGGCCACCGAGCCCGAGATCAAGGCCCTTCTGGCCGAGGCCTTTGACCTCTACTTCGGCAAGCGGAAGGAGGAGGGCTTCGGCGTGGACAAGCGGGAGAAGGAGGTCCTGGCCCGGGCGGAAAAGCTCGGCCTGGTGAGCCCCGGCAAAAGCCCCGAGGAGCAGCTTAGGGAGCTCTTCCTCCAGGGCAAGGTGGTCCTCTACGATGGCCGCAGCGGGGAGCCCTTTGAGGGGCCCATCGTGGTGGGGCAGATGTTCATCATGAAGCTCTACCACATGGTGGAGGAC
This sequence comes from Thermus kawarayensis JCM 12314, assembly GCF_055393575.1. Lineage (NCBI taxonomy): Bacteria > Thermotogati > Deinococcota > Deinococci > Thermales > Thermaceae > Thermus > Thermus kawarayensis. The sequence goes on from NZ_AP043756.1 coordinate 751,007, forward strand.
AAGATGCACGCCCGCTCCACCGGCCCCTACTCCCTCATCACCCAGCAGCCCTTGGGCGGCAAGGCCCAGTTCGGCGGCCAGCGCTTCGGGGAGATGGAGGTCTGGGCCCTCGAGGCCTACGGGGCCGCCCACACCCTGCAGGAGATGCTCACCCTGAAGTCCGACGACATAGAGGGCCGGAACGCCGCCTACGAGGCCATCATCAAGGGCGAGGACGTGCCCGAGCCCAGCGTGCCCGAGTCCTTCCGCGTGCTGGTGAAGGAGCTCCAGGCCCTGGCCCTGGACGTCCAGACCCTGGACGAGAAGGACAACCCCGTGGACATCTTTGAAGGCTTGGCGTCCAAGAGGTAAAAGCCCCGGAGGAACGATGAAGAAGGAAGTCCGCAAGGTCCGCATCGCCCTGGCCTCCCCGGAGAAGATTCGCTCCTGGAGCTACGGGGAGGTGGAGAAGCCCGAGACCATCAACTACCGCACCCTCAAGCCCGAGCGGGACGGCCTCTTTGACGAGCGCATCTTCGGTCCCATCAAGGACTACGAGTGCGCCTGCGGCAAGTACAAGCGCCAGCGCTTTGAGGGCAAGGTGTGCGAGCGCTGCGGCGTGGAGGTGACCAAGAGCATCGTCCGCCGCTACCGCATGGGCCACATTGAGCTCGCCACCCCCGCCGCCCACATCTGGTTCGTCAAGGACGTGCCCTCCAAGATCGGAACCCTCCTGGACCTCTCCGCCACGGAGCTGGAGCAGGTGCTCTACTTCAACAAGTACATCGTCTTGGACCCCAAGGGGGCCGTCCTGAACGGGGTTCCCGTGGAGAAGCGCCAGCTTCTCACCGACGAGGAGTACCGGGAGCTCCGCTACGGCAAGCAGGAGACCTACCCCCTGCCCTCCGGGGTGGACGCCCTGGTGAAGGACGGGGAGGAGGTGGTGAAGGGCCAGGAGCTCGCCCCCGGGGTGGTAAGCCGCATGGACGGGGTGGTCCTTTACCGCTTTCCCCGCCGGGTGCGCGTGGACTACCTCTATAGGGAGCGGGCCGCCCTGCGCCTTCCCCTCACGGCCTGGGTGGAAGGGGAGGCCTACAAGCCCGGGGAGGTCCTGGCCGAGCTTTCCGAGCCCTACCTCCTCCGGGCGGAGGAGGGCGGGGTGGTGGAGCTTCGGGAGTTCCCCGAGGGGGCCCTCCTCTACCTGCGCCAGGAGGAGGAGGTGGTGGCCCGCTACCTCCTTCCCGTGGGCCTTGCGCCCTTGGTGGTCCACGGGGAGATCGTGGAGAAGGGCCAGCCCCTGGCGGAGGGCAAGGGGCTTCTGCGCCTTCCCCGGCACATGGCCGCCAAGGAGGTGGAGGCCGAGGAAGAGGGGGAGACCGTATACCTCACCCTCTTCCTGGAGTGGACCGAGCCCAAGGACTACCGGGTGGCCCCGCACATGAACGTGGTGGTGCCCGAAGGGGCCCGGGTGGGGGCGGGGGAGAAGATCGTGGCGGCCATTGACCCCGAGGAGGAGGTCATCGCCGAGGCCGAGGGGGTGGTCCACCTGCACGAGCCCGCCAGCCTCCTGGTGGTCAAGGCCCGGGTCTACCCCTTTGAGGAGGACGTGGAGGTCTCCACCGGGGACCGGGTGGCCCCGGGGGACGTCCTGGCCGACGGGGGCAGGGTGAAAAGCGAGATCTACGGCCGGGTGGAGGTGGACCTGGTCCGCAACGTGGTGCGGGTGGTGGAGTCCTACGACATAGACGCCCGCATGGGGGCGGAGGCCATCCAGCAGCTTCTCAAGGAGCTGGACCTCGAGGCCCTGGAGAAGGAGCTTTTGGAGGAGATGAAGCACCCCTCCCGGGCCCGGCGGGCCAAGGCCAGGAAGCGCCTGGAGGTGGTGCGGGCCTTCCTGGACTCGGGGAACCGGCCCGAGTGGATGATCCTCGAGGCCGTCCCCGTTTTGCCCCCGGACCTCCGCCCCATGGTGCAGGTGGACGGGGGACGCTTCGCCACCAGCGACCTCAACGACCTCTACCGCCGCCTCATCAACCGCAACAACCGCCTGAAGAAGCTCCTGGCCCAAGGAGCCCCGGAGATCATCATCCGCAACGAGAAGCGCATGCTCCAGGAGGCGGTGGACGCGGTCATTGACAACGGCCGCCGCGGCACCCCCGTGACCAACCCGGGCTCCGAGCGGCCCTTAAGGAGCCTCACCGACGTCCTCTCCGGCAAACAGGGCCGCTTCCGCCAGAACCTCCTGGGCAAGCGGGTGGACTACTCGGGGCGCTCGGTCATCGTGGTGGGGCCCCAGCTCAAGCTCCACCAGTGCGGCCTGCCCAAGCGCATGGCCCTGGAGCTCTTCAAGCCCTTCCTCCTCAAGAAGATGGAGGAGAAGGGCATCGCCCCCAACGTCAAGGCGGCGAGGCGTATGCTGGAGCGCCAGCGGGACATCAAGGACGAGGTGTGGGACGCCCTGGAGGAGGTGATCCACGGCAAGGTGGTCCTCCTAAACCGCGCCCCCACCCTGCACCGCCTGGGGATCCAGGCCTTCCAGCCCGTCTTGGTGGAGGGGCAGTCCATCCAGCTCCACCCCCTGGTCTGCGAGGCCTTCAACGCCGACTTTGACGGGGACCAGATGGCGGTCCACGTGCCCCTCTCCTCCTTCGCCCAGGCGGAGGCCCGCATCCAGATGCTCTCCGCCCACAACCTCCTCTCCCCGGCCTCCGGGGAGCCCCTGGCCAAGCCCAGCCGGGACATCATCCTGGGCCTTTACTACATCACCCAGGTGCGGCGGGAGAAGAAGGGGGCGGGCCGGGAGTTCGCCACCCCCGAGGAGGCCCTCCTGGCCCATGAGCGGGGCGAGGTGGCCCTGAACGCCCCCATCCGGGTGGCGGGCCGGGAGACCAGCGTGGGCCGGCTGAAGTTCGTCTTCGCCAACCCCGACGAGGCCCTTTTGGCCGTGGCCCAGGGGCTTTTGGACCTCCAGGACGTGGTCACGGTGCGGTACCTGGGCAAGCGCCTGGAGACCAGCCCCGGCCGAATCCTTTTCGCCCGCATCGTGGGCGAGGCCGTGGGGGACGAGAGGGTGGCCCAGGAGCTCATCCAGATGGACGTGCCCCAGGAGAAGAACTCCCTCAAGGACCTGGTCTACCAGGCCTTCCTGCGCCTGGGGATAGAGAAAACCGCCCGCCTCCTGGACGCCCTCAAGTACTACGGCTTCACCCTCTCCACCACCAGCGGCATCACCATCGGCATTGACGACGCCGTCATCCCGGAAGAGAAGCAGAGGTACCTGGAGGAGGCCGATCGCAAGCTCCGCCAGATTGAGCAGGCCTACGAGATGGGCTTCCTCACCGACCGGGAGCGGTACGACCAGGTGATCCAGCTTTGGACGGAGACCACGGAGAAGGTCACCCAGGCGGTCTTTAAGAACTTTGAGGAGAACTACCCCTTCAACCCCCTCTATGTCATGGCCCAGTCCGGGGCCCGGGGTAACCCCCAGCAGATCCGCCAGCTCTGCGGCATGCGTGGCCTCATGCAAAAGCCCTCCGGGGAGACCTTTGAGGTGCCGGTGCGCTCCTCCTTCCGCGAGGGCCTCACCGTCTTGGAGTACTTCATCTCTAGCCACGGGGCGAGGAAGGGTGGGGCGGACACGGCCCTCCGCACCGCCGACTCCGGCTACCTTACCCGGAAGCTGGTGGACGTGGCCCACGAGATCGTGGTGCGGGAGGCGGACTGTGGCACCACCAACTACATCTCCATCCCCCTCTTCCAGCCCGACGAGGTGACCCGCACCTTGCGCCTCAGGAAGCGCTCGGACATCGAGGCCGGGCTTTACGGCCGGGTCCTGGCCCGGGAGGTGGAGGTCTTGGGCCAGAGGCTGGAGGAGGGCCGCTACCTCTCCCTGGAGGACGTGGGCCTTCTCATCAAGGCTGCGGAGGCCGGGGAGATCCGGGAGGTGCCCGTGCGGAGCCCCCTCACCTGCCAGACCCGCTACGGGGTCTGCCAGAAGTGCTACGGCTACGACCTCTCCATGGCCCGGCCCGTGTCCATCGGCGAGGCCGTGGGGGTGGTGGCCGCCGAGTCCATCGGGGAGCCCGGTACCCAGCTCACCATGCGCACCTTCCACACCGGGGGCGTGGCCACGGGCACGGACATCACCCAGGGCCTGCCCCGCGTGATTGAGCTCTTTGAGGCCCGCAGGCCCAAGGCCAAGGCGGTCATCTCCGAGATCGACGGGGTGGTGCGCATTGAGGAGGCGGAGGACAAGCTCTCCGTCTTCGTGGAGTCGGAAGGCTTCTCCAAGGAGTACAAGCTCCCCAAGGACGCCCGCCTGGTGGTCAAGGACGGGGACTACGTGGAGGCGGGCCAGCCTCTCACCCGCGGGGCCATTGACCCCCACCAGCTCCTGGAGGCCCGGGGCCCCGAGGCGGTAGAGCGTTACCTGGTGGACGAGATCCAGAAGGTCTACCGGGCCCAGGGGGTGAAGCTTCACGACAAGCACATCGAGATCGTGGTGCGGCAGATGCTGAAGTACGTGGAGGTCACCGATCCCGGGGATAGCCGCCTTCTGGAGGGCCAGGTCCTGGAGCGCTGGGACGTGGAGGCCCTGAACGAGAAGCTCATCGCCGAGGGCAAGGTGCCCGTGGCCTGGAAGCCCCTCCTTATGGGGGTGACCAAGAGCGCCCTCTCCACCAAGAGCTGGCTCTCCGCCGCCAGCTTCCAGAACACCACCCATGTCCTCACCGAGGCGGCCATCGCCGGGAAGAAGGACGAGCTCATCGGCCTCAAGGAGAACGTTATCCTGGGCCGCCTGATTCCGGCGGGCACCGGCTCGGACTTCGTGCGCTTCACCCAGGTGGTGGACCAGAAGACCCTGAGGGCCATTGAGGAGGCCCGCAAGGAGGCGGTGGAGGCCAAGGAGAAGGAGGTCCCGGCCCGCAGGGCCCCGCGCCGGGAGCAGCCGGGGAAGCAGGCCTGATCCCACCCCATGCTGGCCTGGGCCAGCATGGGGGCCCCTAGGCGGCCTTCCTCGAGCCCACAGGGTGAAGGAAGCAGGGAGAAGGGGCGGGGTGAACCCGCCCCCTTGGGCCATAATGGACCCATGCTGGCCCGGATCTACACCGCCTTCCGCCAGGTGGGGGAGGATCTCTTCCAGCAACGCCTCATCTCCGCCACGGCGGGGAACTTTTCCGTGCGCACCAAGGAGGGCTTTCTCATCACCCGGAGCGGGGTGCAGAAGGCCCGCCTGACCCCGGAGGACCTGGTGGAGGTGCCCCTCACGGGGCCCATCCCTCCGGGGGCCAGCGTGGAGAGCGTCATCCACCGGGAGGTCTACCTTAAGACGGAGGCCAAGGCCCTGGTCCACGCCCACCCCCGGGTGGCCGTGGCCCTTTCTTTGGAGCTGGACCGGATCGTTCCCCTGGACCTCGAGGGCCAGTACTACCTGAAGGAGGTCCCGGTCCTCGCCCCCAAGACGGTCTCCGCCACGGAGGAGGCGGCCCTGAGCGTGGCCGAGGCCCTCGCGCGCCACCCGGTCTGCCTCCTGAGGGGGCACGGGGCCTTCGCCCGGGGCGAGAAGGAAAGGCCGGAAGAGGCCCTTCTTCAGGCCTACAGCCTCATGACCACCCTGGAGGAGAGCGCCGAGATCCTCCTCTACCGCCGCCTGTGGGGGCGAGGATGAGGGTGCTTTTCGTGGAGGGCAAGGAACCGGCTTCCCTTTTGGCCCTGGCCCGGGAACTTCCCCACCCCTTCTGGCTTTTGGAGGGGGAAGGGCGCTTTTTGCTCCAGGTCTTCGGGGCCACGGAGGAGGCGGAGGCCCAGGCCCGGGAGGTTCCTGGGGTTAAGGTTTGGGCCTTCCGCCTGCGGGATGGGGTAGTGTATAGGGGATGCGGGAGGAAATCGGGTACATCCCCGTAGGGGAGGCGGAGCTTTACGTGGAGGACGTGGGGGACCTGGGGGCCCCGGCCCTCTTCGTGCTTCACGGGGGCCCCGGGGGCAACGCCTACGCCCTCCGGGAGGGCCTCCAGGATTACCTGGAAGGTTTCCGGGTGGTCTACTTTGACCAGCGGGGCTCGGGACGGAGCCTGGAGCTTCCCCCAGACCCCCGGCTCTTCACCGTGGACGCCCTGGTGGAGGACACCCTCCTCCTGGCCGAGGCCCTGGGCGTGGAGCGCTTCGCCCTTTTGGCCCACGGGTTTGGCGCCCTGGTGGCCCTGGAGCTTCTTCGCCGCTTCCCCCAAGTGGAGGGAGCCCTCCTCCTTTGCCCTTGGGTGAGCTTCCCCTGGCTTGCCGCCCGCTTGGCGGAGGCCGCGGGGCTTGCGCCCTCGGCCGACCCCGAGGAAACCCTAAGGGCGGCCCTGGAGAGGGCCGAGCCCAAGGCCCTCTTTGACCGCCTCATGTTCCCAAGCCCCCGGGGGCGCCTGGAGTACGAGTGGGTGGCGGAGGGCTCGGGCATCGTGGGGCCCGAGGCCCCGGCCCTGGCCTTCCTGCAAAACGGCCTTTGGCGCCTGGACTACACTCCCTACCTCTCCCCGAGCCGCAAGCCCCTCACCGTGGTGGTGGGGGAGCTGGACGGCACCAGCTACCCCTACGCCGAGGAGGTGGCCGAGCGCCTTCGGGCCCCCATCCACGTGGTTCCCGGGGCCGGCCACTTTCCCTGGATAGACCAGCCCGAGGCTTTTGAAAGGGCCTTCCGAGAAGCCCTGGCCGCCCTGCCCCTGGCGAGGTCGGGGTAGGGGTGCTAAGCTGGGGGCGTCACCGGGGGTGCCCCTGAGGGGCTGAGAGATACCCTTGGAACCTGATCCGGGTAATGCCGGCGTAGGGAAGGTGACGGAAAGGAACTTTCCGTAAACCCCGGTGGCAGGGGGTTTTTATGTTGCGCTTGCTGGCTCTTGCGGCGTTGTTGGCCTTCGGCTTTGCCCAGGAGATCACCGTCCTCACCCACAGCAGCTTTTCCCTGGACAAGAACCTGGTAGCCCAGTTTGAGCGGGAGACGGGCCTCAAGCTCCGCTTCCTCAAGGCCGGGGATGCCGGGGAGACCCTGAACCGGGCCATCCTCACCAAGGGGGCCCCCATCGCCGACGTGATCTATGGGGTGGACAACACCTTCCTCTCCCGGGCCCTCCAGGCGGACATCCTCCTCCCCTACCGGAGCCCGGAGATCCGCAACCTCAGGGCCACCCTTCTCCTGGACCCCACCTTCCGGGCCCTCCCCGTGGACTACGGCTGGGTGAGCCTGAACTACGACAAGGCCTTTTTCAAGGACCGGCCCCTTCCCAAGGCGCCCCAGGACCTGGCCCGGCCCGAGTACGCCAGGCTTCTGGTGGTGGAAAACCCCGCCACCAGCTCCCCGGGCCTGGCCTTCCTCATGGCCACGGTGGCCCGCTTCGGCGAGGACGGGTACCTGGACTTCTGGGCCGCCCTCAGGGACGGGGGGGTGCGGGTGGCCAAGGGCTGGAGCGAGGCCTACTACACCCACTTCAGCCTCTACAAGGGGGACCGGCCTCTGGTGGTCTCCTACACCACCTCCCCGGCGGCCGAGGTCTACTACTCCGAGGGCAAGTACCAGGAACCCCCCACGGGCAACCTCCTTCCGGAGCTGGCCTTCTTCCAGGTGGAGTTCGTGGGCATCTTGAAGGGCACCAAGAACCTGGAGGGGGCTAGGAAGGTGGTGGACTGGTTCCTCTCCAAGCCGGTCCAGGAGAACCTCCCCACGGAGATGTGGATGTACCCGGCGAGGAGGGACGCCCGGCTTCCCCAGGTCTTCCGCTTCGCCCCCGAGCCCTTGGGAAGCGTGCGCATGGACCCCAGGGCCATGGCGGAGAACCGGGAGCGCTGGATAGAGGAGTGGACCAGGGTGGTCCTGCAGGGGCAGAGCCCCGAGGCAGTGCGGCGGGCGAGGCGGTAGGGTGGTCCGGCTGGCGGGGGGCTTCCTCCTCCTCTTCCTGGGCTTCGCCCTTTTCTACCCCCTCCTGCGCATCCTCCTTCTGGGGTTGGGGGAGGGGCTTTTCCGGGTCTGGGGAAACCCCTTTTACTGGGGGCGGTACCTCTTCAGCCTGGAGTACGGCCTTCTTTCCGCCCTTCTCACCCTGGCCTTGGCCTTGCCTCTGGCCTTCCTCTTCCGGCGGCGCTTCCCCTTGAGGGAGGCCTTCCTGGCCCTAGCCACCCTGCCCTTCGTCCTCCCCACCCCGGTGGTGGCCCTGGGGTTTTTGGCCCTTCTGGGCCCCCGGGGGGCGTTGGGGGTGGACCTTTACGGCACCCTGGCCCTCCTCCTCCTGGCGGCGGTCTTTTATAACCTGGGGCTTGCCCTGCGCATCCTCCTCCCCGTGGCCCTGGGCCTGCAGGGCCCCCTGCAGGCGGCGCGGGTGCACGGGGCCTCCCCCCTTCGGGCCTTTTTTCGGGTGGGGCTTCCCCTGCTTCTGCCCGCCTTGGGTTCGGCGGGGCTCCTCGTCTTCCTCTACGCCTTTTCCGCCTTCGGGGTGCCCCTCCTCCTGGGGGGGCGGTACGCCACCCTGGAGGTGGAGGTCTACACCCTCCTCGCTCAGCGCCTGGCCTTCGCCGAGGCCAGCGGGCTCATGCTCCTGGAGCTTCTGACCCTGGGCCTGGTGGCCTGGCTCTACCTGCGGCTTCCCGCCTACCCCTTGGGGCCTTCCGGCCTCCTTCCCTCCAGGCGTCCCTGGACCCTGGTCTTGGGCCTGGGGGCCTTTTTTCTCCTCCTTTACGCCCCCCTCTTCGCCCTCCTGGGGGAGGTCCGCCTCGAGGCCCTGGCCCGGGCCTGGCGCTCCCAGGACTTCACCCCCCTTCCCCAGGCCCTGGTCAACAGCCTCCGCTTCACCTTCCTGGCCCTTCTCCTGGCCCTGCCCCTGGGGGTGGCCTACGGGGTGGCGGCCAGGAGGAGCCTGGGGTGGGACCTCTTGGGCCTCTTTCCCCTCATGGTGAGCCCGGTGGCCGTGGGCCTGGGCTACCTCCTGGCCCACCCCGGGCTTCGGGGCTCCCTCCTCCTTCTCCTCGCCGCCTACGCCCTCCTCGCCTACCCCCTTCTGGCCCGGGTCCTCCTTCCGGCCCTTAAGAGCCTCCCCCCAAGCCTTCTGGAAGCGGCCAGGGTCCTTGGGGCCACCCCCTACCGGGCCTTCCTCCGGGTGGAGCTTCCCCTCCTCCTTCCCGCCCTGGCCTCCGGGACGGCCCTGGCCCTCTCCGCCCTCCTGGGGGAGTTCGGGGCCAGCCTCGTCCTCTGGCGGCCCGAATGGACCACCCTCACCCTGGCCATCTACGAGCGCCTGGGAAGGCCCGGGGAGGGGCCGTACCGGGAAGCCCTGGCCCTTTCCGCCCTCCTGGCCCTCCTTTCCGCCCTCCTCTTCTACCTTTTGGACCGGGGCCGGGGGGGGTTCCGCTAGGGGCCTGGGCAAACCCTCTCCCCTTTCGCAGGGTGCTTACGGACCGTTTACGCCACGGGCCTAACCTGGGTGCGGGAGGGAAGGTATGCGGGCGATGGCATGGCTCGTCTTCTTCGGCCTGGCCCTGGCCTTGGACTACACGGTACAGGGAGAGGTTCTCTACCAGGCCAAGGCTCCCCTGGGGTCCTTTAGCGGCAGGAACCCCACCTTGAGGGGTCAGGCCAGCTTTGATCCCGCCACGGGGCGCTTACAGGGCAAGGTCTGCCTGGACCTTTCCGCCTGGGACTCCAAAGAGCCCCTGCGCGACCGCCACACCCGGGAGATGTTTGAGGTGGACCGCTTCCCCCAAGCCTGCCTCACCCTCAAGGGCTACGATGCGGCCGGGAGCGCCCTCCTTGGGGACCTGGAGCTTCACGGGGTGCGCCGGGCGGTGAGGATTCCCCTGCGTTACCGCCTGGAGGGGCGAAGGCTCCTCTTCTCCGGGGAGTTCGCCCTCGCGCTCAGCGATTACGGCCTCAAGGCGCCGAGCTTCATGGGGATGCGGGTGCAGGACCGGGTGGAGGTCAGGGTGCAGGGCGAGGGGGTGGCCCCGTGAGCCGGGCCCTCCTCCTCTTCCTTTTCGCCTTGGGCTTGGCCTCGGAGGGGGAGCGGTACCTTTACGTTCGCTACGATGCGGAGAAGGGTAGGGCCACGCTCTCCGATGGTTCCCCCTTGCCTCCCGGTCTTTCCCTGGTCCCCGGCCAGTACGTGGAGGTCAAAAGGGGAACCCTCAGACCCAAGGAGCAGTGGCAACCCCCCCAGGACCTGGTGAAGGTCTTCTGGCCCCAGGGGGCTTCCCGGGTGGTCTTCAGCCACGAGCGGCACTTCGCGGCCTTGGGGGCCAAGGGGGCTACCTGCCAGACCTGCCACGAGAGCCTGGACCGGGGGCGGACCTGGCGGAGCCTGGCCCCAGGCCCGGCCCTGGAGCCCCACGGACCCAGTTCCTTGGGCCGCTTCTGCGCCACCTGCCACGACGGGCGGGCCAAGGCCTCCGCCCTTTCCGGGGCGGGGCTTCCGGTCTTCGCCGCCTTTGGCCGGAGGGGGGACCCGGCCTGCGCCCGGTGCCACGTTCCCAAGGACCACGGCCAGGACTTCACGCCCCGCCACGGGGAGGTGGCGGAGCACGGTGGAGGCCAGCGTTGCGCCACCTGCCACCGGGGTGCGGACCGCATTTCCCCCGCGGAGACGGCCCTGGTCCGTGCCTTCCAGCAGGCCCAGCTTGCCCTCATCCGAAACCCCGAGGACGAAAAGGCCTTCAACCAGGTCCTGCCCAACAACTTCTGCGCCTACTGCCACGGCCTGGACCTGAAGGCTTGGCAAGGAGGTGAGCGGTGAAGGCGTGGGTGCGCCACCGGTTTCCTGAGCTGGTAGCCTTCTTCGGCGCCGTGGGGTTATTCCTCACGGGGGTGGAACTCCTCCTCATGGACCACACGGAGGGGATCCAGATTCTTGCCCCGCTTACGGCCTTCGCTGGGGCCCTTCTGGTGGGCCTCGGCTTGGTTCTTCGGTGGTGGGGCTTCGCCCTGGCCCTTTTCCTTTTGGCCCCTCTGGGCCTCTTCGGGTTCTGGCAGCACCTGGAGGAGGGGTTGGAGGCTGGGGTCTCCGGAACCTACCGTTGGGTGGACGAGGAGGGCGAGGCGTGGGAGGAGGATGGGAAAAACGCCCCCCCGCCCCTCGCCCCCCTCTCCCTCTCCGGCCTGGCCCTCCTGGGGGCCTTGGGCCTCTATGCTAGGGAAGAATGAGGGTCCTGGTCCTGGAGGACGAGCCCGGCCTCCTGGAGCCCATCCTGGCCTTCCTGCGCCAGGCCCGCCTCGAGGCCCAGGGCGCCCGGAGCCTGGCCGAGGCTTACCGCCTCCTGGGGGAGGGCGAGCCTGAGGTCCTGGTGGTGGACGTGCGGCTGCCGGAGGGGGAGGATGCGGGCTTCCGCTTCGCCGAGGAGGTGCGGCGGGCGGGTTACCGGGGCGGCATCCTCTTCCTCACCGCCCGGGACGCCCTGGAGGACCGCGTGCGGGGCCTGGACCTGGGCGGGGACGATTACCTGGTGAAGCCCTTCCACCTGGAGGAGCTCTTGGCCCGGGTGCGGGCCCTGGCCCGCCGGGGGGCCTCCTTCAAGGGAAGGGTTTTGGAGCGGGGTCTCCTGCGGGTGGACTTCGCCCGCCGCCGGGTCTTTTGGGGGGACCGGGAGGTGGTCCTTTCCCCCAAGGAGTTCGCCCTCTTGGAGCTCCTCTCTCTTTACCCCGACAAGGCCTTTTCCAGGGAGGAGCTTCTGGAGCGGGTCTTTCCCGGGGCGGAGTCGGAGGCCATCCTCCGGGTGTACGTGCAACGCCTGCGGCAGAAGCTCGCCCCCTGGGTGGTGGAGCGGGTGCCCGGGGGGTACCGGTTGGGGGGGGCGTGAGCCTGCGGCGCCGCCTGGCCCTGGCCTTTTTGCTGCTCTCCGCCTCGGGGGGCTTCCTGGAGGCCTTGATGGGGTACTGGTCCTTCCGCAACCTGGTGGAGCAGGACATCCGGGGAGACTTGGCGGAGGTGGGGTCCAGGGTCCTCGGTGCCCTGGAGCTGACCCCCGAGGGCCCCCGCCTGGCCCGTGGGGATATCTTCGGGACCCATTATGTCTTTGGCTTCCGCCTCCTGGAGGACGGCCACCTGGTCCTGGAAGGGGGGTTTCCCCTGGAGGAGGGGGGAGCCTGGCGCACCTGGCGAACCCCCTGGCAGGGCTACACCCTGGAGGTTCACCTCCGGGTGGAGGAGTACCGCAGGGCCCTGGAGGACTACCTCAAGGCGGCCCTCCTTCCCCTCTTTCCCCTGGTGGTCCTCTCGGGTTTTCTCGGCCTCTACCTGGCCGCCCGGCTCACCCGGCCCCTGGCCCTTTTGGGCCAGGCCCTGGACCACCTCTCCCGCCTGCGCTTCCCCGAACCCCTGCCCGAGCCCTCTGAAGGGGAACTTTCCCGGGTGGTGCGGGCCTTCAACCGGGTGGTGGGGGCGGTGCGGGCGGCCCTGGAGCGGGAGCGGGCCTTCACCCGCCACGCCTCCCACGAGCTGCGCACCCCCCTGGCGGTTCTGCAGGCCCAGCTGGAGGCCCTGCAAAGGGGGCATCTTCCCCAGGAACAGGCCTTCCCGGAGATGCGCCGGGCGCTGTGGCGGATGCAGGCTACCCTGGCGGGCCTTCTGGAGCTCGCCCGCCTGGGGGAGGGGGACCTTGTCCCCCTGGAACTCGGGGGCTTTTTGCGAGAGCGGTTGGGGAGGGAAACGTTGCGCCTGCCGTCGGAGTCCGTCTGGGTCCTGGCCCACCCGGAGCTTCTTGAGCGGGTTTTGGAGAACCTTCTGGAGAACGCCGAGCGCTACGGGGCCCCTCCGGTGGAGGTGGGCCTCGAGGCGGGGGAGAAGGAGGTTCGGCTCACGGTGCGGGACCATGGCCCCGGCGTTCCCCCATCCCTGCTTCCCCGGTTGGGAGAGCCCTTCACCAAGGGGGAGGCCGGGGGGACCGGGTTGGGCTTGGCCTTTGTCCGCCTGGTGGCCGCCTGGCTCGGGGGGCGGGTGGCTTGGGAGAACGCCGAACCGGGTCTGCGGGTGGTCTTGACCTTGCCGAGGTGGCGGGATGTGGACGCGGCGTAGCTTCCTGGCCACCCTACTGGGGACGCTTTCCACCGCTACGGGCGGGAAGGAAAGGGAGCGGGAAGAAGCAAAAGGGGGGCGCCCCTCCCCCTTCTACGGCCTGGTGGAGGCCGTGGAGGGAGGGGGCCTATGGGTGGCTGGACGGTACGTGGAGGCGGCTGGCGGGCTATGGCCCTACCTGGCCCCGGGCATGGCGGTGCGGGTGGAGGGGAGAAGGGTCCGGGTGGTGGAGCCCAGGGTCTGGGCCTACTTCCAAGGGCCTGGTTCCCTCGTGGGGCTTGCCGGGGACAGGGTGCGGGTCTGGTGGGCGGAAGGGCGGCCATGGAAGGTCCTTAGGGGAACGGCGAGGGAAGGGGTGTTGGTGGCCCGCTTTGCTGAAGGAGTCTGGCAGGGCCTTCCTCCCCCCTTTACCCTAAGCCCCCCGCCCAGGAAGGGCTGGTGGCGGTGGGGGCTGAGGAGGGGAGTGTGGGCCCCGGAGGCTTTCCTGGAGGAGTGACCCTGGTCCACCCTCCCTTGGCCGCCCCTCACCCCTGGCAACGGGGGCAGAAGTGGGTGCTCCTTCCCGCCACCCTCCGCCTTTCCACCGGGTGGCCGCACCGGGGGCAGGGAAGGCCCGTCCGGCCGTAGACGGCGTGGCGCTCTTGGAAGCCTCCGGGAACGCCGTCGGGCTGCTGGTAGCTTCCGTCGGAAAGGGTGCTTCCCCCCAAGGCCACCGCCTGAGAGAGGACCTCCCGGATGGCCCGGAAGAGCCTCCGGGCCTCCTCCTTCCCCACCTCCTTCCCCCGGCGGAAGGGGGAAAGGCCCGCCCGGAAGAGGGCCTCGTCGGCGTAGATGTTGCCCACCCCCGCCGCCAGGCGTTGCTCCAGAAGGAGGGCCTTGAGGGGTTTGGGGCTTGCCTTTAGAGCCCGGTAGAAGGGGGGGAAGCGGAAATCCGGCGAAAGGGGCTCGGGGCCGAGGCGGGAAAGGAGGGGGATTTCCCGGTAGTCGCCCCTTTCCACCACCCAGATGCGGCCGAAGCGCCGGGGGTCGTGGAAGTAGAGGGCTCCCTTCTCCATGAGGAGGCGGGCCCGGGTGTGGGGGGTTGCCTCCAGGCGGAAGCCCCCGGTCATCCCCAGGTGGAGGACCATCTCCAGGCCCCCGGAAAGGGCCAGGAGGAGGAACTTCCCCCGCCTCCTTACCTCCTCCACCCTTCGCCCTTCCGCCCTTTCCGTGTGGCGGTAGCGGGCGGGGTCTTGGTGGACTACCTGGAGGAGGGTCTGGCCCAGGACCAGAGGCCGAAGCCGCCTACGGGTGGTCTCCACCTCAGGAAGCTCGGGCACGGGGCCTCCTTTGGGCCAGGAAGCGGTAGAGCCCCTCGCCGATCCCAAAGGGGGTGAGGAGGAGAAGGAGGGGGTAGAGGGGCCAGAGGAGGGGGAGCCTCCGGCTTAGGGCCAGGAGGGCGGCGTAGCCCCGGTGGGTCCTCCTCCCTTCCAGGACGTGAAGGGCTTTCCGGAGTTCCACCTGGGGGAGGTCTGGGGCCTCCTGGAGAGGCTCCACCCGGAGGGCCTTCCCCAGGTCCAAGGCCTTAAGGGCCCGCCCCAGGGCCCGGCAGTAGGGGCACTCCCCGTCAATCAGCACCCGCATGCTCCTCCACGGGCACGGGCTGGCCCTTCTCGTTCACCGCCACGTAGGTGAGCTCCCCCCGGGTGGCCAGCACCCGGCCGTTCTCCTGCCCGAAGCGCTCCTTGTAGACCTCCACCTCCACGGTGAGGGAGGTCCTGCCCACCCGCACCACCCTGGCCACCACCTCCAGGAGGTCCCCGGTGCGGATGGGTACCTTGAACTCCACGCTGCTCACCGCCACGGTCACCACGGGCTTTCTGGCCCGGCGGGCGGCGGCGTAGGAGCCCACCTTGTCCATGAGTCCCAGGACGAAGCCGCCGAAGGCCGCCCCCAAGGGGTTGGTGTGTTCGGGAAAGACCAGCTCGAGGGTGCGCGCCTCCATACCCTTCTAGGCTACTCCAGAAGGGCCTCGGTGAGGCGGGCCATCTCCCGGTCCTTCTCCGTAACCCCCCCGGCGGAGTGGGTCCACCACTCCACGGTGACCTTGCCCCACTCCACGGTGAGGCGGGGGTGGTGGTTTTCCCTCTCGGCAAGCTCCCCCACCCGGTGGGCGAAGGCCAGGGCCTCCCGGAAGTTCCGGAAGCGGAAGGCCTTGACCAGGCGCTCGGGGTCTTGGCGCACCTCCCAGTCCATGGACCCGAGGATAAAGGAAAACCCCCGGGCCCATGGTGCCCGGGGACAGGTTTGGTTGCGGGGGCGGGATTTGAACCCGCGACCTTCGGGTTATGAGCCCGACGAGCTACCAGGCTGCTCCACCCCGCGTCGCCATCCTTAACTATAGCCGGGGGGAGGGCTTATGTCAAGCACCTTGCCCGGGTTCAGGAGCCCCTCCGGGTCCAGAAGGGCCTTGATCCTTCGCATCCAGTCCAGGGAAGCCCCGTGCTCTTTGGGGAGGAACTTCTTCTTGCGGAGGCCCACCCCGTGCTCGGCGGTGCAGGTGCCCCCGAGCTCCAGGGCCTTTTCCACGAGCCTCTCGGCGTAGGCCTCCGCCTTCGGGTAGTCCTCGGGGAGGACGGGGACCAGGGTGTGGAAGTTCCCGTCCCCCACGTGGCCCAGGATGTTCCCGGTGAGGCCCATCTCCAAAAGAAGCCCCTGGGCGAAGCGCACCATCTGGGGAAGCCGGGAGAGGGGGACGGCGGTATCGGTGATCACGAAGCGGTGGCCGGGGAAGAGGTGGACCAAGGCCCAGTAGGCCTGGTGCCTGGCCTCCCACTGCCTTTTGCGCTCCTCCTCGGTCCTGGCGGCCTCCACCTCTAAAGCCCCGGCCTCCTTCACGAGCTCCAGGGCCAGGGCCATCTCCGCCTCTAGGGCCTCCTTGGTGGAGGCGTGGAACTCCAGGAAGAGGGCGGGGCGCTCGGGGAAGCCCGCCTTTAGGTACCGGTTCAGCGCCCGCATGGCGAGCTCGTCCAGTAACTCCAGCCTGGCCACGGGAAGCCCCGTAGCCATGACCCGGTAGCTCGCCTCCGCCGCCTCCTCCACGCCGGGGAAGAAGACCCTTAGGGCGTGGACGTGCTCGGGGAGGGGGTGGAGCCTTAAGGTGAGGCGGGTGATGACCCCCAGGGTGCCCTCGCTTCCGATGAAGAGGTCCTTGAGGTCGTAGCCTGCGGAGGTCTTGCGCACGCCGCGGCCGAGCTCCAGCACTTCCCCGCTCGCCAGGACCACCTGGAGGGCGAGGACGTTTTGCCGCATCCCCCCGTAGCGCACCGTGGTGGTGCCGCTGGCGCCCGTGGCCGCCATCCCCCCAAGGGAGGCGTCCGCCCCCGGGTCCACGGGGAAGAAGAGGCCCGTTCCCTTCAGGGCCTCGTTCAGGGCCTTGCGGGTGAGGCCGGGCTCCACCACGCAGAGGAAGTCCTGGGGCGAGACCTGTAGGAGGCGGTTCATCCGGCTCAGGTCCAGGCTGATGGCCTCCCTGGTGGGGTAGAGGTGGCCCTCGAGGCTCGTCCCCGCCCCGAAGGGGATCACCGCCACGCCCCACGCCCGGGCCCATTGGAGGGCTTTTTGTACGTCCTCCACGCCCTCCGGATAGACCACGGCCAACACCGGCCTCGCCTCGGGGTAGCCCTCGTCTTTGCCGTGGCGCAGGCGCTCGCTCTCCGAGAGGTCCACCTTCCCCGGGAAGAGGCGCTTCAGGGCTTCCAGCTTGTCCATGCCCTTGAGTTTACGCCTTGCCCAGGAAGGGGACCGCGCCCAAGGGGAAGGGGAAGCCCCACCCCGGCCAAGAGCCCCTCAGGTTTCGTAAAGTTGGGCCTGGAGCCGCCAAAGCTCGGCGTAGGCGCCGTTCTTTCGCAACAACTCCTCATGGGTCCCTTCCTCCACCAACCGGCCTTCCTGGAGGACGAGGATCCGGTCCGCCATGCGTACCGAACCCAGGCGGTGGGTGATGAGGATGACCGTCTTACCCCCGGCCATCTCGGCGAAGCGCCTGTAGAGGTGGGCCTCCTCTTTGGGATCCAGCGAGGCCGTAGGCTCGTCCAAGACCAAAAGCTTGGCCTTGCGGAAGAAGGCCCGCGAGAGGGCAACTCGTTGCCACTCCCCCAGGGAAAGCTCTGTGCCGCCAAAGGCCTTGGACAGGAGGGCCCGGGGGCCAAGCTGCTGGAAGAGCTCCCAGGCCCCGCCTAAGCGTAAGGCCTCTGCGACACGGTTAGGGTCGGGCTTCGCGTCCGGGTCGGAAAGGGCGACGTTTTCCTGGAGGGTTAGGGCGTAGCGGCCAAAGTCCTGGAAGACTGCGGCGATGAGGGAGCGCCAGGCCTTCAAGTCTATTTCCCGGAGGTCAATCCCGTCCACCAGGATGCGGCCCTCCGTGGGGTCGTAGAAGCGGAGGAGGAGCTTCACCAGGGTGGTCTTGCCCGCCCCGTTTTCCCCCACCAAAGCCAGGCGCTCCCCCCGTCGGAGGGCAAAGGAGACCCCCGCAAGCGCCCGCTTTCCGTTGGGGTAGCAGAACCCCACCCCTTCAAACCGGATCTCCTCAAAACCCTGGACCTTCCTGCCCGGGCCAGTCTCTGCCATGGAAGCGGGCCTGGCTAGGAAGCTTTCCAGCCTTTCAAAGTACAATAGGCTTTCGTACAGCATGCCCCCGTCCTGGACTAGGGCGTAGAGGTTTTGCTGAAGGCTTCCCACCGACTGCAAGAGGAGCACCAGACTGCCCAGGCTCCCTCCCAAAAGGGTCTGGCGCAGCCCCAAGAAGAGGGCAAGAGCCGTGAAAAGGGCGCTCAGTAGCACCAGCAGGCTGGTCCCTAGGGCCTGGCGGCCTCGAGCATGGCGCAGGCTTTGGTAGAGGCTACGGAAGGCCTCGAGGTAGCGTCTGCGGAAGAAGGGCAAAAGACCGAATAACCGCACCTCTTTGGCAGCCTCGGGGCTCAGGAGCACCTCGGCGAAGTAGCGCATTCGCCGGGCCTCGGGGGCCCCGAAGAGTAGGGCTTCCCACACCCCCTTCTGGAGCCGAAAGGTGAGCCAGGCCTGGGGCAGGGTGGCCAAAAGCAGGAGTAAGGGGAAGAAAGGCGCCAGCCCAAATAGCAGGAGAAGAACCCCGAGAGCGGCGAGGACCTCCCGGAAAGCGTTGCCCAGGAAAACCAGCAGGTTGAGGGGCTGGTAAGGGGCCTGGTCGCGTAGCACCTGAAGCTCATCGTGAAAGCTGGGATCCTCAAAGGGGGTCAGATCCGGCGTACCGGCCACCTTCTCCATGAGGAGCAGGTGAACCCGAGCGGTGAGCTTTTCGTTCACCGAACCTTGCAGGTAGGCCACCCAAGGGGTGAGGAGGAAGTCCAGGCCAAAAGCCAGCGCTAACCCCACCAGCGGCCAAAGGAGGGTTGGGGTAAAGGGACTACCCCCCAGTGTGGTCGCCAGCTGGTCCACCAAGGCACGGGTGAGGCCCAGCACCGCCACCGGAACGAGCCCTCCCAGGACCAGGAGCGCAAGCAAAAGGGCGCTATCCCTGGGGCTTGCGCGGAAGATGTGCCGCAGCGCAGGGAGCAGCAGGCGCCAAAGGGATCTTTTACTCAGCCCCAACCACCTCCTGCGGACGAGAAATCCAACGCGTGGGGTTGATGTAGTTAGAAGCTATGTATTCCCACTCCTTTTCCGAAATTGGCATCATGTCTTCCACCGCATAGCGGTTTCGCATAGGCTGGGTAGGGTCGTGGCGGAGCACCGCTTTGTACCCCTCGGGGATACTTACGAGGTCAAAGGATTGACCTCTTTCATCCCACTCCCAGATGAAGACTTCCCCCAGTAGCGCATAGAAAGCATCCCTATGGGCGTCCAGGTTGCGGGCGTACACATTCGCTGGGCAGTACCAGCAGGAGGTGCGGTATTTCCCGCAAGCCACCACTTCCAGTGGCCGCACGTAGTGCCGGAACTTGAAGATCTCCCCGAAGAAGACCAAAGTAGGCCGCTCAGCGGGCTGAGCGATGATGCCTCCTTGAGGATGGTAAACGTACTCAAGCTCCGAAGATGGGCCCAAGCGAAGGACCAGGCCGTAGTTATCCCTAACCTCCACGAGGCCGTCCCGCGTTTTAAGGATATCACCAACCTCCAGCGTCATGCCCTCTACGATTGGTAAGTCCTTTCTACCGCGGAAAAGCGTGGGTTGTTCGCCTCCTTGTCCAGCTTGCCGAAGGACCCGAGTAACCGTGTAAACCGTCATTTGCTTCACCCCCTTACGGGTTAGCCCCAGGGTAGCAGGGGGGAGGTTATGCGGGGTTACGTGGAAAGGGTTCCACACTTGGCCTTCTGCGTAACCTCGCGTAACCTTGGGCCCCCCGCGCAACCCCCCTTCAAGGAAGCAGCTCTACCCCGGCCCGCCTTCGCAGCTTGCGGTCCGAAGTGGCGAGCCCGGCCCCTTGCCTGCGGGCGCGGTGGGCCAAGAAGGCGTCCACCAGGCTGAGCCCTCCCTTCCCGGCCTCCTCCAGGGCGGGGCGGAGATCCTCCTCGTCTTCCAGAAGGACCCCCTCCCGGTCCAGCAGGTCCAAGAGGGCCCCCGCCGCCTCGGCCCGCCCCACCCCGTAGAAGGAGACCAGGGTGTAGAAGGCCTCGGCCACCGCCAAGGGGTGGACGGCCAGGGTGTAGCGCCCCTCCTCGGCCCCGCGAAACACCTCCAGGGCTTGGGCGGCGAGCTCCGGCGGGTCTCCGGTCAGGAGGCGGAGCATCAGGGAGGTGTCCAGGTAGTAAGGCTTCAAGCCCCTTCCCTCCACGCCTCCTCCCGCGCCCGCCTCTCCGCCTCTTCCCCGGGGAACCCCCGTTTGCCCTTCAAGCGCCCGAGCAGGGCTTCCAGGGGTACGCGGCGCCGGGGGCGGAGGAAGGCCCCCCCTTCCCGGAGCTCAAAGACCACCTCTTCTCCCGGGCGGAGTCCAAGGGCCTCCCGGATCGCCTTGGGAAGGGTGATCTGCCCTTTACTGCTTATCCTGGACTTTACCATTCCCTTTTCACTTTACCACGGCCTCCATTCCGGCGCCACAAAGCCGACTTTGCCGGCGAGGCTCACGAGGGAGGCTTGCCCCTCACCGCCACTCCCTTCCCACCCAGGGGGCGAGGGCGAGGAGGAGCCCCCCGGCCAGGAGGAAGGGGAGGGGGAGGGCCACCCCTGCCAGGGCCCCGCCCAGGAGGGGGCCTAAGGGGGCCAGGGCCCCGGTCAGGAAGAGAAAGCCCCCCGCCACCCGGCCCCGAAGCTCCGGGGGGGCCTGGCTCAGGCGCACCGCCCCGGCCACCGCGCCGAAGAGGGCGCCCCCAGCCCCCAGGAGAAAGGTCAAACCCGCGAGGAGGGGCCAGGGGGGAAGTAGGGCGGTCCCCAGGAGGCCTAGCCCTGCGAGGCCCAGGGCGAGCCTCAGGGTACCTCCTTCACCTAACCGCCCCAGGACCGCCCCTACCAGGAGCCCTCCCAAGGCCCCCCCGAGGCTCTGGACTGCGCCCAGGAGGCCCAGGACCCAGGAGGCCTCCCCCAGGCCCCGCAGAACCACAAAGGGCAGGAGGCCGGCGAAGAAGGCGTAGGCCAGGCCCAGGAGGGCCTCCTGGAGCAGGAGAGGACGGAGGGAGGGGCTTTCCCAAAGGAAGCGCAAGCCCAAGAGGCTTCCCCCCTCTGGTCTCACCGGGGACCTTGGGGGCAGGGGAAGGGCGCGGTAGAGCCCGGCCGCGAGGAAGAGGAGCCCGCTTCCCAGGCCAACAGTCCAGGGGCGGCTTCGGGTGAAAAGGAGACCCGCGGCCAGGTCAGAAAGGGCGTCGGCGGCGGTGTAGAGGGCCCCCAGCTGCCCCCGGGCCCGGGCCAGGGCCTCTTTGGGGAGGAGGTCGGCGAGGAGGGCCCCGGCGGCCACCATCCGCAGGGCCTCCAGGAAGGCGAAGAGGAAACCCAAGAGATAGAGGGGGAAGAGGACGGGGATGACGAGGAGAGGAAGGAGGGCCAGGGTGAGCCCTCCCTGGCCCAAGGCGGCCAGGAGGAGGAGCCTTCCCCTGGGCCACCGGTCGGCCAGATGCCCCCCGTAGAGGGCGAAGAGGGGCTCGGCCAGGAGGCGGAAGGCCAGGGCTAAGCTGGCCTCTAGGGGGCTCAAGGCCCCAAGAGCGGTGAGGGCGGCGTGGGCGAAGTAGAAGAACCCCGCCCCGAAGAGGCGGAAGGCTTCCAGCCAGAGGAGGAGGGCCAGCGTCATGCGCTTACAGGTTAACCGGAAACGGACCAAAAACGAGAAGGGGTAGATTCTCCTTGTCCAAGATTCCTACTCTACTTCTTGCCTTAAGGTCTCCAGTCGCCTAGGGTGGAGGGGTCCTAAGGCGAAGGGAAGAAGGACCAGGAATCCCAAGGCTCCTAGGAGGAGGGGCAGGGTTGGATCCCCCTTGCCCAGGACCCCCGCCCCCAGGCCCCCCAGGGCCCCGGCCCCGTAGAGGAGGGCCCGGATGGCGGCGAGACTTGGGGCCAGGCCCTCCTTGGGCAGGAGCCTGCCCCGCACCGCCCGCAGGTGGGTGCTGAGGAGGGCCACGGCCAGGCCTAAGAGGGGTGGGGCGGCGAGGAGGAGGGGAAAGGGCAGGAGAAAGCCCATCCCCCCGAGGGCTGCCCCTAATGGGCCCAGCCTAAAGGCCAGGGCCGGTGGGACCCGCCCGGCAAAGTAGCTTCCCAAGGTGTACCCTAGGCTTTGCAGCACGAAGACCAGGCCGAAGAGGGCTTCCGGGGTGCCCGCCCGGAGGGCCAGAAGGCCCAGAAGGGCGGTGGTGAGGGCATGGGCCAGGGTAAAGAGGAGGGAAAGAAGGAGATAGGGCCTGAGGGAGGCATAGGCCAGGAGGCGACGGAGGGACCGCCCCAAGGCCTCGGGCCTCGTCGCCTCCTCCCTCTCCCCCTTCTCCCCTGTGAGGGTGGGGCGGAGGAGGGCCCAGGCCAGGAGGAGGATCCCGGCGGCAAGGAGGTAAGGGAGGGCGGGATGGAGGGCGAAGAGGGCGGGGCCGAGGCCTACCCCCACCAGCCCCCCCACCTCCCAGGCGGCGTAGAGCTTGCCGCTCCTTTCCACCAGCCTGTCCCGGCCTCTCCGCACCTGGAGGCCTTCCCAGGCCACGACGGCCAGGTCGGTGAGGACCATAAGGGGGTAAGCGTAGAAGACCAGGAGGGCGGCTTCCCGCGGCAGGAAGGGAAGGGGGAGAAACAGGAGGCCCCGGGCCAGGCGCAACTTTAGGAGGGCCCGGGCCAGGCCTCGCTGCTCCACCCAGGGGCTGAGGAGGAGAAGGGGCCCTAGGGTAAGGTAGCCCAAGGCGGCGAAGAAGCCCACCCATAAGGCCTCCCCCGTGCGGGCCACTTCCAGGGCGAGGGCGCTAAAGCCGAGGGAGGCCCCGAGGTCGCTCAGGGCCTCGGCCCAGAGAGGCCCGTTATGAAAAGGAAACCTCACGGGGACCTCCCCTCCCTCAAGGCGAGGAGCCGCCCGCAGCCCAGGGGCCCCAAGGCCAAGGGCAGGAGGAAGAGGAGGCCCAGGAGGGCGGTAAGGAGGGGCACCCGGGGGCCAAGGGTCCCCAAGCCCCCCGCCAGGAGGGTGCCGAGGAGGCTCCCCAGGGAAAGAAGGGCCACCGCCCCCGCCTGCACCCGGCCTAGGAGGGCCTCCGGCGCGAGGCGCTGCCGGTAGGCCCGGAGGTGGACCCCGCCCAAGGCGCCGCCCATCCCCGCGAGGAAGGCCCCCAGGGGCCCGAAGGGAAAGGGCAGGAGGAGGAGGGCGAGCCCCAAAACCCTCAGCTCGTGCCCGCCCCAAATCCCCAGGCAAGGCCCTACCTTCCCCGCCAGGAGGCTTCCCAGGAAGCCCCCTAAGGAGAGGCCCCAGGGGTAGAGGCCGTAGAGGGCGGGGGGTGCCCCCTGGGCCAGGGCCAGGAGGGGCAGGAGGGCCAGGGCCAGCCCGGAGAGGAAGCTCAAGGCGAGGGCGTAGAGGGTAAGGGGAAGGAGCCTTCCGTCCCCGAGGAGGAAGGCGAGCCCCGCGAAGAGGGCTCTAAAGGTAAGACCCTCCCCCTTCGCCGCCCGTGGAGGCGGGTAGCCGGGGAGGTCCCGGAGGAGAAGGCCCTCCCCCGCGAGGAGGAGGGCTCCCAGGGCAAAGGGCAGGGGCTTGGCGAGGAGAAGGAGGGGGGCGGCCAGGAGGTCCCCCAGGCCGTCCCCCAGGAGCTGGGCCGCCTGCAGCCTTCCCCCCTCCCGCTCCAGCCGGTCCCGGGCCAGGCGGACCAGGAGGGCATGCCAGGCGGGGAGGTCCAGGGCCAGGACGGCCTGGAAGAGGAAGGCCAGGGGGAGGAGGAAGAGGGGTTCTTTGGGAAGAAGGGCGAGGAGGCTGAGGATCCCAGCCCTCAGCCCGATCCCTGCGAGGAGGAGGGTCCTGCGGTCCAGCCGGTCCAGGAGGAGGCCGGCGAGTAGGTCCAGGGGCAGAGTGAGGTAGGGGAGAGCGGCCAAGAGGGCCAGGGTCCAGGTCGTTCCTTCAAGGCCCAGGAGGAGCCCGAGGCCTGTGAAGGCCAGGCTCCCCCCGAAGACGCCTAACGACTCGGCGAAAAGGTATCTTGTCCTCAAGCTGACCTAGTCGGAAAATCCCTCTACTTGCCAGATCGCTCCACTTTGTGGCGAGCACACGAGCATCTTCTCCCCATCAAGAGTAAAGCGCACGCATGAAGCCATGGGGATGCCAGAGACCACCGGGGAATCAAAGCGGTAATTCCGACTTTCTCTTGGATTTATGGCGCGTACTTCGCCTTGCAAGGGTTGTGTTACGTAAAGCATTCCATCAAATGGGTGTGCTATCATGCCCCCAGTCCAACCTAAGCCCCTGGCGAAAGTATGCTCAGGGGCTAAAGCTTCGTAGTGCCCACCATCTTCTGGAACACCAACAATAAGCCCTAACCCGCCGATGGAGACAGCAAAACGTAAGGCCGATCAGGGAAAACTTTAGGATCTGTGCCCCACTTACCACATCCTGCCACGAAGCCTTCCCAACGATCGGGCCAAGCATGTGGAGGTGTATATCCCTCAAAGCCCGGTGTTTCTACAGATGGAACTCCTTGCACTAAGGGTACGGCCTTTCCCGAGGCAATTATGCTTATTCGCCCAACTCCATGTCCTAGATGCTCGGTTACTAACAATCTTCCCAGAGCATCTAAAGCCAAGCTATACGGCTTGCTCAAGTCCTCAGCGTAGATGGCCAACTTTTCCGAGGGACCACCTACGCTGATGTCCCGAATCCTGCCTCCCCAGAACTCGGTAATCAGAATCCGACCATCCGGCAGCGGGCACATGCTGGAGGGCCCCTGGAGCCCCCAGGCGAAGGGCTTGGCCTCCTCCATGTCCCCACCCTTGGTGACGTCCTTCACCTTGCCCGTGGTGCGCTCCACCACCAGGAGCCTGCCGTCCGGGGTCCACTCCATGTGGGTGGGCGCGTGCAGGTTCCAGGCGAAGGGCCTCACGTAAACCCGCCGCGTCCGGCCGCCGAGCTTGACCTCCTGCACCTCCTTGAGCATCTCCTTCACCCCCTTACGGGTTAGGCCTAGGGTAGCAGGGGGGAGGTTACACGAGGTTACGTGGAAAGGGTTCCACACTTGGCCTTCTGCGTAACCTCGCGTAACCTTGGGCCCCCCGCGCAACCCCCCTTCAAGGAAGCAGCTCTACCCCGGCCCGCCTTCGCAGCTTGCGGTCCGAAGTGGCGAGCCCGGCCCCTTGCCTGCGGGCGCGGTGGGCCAAGAAGGCGTCCACCAGGCTGAGCCCTCCCTTCCCGGCCTCCTCCAGGGCGGGGCGGAGATCCTCCTCGTCTTCCAGAAGGACCCCCTCCCGGTCCAGCAGGTCCAAGAGGGCCCCCGCCGCCTCGGCCCGCCCCACCCCGTAGAAGGAGACCAGGGTGTAGAAGGCCTCGGCCACCGCCAAGGGGTGGACGGCCAGGGTGTAGCGCCCCTCCTCGGCCCCGCGAAACACCTCCAGGGCTTGGGCGGCGAGCTCCGGCGGGTCTCCGGTCAGGAGGCGGAGCATCAGGGAGGTGTCCAGGTAGTAAGGCTTCAAGCCCCTTCCCTCCACGCCTCCTCCCGCGCCCGCCTCTCCGCCTCTTCCCCGGGGAACCCCCGTTTGCCCTTCAAGCGCCCGAGCAGGGCTTCCAGGGGTACGCGGCGCCGGGGGCGGAGGAAGGCCCCCCCTTCCCGGAGCTCAAAGACCACCTCTTCTCCCGGGCGGAGTCCAAGGGCCTCCCGGATCGCCTTGGGAAGGGTGATCTGCCCTTTACTGCTTATCCTGGACTTTACCATTCCCTTTTCACTTTACCACGGCCTCCATTCCGGCGCCACAAAGCCGACTTTGCCGGCGAGGCTCACGAGGGAGGCTTGCCCCTCACCGCCACTCCCTTCCCACCCAGGGGGCGAGGGCGAGGAGGAGCCCCCCGGCCAGGAGGAAGGGGAGGGGGAGGGCCACCTCCGCCAGGGCCCCGCCCAGGAGGGGGCCTAAGGGGGCTAGAGCCCCGGTCAGGAAGAGAAAGCCCCCCGCCACCCGGCCCCGAAGCTCCGGGGGGGCTTCTCCCAATCGGATGGCCCCGGCCACCACGAAGAAGGCTAGGCTCCCGAGGCCGAGAAGGAGCGCGCCTAATCCCACCCAGATCCAGTGGGTAGCCCCACCTATGCTCAGAAAAGCTCCACATCCCAGGAGAAGGGCGATTACGAGGATCTTATCTCTCCCGACCCGCTGTGAAAGCTCTCCGCCGAGGAGACTTCCCAGGAAACTCCCCATGCCCAAGAGGGACGAGACGATGCCGTAGACGAGAGGACTTTCCCCCAAGACCCTTAGGAGCAAAAAGGGCAATAGGCTGACCCCCAGGGCGAAAACGAAGGTATAAGTTGCTTCGGCGACCACGATGGGTCGCAGGGTGGGGGCCTGCCAGAGAAAGCGTACACCTTCCCAGACTTCCGTGAGGCGGAAGCGTTTTTTCGGCGTAGGTGCTTTCTCCAAAGGAAGGGAGCGGTAAAGAAGGGCAGCGCCGAAGAGGGCTAGAAGCGCTAGGAAGGGAGGCAGCCAGAATGTCCGGGTTACGAGGATGCCGGCGAAGGGATCTTTCAAGGTATCCACCGCGATGTGGACCGCTGCCGCCCTGCCCCGGGCTTTCTCCAAGCCCACCCTGCTTGCCAAGTCCGCCAGGTAGGCCGAGGCCGTGAGCCCCGTTAGGGTTGAAAGGGCAAAGAAAAGGGCTCCACAGAGGAGAAGCACGATCGGGGTTTTCAGGAACAGGCCCAGGGTTGTCAGAGCCTGAAGCGTTAGCGCAACGGCCAAAAGCTCCCTTCTTGGAATCCTGTCCGCCAAGGCGCCTAGGGGAAGAGCGAGGAGCCCGGCGATTCGCTGTAGGGTGAAAGGAAGGGTGGCTTGCCAGGCAGGATTCCCTGAAAGGGCAAAAAGGACGAAGAGGGGAAGGGTGAAGAGGCCTTCCCCTAAAGTTCTCAGGCCCTCGGCAAGAAAGAATCGCCTCAAGCGAAGAAGTTACGCACCAGGTAGACTACGCCTGAGGAGAAGGAACACACGAACATTTCCTTGCCGTCAGGGCTGAACCTTACGCAACTCGGCCAGTTAAGGCCTTGGACCACGGGCGGCACGTGCCGGTAGTCACCGGGTTTTTCGGGATCCAATGCAAATACAGTGCCTGCAGGTGGATCAACGGCGTAGATTAGCCCATTTACTGGGTGCTGCGTCATTCCCCCCGTAAAACGCAGACCCCTAGCAATCACATTCTTATCGTCCGAGAGGATATCAGCGAACCGTCCGCCTCCTTTGGGCACTTTGAAGATCACAAAATTGGCCTCTAAGATTAGAGATCCGTCCGCAAGGCGCTTAGTCCAGGGGGCGCTTTCGCACCCCATCATCACTTGGGGCCTCAACTCGTACCCCTGGGTCCCCGGCTCTTGGTAATAAACCGGGCTCGCGTAGGGTATTTCCCTGACGTAAGGGAGATGCTTTTCCCTCCCCCCACCCTCTGTGATGTCGGTCAGTTGGCCGAAAAGAGGAGCGACCAACTCACTTACAAAAATCCTTTCCTTGCCGTCTAGTTGCGCCGTAGTAAGGGAATAGGGCCACCTCAGATCAAGGGCATGGACCTTGCTGGAGCCATCCGTAAGGTCAAGGAAGGTAACTCTGCCCCCCCAAGTTTCAGCAACGAAAAGGCCTTTTTCTTTGGGCAGAATGCTGGCTGGTCCTTCTAGATTTTCAGCAACAGTGGTTGCTTTTTCCACCCTGCCCCCTTCTGTGATGTCAAGAATGCGACCGCGGTTTCGTTCGGAGACCAGCAACCGCCCTTGGGGAGTCCACTCCATGTGGGTCGGATACGCCAGACCTTCCGCAAAGATGCGCACTTGCGGCCAGAATCCATTCTGGCTATGCCCCAATGACCTCTTGGCTTGCACCTCCTTGAGCATCTTCTTCACCCCCTTACGGGTTAGCCCCAGGGTAGCAGGGGGGAGGTTACGCGGAGGTTACGTGGAAACGGTTCCACGCCTGGCCCCCCGCGTAACCTCGCGTAACCTCAGGCCCCCCGCGTAACCCTCCCCGTGGCACCCTGGGGGCATGGGGGGCAAGGTCCTTTGGTTCTTCCTCTTGGCCTGGCTCTTCCTCCTGGCCCGGCCTTCCGGGCCCGCTTTGGCCTGCTGGCGCCCCGACTGCTTTCCCCCGGCCTCACACCCCGTACTCCCGGCGGAGCCTCGCCACCCGGGCCCGGGCGATGGGGAGGCGGGGGTCTTCGGGGGGTAGCCTCTCCAGGAGGGCCTCCCAGACCTCCAGGTCCTCCCCCAGGCGCTCGGCCAGGAGGAAGAGGTTCTCCGTGTCCCCTTGGGCCAGCACTGCTTGCCTCAGGGCCTCCTCCAGCTCCAGGCGGAGTTCCTCCACCCCCGGGGCCTGGCTCCAGGGGAGGAAGGGGCCTTGGTAGAGGGCCAGGGCCTCCTCCAGATCCCCCCGGGAGAGGGCTCTGAGAAAGGCCCTGAGGTCCGAGGGGGGAGGGTTTTCCAGGCGGTAAGGGGAACAGGCGATGCGGAAGCCCTTCTCCCGCAGGCGGTGGAGGAGGGCCTTCAGGGCCCCCGGGTTGGGCTCCCCGTAAAGCGCCTCCCCCAGGGCCTCTCCCGACAGGCCTGCCTCGCGGGCGAAGAGGAGGGCCAGGGCCTCGGTGCCCCTGGGGCCCAGGGAGGGGAGGGGGCCTCTCCCGAGGAAGCGAAGGAAGGGGGCTTCCGCCTGGCCCAGGAGGAAGGCCCGGGCCTCCGGGCGGAGGGCGGGGGCGAGCCCCGGGGCCAGGGGGGCTTCCACCTCCACCCCGAGGGCCTTCAGGCGGGCCTCGGAGAGGAGGGCGTAGAGCGCCCCGTCCTCCCGCAAAAGGCCGTGGGCAGCGAGGAGGCAGGCCTCATCCCCCTCCCCAAGTCCCCGGGCCAGGAGGTAAAACCCCCAGGGCCAGCCCTCCCGGGGGAGGAAGGCCTGGGCCCCTTCTAGGAGGAGCCGGACCTCGGGGGGGTCCAGGGCCAAGGCCCCGAGGACCAGGAAGCTCGCGAGGCTTGGCGGCTCCAGGAGAGGGAGGAGGCCCCGGAGGAGGTTCCTTGCCCGCCTCGAGCTTCCCCGGAGGAGGTGGGCCAGGGCCAGGGTGTGCCCCGCGAGGAGGCGCACCCCGGGGAAGGGGTGGGGCAGGAAGGGCTCCGCCTCCTCCAGGACCTCCGGGAAGGGCTTGGCGCCGAAGAGGAGCTCCAGGCGCAGGTGGTGCAGGATGGTCCAGGGGGAGGGGTTCTTGAGGCGGGCAAGGGCGGCGTGGGCCAGGGCCTCGAGGCGGCCCAGGCGCTCCAGGGCGATGGCCAGGGCCAGGTGGAGCCGGGCCTCCCCCTGGGCGTCCCCATGGAAGCGGCGCAGGGCCTCCTCCAGGGCCAAGGCCCCCGCCTTTGGGGGCAGGGCCAGGCCCAGGTGGTAGAGGGTAAGGGGGGTCTGGGCCCTTTGGGCGGCCTCCAGGGCCAGGGCGCGGTAGGCCTGAAGGTTTCCCCGCCTCGCTTCCACGAAGCCGAGAAGGGCGAGGCGCTCTGCTTCCAAAGGGCCCTCCTGGGGAGGAAGGAGAAAGGCCAGGGCTTCCCGGTCCCGCCCCTCTTCCAGCAGGCGGAGAGCGGGGGCGAGGAGAGGCTTGCCCATAGGGGAAGCCTACAGGCCCCCTCTTTCCTTGGGAGGGAAGGAAGCCACACTGGAGGGACGCCCCTTGGCCTTGCGTCCGGGCCCGATTGCGGCGCGGGCACTTAGTCTTCGCCCTTTAGGATGGCCTCAATCTTCGCCAGGGCCTCCTTCGGCAGGTCCACCCCCGCCGCTCCCAGGCTTTCCCGGATCTGCTCGGGGCGGGTGGCCCCGGTGATGGCGCTACTGATCCCGGGAAGCCTCAGGACCCAGGCCAGGGCGAGCTGGGTGCGGGTGAGGCCGAGCTCGTCCGCCACCTGCTTGAGCTTGAGCACCTTCTTACGGTTCTCCTCCGTGAGGAAGCGCTCGGCGAACTGGGGGTAGCGGGCGAAGCGGCTCTCCTCGGGGATGCCCCCGTCGTACCGCCCCGTGAGCATGCCCATGGCCAGGGGGCTCCACACCACGAGGCCCAGGCCGAAGCGCTCCGCTTCCGGAAGAATCTCGTTTTCCACCCGTTCCCGGTAGAGCATGGAGTACTGGGGCTGCTCCACCACGGGCGGGTGGAGGCCGTTTCCCCTGGCGAAAGCCACGGCCTCGGCGATGCGGGCGGCGGGCCACTCCGAGGTGCCCCAGTAGAGGGCGTACCCCTTCTCCACGAGGGTGTGCATGGCGTAGACGATCTCCTCCATGGGGACCTCGGGGTCGAAACGGTGGGCGAAGAAGAGGTCCACGTAGTCGGTCTTAAGGCGCCTGAGGCTTTTCGTGATGCTCTCCAGGAGGTGCTTGCGGCTTAGGCCCCGGTCGTTGGGATCCTCGGACATGGGCCAGTAGGCCTTGGTGGAGAGGACCAGGGTGTGCCGGGGGAACTCCTTCAGGACCTCCCCCATGATCTCCTCGGCCAGGCCCTTGGCGTAGACGTCGGCGTTGTCAAAGAAGTTCACCCCGCCCTCGTAGGCGATTCTAACGATCTCCCGGACCGTCTCCTTGTCCTTCACCGCGTCCCCGAAGGTCACCCAGGCCCCCAGGGAGATCTCGGAGACCTTCAGGCCCCACTTGCCGAGCTTCCGGTAGCGCATGGCACCCATAGCCCCCGGAGTCTACCTCCTTTGGCCGGGATTGACCAGCGGGTCAGTCGCTTTCCACCTCCAAGACCCCGCCCGGGGCCTGGAAGCCGATCCGCTTGTGGGTGCCGTCACAGAAGGGCTTGTTCCCCGAACCCCCGCAGCGGCAGAGGAAGACCCGCGGGCGCTCTAAGACCTCCTCCTTCTCCCCCACGCGCACCACGAAGCGCTTGCCCTCCACCCGGATGGGGCCGTTTTCCAGGAACTCTAGCTGCATGCCTTCACTCTACCTGAGAAGCCGGGCGAGGAGGGGGACGAGGAGGAAGAGGGCGAGGACGCGCACCGTGTGGAAGACGCCTACCAGGGCGGGGCTTCCCCCCTCGGCCTGGCTTAGGGGCCCCATGCCCGTGATCCCTCCCGGGGCCAGGGCGAAGAGAAGGGCCTGAGGGGGCCGGCCCAGGGGCTTGGCCAGGAGGAAGGCGAGGAGGAGGGCGAGGGCGAGGAAGGCGAGGGCGTTGAGGAGGGCATAGGGGAGGAGCTTGGGGGAGAGGAGCTCCTTCCGGAAGGAAAGCCCCACCAAGACCCCGGCGGCAAGCTGTACGGCGAGGTCCAGGCCCTTGGGGATGGGGGCGGGGGAGGCGAGGAGCTGGTGGAGGCCCGTGCCCAGCATGGCCCCCACCACGGCCCCGCCCGGAAGGCCCAGGCGGTAAAAGAGAAGCCCAAGGAAAACCCCGCTCAAGGAGGCGCGCAGGAGGTCCATGGGGTTATGGTATGCTTCCTCCCAACCATGAAGCGCTTCTTGCGGGCGATGGCTTGGCTTTTGGGCTTAGGGCTTCTCCTCGTCCTTCTCCTGGCCCTTTCGGGGTACCTCTACCTGAGGTCTTTCCTGCCCCAAGAGGAGGGCCGCATCGCCTTGAAGGGGCTTTCCGCTCCGGTGGAGGTGGTGCGGGACGGCAAGGGGGTGGTGCGCATCCGGGCGGCGACGCTTAGGGACCTCTTCTTCGCCCAGGGCTTCGTCCACGCCCAGGAGAGGCTCTGGCAGATGGAGTTCCAGCGCCGGGTAGGCCAGGGGCGTTTGAGCGAGGTCCTGGGGGAGGCTACCCTGCCCCAGGACCGCTTCCTCCGCACCTGGGGCTTCTACCGGGCGGCCAGGAGCGCCTACGAAAGGCTCTACCCCGAGGAGAAGGAGGCGGTGGACGCCTACGCCGCCGGGGTGAACGCCTTTTTGGCGAGCGGCGCCTCCTTGCCCTTGGAGTTCAGGCTCCTCGGTTTCCGCCCCGAGCCCTGGACGGGCCCCGACGTTTTGGTCTGGGCTAAGATGATGAGTTACGACCTTTCGGGGAACTGGGAGGAGGAGCTAAAGCGCCACCGCCTCCTCGCCCGGGGGGTAAGCCCGGAGAGGCTTCTCGAGCTCATGCCCCCTTACCCCGAGGACGCTCCCACCGTGCTCAGGGCGGAGGACCTCAGGCTTCCCCTCAAGCGGGAGGAGGCGCCCTCCGCCCTCCTCCAAGTGGCCCCGCCCCGCTTTGTGGAGGCCAGCAACAACTGGGTGGTGGCGGGAAGCCGCACCGCCACGGGAAAGCCTTTCCTGGCCAACGACCCCCACCTCGCCCTCCAGGCCCCGAGCCTCTGGTTCCTCATGGCCCTCGAGGCCCCGGGGCTTAGGGCCATGGGCGCCTCCTTGCCAGGTCTTCCCGGCATCGTCATCGGTAGGAACGACCGCATCGCCTGGGGGGTGACCAACGTGGGGGCGGACGTGGAGGACCTGTACCTATTGGAGGAGGTGGAAGGGCGGGGCTACCGCTACAAGGGGAGGGTCGTCCCCTACGGGGTGCGGGAGGAAAGGATCCGGGTGAAGGGCGGGAAGGAGGAGGTTCTGAAGGTACGGGAGACGGTCTTTGGCCCCGTGATCACCGATGCCCTCAAGGACCCTCCCAAGACCCCCATGGCCCTCCGCTGGGTGAGCCTGGACCCGGAAGACCACATCCTCATGGCCTTCCTGGGGGTGAACCGGGCAAGAAACTGGGAAGAATTTCAAAAGGCCCTGGAGCCCTACTCCGCCCCTAGCCAAAACTTTGTCTACGCCGACGTGGAGGGCAACATCGGCTACATCGCCCCGGGGAAGTTCCCCATCCGCAGGGAGGGGCACACGGGGATGGTGCCGGTGCCGGGGAACGGGGAGTGGGACTGGCTGGGCTACCGAAGCCCTGCGGAGTGGCCCAGGGCCTTTAACCCCCCAAGGGGCTATATCGTCACCGCCAACCACAAGGTGACCCCCAAAGGCTTTCCCTACGCCCTCACCTACGACTGGGCCGAGCCCTACCGGGCGGAGCGCATAGAGGAACTCCTCCTGGCCAAGGAGAGGCTTTCCCTCGAGGACATGAAGGCCATCCAGCAGGACCAAAAGAGCCTCCTCTACCGGGACTTCCGTCCCATTTTGGAGCTTCTCACCCCCCTCTCCGAGAGGAGCCGGGCCTTTCGGGAAAGGCTCCTCGCCTGGGACGGGACCATGGCCGCCTCCTCGGAGGAGGCCCTGGTCTTCGCCC
This sequence comes from Thermus kawarayensis JCM 12314, assembly GCF_055393575.1. Lineage (NCBI taxonomy): Bacteria > Thermotogati > Deinococcota > Deinococci > Thermales > Thermaceae > Thermus > Thermus kawarayensis. Next base: position 783,792 of record NZ_AP043756.1, read on the forward strand.
TCTGGTACACCGAGCTCACCCGGCTTCCCGAGAGGGAGGTGGGGGAGGCCTACTGGGACCAGCCCCGCTACCTCCTGAGGGCCCTGAAGGAGGGGGATAGGAACTGCGACCAGCCAGAGACGGAGTACGCCGAGACCTGCCTGGACTATGCCGCCCTCGCCCTGGAAAGGGCCTTGGACCGGAAGGAGGCCTTAAGGGTTAGGGCCTGGGGCGAGGTCCACCGGGCGCGCTTTCTCCACGCCGTCCTCACCCACACGCCCCTAAAGCGCCTCTCCGACCGGGAGGTGGCCTTCGGCGGGGACCGGTACACGGTGAACGTAGGCCCCTTTGACCCCAAGACCCTTGCCATGGGCCACGGGCCCAGTTACCGCCAGATCGTGAACCTCGCGGACACGGAAAACTCCCTCTTCGTCCACCCTATGGGGCAGTCGGGCCACCTCTTTTCCCCCCACTACGCCGACCTCCTGGCCCTTTGGTGGCGGGGGGACTACCTCCCCATGCGCTTTGGGGTGCCTCCGGGGAGAACGCTCCTTCTGGAGCCCCTTCGCTCGCCTTGAGGGCCTCCGCCAGGGCCCAGCCTGCGCCTTGGCGCTTGGCGTGGGTGGAGGCCAGGCTGGCGAGCTTTAGAAGGTCGTCGGCGGTGGCCGAGAGGTTGGCCGGTACCCGTCCCTCCCGCCGCCTTCCCCCGGCCACGCCCACGGAGAAGCCCACCCTTTCTCCTCCCACTTCTAAGGGTTGCAGGAGCTCGGGGAGGGCGGGGAGGAGGACCTGTCGGGGCCGGGGAAAGACCAAGGCGAACTCGTCCCCCCCGTAGCGGTAGGCTTCCCCACCCAGGTCTTGGGCGAAGCCCTTCAGCCGCTGGCTCAAGGCCTTTAGGACCCGGTCCCCGAAGGGGTGGCCGTTTGCCTTGTTGAGGCGGCCGAAGTCGTCCAGGTCCACGAAGATAAGGGTGGGGTCCTTCCCCTGGGCCAGGAGGCTTTCCAGGTGGTGGCGCAGAAGGTCGGCCCGGGGAAGGCCGGTGAGGGGGTCAAAGTGCTGGCCCAGGGCGAAGGCCAGGGTCCCTTGGGTGAGAATGCCCAAAAGCCTTCCCTCCCGCATGACCAAGAGCCTCTCCAGGCCTTTGGCCTCCATCAGGGCCTTGGCCTCCAAGAGGCTCGCCTCCGGGGAAATCGCCACCGGGGGTCCTTTGAGCACGTCCACCACCAAGCGGTTGGGGTGGGCCCCCCGGAGGTCGCGGCTGGTGACCACCCCGAGAACCTGGCCGTCTTCCACCACCACCAGGCTTCCCACCCGGCGTTCGGCCATGAGCCGGGCGGCCTCCCGGACGCTCGTCCAGGAGTTCACCCGGATGGGGTCCGAAGCCATGGCCTCCATTACCCGGAGCATTTGTATCTAGTCTAACCGGATGGTCCTCCCCGTGTGAAGCACCACCTCCACCTGGGCTCGCACCACTTGCTCCTCGGAAAGGAGAGGCGCAAGCTCTTCCAGGAGCACCTCCTCCAGGGCCTCAGGTGCCAGGGCTCGCAGAAGGCTTTTCCGGACCAGGAAGGCTTCCACTGGCCCCTTCTCCACCTTAAGGAGGGTGAACTGGCCGGGAGCCAGGCTTTCCGCCATGCGCCTCGCCGCTTCGGGGCCGATGGGAGCGAGGCGGCCGATGAGGAGGACGTCCCAGAGGGGCGGGATCTCAAAGATCTGGCCGCTCAGACGCAGTTCTAGCTGCCGTTTGGAAGGGGGTGTTTTCTTGGCCATCCCCTTAAGTTTACTTCTCCTCCCCGTTCTCCAGCTTCTGGAAGTGCTCCAGAACCTCCCGCACCCGCTCGTGCACCCAGTAGGCCTTGCGGCCGAAGAGGAGCTCCATGGCCTCGTCCACTTCCTCCACGGCGTAGAGGTGGAAGCGCCCCTTCTCCACCGCTTCCACCACCTCCTCCCGCAGGGTGAGGTGGGGGAGGTTGGCCTTGGGCAGGACCACCCCTTGGGTGCCGGTGGGTCCTAGGGCCTGGCAGACCCGGAAGAAGCCCTCCACCTTCTCCGTCACCCGGCCCACGGCCAGGACCCTTCCCGTCTGGTCTATGGCCCCGGTGACCGCCAGGTCCTGCCTTAAGGGCAGGCCCGAGAGGGCCGAGAGGACGGCCAGGAGCTCGGCGAGCCCCGCCGAGTCCCCCTCGAGGCCCCCGTAGCTCTGCTCAAAGACCAGGCTCACCGTGGCGGAGAGGGCCCCCACCTGGGCGTAGGTGCCCCGCAGGTACCCGGCCAGGGTGAGGACGGCCTTGTGGAAGACCTGGCCCCCCAGGCCCACCTCGCGGTCTATGGAGAGCACCCCTTCCCGCCCCGGACCCGCCTGGGCGGTGATGCGCACGGGGCGGCCCATGGGAAGGGGGCCCTCCACCACCACCAGGCCCTTCACCTCACCCACCCGCTCCCCCGCCACCTCCAGGGCCACCACCCCTTCCCGGATCTCTTGCAGGTAGAGCTCCTCCTCCAGGCCAAAGCGTTCCTCCCGGGACCTCACCGCCTCCCGCACGGCCTCCCCGTCCACGGGGGCCCTCAGGCCCTGGGCCTCCCGGGCCAGGTCCAAGAGGCGGTAAAGCCGGGCGTCCAGGCGCTCCCGGTGGCCGGCCAGGCGCCGGGCCTCGTCGGCCAGGGCGGCCAGGCCCTCGGGGGTAAGGGGGACGCCCTCGGCCTCCAGGAACCCTCCCAGGTAGGCCAGGTTCTCCTCGGTGTAGGGGATCTCCGGGCTGAACTCCACCCGGAAGGGGAATAGCTCCAAAAACTCCTCATCCTCCTCCAGGAAGGCCATGACCTCCGGGGGGCCCACCAGGAAGACCTGGGCCTTGAGGGGAGCGGGCTTGAGCCGGGGGCCCTTGACCTCGGGCCTGGGGGTGAGGGGCTCCACCTCCCCGGTGGCCAGGGCCCGCTTGAGGAGGGGGTAGCTCCCCAGCTCCCACACCCGGTGGGCCTCGAGGACCAGCACCCCTCCCGTGGCCCGGTGCAACGCCCCGGGACGGAGAAGGCCCAGGTGGGTGGTGAGGACCCCTTCCCGGGCCTCGTACTCCAGGTGGCCGAAAAGCCTTTCCGGGATGGGGTTGGGCTCGTAGACCACCCGGTCCCCTCCCGCCACCAGGAGGTGGGGGAGGAGGGTTGAGGCCTCCAGCTCTTCTTCCAGAGCGGCGGCCCGGAGGAGGGTTTCCAGCACCCAGCCCACATAGGCCCTGGCCTCGGGGAAGCGCTCCTTAAGCCTTTCCGCCCTGGGCGAGAGGAAGCGCTCGGCGAAGCTCCGCCTTAAGGCGGCCACCTCCGCCTGGGCCTTCTGCCGGGCCTCCACGTAGGCCAAGACCGTCTCCTCCAGCCTGGCGGAAAGCTCCGGGGGCAGGGGGCCCTGGCCGGAGAGCCTCAGGCTTTCCTCCCCTTCCTCCAGGACGAAGCCGTGGGACTTGGCCTCCTCCCCTAAGGCTTCCAGAAGGGCCTCGGCCTCCTTCTGGTAGCGGGCTTCCACCAGGCTTTTGGCGTAGAGGAAGCCCTTTTCCCGGAAGAGGGCCGGGGTGAACTCGGAGAGAAGGGCTTCCACCTCCTCCAAAAGGGCCCGGCCCTCCCCCTCGGGGAGGAGGAGGGGGAAGGCCTCCTCTCCCAGGGGAAGGTAGACCAGCTCTTCCTTGGGGAAGGTGCGCCCTGTGAGGTAGCGCAGGAGGCGCTTGCGCTTGCCCAGGCCGCTTGGGCCCACCAAGTAGCCGTGCCCCCCCTGGCGAAAGGCGGCCTCCAGGGCCTTCAGGGCCCGCTCCTGGCCGAAGAAGGGCGGGGCGGGCCTAGGCCTTGTGGGGGGGGCGAACCAGCGAAGGGCAGAGACCCTCATCGCGCCCACTATACCCGGGCCTTTGTCCCCGGGGCCCTAGGGTAAACTACCGGCAAAGGGGGATTCCATGGTCAAGGTGGAGGTCTTGGGGATGGTTCTGGCCGGGGGGCAGGGAAGCCGCCTCTATCCCCTCACCGCCAAGCGGGCCAAGCCCGCCGTGCCCTTCGGGGCCAAGTACCGCATCATTGACTTCGTCCTGAACAACTTCGTGAACTCGGGAATCTACGCCATCTACGTCCTCACCCAGTACAAGGCCCAGTCCCTCACCGAGCACATCCAGCGCTACTGGCGCTTCGGGGCTTTCTTGGACGACCACTTCATCCTCCTGGTGCCCGCCCAGATGTACCGCTATGAGGAGCTCGGGCCCGTCTGGTACCGGGGCACCGCCGACGCCATCTACCAGAACCTGCACCTGGTGCAGAACCACGCCCCCGAGGCGGTGGCCGTCTTCGGGGGGGATCACATCTTCAAGATGAACGTCCGCCACATGGTGGAGTACCACCGGGAGAAGCGGGCGGACATCACCATCGCCGCCTACCCCGTGCCCGTGGAGGAGGCAAGCCGCTTCGGCGTCTTGCAGGTGGACGAGGAGTGGCGCATCACCGAGTTCCAGGAAAAACCCAAGACCCCCAAGCCCATCCCCCAGAGGCCCCATCTGGCCCTGGCCTCCATGGGGAACTACATCTTCCGCACGGAGGCCCTCTTTGAACTCCTGGAGGCCGACGCCCGGGACGAGACCAGCGCCCACGACTTCGGCAAGGACGTGATCCCCCGGGCCCTCAAGGAGGGGTACAGGGTCTACGCCTACGATTTCCACCGCAACCCCATCCCCGGCCAGGAGGGCCCCAACCTCTACTGGCGGGACGTGGGGACCCTGGACGCCTACTACGAGGCCAGCATGGACCTGGTGAAGGTGGTCCCCGAGTTTGACCTCTTCAACCCCGAGTGGCCCCTCCGCACCGCCAACCTCTTCAGCCCCCCGGCCAAGTTCGTCCACGAGACCGGGGAGCGGGTGGGGCGGGCCTTGAATAGCCTCCTCGCCGGCGGGGTCATCGTGAGCGGGGGGACGGTGAGGGAGTCGGTCCTCTTCCGCCGGGTGCGGGTGAACTCCTATAGCCTGGTGGAGCGCTCCGTCCTCTTTGACGACGTGGAGGTGGGCCGTTACTGCCGCATCAGGAACGCCATCGTGGACAAGAACGTCAAGATCCCCCCCCACACCGAGATCGGCTACGACCTGGAGTTGGACCGGGCCCGGGGCTTTACCGTGACCCCCGAGGGCGTGGTGGTGGTGCCCAAGGGCTACCGCTTCTAGCCATGGAGAAGCACCCCGGCAAGCTCTTCTACCGCCTCACCCGCTTGAGCCCGGGAGACGAGCTCCCCTTGAGGCGGAAACCCAAGGCCAAGGTCTACGCCAACCCCCTGGAAACCCAGGCCCTGCCCCCCTTCCGGGGGGAGGGGGGCCCCCCTTTGTTTCGCGCCATGGCCCACCTGAGGCCCCTTCTTCCCGAGGTGGGCTCGGCCCTCACCCTGAAGGACCTCTCCCAGGTGCTCTACCCCTTGGCCGAGCGGGAAGGGCGGCGGGGGTTCCCCTCGGCGGGGGAGGCTTATCCCCTCGAGGCCTACCTGGTGGCCCTCCGGGTGGAAGGGATGTTCCCCGGGGTCTACCATTACTTTTCCAAGGAGCACCAGCTCTTCCAGATCTCCCCCCGGGCCGAGGTGGCCCCTTGGTCCGAGGCCCTCATGGGCCTCGCCCTGGAAAGGGCGGCGGCCCTCCTTGCCTTCACCCTGGTGCCGGAGAGGAGCGAGGCCTTGTACGGCCTTAGGGGGTACCGGTATGCTCTTTTAGAGGCAGGCTACGCCGCTTCCCTCGCCTTGCTTGCCGCGGTGGGCCAGGGTCTGGCCGCCTATCCCGCGGAGACCTTCCACGACGAGGCGGTGGCGCGGCTTCTGGGATTGCCGGAGGGGGAGTATCCCGGGGTGGTGCTGGTTCTGGGGCGGTGAGTATTCGGGGAAACATTATGGGAAGGATTCTCTTGGTGGAGGATGACCCCCAGGTGGGCGAGTTGGTGAAGCGCTTTTTGGAGAAGGAGGGGTTCCAGGTGGGGTGGGCCCGCTCGGGGAGGGAGGCCCTGGACCGGGTGTGGGAGGGGGCGAGGCCGGACCTGGTGGTGCTGGACCGGGGCCTGCCGGATATGGAGGGGCTGGAGGTCTTGAAGGGCCTCCGCTCCTCAGACCCCCTCCTTCCCGTCCTCCTCCTCACGGGCCGGGCGGATGAGGACAGCCGGGTGGAGGGGCTTTTGGAGGGGGCGGACGACTACCTAGGGAAGCCCTTTTCCCTCAAGGAACTCCTCGCCCGCATCAAGGCCCTCCTCCGCCGGGCCGGGAAGGAGGGGAGGCGGCGCTTTGGGCCTTTGGAGCTGGACCTCGAGGCCCGCAAGGCCTTCTTTGAAGGGGAGCCCCTTAAGCTTTCCCCCACGGAAACGAGCCTGCTTCTGACCCTGGCCCAGGCTCCGGGCCGGGTCTTCACCCGGGAGGAGCTCCTCCTGAGGGTCTGGGGGCCCGAGTTTGAGGGGAACGAAAGGGTGGTGGACGCCTACATCCGCCTCCTTCGCAAAAAGCTCAAGGACGACCCCCTGGCCCCCCGCTTCATAGAGACGGTGGTGGGCCTGGGGTATCGCTTTCTGGGGGAGTAGTGGAGCGGGTCTTCGTCTACGGGACCCTCAAGCGGGGGGAGAGGAACCACCCCCTGGTGGCCCCCTACCTCCACCGGGTCCTCCCGGGGTGGGTGGAGGGGTTTCGCCTCTACCACCTTCCCCAGGGTCCCCACCGCCCCTACCCCTACCCCGCCATGGTGCCGGGGGAGGGGAGGGTGTATGGGGAGGTGCTTTGCCTGGCCCCGGAGGCCCTTCCCCTTTTGGACGAGCTGGAGGAGGAGGGGATGGAGTACCGGAGGGTGCGTATGGTGGCGCAGACCCCGGAGGGGCCGGTGGAGGCCTGGGCCTACCTGTACCTGGGCGGCCTCGAGGGGGCCCTGTCCCTTCCCCAAGGGGTTTGGAAGGGAGGGGATTGATGCGCGTGCTTCACGTGGCTCCCGAGGCCTACCCTCTGGTCAAGGTAGGGGGGCTTGCCGACGTGGTGGGGGCCCTCCCCAAGGCCCTGAGGCCCTTTGGGGTGGAGGCGGAGGTCCTCCTTCCCTGGCACGGGGGGCTTCAGGCGAGGCGCGCGGGGGAGGTGGCCTTCGCCTTCGCCGGGCGGGAGGAAAGGGCGTTTTTAGGGGAGCGGGTGGAAGGGGGGGTGCGGTTTCTTCTCCTCCAGGTGGAGGGCTTCGGCCGGGAACGGGTCTACGGCTACCCCGACGACCTGGAGCGCTACCTGCGCTTCGCCCTGGCGGCCAAGGAGGTGGCCCGGGATTACCCCCTGGTCCACGCCCACGACTGGACGGCGGCCCTCCTCGCCCTCTACGCCCCCACCGTCTACACCATCCACAACCTGGCCCACCAGGGCCTTGTGGACCCCGGGCCCTTCTTCCACTGGACCGGGCTTCCCTGGACGCTGTTCCACATGGAGGCCCTGGAGTTCTACGGCCGGGTGAACCTGATGAAGGGGGGGGTGGTCTTCGCCCGCCGGTTCACCACGGTGAGCCCCTCCTACGCCGAGGAGATCCAGACCCCGGAGTTCGGCATGGGCCTGGACGGGGTCCTAAGGAGGCATGCCGGGAAGCTCAGGGGCATCCTGAACGGCCTGGACACGGAGGTTTACCACCCCGCCAAAGACCCCCACCTCCCCGCCCCCTACACCCGGGAGGACCCCTCGGGGAAGGCCCGGGCCAGGGAGGCCTTCCGGGAAAGGACGGGTCTTAAGCCCCCCATCCTGGCCTACGTGGGCCGCCTGGACGCCCAGAAGGGGCTGGACCTCCTGCTCCAGGCCCTCCCCCGCCTGGTGGAGATGGGCTTCAGCCTCTACGCCCAGGGGGTGGGGGAGGAGGGGCTCGCCCAGGCCCTGGAGGAGGCGGAAAGGGCCTACCCCGGGCGGGTGCGCTTCCTCCCCGCCTACCACGAGCCCATGGCCCGCCTGGCCTACGCCGGGGCCGAAGCCCTGTTGGTGCCGAGCCGCTTTGAGCCCTGTGGCCTCGTGCAGATGATCGCAAGCCGCTACGGCACCCCGCCCGTGGCCCGGGCCGTGGGGGGGCTCAAGGACACCGTAGAGGACGGCCGGACCGGGGTCCTCTTCCAGAGCTACCACCCGGAGGGCCTCCTCTACGGGGTTTTGCGGCTTTTCCGCCTGGGGGCCGAGGAGATGGGCCTTAGGGGTATGGAGAAGGACTTCTCCTGGGAAGGCCCGGCCCGGGCCTACCGGGAGGTGTACCGGGAGGCCTTGGGCTAGGATGGAGGGCGTGAAGGACCTGGAGGCGGGGGCCCTTTCCGGGGATCCCAAGGCCCAGGCCCTCCTCCACTTCCTCAGGCTCCTCCGGCGGAGGGACTACGCCGGGGCCCGGGCCTACGCCGAGGGCTTCCCGGAAGGGGAAAAGGAGCGGCTCCTGAAGGGCCTTGCCCTTCTGGAGGAGGCCCCCGAGACCCTGGAGGACCCCCTCTTCGCCGCCGAGAAGGAGGTGGTCCTGGGGGTGAGGGCGGTGGGGGAGGGGAGGCGGGAGGAGGCGGAGGCGCGGTTCCGAAGGGCCCTGGAGCTGGATCCCCTGCACCACCGGGCCCTCACCAACCTGGGCACGCTCCATCTGGAGCGGGGGGAGGTGGAGGAGGCCCTCGTCCTCTACCAAAAGGCCCTGAAGCTCGCCCCCGACGACCCCCTTCTCCACGAGAACCTGGCCGCCCTCTACAAGCGGAAGGGGGACCTGGACAGGATGGTGGCCCACATGAAGCGGGCGGCCCGGCTGAAGATGGCCCCGCCCCCCGTCCTAGACCCCCTCACGGGCAAGCCCAGGCGCTCCTTCCGGGTGCCCCTTTGGGTGTGGGTTTTCCTCCTCGCCCTCCTGACCTACCTCCTCCTCCATAAGCCGTAGGGCCCGGTCCAGGGCCTCCGGGGAGCGCCCCTCGCTGAGGAGCCTGCGCCAGAGCCTCCCCTTGGGCCTTCCCCGGAAGAGGGGGAGCATGTGCCTCAGGACCGCCCAGGGGGGCGTGCCCCTTAGGGCCTCTTCCTCCAGGTAGGCCCGCATCCGCCGGGCCACCCCCAGGCGGCTTGGCCTATGGGGCAGGCCAAAGACCCTCTGGTCCGCCTCCTCCAGGACGAAGGGGTCCTCGTAGACCGCCCGCCCCAGCATGGCCCCGTCCACCCGCTTCAGGTGGAGGAGGGCTTCCTCCAGGCTCCTTATCCCCCCGTTGGTGACGAAGGTGAGGTGGGGGAAGTCCTCCTTCAACTGGTGGACCCATTCGTGCCGGAGGGGAGGGATCTCCCGGTTCCCCTTCGTGGAGAGGGTGAGGAGGGCGCTCCTCGCGTGGACGATGAAGACCGAAACCCCGGCCTCGGCGAAGCCCGCTACGGTGTGGGCCAGGGCGGGATAGGTTTCCTTCCCCTCGAGGCCCAGGCGCATCTTCACGCTCACCGGCACCCCCACCGCCTCGCCCATGGCCCTAAGGATTTCCGCTACCCGTGGGGTGTCCCTGAGGAGGCAGGCCCCGTACCCCCCTTCTTGCGCCTTTTCCGAGGGGCAGCCCAGGTTGAGGTTGATCTCGTCGTAGCCGAAGGCCTCCCCGACCCTGGCCGCTTCTGCCAGGCTCTTGGGGTCGTTGCCCGCAAGCTGCAGGGCGATGGGGTGCTCCTCGGGGCGGAAGGCGAGGAGGCGCTCCCGGTTTCCCTTTAGCACCGCCTGGTCCACGGTCATCTCCGTGTACAGCCGCACCCCCAGGCTCACCTGGCGGACCAGGAAGCGGAAGTGGCGGTCCGTGCGGTCCACCATGGGGGCCACGGAGAGCCTCAGGTCAAGCACCCTTCAGGACCTCCTCGGGGGCGAGGGGCCTGGGCTCGCGGAAGCTGATGGCCTCCCACTCCCCCTCCTCCACCACCTCTAGGCCCGGGCTTAGGGCCCTGAGCCTTGCCAGAAGGCCCTGGACCAGGTCCTCGGGGGTGCTGGCGGCGGAGGTTACCCCCACGTTTTCCACCCCGAGAAGCCACTCGGGGCGCAGGTCCTCCGGGCCCTCGAGGCGGTAGGCCCGCCCGGTGAGGTCCTGGGCCAGCTCGAAAAGGCGCATCCCGTTGGAGGAGTGGGGGCTTGTGAGGACCAAAAAGGCCTCCACCCGGGGGGCGATGCGCTTCACCGCCTCCTGGCGGTTCTGGGTGGCGTAGCAGAGGTCCTTGCGGGGAGGCACCACGAGCTTGGGAAAGCGCCGCTTGAGGATCTCAACGGTGGCCAGGGTGTCGTCCACGCTCAGGGTGGTCTGGGTGAGGACCACCACCTTCTCGGGGTCCGGCACCTCCACGGTGCGGGGGTCGGCCAGGCGGGGGTCCTTGCCCACGTGGGTGTGGACCGCCACCAGGAGGGTCCTTTCCGGGGCCTCCCCGTAGGTCCCCTTGATCTCCTGGTGGTCGGCGGAATCCCCGATGAGGAGGATCCAGTACCCCTCCTTGGCGTAGCGCCTGGCCTCGGTGTGCACCTTGGTCACCAGGGGGCAGGTGGCGTCCAAAATGGTGAGGCCCATCTCCGCCGCCTGCTTGCGGACGGCGGGGGGATGCCCGTGGGCGGAGAAGACCACCGTGCCCGCAAGCCGTCTTTCCCGCCCCAGCCTTTCCACCTCGGCCAGGTCCTCCACGAAGTGGACCCCCTTCCTCCGGAGACGCTCCACCACCACCCGGTTGTGGACGATCTCGTGGTAGACCACGAGTTCGCCCTTTTCTTTTAGGGCCTCCGCCCAACGCTCCACCGCCTCAATGGCCATGACCACCCCGGCGCAGAACCCCCGGGGCCGGGCCAGGTAGACCCGCCGAAGCCCCGCCATGCCCCCCATTCTAGGGCCCGGGGCTCCCCCCCTTTGTGGCCTGGGCGAGGACCCTTTCCGCCACCTCCCGGGCGAAGGGGGTTTGGGCCCGCTCCAGGGCCTTGCGGGCGGTTTCCTTGCCCCTCCCCCCGGGGCGGAAGCCCTCCTGGGCCCAGGCCAGGAGGGCCAGGGCGGTGGCAGGGAAGGGGAGCCCCGCCTGCTCCAGGAGGCCCAGGGCCTCCCCATAGCGGTGGAGGGCCTCCCGGTGGGCTCCTCTGAGGAGGGCTTGGCTCCCTTCTTGGAAGAGGCGGGCTATCCTGAGGAGGCCCTCCCCCTCCACCGGGGCCTCCCCGGCTTCGGCGGAGCGGAAGGCGGCCTCCAAAAGCCTTTCCAGGGCCAGGGTCCTTTCGGCCTCGGGGAGCAAAGGGGTGTACCAGGCCCCGAACAGGGGGGCGAACCAGGAGAGGCGGAGAGGGTTTTTGAGGTAGAGGGTCTCCCCCCGGGCCTCCACCTCCTCCCCCAGGGCCTTGAGGAAGGGGACGAGCCGGGGAAACCGGGCCCGCACCTCCTCCCGCTTGGCCTCGCCCTTCAGGGCCAGGAAGAAGCGGAAGGCCTCTACTCCTGCCATTCCTCCACTTCCTTGTAGTGGACCAAGGCGGCGAAGAGGGGGGAGGGTCCCTCGGAGACGGCGAACCTCACCTCCACCAGGACGGTGTTTTCCGGCAGATTTTCCACGAAGCGGTTCAGCCTCTCCTGGAATATGTCCGGGTCGTTCCCGGTGATGACCTTGAAGCGCACCCCCTGCATGGCTCCATTATGCCCGCCGCTCCACCAAAGCGGTGAGGAGTCCCCGGAGGAGGCCCGCCGCCTCCTTTCCCGGAAGGCGCTCCAGGGCGGGAAGGAGGGCCTGGAACCCTTCCTCTTTGAGCCTCTTTGCCGTGGCCTTGCTCCAGGAAAGGGCCCGGGAGGCCAGGAGCCTTTCCCAAAGCCAGCGCACCTCCTCCACGGGCTTCGCCTCCCGGGGAAGGCGGAGGAGGGCCTCCGTCCGGGCCCTTTCCTCCGGGGAGGCCTCTTCTATGAAACGGAGGAGGATCAGGGTGCGCTTGCCCTCGTAGAGGTCTCCGGCCCTCTCCTTGCCGTAGGCCTCGTCCCCCTCCAGGTTGAGGATGTCGTCCACGATCTGGAAGGCCGTGCCCAGCTTCAGGCCCCCCTCCTCGTAGGCCCCGGGGGGCTCTTGCCCGGCGAGGAGGGCTCCCAGGCGCAGGGGGGCCACGGCGGTGTAGTAGGCGGCCTTGTGGGCCACCATGTGGAGGTAGTCCTCGAGGCGGAGGTCCAGCCTCCCCGTGAGGGTCCAGAGGAGGTCCAGGTGCTGGCCGTAGGCGGTGCGGTGCACCACCTGGTGGAACTCCCGGAGCACCCCCGGGCCGAAAAGCCCCCTAAAGAGCCCTTCCGCCAAAAGCCCCCACATCTCGGCGTGCAAGGCGTCCCCGGCGTTTAGGGCCAGGGGCATGGGGTGGAGGCGGTGGAGGGCGGGGCGGCCCCGGCGCTCTTCCGACCCGTCCTCTATGTCGTCGTGGACCAGCACCCAGTTCTGGAAAAGCTCCATGGCCTCCGCGGCGAGAAGGGCGGCCTCTTCCCCGGCCCCGTGGGCCAGGGCGCTGTAGAAGGTGAGGAGGCCCCGGAGCATCTTCCCGCCTCGCTTGGGATATTCCTGGAGGAGGTTCCGGTAGGAGGGGTCAGGGTGGTCCAGGCGGGAAAGAAGCCCTTCCTGGATGGCCTGCCGGACCGTATCGGGCGCGGGCACCATGCCTTACACTTTAGGCCATGCGCGGCTACGCCCTGGGCCTTTTCGCCCTCAACCTCCTTACCCTCCTTTGGGGCACCACCTTCGTGGTGGTGAAGGGGGCCGTGGAGACCATGCCCGCCAGCGCCTTGGTCTTCCTCCGCTTCCTGGTGGCGAGCCTTTTCTTCCTTCCCTGGCTTGTGCGCCTGCCCAGGGGGGCCTTTGGGCCGGGGATGGAGCTTGCCTTTTGGTTGCTTTTGGGGTACGCCAGCCAGGCCATCGGCCTCCAGTACACCTCCGCCAGCCGGAGCGCCTTCATCACCGCCCTGAACGTGGTCCTGGTGCCCCTTCTCCTATCCTTGGGGGGAAGGAGGGTGGGGCGGGTGGGAAGGGCCGCCCTCCTGGCCTTTCTGGGGGTGGGGCTTCTCTCCTACGACCCCAAGCAGCCTCCCCTCAACGTGGGGGACCTCTGGACCCTGGCCACGGCGGTGACCTACGCCCTTTACATCCTCCGCCTCGAGGTCCACGCCAAGGCCGTTCCCTCCCTGCCCCTCACCGCGGTCCAGGTGGTAGGGACGGCCCTTCTGGCCTGGCCCTGGGCCCTGGGGGAAGGGGGCCTCTCCCGGGAGGTCCCCTGGGGGGCGGTGCTCTACCTGGGGGTGGTGGCCACGGCCCTCACCACCTGGCTCCAGACCTGGGGGCAGAGGCACGTCCCTGCGCCCCAGGCGGCGGTGCTTTACACCCTGGAGCCCGTCTGGGCCACCCTCTTCGCCTTCGTTCTTCTGGGCGAGCGCCTGGGCCTCACGGGGGTTCTGGGGGCGTCCTTGGTGGTTCTGGCCACCTTTCAGGCTATCCGCCGATCCCCAGCATGACCCGCTTGCGCAGGGTGGGCAGGGTGTTGCCGAAGGCGGGCTTGCGGTTGGTGGCGATGAGGATGGCGTCCACCAGGGCCTCCACCGGCTCGGGGGCGGCGAAGGCCCAGGCGATGTCCATCTCCAGATCCGTAAGCAGGCAGGGCCTGAGCTTCTTGTCCGAGGTGAGGCGAAGCCTTGAGCAGTTGGAGCAGAAGGGTTCCGTCACCGGGTTGATGAAGCCCACCGTGCCCTTGGCCCCGGGGATGCGGAAGACCCGGGCGGGGGAGGTGGGGTCGTGG